>CASDZV010000063.1 GCA_949285905.1 uncultured Spirochaetales bacterium | reverse complement strand
TGCATTCATCAGCAGCTCCGAATGCATACGCTGTTTCAGAAGAGCTTTGAATACAACACCATATGATTACCTCATTGAATTCAGATTATCAAAAGCAGCAGATCTTCTGAAAACTTCGGATGGTTCCATCACCGATATCGCTTTGAAGACCGGCTTCCAGCAGCCAAGCCAGTTCGGTCAGCTGTTCAGGAAAAGCAGAGGCTGTACTCCTTTGCAGTATCGGAAATCAGCGCATGAATCAGGTTAGCCAATTCCTTCATCTTCTGCAGAGAAAAGCTCAAGAAGCTCTCCTGTCCTCAGATTCTGCCCGCAGTAGGCTGTTCCGACGACGAGTCTCTCATCCGGCTCCAGCTTCATCAGAAGCTCCTTGACTTTCATCAGTGCTTCACGCACACCGAGATAGCACCATGTCCAGGTGTCATCGTTGTTTCTGAACTCGACACAAACCGCTTTCACTACGTGGATGTAATCCGGTCTCTGATATAGGAAATCATAAGGATGGCATTGGAGCATGTTTTATGTGCATTGCATTTGCAAATTCAGTAAACAATGTTATATTTTATTCAGGAGTATAGTATGCAGACACAGAAAAGCAATCTCACTATTCGCATAGAACCGGAACTCAAGAAAGAGGCTTCAGCTCTCTTCAGATCTTTAGGCTTAGATCTGAGCACGGCAACAGGCATTTTCTATCGTCAGGCCCTCAGGTGCCATGGCCTTCCATTTGAAGTCAAGTTGGATGAACCCAATGAGATTACATACAAAGCAATGGATGATGCAGAAAATGATAGAGATATGCATGGCCCATACAACAGTGTGAAGGAGCTCATGGAGGCTCTCAATGCTTAAACCTGAATTCACTAGCCAGTTCAAGAAAGATTATAAACGTGCTGTGAAAAGAGGCTGCAAACCAGAGAAGCTGGAAGAGGTAATCACTCTTTTATGCGAAGAGAAACCTCTTCCGGAGAAATTCAGGGATCACCAATTGCAGAATTCGAGAAATTACAAAGGCATGAGGGAATGCCATATAGAGTCAGACTGGCTTCTGATCTACAGGATTGAAGCAGAAAGGCTTATTCTTGAACTTATCAGGACAGGAACACATAGCGACTTATTCTGACCAAAGTATCAAATACGGCATACATCAGATGACTCTAGCTCAATGGAGATGTACTGAAAATCTTCTGCGAATGAAAGTATGACTGATTACCACAAACCGCATTTGATTTTTCAGCCATATCTTAAGACATTTTGTTTGATTGTATCATCAAGTATTTTCAAACACATGTAATATTTGCACTTTTGATACAACCGGGATTTTGAGACATATCTCAACAACACAACGATTGTCAATTTTATTCCTTTTTCTAAAATAAATTACAAATCAAGTATCACATTTGTACAAACAAGATTATGGAGATTACCAGAAAGAAGCAAAGAAGGAGAACCTACCCTCTTCTGTGCCTTTTAATTCTTTAGCCACACCTATAGGTATTTTCGTTCAAGGTATGAATTTCGTTTTAGAGTTCGCTCTGAGCAAGGCGGAGCATCACTACCCCGCCTCTTTCCGTCACACATCACCGAAGATATGCTCCGGGGTCCCTTCCGGCCAGCAGCTTAAATCCGCCGATTCTCTATCCGAGAGGCATCGTAAATTCTGCCTCCACATTATCGGCCAATTGCTTATTTTTCAAATCGTGTAAGGAATTAACAAAAAAAACACAACTATTTATCAAAATATAGTTAGCATTTGCTAACTTAATGTGCTAAGATGTCTCTCGAGATAGAAGAAGGAAAGGACTGTCAGTACTTCGCTTCTTGATGGAAGTATCTTGCAAATTAGGTTAGCGGTTGCTAACCAAAGGGGGGGGGGGTTAAACAATGGATCTTGAGGAGCTTCTTGTAATTCACGCTTCTCCTACTTTAGCAAATCTGAAACCAGCCTCTCTCATCTCATTGAGCAAAGCAACGAATGAGATTGAATGTCTGAAGAAGCTTGAAAGCCGCGGCCTGATGTTCTTTCCAATGTTCAACATGAAAGGCCAGAAACTTCTTCTCGTATACAGGAAAGACAAGCTGAATCATGTTCTGACTTCGCCTCATGCGGAGAAAATACTGAGATATTTTGAATATCCGGAGTCATTTGATGAAAGGCTTGAATTCCTGAAAAGAAGGTTTGTTTCCACTCCGTGTCCCCATGAAGTCGGTCTTTTCCTCGGCTATCCACCTGATGATGTGATGGGATTCATTGAGAACAATGGGCAAAGGGCACTCTATTCAGGACTCTGGAAAGTCTACTTTAATGTGGAAAATGCTGAAAAGACACTGCAGAAATGGGAAAAGTGCCGCAGGAAATACGTGGAGTGTTTCCATAGCGGAACAGATATAACAAGGCTGTGTGTGACAGCCTGAGGAGGAATAATGAGGATTGCACTTGTTTACTATTCGGGAACGGGCAATACAGAGGCAATGGCAAATGTCATTGCGGAAACACTTAAAGGGAAAGCTGATGTGGATACTATCGATCCTGCGGCCTTCGGACCTGAGGACATTCCAGCATATGATGCCTTTGCATTCGGATGCCCTGCAATGGGTTCAGAAGTTCTGGAAGAGGACATTTTTGAACCGATGTTTACTTCAATCGAGAGCTTACTCTCTGGAAAGAAGATCATACTCTTCGGTTCTTATGGATGGGGAGATGGTGAATGGATGAGGAACTGGGAAGAAAGATGTATCGCAGATGGCGCGATACTTGCATCCGATCCAGTCATCGCAAACGATGCACCCGATGATGAGGCGGCTGAGGCATTGAAGAATGCAGCTGATTCTCTGCTTGCGTAAAACTTCCACAATCTGATTGGCTAAGGCTGGATTCCGGCCTTAGCGCTTTCCTTGCGGCCTGTTCATATTCCAATACCATCAACTATAAATCTCTGCTCCGTCTGGGCCCTAAGGAACGATTATGCTTCCATCAGGATAATGTTTTTACTTCGCCATATGAGGCCAACGATATCCTACGAAGCTCATGATAAGCAATCAGGAAATTTCCGAGAAACCGAAGTTTGTCAGGAAGAAGATGGAAGAGAAGACAGAGCTGAACTGCATCAAGGCGGAATGGGCATGGAGACAAGAGGATTTCCTTCTTCAGTGGCAGAGCCTCTGCCTACTTCTGAAAATCGGGATAAATATTTTCTGGCTATTTTTGTTGACAATTATAAAATATGCTAAAATCTAGGATAGTGTGTAAATATTAAAATTTAAAATCTAGGATTGTGTTGTTTTTTGGCAAATATAATTTTAGGATTATGTAAGGGGCCATATAGTGAGAAGAAAATTCTATGAAACTATGCTTAAATGGAAGAACAAATCACAGGGTTCAACAGTCCTGATGATTGAGGGTGCAAGGCGTGTGGGGAAAAGCTACATCGCAGAAGAATTCGCCAAGAATGAATATGATTCATATATCATGATTGACTTCCTCGAGGAAGGCGATAACTTCAAGGCCCGGTTTAATGAGCTCAGATCAGATCTTGATTCGCTATTCCTCTTTCTTCAGGCATATTACAGCACGAAGCTCATAGAGCGCCAGTCAGTCATAATCCTCGATGAGATACAGAAGTTTCCCCAGGCAAGGGAAATGCTTAAATATCTTGTCAATGATGGCCGTTATGACTACATCGAAACAGGGTCCCTGATATCAATCTCAAGCACAGCCAGTGGTATAACAATACCATCAGAAGAAGAGAAGAAGGAAATGTATCCTATGGATTTCGAGGAGTTCCTCTGGGCATTGGGAGACTTAATGCTTCTTGAAGCAGCAAGAGAAGCTTTTGAAAAAAAGAAGCCAGTCGGGGATGCAATGCACAGAAAACTTATAAACCGCTTCTCGCAGTATATCGTGACAGGCGGAATGCCACAGGCCGTAAAGCAGCTTACAGAAACAAATAACTATGATGATGTAGATAGGATAAAACGCAGCATCATCAGTCTCTATCGTGATGATATATCCAAGGCAAAACCGCACATGGCTGAGAAGATAAGGAGCATCTTTGATCTCATCCCCTCTGAGCTGAACAAGCATGAAAAGAAGTTCAGGCTTTCAGATATAAGAAGCGGCGCAAGAAACAGTGACTACAGGGATTCATTCTTGTGGTTAGAGGATGCAAGGCTCGTGAATATGTGTTATCGGGCGACAGAACCTAATATTGGCCTCAGGATGAATAAGGATGATGAAAGCTATAAATGCTATTTCGCAGACACTGGACTCCTCCTGAGCATGGCATTTGACGAGAATGAGCTCGCCTCCGAAGGAGTAATGAAAAAGCTTGCGATGAACAAGCTTGAGGTAAACAAGGGAATGCTGATAGAGAACGTGGTTGCACAAATGCTGGCTGCCACAGGAAGAAAACTTTATTTCTTCTCTTCATACAGCAGAAGCTCTGATGACAGGATGGAGGTAGATTTCCTCATAGCAAAGTCAAAAATAACCAACAGACACAATATTTCCCCTATCGAAGTCAAGTCATCAACTAACTATACACTCTGCTCACTCTCGAAATATCGCAGGAAATATACAGAGTATATCCATCAGCCATATGTTATCCATACATCAGATTACATGGAAAAGGATGGCGTGATATACCTTCCAATATATATGACACAGTTTCTGTGAAGCAGGTGAACATGGTAAGCTGCAACCGATACAATGGCCGCATACCTTATTCCTCAAACACCACTGATTACGGGAGAATGAACTGATGGATAATGTACTATCTGATGTAAGGAACACACCCGGCAGTTCCGGGTATATGTTTTTCTGGGTCCTTGCAAGATAGAATCCATCCAGTTCTGGACTTGTATCAGTAATCAGCATGTCTGGAACAACATCTCGGAAAGCTTCCTCAACCGAAAACATGAGACGCGGAAAAGATACGCTCCTAAGGAATAATTATGCTTCCATCAGGATAATGCTCTTTGACATATTCCCTTACTTCAGAGCTTCTCAGAGCAGCAACAAGTGCCTTTATTTTCGGAAGGTCCTGATTGCCTTCATTGACAACAATTGCATTAGCATAAGGGCTCTCCAATGTCTCTAGAAACAGAGAATCGTTCAATACAGAGAGACCTGCATTCATAGCATCCCCTCCCCTTATTACAGCAGCATCCACATCGGACAGCACATCTGCAATATCACCAGAGGGTACTTTCATGAAGTCAAAATGATGCGGGTTGGCAGAGATATCATCAATGGTCACATCATAAGATGAAGTATCCCGGAGAGTGATGAGTCCTGCGCTCTGAAGAATGAGAAGAGACCTGCTCTCATTCTTCTCATCATCAGGAATGGCTAACATAGCACCATCTGGTAATGCAGAGATATCATTCCATTTTCCGCTGTATATGCCCAATGGTCCTGCGATGAAGATTCCACCAGCGCTTACAAGGCTGTAGCCATACTCAGCATTTGCATCATTCATATATGGCAGGTGCTGGAAAAATGAGGCATCAAGCACTCCCGAGGCAGTATCTTCATTAGGACTGTGATAATCCGAGTATTCCTTTATCTCAAGCTCATATCCATCTGCTTTGAGATTATCCGAAACAAGCTCAAGCAGAGCAGCATGAGGATTCCCGGAAACAGTTCCAACAATAAGGCTTTCAGGCTCTTTCTGTACGGGGGAGCAGCTTGTAATAAACATTGCAATGACAATGAGAGTTAACAGTTTTCTCATACTTGTGATTATCAAACAGAGCGAAACCGAAATCAAACACTAATATTGCAACGGAATACACAACAACTCACTGATCACACCGATACCAGAGTTCTGCCATACCATAGCGTGCAACTTCCCCTTTACGGAAACCCTTCTCCTCATAATCACCAGCAATTGAGCCATTGAGAATGCCTTCTGTCAGCACCAGATAGTCACAGATGATATTCTTGTCAATAAATGGACCATCGTGCCCGATAGCAAGCTTTTCAAAGTCATCCTTTCTTGCCCAGAGTTTCCTGAGAGTCCCATCGAATTCCTCTATAAGAGTGTTGCTGTTTCCAGGCTGTCTCATGAGAATAATGCTCTTATTCACGGCATCGCCAGAGAAGAGTATTCCCAGTTTTTCATCGAGATAGCACACTGAGCCTTTGGTGTGACCGGGTGTATGGATACATGTCAGCGTTCTTGATCCAAGCTCGATTGTAGTCCCGTCATCTGTGTTGGTATAAGAGAAAGTGCAGTCAGGCTCGGATGGGGGAATCATACTCATTATTTCTTCCTCCCTTCCAGGACATTTCACAGGCCCTCTTGTCTCTGCATACATTCTTCTGAATGCGTTATCAAGTCCCATACCAAGGAATGTGAGGCCCTCATCCTCCTTATTCATATAAATACTGCAATCATGGAAATGATATATTCCGCCAGCATGATCTGGATGCTTATGTGTAAGCAGGACTTTGACGGGCTTATCTGAAACAGCTTCCAGCGCACTGCGTATATCCCCATAGCCACAGCCTGTATCGATAATAGCGAGAGATTCATCACCTTCCACCGCAAAAGCATTTACAAGGCCGAATTCGTTAATGCGCCAGGTCCTTTCCTCTATCTTGTCCACTTCATGCTTCAGCATATTCCACCTCAGCAACATTATTGCATAATCTGAAAAGAGCTGCAGCTTTCCTCCCCTGCTGCAGCTCTCAATCAATCAGATTGCTCCGTATTCCACTAAAAGCTTCTCAATATCTGAACCATGTATACGTTTCAATCCTTCCTTCAGAACAAGCTTCTCTTTCAGTCCCAGCTCCATATCTGTCAGCTTAGCGCCATCACGAAGTGCCACAGATGCATGAACAAGATCGCGGACATCAAACGCACTTCCCCAGACTTCAGGAACTCCCCTGTCTATATTCATAAGTGTATATACAGCTTCCATCGCAGTCCTTATCGAATACTCAGTAGTGAAGATAGTATCGTGCTCAGTCTCTGCAAACTGCCCGATGAATGCAAAGTTCACAGCTCCCTCTGGTACAACGTAAGGCCTGTCCCCCAGCGAGCGAGGCATGAAGAATGCTGTGATGTAAGGCATCATGCACGGAATCGTGTTGCAGCTTTTCTCAGCAAGTTCAGGAATCTCATCAAGCGGCACTCCTATATGGTAGAGCCACTCCATTGCTATCTCCTTCCCAGTGCACTGGCTCATCGGCTTTTTGACATAATCACCTTCCACAAACGGGAAAAGTCCGTAAATCCAGCCGACAAGCTCGTTGGGTTTCTGCTTCCTGAACTGTGGCTGGCGATTGAATGTCCAGCTTAATAGCCACGATGAATCCTTTGCTGTGACAATACCTCCTGTTACGACCTTTCCTGAATACGGATTGCGCTTTGTTATTTTCTTTATATACGGCACAATCCTGTCATCTGAAAGCGTGACTGTCGCACTCATCCATGTTGTCTTCTCAGGCTCTGATGAGAATTTCTCCGGATGTCCAAAATCATCAGACTGTGTTGCTATGCGCTTCCACAGGTCCCAGCCACCACCTGCTTTCAGTTCAGGGCAGTATGGAGCGATTGTCTCCTGGCTTCCCAGCGTGCTGTTCTCAACGCAACCACCAGGTGTTATGAAGAGAAGATCATCATCTGTAAGCGTTATAACTCTCTCGCCTTCCCTGTCCTGTACTGTTATCGACGAAGCATGCTTCTTGCCATCAATGATGGTGAATCTGACATCCGTGACCTTTGTTTCCGTTATGATATCCACGCCAAACGACTCAAGATACTTCTGCAATGGAAGAATCATTGATTCATACTGATTGTACTTTGTGAACCTGAGAGCTGAGAAATCCGGAAGACCCTCTACATGATGAATATACCTTCTGATGTAAATCTTCATCTCAAGCGCTGAGTGCCAGTTCTCGAAAGCGAACATCGTTCTCCAGTAAAGCCAGAAATTGCTGTTCAGGACTTCATCTGAGAACACATCCTCAATCGTCTTGTCATAAAGCGCCTCATCAGGAGTGAGGAACAGCTTCATTATCTCAAGCTGAGCTTTATCTGAAAGTGCGAACTTCCTGTCAGTCTTCCCATCCTCTCCTCTGTTCATTGTCGCCCTCATCAGAGAGTAGTTCGGATCATCCTTGTTCAGATAATAATACTCATCAAGGACACTCAGTCCTTCATTCTCTATTGAAGGCACTGAGCGGTAAAGGTCCCACATACACTCAAAGTGATTATCCATCTCGCGACCACCGCGCATGACATAGCCAAGTCCATCATAGTACCAGCCATCGCATGCCCCTCCGAGAACAGGATCCTTCTCGATAATATGCACTCTGCTGCCATCAACATACGCATCACGCACCAGAAATGCTGCCGCGGAGAGAGCCGCAAGCCCCGACCCGATGATATATGCAGACTTGCTCTCTGCACCCTCACACTTCCTTGGCTTAACAAAAGCCTCGTAATTTCCACTGGAATGATACATTTATTCCTCCTGCCCTGAAGTTACAGCAGGAGAAAGCAATCTGGTATTTACAGAGCAATCAGGCTGTAAGGAATCTGAGCAGAATAGCCTTAGTGTAAGGAAAGGAAGCGGTCAATTGCGTTCTCAAAGCTTCCAGACATGACACATTCAATACGCTTTATCATCACATCGGGCTTCTCCCTCATGCCCCCTCCTACCCAGTCAAGCATCACGCCGATGAAGGCATAGGAATAGAACGAGGCGATGAATATCAGTTCATCATCCTTCAGCCTTCCATGTGATTCACTTTCCTTGACCACTGACAGCAAAAGCTCTGTCACAGGGCCTGACAAGCTTCTCTCAAGCTGCTCCCTGCTCATAGAGTTGTAGACATTGAACACAAAAATATGATCACGCTCCACTGCCTTGAAAACAGAGAGAAAACCCTCCTGCCAGGTATCATGAGTCTTTCTGCCTGAAAGTATATGTGTGATATCCGAAGAGATTATCCAGCCAACCAGGTCGTAAATGTCCCTGAAATGATAGTAAAAGGTCATCCGGCTTATTCCACATTCCGCTGCGATATCCATGACGGTAATCCTGGACAGAGGCTTTTCCAGCAGAAGACTCTTCAGCGAATCTGCAATAGCTTTTCTTGTAAGGTCACTCATATATGTATTATAGCAATGAAATCCATCACAAGTTTATCAATACATATTTAAGATTAATATTCCGGTTCCAGTATAGAAATTTGCACTAATTGGTCCTATTACAGAAATGTCAGGACAATCACAGAGGAAAGTTTGAAGGACTGGAAATAGGCCTCGCTTCTGCAAATCCTCCGACCCAGAACTAAAGGATGATCTTGCTGCATCAGGGGGAATATCTATAGCATTCTGTGTTCTTAAGCATAAAAGAATCATCTCCCGATGAAGGGAGATGACACAATGATCAAAGACAAACTCAGTCTTCAACTACTTCAAAACCATCAGCGGTCTCTTCGACGTGGTGGCCAGCGGCTGTGTACGTGTCAATAATTGATGGTTCTATTACAGAACCTGCATCAGATACTTTTACATCCCTGTGAGCAAATGATCCTCCGTAAAGTGTCAGAGCTCCGATGCCATAATCAACAGCAACATCATAAGAACCACTCTCTGATATAAAAGTTCCACCATTTACTGTGCATGTAGCATCTGCCATTATACCACCGTCCCCTCCAGGGTTGCTATTTCCTACGTGAAGAGCATTTCTCACTCCTGCAACAAAAGTTCCGCCATTTATTACACAAGATGTTTCACCACTCTCTCCTGCGACATAGATAGCATAGAAAGAAGCTGTTACCATTGTACCTTCAACTTCTCTTTCACCAGTTTCAGAATATACATCTTGAATCACAAGAGAACCTGATACTGTCGAAATTCCACCCTGAATACCATACACTTCTCCGCCACGGATAATCATATCACCGCCATCATTTCTGATATTATACGTATATGATTCTCCATAAATCTGCGAATTGGAATTGCTGTAGAAATAGCCATCATTTATATAAGCTGTTCCATATGAAAGCAAGGTTCCTCCTGTATAAGGAAAGTAGAATCTTCCATCATTGATAGTCAGCATAGCTCCATCAAAAGATCTTATCGCACAGGTACCACGCTTTGTCTGGATATCATAACTGCCACCATTGATTGTAAGTGTTCCATAATTATCTACAAGGCCCAGTGCTTCAGTATTAGTTATGGTTACACCACCTTCTCCAGCGTCAATGGAATTGGTTACACCATTGTTCAATGTCAATGATCCGCCTTCTTCAACCAAGAATGGTCTTAAATTACCTGCAACTTCATATGTAATCGTATGCCCATCGAAATCAATTGTAACATTCTCACCATTAGAGATAGTAATTGGGTCAACCATATTAGTGGAAACTACCCACTCTGCTGTGATTGTCAGATCGCTTTCCAGACGGATATTAACGCTTGAAGAGGAAGAGAAAAGGCTATCGAGGAGGAGAAGGTCACTAAGCCGAGATACTGTATATGGCTTATCTTCAGATCCATCCACTCCAACAGCTTCTTCTTTGCTGATTTCCGTACCATTCACAGAATAGGATCCTTCATAGGAATCAATTGCAATATCGGAAGAAGCTGGAATATTTTCCACTGCTGTTACTGCCGTACCTGAAACAGTGATTATTGTATTCTCTGAAGAATTTACCGCATCATATGGAAGATAACCTGCAGAGTCAGATATCGACACTCTCTTACCATTACCATTTGTCTCAGGTGACATAACCATATCGACAACATCAATTACGAACTTCTCAAGTGAATACTTATCCTCCTCTCCTGCAGATATTCCAGGATAAGTCACAGTGAGCGGTGTCGATGTTGTGAACCGGTAGCCATTATACAGATAGCCTGTGAGTGTGATTTCTGCAATCATTGCACCAGAACCGGAGGATCTAGTAAGAGAAGATGTTGATATACCTTCTTCAAAACGCCTGGTAACAGTAGCATTTGCGGGAAGATCTTCAGCAGAAAGAAGTCCGATTCTTGCAAACTCCTCTTCGGGAATATACTGAGTGAGCTCAGAATCAGATGGACGTTCAACATTGTCGACAGGGGGAAGTGATACAGCAATCTGCGCACCACAGGATACGAGAGCGAAGGCAACAAGAATCATTGCTGCAATCGCAGATAAAGTACCACACCTAGTCTTGATGGGGGGTATTCTTTGGATTAATCATATTACACTCCACTAAGCAGAATTGATGTCATTCTACAACAGTGACATGGAGTAAACAATCAGCAATATGTTTAAATCAGCTAACTCTCATGCAAAATATGCCACTTACTTACAGTCTTTCATGCCACATAAACATCCAGGGACATGAGTTTGTCTCACTATAGATGAAAAGGGATATAATTATCCTCAGAGGAAAGTGTATGGAAATCATCAGAATCGATAGTCAAAACTGGAGAATCGAAGATGAAGGCGTAAGATTTTTCCTTCTGGAAGGCAAAGAGAAAGCGCTTTTAGTTGATAGCGGAATGACAGCACACAATGCAAAAGAAATAGCGGAAGGACTCACGTCATTGCCTATTTCTCTTCTTAATACTCATGCCGATCCTGACCACATAGCCGGTAATGATGGATTCGATAGCTTCTATATGAATCCAGCGGAAACTTTGAATTACTACAACGCACAGAAAAGGAATGGAAAATTCATCCCTGTTGAGGATGGAGATATTATCAATCTTGGCAACAGAGAGCTGAAAGTGATATCGATACCAGGACACACACCTGGAAGCATTGCATTGCTTGACGAAGAAATGAAAGTGCTTATATCCGGAGACACTGTTCAGGATGGGGACATCTACATGTTCGGTCTCATGCGAGAATTCAACGCCTATATAGCAAGTCTCAGGAAGCTTGAGATGATGTCAGACCAGTTCACATCCATCTGGCCTTCTCATGGCTCATTCCCACTCTCCCCTGACATCATTCCGCCCCTGCTTGATGGAGCAGAGCGCTGCCTTAAGGGAGAACTGGAAGAAGAAGAAATTGACCTCAGGGGCATGACAATCCTAAGAGCAGATGCCGCTGTCGCTCACTTCCTCATAAGCTGAACGGTATCTTAACAACAATCTTCCTCACCATCTCAGGCTCTCTGAACGTACAGCCCGGAGTGTGCGGTTCATAAGGGAAGACGATGACAGCATCGCCGGGGCTAAGGATGATGGAGCTTTCGAGAGCATAGTCATAGAACCCGATATCATCCTCTTCGCTGAATGACTCAGGAAGCTCTGATTTCACAGCCACACCAAACTTCTCTCTTCCGCTCACAACAAGCTGCAGGTCCGCAAATGCTTTGTGAGCTTCTGCTTTCTTGTCGCTTCTTGTCTCATAAGACTGTACCATGTATTTGATATGGCTCTTAGCTGTGTAATAAGTGCCGACTTCAAGAGAAGAGAGATCTTTTCCACAAAGCTCATCACATATCTCCTCCAGATATGGAACCGAATCATAATACCTTGAAAGATTGGAAAACCTGTCGTTGATCATATGTGCATCTTATTATCCAGAGCAGGCTCTGACAAGAACCATTTCTCTTATCGGAGACTACGCTTATCTACCAGTTGCCGCCTCCTTCATCGGGAAGACCTGTAAGATTCTGCGAATCAGTAATACTGAGTGGATCGGTATCCGCCCCACCTATGCTAGCCATCCCTACATAGCCGCCGAGGTAGTAAACACCGGGGGCTGTGATTGCTGCAGAAACAGTACATCCTGAAATTGTCATAGGAGGCTCATTAAAGATGCAACTACCGGCGATGCCTCCAACCCGTTCATCATTGCTATTCGGGCCAGACACATCAATTGTACCTCTTACTGAACAATTCCTTATATTGATAATATCAGTACTGGCGTTTCCAAAGATGCCACCGCAAGATTTAAAGACATCAGAGCGATTGGAAGTAAGAGATAGCGCAGCATCTGAAGTGATATCTGAGATTGTAATAGAATTACTGAAGTTTGTTGCATCTCCCAAAACACCGCCAGCGTTTCCGGATGGTGCAGAGATTGATCCGATAATAGTCCCTCCACTGATTTTCACATCACCTGAACCTATTTCTCCGAAGAAGCCCCCGATTGAGGCAGCGTCACTATCTGAAGTTATATCTCCATGATTCTCGCTATCGTAAGCAATTAAAGATTCTGTTGAAATAAACGATACAATACCGGCAGCAGATGTCTCTCCTTTAATGGTGCCTCTATTTACAGCATTCTGTATATCAACCGAACCGTTACAGGTGAGATCGGCAATTATACCGCCTGCATATTTTCCTGTTACAGCACCTGTATTCGCAACATTCCGCAAGGAAACTTCATTACTGCAATCACAACAGCCAACCAAGCCCCCTGCATATTCATCGCCGGAAATCTCTGCTTCGTTTGTTACATCAGTCGCTGAAAATGAATAGGAATTCATCCCTGCTATTGTTCCATTTCCTCCTGCGATTCCACCAGCTATTCCGCCTATTACAGTTCCGGATGTGCTGACATTATTCAGTTTGACATTCCCGTATAGGCTACCAGCGAATAATCCGGATAAGTATTGGCCATCAACTGTTCCAACGATACTGATTCCGTCAACAAAGCCATCTCCGTATGCGGCTATGAACCCTGAATAGCCATATAACCCATTGACCCTGAGTCCTGAGATCTTTATGCCATTACCAGCTCCGACAATATCTGCGCGAAGGGGAAAAATCTGTTCATGATTTCTCAGCCCGACTCCAATCGGCTTCCAGAGATCACCACCAAGATCGATATCATTCATGATTTTGACCGTGTATCCATAGAGACTGAGATCGAATGGAACACGGCTTCTTTCAAAACCTGAAAACTCTTCTTCCTGATAGCACGAAACAATTTCATCCAGGGCCTCGAGGTCCTCTCTTGTTCTGATCTCAATTTCCGTTCCACTTACAATCTGCGAGTAAATCCGGCCGACGGCAGTATCCGGATCCGTCCACTCCTCTGGAACATAAGCCGCGTAAAGATCGATATCAAAACCGATTGTTTCTCCAAACTTGAATTTGTTTGTAAGATGATTTTCAAAGCCATTACTTTCGGACCAGTCCCTGTACCAGCCTACAAATGAGTAACCTTCAAGCACCGGATCTTCTGGTTCAGTTACTATTTCTCCATAATCATACGCAACCGAATCTCCTGAACCAGTTGCAAAATAAGTTACATACACTTTGCCGGTATCAACAATTGTCGGTGCACATGATGTGATAATCAGCAACACAGCTAATGAAATGAATAATATTTTCTTCATCCATACCTCCATATGGGTTGGATGGTGTATTTCTTTGGTGATGAACAATATCCAGATCCCTTGTGAAATGAGAGCATAATTCCAGAAGATGGGCAATATCACTACTGCATTATCTTATGCGCATATCAAGCCATCCTTAATTTCCGCATGGATTGTGATAGATTATATGCATATGCCAAACACTCAATATGACAATGAAGAATTCTTCTCAGAATATGCAAAGATGCCACGCAGCATGTATGGTCTGGATGCCGCTGGAGAATGGCACCAGCTGAAGCCTCTCTTTCCTCAGCTTAGCGGGAAAGATGTACTTGACCTTGGCTGCGGATATGGATGGCACTCGAAATATGCCGCAGAGCAAAGAGCAAGAGAGGTTCTCGGAATCGATGTCAGCAAGAAGATGATAGCGGAGGCTGAGAAACGCAATGCTGACAGCCACATAAAGTATCGGGTCTCATCAATAGAAGACTATGAATATCCTGAAAACCGATGGGACTTTGTAATCTCGAATCTTGCGTTGCACTATGTAGAAGATATTGAGGACGCATTCAGGAAAGTGCACAGGACGCTGAAAGATGGTGGTATATTCCTTCTCAACATCGAGCATCCTGTCTTCACAGCAGGCGTAAATCAGGACTGGATCTACTCAGAAGAAGGAAAACCTCTGTACTGGCCTGTTGACAACTACTTCACACAAGGAGAACGCACCACCCGCTTTCTGGGGTGTAATGTTAAAAAGTATTATCACACACTTACCCAGATTATGATGGGGCTGATCAGGAACAATTTCATTATCCAGAGGGTGGAAGAAGCTGAACCACCGGAAGAGATGATGGATATCCCTGGTATGAAAGATGAGCTCAGGCGGCCGATGATGCTTCTTGTGAAAGCTACGGCAGCAAAGAAAGGAGACACGCCCTAACGCAGGGCATTGCCACTTCTTCTCAATCTATTGAGGATGGACAGAAGGATAATCATAAGCAATGGAAATACAATTGCAGAGAGTATTCCTATCTTCATCACGCCTCCGGAGGCTTCTGAAGCAAAGCCTGCTAAGGTCGGACCTGTGGAACAGCCTGCATCTCCTGCCAGTGCAAGGAAGGCGAACATCGCTGTTCCTCCTTTGGAAAGAGCTGCAGCTGCAACTGAAAGTGTCCCTGGCCATAGTATTCCAACAGAAAAGCCGCAGAGAGCACATCCGGCAAGACTCAGAACAGGATAAGGCGATAGCGAGATGAGCAGGTAGCTTAACACGCATAGAATGAGTGAGAGCATCATAGCTCTATAGATATTAATCCTGTCTCCGATCTTTCCGTAGCCGAACCTTGCATGCCTTGCATGAATGCAAAAAGACAAGGACCTGCAAGATCTCCGATTGTCTTCCCCACTCCAAGTCCTTTCTCCGCAAATGCAGAAGCCCATTGTCCAACAGCCTGCTCTGCGGCACCAGATGATAGCATCATCAGAAGGAGAATCCAGAATGTCCCAGATGAGAAAAGTCCTTTTGCACTCATTCCCTTCTCCCCTTCCGGCAAGACCGGGAAAATCGGGACAAAGAAGAATGCAACCATATTCACAAGTGGCACAGTCATCCAGAGAAGAGCCATTACACGCCACGAAGATATACCGAAGAGATGGAAAAATAGCGTAGAAATGAGAATTACAGCAACAAATCCCCAGCAATAGAATGAATGCAGCAGACTCATCTCTCTTGCCTTGTTCTTCGTCGGACAGGCTTCCACGACAGGGCTGACGATGACTTCAAGAAGTCCCCCTCCTACTGCATAAACAGCTATTGCGATAAGAAGAGCTACGAAACTGTTTTCCATCGTGAACGGAAGTACAGCCATCAGCAGAAGCCCCAGCGCGGACAGGAAGTGCGCAAGTATCATGCTCACTCTGTACCCTATTCTATCAACGAAGAGCGTCGACAGAAGATCAACACAGAGCTGCAAGACAAAATTGAATGTGATGAGGAGCGTAATTCTCCCCATGTCGATACCAAAGCTTTCGCTGAATGTCACAAACAGCAGTGGCGCAAAATTATTGACAATCGCCTGCACGATATATGCGACAAAGCAGGATCTTACAGTACTTTCATAGGACAGAGGCTTCATGACAGAGCGAGAATACACACATTCTCTGTATTTTTCTACTGTCTTGTCCTCTTATGCTCAAGAAGTACGGCAGTCTCGATATGGCTGGACCCGGGGAAGAGGTCAACAGGCTGGATACCAGTAGCCCTGTACGGCAGGAAATGATAGATATATCGCAGATCCCGTCCCAGTGTTTCTGGATTGCACGAGACATATACGATGCGCTCCGGTTCCATCCGTCCCAATGCTGCAAGGAATTCCTCTGTTGCACCGGAACGTGGAGGATCCAGGAATACAATGGAAGCTTTCATTCCCTCTTTAGCTTTCTCCTTCATCCACTTCGCAGCATCAGAGACGACGAACTCAGCGTTATCAATTCCGTTAAGGCTTGCATTCTCCCTCGCATCGGAAACAGCTTTGGGATTTGCTTCCACACCGATCACACGTCTCGCGCCTTCTGCAGCAGCAATTAGCGCTATTGTTCCGGTGCCGCAGTATGCATCAATAATTGTATCAGAGGGGACTATGGAAGCCATATTCATTGCTATTGTATAGAGGTTTGCCGCCTGTCTTGGATTCACTTGATAGAAAGAAGTGGCAGAGATACGGAAATCAAGAGAAAGGAGACGGTCCATTATATAACCTTTGCCGTAAATTACTTTCTCTCTCGCATTCTCTGGAATGACCATGCTGGTTTTATCAGTGTTGACGATGATGGAGACAGACTTCACTTCAGGATGCTTCTGGTGCAGTGCCGCTGCTAGATCTGATGCTGATGGAAGATCAAATGATGATGCGACAAGCACTACTAGAACCTCATCATAGTATGAGGATGCCCTGATAAGAACATGCCTGAGGTGTCCTGTTCCTCTGTCCTCGTCATAAGGCTGTATATGATAGCGCGCAGAGAGTGTGCGGATTGTGGAAAGTATCGGGGCAGCTCTTTCATCTTCCAACGGACAAGAACGCACTGGAATGAGTTTGTGAGATCCTTTGCGGTAAATTCCTGTTACAAGCTTTCCGTTATCACTGCCGCATACCGCCTGTATCTTGCATCTGTATCCGAGAATCTCCGGAGATGGAAGTATCGGGGAAACTGTACAGAATCTTGACAGGAACTGTTCCTCAACAAGGAACTTCTCCAGAAGCTCATCAGAATACTTCATGCCAATGTAATCACAACCACCACAACGCCCTTCCAAAGGACAGTTACGCTTCTTCGCCATGCATTCATATTAGGACGTCTGAAGAAAAATTGACAGAGGAAGATGAAAAGCCGGTTAATCAGAGCCTTTTGTTTTCCAATGATGAGATATAGGCTGTAAATTCAGATTCCGTATATGTATGAACCTCTTTGAAACAATAACCTCCAAACATTTTTAAACCAAAGCAGATATATTCCTTATTTGCAAAATCAAGGAATGTCTTTGCAATCTTGTCATAGGAAAAAGAATTCTGAACAGCTTTATTCTTTTCAATTAATTCATCATCTGTCAGATTGTTGTAGTTTTCCGTTTCATTATAGACTAAACAATACTTCAAGGCAGTCCGCGTATAAGACAATGTTTCTGATGTGATATCTGAGAAAATAAGGAGACTGTCATATATCTTTTTACGCAATTCATATTGCAGAGGCTTATCAATCTTGCAGTTCTTGAATTCCACAAATACCAAATTCCCTCGACCATCCTCCATTAAAGCATCATTTGATTTTGGTTTTTGCGGGATATGGTGTATTGCACTATATTCATCCTTCACTTCATCAAAGTTCACTGCAGGAAAAAGTGAAACTATCATAGGAATACGAGTACCACTGCTTGAATCTATCGACGATTCTTCCAGTGTTGTCATGTGGCGAAGGAATAAAGGAAAATCACAAAGGTTAATCATCATGCCACCTCACGTCTTCCAGATGCTGAAGAGGAGCAGAAAGCTTTGCGTATATTCTTTCAATATCGCCAGTTACATCAGATATAATGGCTTTTCCACTATCTGCTTCTGAAAGATAATATCGGCATTTGTCTGCAACTGAATAGACTCCTGAATATACCTGAATTGCTCGCAGGAAATACGGACTATGTGTATTCATCAATATGTGCAATCCAAATTCTTTGCAAAGCAATACAATAAGCTCTGCAAACAGTAGCTGCCATTCTGGATGCAAGTGAATCTCTGGTTCATCAAGGATAATCGTTCCATTCTCCTCAACAATTCCATTAATCAGAAGAGTCTTTAAAATCGCAAAGGTTTTCATTCCAGTGGAAAGATTGCGGATATACAGTGTTTTATCGTCATTCCGCTTTCTATATCCAATGCCGATTTTGTTGCGTACAATATCCCCATCACATGCTTGTGAAATTTTCTGATAAATACTGTCCAACTTATTTTCAGCGATAATTTCATCAACTATATTCCCACTCCGGAGACTTTCCACTAATTTCTGTCGAAGAACATTCCTATGATCATGCATTGTAAACATTCGATAATAGAATCCTTCCCCTGCTGATTCATCCAGAACAAACGGATCATCGATGTAAATTGCTTCTGTGTGAAGAGAAATATTACTGGGATTGTACACATCAAAAACTTTATTGTCAGAAATAAATGTTGTGATTCGTTCATGAGCTATCTCAAGAGATATTTCACTCCCATTATCATTGAAGATATTTGAAATCTGTCCATTGAATTCGCCATTCAGTCGCTTTGACAAAATAGTCTTAAGCAGCGTGCTGTCGTCAATACCAAGAACTTCTTTAATTCTTAATATAGTTTTGTTCAGCAGATCTTCCTCAATTAAATCATCCACAGTCTTTTCATACTCTGCAAAGTAATCAAGAATATTTTGTTTAAGCAATTCTGCGTCATTTATATTTTCCTGAATGATAGATTGGGCAAGATTATGCATACGATGTATATCAGAAATTCTGCCCCTGAATGCCAACCTATCAAGAATATTCTCTATGCTAGATATTCGTTCTTCTATAATCTGATTTTGAATAGCATGAAAACCATTGAATATGGCAAAAAGGGAACGTCCGACCGTACTTTTACCAGTGTTGTTTACACCTGCAATAATGGAAATGCCATTGATTTCTATTTCACAGTTCTCAATCTTACCAATATTTTTCAGATATAACTTCATAAAATAATATTACCAGATTTTTTCCTAGAAAGCCATTCATTGGAAATCTATGAAATATCTATCAAACAATATCAAAAATAGGCATAGATCTGCATAAAGCAGGCTGCCGACAAAGAGCAGCCTGCATATTGTCAGGTCCTGATTTCCCTGTTGAAAGGCTTTCCAAGTGCGGTGGGAGCTGTAGTCTGATTGCGTGAAGTGAACGAAAGAACTACTACAACAAGCACATATGGAAGCATAACAGCAAGCTCATATGGGAATGATATTCCCATGCTCTGCACGATTGTCTGGAATGTCTGGGCCAGTGTGAATAAAAGTGCGCCTCCCATAATCTGCACAGGATGCCAGTGTCCGAAGTAAACAAGCGCGACAGCGATGAAGCCTCGGCCAGAGATGAGAGAATCGGAGAACATCTTTGCCTGAGCGATTGAGAGGTATGCACCAGCAAGACCTGCAAGTGCACCTCCTAGCGCAAGAGCTTCATAACGGGTACGGCTGACATTGATGCCCATCGAATCCGCAGCTCTCGGGTTTGTTCCCACTGCCCTTACCTTGAGCCCCCAGAAAGTCTTGAAGAGTACATACCAAG
Organism: uncultured Spirochaetales bacterium; assembly: GCA_949285905.1. Classification (GTDB taxonomy): domain Bacteria; phylum Spirochaetota; class Spirochaetia; order Sphaerochaetales; family Sphaerochaetaceae; genus Ornithospirochaeta. The sequence goes on along the minus strand of CASDZV010000063.1, from coordinate 64,515 downwards.
CTACAGGAACAAGAATGTATGCAAGATATGCCATCACGTTATGGGAGAAGAAGACTTCTCCGAAGAACGGTATCTTTGAAAGCAGCGGGATATCGAAATCAGGAATGCCCGGAATGGACTGTGTACCTCCGACGAAGTGTCTGAAGAGCGTTCCAGCAGTTCCAACACCAAACATCTGCAGACCGATTCCTGCAATACCCTGCGGGGCACGGAATGTCACAGTTATGACACCGAATGCAAGGCCGAGAAGTGCTCCGAGGACAGCTGCCGCAACAAAGCCTAGAACATTGTACCACTCTGATACAGATCCGCCGCCACCTGCCATGTAAGGTATGAGCATTCCGACAAAAGCGCCCATTGCCATCACACCTTCGCAGCCGAGGTTGAATACACCTGCTCTCTGATTGAACATCTCCCCGATTGATGCAAGAAGGAGCGCTACAGAGAACGGAATACACATTGAAAGCATATTTGTGATAACAGCAACCATCTCAGGCCTCCTTCTTTCTCAGTGCCTGGTATCTCCTCCAGACCCTGTCCTGAAAATATGCGTTAGAGAGCACCATCTGTGCCGTGACAATTACGATAATGATAATACCCTGCATGACCTGCACGATGTTTGCAGGTACGCCGACCATCGTAGGCGCAAGTGTTGATCCGTAAATCAAAAGACCGAACAGAAACGATGCCGGTATGATACCAAACGGGTGTAATCCACCGAAGAGTGCCACGACAACACCAGAGAAGCCGTAGTTATTGGTAATACCTTCAATTGCACGGCGATGCACACCAGCAATCTCAACACCTCCTGCAAGACCTGCGAAAGCGCCTGAGATGGCCATGGAAGCTGCAAGACAAAGCCCTACGCTTATACCGCCATATCTGGCAGCTCTAGCGCCAGACCCAGCAGCTCTCATTTTGAAGCCCATGGTCGTCTTCCACATCAGAATGTAGATGAGAACTGCAAGGACAATCGCAATGATGATGCCATAGTGCAAGCGTCCTGTAATACGGCCGAACCATACATTCTCTGTAAGACGCATCGACTGCGGAGTACCTGTGCCATAGACCTGCTCAGCCGGGTCGAGGTAGATAGTCCTGAGACAGAGTGAATAGAACTGAGCCGCGATGTAATTAAGCATGACAGTCGACAGAAGCTCTGATACATTGAGCTTTGCCTTGAGGATGCCGGGAATAAATCCCCAGACACCACCACCGATCATTGCAGCAATAAGCGCCAGGGGTAGAAGCAACGGACGTGGCACATCGGGGAAAGCAAGCGCCACACCAGTAAACGCGATGAGCCCCATCGCCATCTGGCCCTCTGCTCCGATATTTATAATCCCGGAACGATAAGCTACAGAGATACCGAGTGCGATGATGCAGAGCGGAATAGCTCTGATCAGGACCTCGGAGATATGCAGCATATTTGTAAGAGGCTCAAATACGATTGTATAGAACGTGTCAGTGACATTTGCTCCGATTACCCAGAGTATTACAGAGGCCATCAATATTGCAGCAATGGCCGCAATTGCGATAATCGAGACTTTGAAAGCAATACGGAAACCCTTTGTCATTCTTTTACTCCTGCCATGAGAATACCAAGACGCTCCCTGGTTGCTTCTTTCTTTTCCAGAACCTTCTGTATCGAGCCTTTGTAGATGACTGCGATGCGGTCTGAAAGATTGATGATCTCATCAAGCTCTTCTGAGATAAGGAGTATACCTATTCCACTCTCACGTATCTTAAGAAGCTCCGAATGGATGAATTCAACAGCGCCCATGTCGAGACCTCGCGTCGGATAGACAGCGACAAGGAACTTAGGCTTTCTCTCAATCTCACGTGCCAGGATGACCTTCTGGATGTTTCCACCCGAGAGAGACCCTGCAGCAGTCTCAATTCCAGGACAGCGCACATCAAAACGCTTGACCAGTTTCTCAGCAGCACTGTCAACCTTCTTGCCGTTTATGAATGCGTGCGATGAGAAAAGCGGTGACGAGATATCCTTGAGAACGAAATTCTCCTTGATGGAGAAAGGAGGGACAATTCCTTCTGTATTGCGTTCTTCAGGTATATAGCCCATACCTGCATCGATAATCTCACGAGGTGTCTTGTTCGTTATATCCTTGCCAAGCAGCGTGATTTTACCGCTTACTGTCTTCCTCAGCCCATTCACAGCTTCAGCAAGTTCTCTCTGCCCATTTCCAGACACACCGGCAAGACCTACAATCTCTCCGGCTTTTATCTCAAGCGAGAGATTGTTCAGCACTGGATTCTTCCAGTCTGACAGAACAGTTATGTTATCGAGTTTAAGAACAGGCTCACCTGTCTTTGCTTCTCCACAGTTGAGAGGAAGGACTATCTCATGTCCTGTCATCTTGGCTGCAATTTCCTGCGATGAGTAGTCATCAGTGTTTCCAGAGAAGACAACCTTGCCATGGCGAAGAATCGTGACTTTATTCGAGAGAGCCTTCACTTCCTGAAGCTTGTGCGAGATAAAGATAATCGAAAGTTCCTTCGCCATCTTGTGCAGAAGGACAATCAGTTCATCAACCTCCTGCGGTGTGAGTGCTGATGTAGGCTCATCAAGTATAAGGAACTTAGCACCCAGGCAGAGTGTCTTAACAAGCTCGACCTTCTGCTGCTCACCGACAGAGAGCTGCCATATATATGCATCAGGGTTTACAGCAAGACCATAGCGCGATGAGATTTCCTCAATGCGGCTGCGGACAGCCTTGAGATTGAAACGCTTCTCCCCGGCATTTCTGTACCCCAGAGCGACATTCTCAGTCACCGTCAGATTTGAAACCAGCATATATGTCTGGTGCACCATTCCCAGCCCTGCACGGAATGCATCCTCAGGTCCGCGGAAATGGACAGGCTTATCATTTATGAGAATCTGGCCTTCATCCGGCTGATAAAGACCCATCAGGATATTCATAAGCGTAGTCTTTCCAGCACCGTTCTCACCAACGAGTGCTAGAACTTCCCCCTCTCCTACGCTTATTGAGATATCATCGGAGGCGAGCACACCTGGAAAACGCTTGGTGATGTGCTCCATCTTCAGTGATTTTATTCTGTTGTCCATAGTTATAATTGACAAAGCAGGGCCGAAGCCCTGCCTTTATGATCGTGAATCAAAGTGTGGAGTAATCCACAGCAGCCCAGTCAGCAAGTGTTCCATCTGGATCAGCCTGGAATGATGCGATTGTCTCATTGATCTTCGCTTCCAGATCTGCAGATACCCAGTCAGCCTTGAGGTCCGGGTTGTAATCAAACAAGAAACCGCCATTTGCGAAATTCATCGGGATACACTCACCACCCTTGACTCCGGATGATACTTTCTCGACAAGTTCCTTCACGACAGCTGCATAGTTGTATGCAGAAGCTGCGATACACTTTGCCTTTCCTTCCTCTGTTGTCAGCTGGGCAAGGTCCTGGCCTACCCACATCGCGGTCGGAGATTCTGCTGTTGCGCGGAGAGCTCCAATAGCCTGCTGGGAAGATCCTGTGAGGATATCTGCTCCATTTCCAAGCTGTGATGTGGCAACCTCAGATGACTTGACGTAATCAGAGAATGATCCTGTGTGTGCAACAAGAATCTTTGCATCCGGATTCACTGACTGGACACCAAGCACGAAACCACGATTGTAGCGGGCAGAGTCACCAGAGTCGACTGGACCTACAAGACCGATGATATTAGCTGTAGTGTCTGTTCCAGCGATGATACCGTTGATGAAACCTGTCTCCTCAGACTCTGGCATGTATGTAAAGACATTCTCAGGTCCGATCTCTGATGAAGTTCCGAAAGCAAACGATACATCTGGATACTCTTCAGCCATCTCAAGCACAAAGTTCTTATACTGTGCACCATGAGCGATGATGAGGTCATAGCCCTGAGCAACATACTGGCGTGCGATAGAACCGGCATCGACCGGGAGCATCTTCTCTGCATAAGAGTATTCGATGTTCTTATCGCTCATCTCAGCAATAGCCTGAGTAATGCCATCATGCATTGACTGGCACCAGCCCTTGTCATCAATAGTGTTCTCAATAATCAATGCGATACGGAATGTATCATCATCCGCAGTCTCACTGCTTCCGCTGGCGAAAGCCATAAAAGGAAGGATGAGAACAAGAGCGAGCACGAGAAGCTTCTTCATGTGTGTCTCCTTATTGGTAATATATTGTGCTCACAGTATAGCAGAGGTTAAGATTTTGTGAAGAACTCACATTCGTAAAAGGAAAAAACTTCATCAAAATTCAGCAGATTAATGCAATCTTGGGGTCAGAACCTGCTCTAATAATCATATTTCAGTCAGAGTTTAACGATTTCTTTGTTTCAGCTTATTATTATGACTGGAGGCAAATATGAAGACAAAAGAAGATGTTGTTGCGTTTCTCAAGAAAGCCGGTACTTATTATCTGGCGACTGACGATAACGGACAGCCGAGGGTGAGACCATTCGGAACAATCAATGAGTTTGAAGGGAAACTATATATACAGACTGGCAAGAAGAAGTCTGTATCAATGCAGCTTCACAGCAATCCGAAACTTGAAATCTGCGCATTCGCCGATGGCACATGGCTGAGAGTTGCAGCAGAAGCTGTAGAAGATGACAGGAGAGAAGCAAGGAAGAGCATGCTCGATGCCTATCCAGAGCTAAGGAGAATGTATGATGAGGACGATGGTAACACTGAAGTCTTTGCTCTGGAGAATGCGACTGCTGTCTTCTCTTCATTCACAGCTTCAGATGAGACTGTGACATTCTGATGCTTCCTATCGCAGTCATTACAGGTACTGTCATACACGGCAAAGGTCTGGGACGCACTGTGGGAATGCCCACAGCTAATCTCAGACCTCAGAGGGGCTCAGAGATTCCGCCTGAAGGCGTCTATGCCTCTGTCGTCCATCTCAAGGACGGCACATTCATCGGCGTTACAAACATCGGGCGACGCCCTACTGTCGACAATGACTCAAGAGCAACAATTGAGACGAATATTGAGTCTTTTGACAAAGATATCTATGGAGAGACAATGACGCTCACTGTCATGTACTTCCTCCGCCCCATACGCAGGATGGAAAGCTTAAAGGAAGTACGCAATCAGGTACAGAAAGACAAGGAAAAAGCGAAAGAACTTCTAGAATCTTACAGTGAGCACTAAGCGCGCTCCGAATACATGCCTTGCCTCATTTACCAAGAATTTATATTCAAGCTCTGTTCCAATCGAAAGATTGGGGAGAATATCGAAGCGGATACCGGCAAGAGCTACTGCATACCAGTCAAATGACAGAGCATATCCTGAAAGCACAGCATTCTGGCCTGTGGCAGTACCGAAAACTATACCGGCACCTGTTCCAAGATATATGTCACCGATGCCGATATCGAAATCAAACATCAGCTTCATATCCAGCGAGAGTGTTATGCTCTGAGTGCCATAGAAATATGGGATGCCCATTGTATTGCCCATAATAAGCTGCGGCATCGTTAAATCCAGGGCTGCATCTGTCCTGAGTCCGATTGAGACAGAATCTCCGAGTGTGATGATATCACCGACCTCAAACCCAAGTGCGATATTCAGGGACGGATCTGCGATATCGGAAGCAGAGACACCGGAACCGACAATAATGCGGACCTCAGGTCCAGCCTCCTCTTTCCCAATAACAGTGACGACAGGTTCTTCTACAATAGTGACTACTGGTGAAGAAAGCACAGGAGAAGATGGAACAGAGTCAGAAACAACCGGCGTTGGTGGAACGTAGAGATGGGACTGAGCGACAGTCTCTTCTTCTACAGAATCACTATCTTCCACGGGCACAGGCTCGGAAAGAACAGCTAAAGCCTCATCATAAAGCACACCAATCCACGCTGCAGCCTCTTCTTCACTCATACCACCATAATGAACTCTCATCACACCAGGCTCTTCAACCACGTAAGTAACACCTGCTTCCGAGAGGCCATATTTATCATCAGAAGCTGCGATGATTGACTGAATATCCTCATCGGAGATATCAGCAGGATAAGATATGACAGCACTCTCATTCCCGACCTCAGCAACGAGGCCGTCAAGAGAGACCACAACAGGCAAAGCCGTGGAAGGTATTTCCATAATAGCTGGTTCTGCTTCTTCAGCAGCGGTAGCTACAGTTTCATATGCTTCTTCTGTTATCTCAACGGCCGGAGGTTCTTCTGGCATCTCAGAAGAAATATCAACAGGAACACTAACAGCAGAAGCAGAAGTTGGCTCTGCTGGGACCATCTCGGCGTCAGAAACAGAGACAGCAGGCTTAGTCCCCCACACACCAGCGACTCGTAATGCGGCTAATCCGACGACGGCTGCAGCAATGAGAGCTACAGCTACTATTGCTATTCTCTTTTTTCCATTCATCACCATAATGATAACAGATACAAGCTCTTTGACTGCAATAAAATTACCCGTATTCACAAAAGAAGGACAAAATAGAGTCTTCTCATTGACTAATTCACACAAAAGTGCCATCGCACGCATATCACACAATCTGGAATAATTCACTATAAATAGTTTTCAATATTCGACATTTAAATCATTGATTTATCTGGAAAAGCGGCGGAGCATCATTGTAAGGAGAGGGAGATGACTAAATTTACTACAATTTTCACAAGAAAAGCGTTGCTCTATTTCTTGCTCTGCTATGAGAGGATGGAGAAATATCCGAAGTTCTCATACGGATATGTATCAACAGTTGGATTTGACTACTGGGGTGTGGGTCTCAATATGCTTGAAGATATTGTCTATCCACTGGGGTTCAATGTATTCGAGGCACTGACAGTGATGGAAACAGAAGGGCCTGAAGGACTTCTTGCATTAGAGCCATCTGAAAACTTCAAGCCGATTGTCCACGACAGAAGACTGCTGTTACGTGTTGTACAGAACCTGATGCATGAGAAGACAGGTTCTGACACATGCAGAGCTACAATGAGCAAGCGTCTTGGCTGGGAAACTGCCCGGGTAGGCTCAGATTTCAGAAGCAAGGCAAAGACAATAACGCTTCATCTGCTAGAACTGTACTGCTATGCAGCAGAGGTAAGTATCGCAGATGTATTCCATCGTTATTATGATCTCTATGGCAACGATGAGAAGAACATCAACATTGCTTACACAAAACAGAACGAAGTCTAACAACCTTTGATGCTCATCATCCGGTGGGCATCGCTATACTAGTTAATGATCAGTCTGCAGTTGCTACATATTTAACAGCTGGAGAAATGTTCGCAGAAGGAAGAGCTGTATAATGAAAGACATCACAGGCAGCAAGAAGCAACACTGACAGAAGAAGCAGAACAACTGGTCTGAATTTAAACATTTGCTTATCTCCTTAATAAGAATAGAGTTTCAGGCAAATGGACAAGTATGGTCAAGAGACAAAACAAAGAGGACGTATAAAAAATTGAGCAAGCAAAGGGAGGTCTGCCGTAATCCAACCAAGGAGGCCTGTATGGAAGTGATGTATTCCGTATGCTGTGGCGTGGATGTGCACAAGAAGATACTTGTCTGCTGCCTGATGCGCGGACGCAGGAAGGAGACGAGGGAATTCGGAGCATCGATAAGGGAACTGATAGAGCTTTCATCATGGCTGAAGGAAAGCGGCTGCGAGATGGTTGCGATGGAAAGCACCGCCTCATACTGGAAGCCACTATACAACATACTGGAGGCGCAGGATATACCGGCCATGGTTGTCAATGCGCAGCACATCAAGACGCTGCCGGGGAGAAAGACAGACACGCTTGATGCCGAATGGATTGCGGATCTTCTGAGGCACGGGCTGCTGAGGGCGAGTTACATACCATCGAAGCCGCAACGGGAGCTGAGGGAGCTTCTGACCTACCGCAAGAGCCTCACAGCGGATACGGCGAGCGAGCAGAACAGGATACAGAAGATGCTTGAGGGCGGGAACATAAAGATCTCAGGAACAATATCCTCAATCATCGGCAAGTCCGGGCTGCATCTACTCTCCTGCATCATCAATGGAGAAGCCATCACAGCTGATGACATCCGGAGAATGATTGCAGACGGCCTCATCTCCTCCCGCCTCAAAGCAACCCCTGAAGAGCTGGCAGATGATCTGAATGGAGTGCTCACCCCTGTACAGAGGAAGATGATCAGTATATGCCTTGAGCACATCGTATACCTTAACAAGCAGATTGATGAGATAGATTCCGTCATAGATGACAATCTCTCTCCAGACCAGCAGGAGCTTGTCGGGATGCTGATGGAGATCCCTGGCGTCGGCGAGAGCTCTGCGAAGACAATCCTCTCTGTCATCGGCACCGACATGTCCAGATTCCCGACAGCCTCTCATCTCGCGTCATGGGCTGGAGTATGCCCTGGAAATAATGAAAGCGCAGGAAAAAGGAGAAGCGGGAAGACACGCAGAGGCAACTCCCTGTTGCGGACAACGCTCGTACTGTGCGCACAGGGCGCTTCAAGAGCGAAGGGTTCCTTCTTTGCCGCCCAGTACTCAAGGCTGATGATACGAAGAGGAAAGAACAGGGCGAAGATAGCAGTTGCACATTCATTGCTCATCGCAATCTACTACATCGTAAGAGACCATGTCCCATTCAAGGATCTCGGAGAGGATTACTATAACAAGTTCAATACCGAAAGCAAGATAAACATGTACATCAAGAAACTGCAGAATCTTGGTGTGACCGTCAACATAGAAGCAGCACCTGCTCTTGCTTAGAAAAAGAAGCAGCAGGCCATCTCCGCGGATGATTTCCTGCTGTCCAGTTTGATACTAGCGACCTTTGTGCCGCTGTATATTCATGTCCTTAGTGTTGAAACTCAGGACAAAGTCTCATAAAAAAGACGGCAACTGATTGCTGCCGCCTTTTATATAATCTGATGAATAGAGTTTAGTTATACATGCTGTACTTTGCAGAAGCGAGACTTGTTCTGAAGAACAAATCCTGGATAGTGACAGTATATCCTTCTCCGATTTTAAACTGATACTCAGAGTCACCATCAGCATTCTTTACAATTTCTATTGTAAGTCCCGTTACATTAACAACATCCTCAGTAGTATCACCCATCGTACTCACACTCAGGTTTTTAAGGGTATATGTCTTCCCTGCGTCATCTTCAAGATCTACGATCATTGAATCAGAACTTACTGTCATAGACTGAACACTGTTACCAGGGGCCAGCATTGTGAGATATATCTCACCACTCCTAATCATCGAGTTCTTGTTAACACCATAGTGATTGAGCGAAATAGTCGCATAATAAACATCGGAATCACTATCCTTTGATATCTCAACATCCAGGTTTGCGGAGTCATCATCTGCCGCATCGGCAATCATACCGCCAAGATTGAAATCGGAAATAAGAACCTTGAGCCAACCTGTCTGCTCAAGCATGTCTTTGCCAGTTGCATCCGGCTTACAAGAAACAAAGCAAAGTACGATAAATGCTACACAAAGGACAGATAATATCTTTCTTTTCATATGATCTCCCAATACTTCCAATAAGGTACCACCTGCAAAGTAACGAGGTCAAGGCAAAAGTTGCCATATTAGTGCTTTCAAGTATGGCTTTAGGGGGGATAAATAAGATATCAACGGGAGAAAGCTTGTCTTTCGATATCATCATTGCAACGACAATGCGTATATACACGATTTATTGTGGTTCACATATCATATTAGGATTAATGACTTTCCCAGGTGTTTTTATTGCCCAACAGCCCTGTTATTTCTGTTCTTTCAGAAACACAACAGGGCTGAAATCCTACAATCAAAGGTATACAATCAGACACCGAATACTTCAGTATCGAAACCTACAACCCAGCCGATTTTCCTCATGAGATCAATCTGATCACCATAGACAACCGCCAAATGATGCCCATACCCACCTTTTGCAAGTGCGAACCTGAATTCTCTTGCTCCGCCACAGATGTCATAATAAACAGCAGGAGAACATGCATCGTCGGTGTATGAACAGCCAACGATAGTCCCCTTAGCGAGAATCATCTTCTTGCCGGTTCTGCCGAATCTTCCAAGTGTGACTGTTCTTGTCTCGCCTTCTGCCATATTGATCTGATATTTCGTCCCCCAGCCTGCGTGCGTGAAACTGCCAAGCTCATATGGCATAGGAGAGCTGTCAAATCCGTTGAGGAATCTTGATGGCACGGAATGCTGAACCTCAAGCACTTCCCTATCAAAGCCATCATCAGGTCCAAACACTACCCGACTCACCCCTTCATCCCTTAAAGGACTTGATCCTTTGAGAACAAGGAAAGGATTGCCCATGAAAACAGAACGTTTTGTAGCATACATGAAGACCATCACAGCCATGAGTGCGTTAAGGTCCTCCTCACAGGATGCCGGGAAGCCCTGATCCTTGAGAAGTGTGTGACAAAGACATGGAGTACATTTATGTTTCATAGGAAAGCGGGATGCACAGAGCTCCTTGCAAGCTGTAGTGAATGCGTTGCAATCAAATCTGTCCATGAGGACCTTAATCGCTTCATAGTATCTGACATCATTTGTGATATACCCGACATCAATACGCGCCTCTTCTGCATTATCATGAATAGCTGCGGCAAGCTTTTCGCATTCAGATTCATCGACACCTGACATCTCATCAAAGACTTTTACCATCGGAATTGCAGTATGTCTGATTCCATATTTCGTAAAGAGCCCATACTTGTACGGAATGCTCGTATTGACACCAGCGGAAAACTCATTAGAGGCTGTCATTATGAGTATTTTCGTATTATGCATAGCTTTTTTCACATAAAGCGCATTTATGAGCTCATTGAATTCATCCCATTCATGAGCCATATATGCCTCTATGCCCTCTGAGATGTAGAAGCCAATGAGGTCAACTGAAGTCGGGCCTCTGTCGACCATCGCTATCGGCTTGCCAAGTCTCTCTATTCCAGGGATTCTGTAAGTAATCAGAAAGAGATCAACCTGATCCAGATTTTTCTGAAGCTTTTCGAGTTCACTGTCCTTAACGACAAAACTCTCATCAAACTGGATATACTCCGGTTCAAGCACAGTTGCCAGAGATGGAGAGATATGCGCCTTCAGCTCATTGTACCAGACCTTCATCTTCTCCAGACCTGCCCTGACTTCATATCGCGGATCAAGCTCTTCCACAGCTCCTACTCTGCATGGACCTTCCCAGATTGCAGAGTGTACCAGATTACTATATACAGGCTTGATATTAATCCTGACATCCATTGCTTTCTTCATAATGAGGTTCTCCTTTATATATGCTTTGAATGTATCAGAGGCACTGGCATCTTTTTTTGCTAATCGTGTTTATTGTTTTTCCGCTCTTGCCATTATTGAATCAAAAAGCTGCTTGATTCCTCTTGCTCTGACAGAATCCGTATTTGTCTTTTCCAGAACAGTATTCAGCACACTGCGCTCCACACCATGAATCTCGCTCTTATCCATTCCAAAGAAGAGAGAGCATATGATATTTCCCACACCATGCATGAACACAGAGTCTGAGGAACAGTATGGATAAATCCTGTTATCCTTTTCATCTATCCTTACCCAGAATGGTGATGTACAGGCTGGAATCCTGTTCTCCTCTCTTCTCAGCCCCTCAGGCTCGGAGAACTCTTTTGCTTTGATTGCAAGATAACTGTAACGGTCAAAATCATCTGAAAGCATATCAAGCTCTTCCAGTATTTCATCAAGCATCGCAACCTCTCAGAAAAGCCAGTATTTTACCAAGGCGTTGAACGAAAGCCTCGACTTCATCTGTGGTGTTGTAAAACGAGAGCGAAACCCGTAAGCACTCATCAATGCCAAGAGTTTTCATAGCAAGAATAGAACATTGATTGCCACTTCTAACTGCACAGCCACTATCTGCAAGGAGAGTAGCCACATCTGTGCAGTTTGCATGATTGAAACACATGGAGACTATCGGAGAATGCCCTGGGCGACCGAGTATGACAATATCATCAAGCTTATGCAATCCAGCAAGAAGAGTTCTCTTCAGTTCTGCTTCCTCTTTCTCTATTGCATCAAAGCCTGCTGAAGCAAGGAAATCTATTGCAGATGAGAGAACGATGACAGATGCAGCGTTCGGTGTTCCCACCTCCATGGAATAAGGTGCTTCTTTGAAAGCTGTCCCATCCACTACGCCACCTCCAAGAAGATAAGGCTCAAACATATGCATATAATTCTCTTTCGCATAAAGCACTCCGCACCCCGCAACTGAATACATCTTGTGTGCGGAAAATGCGAGGAAGTCACAGTCAAGAGAAGAGACATCTATTTCTCTGTGTCCTGCAAGCTGTGCTGCATCTACAAGAACCAGGCCTCCTCTTTTGTGAATTTCACTTATCATGTGTTCCAGATTGAAGTCGGAACTGACGACATTTGAAGATGCTGTAATTGCCGCAAAAGAGATGTCTCCATCAGGAAGCTCTCCGTAGTCAAAGAACTCAACATCCGTCCCCGTCTCTTCGCTCAGTTTCTTCCAGACAAGATAATTCGAATTATGCTCTAGGTTTCCTATGATGATCTTCCCGGGCCTTCTCCTGACAAAACTACAGACGAAGCTGTTTGCAAGGAGATTAATGGAATATGAGCAACCTGGTGTGAATATGATTTCATCTCCACTTGCGGCTCCAATGAAAGAAGCGACTTTGCATCTCGTCTTCTCATATTCATCATGAAGCGCATTTGCAAGCGGATAGCTCCCCCGCCCTATATTAGCATTCTCTGACTTGTAGAAATCAGTGAGACGGTCAATCACAACTTCTGGCAGCTGTGTCATTGCGGCATTGTCAAAGTAAATCAGATTATTGTTTCTGAAAAAGGGAAAGGCTGACCTAAACATCCTGTACTCCAAGCAGAGAATAACAATACCGGGCGAGATCATCAGTCGTGTTCACATCCAGCAGCTTCCAGTCATCAAACACTATTCCGAACTCCTTTTCCACATGGAAGAGAAAAAGCGTCAGCTTCTTCACTGGGGATGAGATATTGTGACAATCACGCTTTTCGGAAACAGAAGTGACATCCGCAGAAGACTCCGTTCCACCTCTTATGCTCATAAGAGCAAGATTATAAAGATCAGAGCATGAGACATCTTTATTAATGTTGAACTTGTCCCTGATGTAATCATTGAAAAGAGAGACAAACGTTTCCTCTTCTCTTTCTGTTCTCATCATCTCCATTAGTCTTTTCGCATCTTTCTGGCGGGAAAGAAAATCATTCATCTCATACCCTCATTCATAGAATACCTGAGTGCCTCCGGAATATTGTTTTACTTGTGTGAAAAATTTGACTTATTGTGTCATTGTCCATTCTCATTTCACTTAATAGCGCTATAATCTGCATAAGATGAAAGACAGGGAACAGTTCAAAGAGATTCTCAGCAATGATTTTTCAGTGCAGCACCACATATCTGAAATGGAGAGCGGGATGCTCTCTTACCACTACCATGATGCGCTGGAAATTCTGCTGATAGAGAAAGGACCATCAAGGTGCATCGTGAACAATGAGGACATCAGCATAGAACCTGGAACTGTATTCATCTTCAACAACATGGATCTTCATGGCATTTGTTTTGACAGGAAATGCATATATGAAAGATACGTACTCTATTTCCAGCCATCGTTCATTGAGTCATTATCTGCCAATGAGGATTTTCTCCTTGAGTGTTTTTTTCTGCGTTTCTCCGAACATCCGCAGAAACTGACACTATCAGAAGAAACACACAGTGAGCTGAAATACATACTCGACAAGCTCATTCAGAACAAGGAAGGAGACTACGGATATGAGTTGCAGAAGAAACTATGTGTAGGCCTTATTCTCCTTCTGATAAACAAGGAATACAGACGTGTACATCTGATAGGAAGCATCGATATGCCGTATTCCTACCCCGCTTTACTGAAAGCACTTAACTACATATACACACATCTTGATGAGGATTTCTCACTTGATGACATATGCCGGACAGCCGGCATGAGCAGACATGCGTTCTGCAAGCTCTTCAAGCATGTATCTGGATTCACGCCAATGCAGCATGTAAAGATGTGCAGACTGATGAAAGCCAGGAATCTCCTCGCTGACGGATATTCAGTTGATGACGCGTGTGCGCTTACAGGATTCAAGAATCTCTCTCATTTCAGCAGGTCGTTCAAGGAATGTTATTCAGTGGGTCCGAAGAAATTCCAGATGGAGGAGCGACATAGATCAGCAATAGAATGACAATCCACCTTGTGACATATTCATCCTTCAACAGATGGTGTTCATACGAAAATTAAAGAGAACAAAACTAATATTCATCAATAAATGATGCTGCGGTAATACAGATCGGTCGCGCTATTTCAAGCGCCAGGAAATCCTTGTCGCCAGTGATTATCAAATCCACATCAAAGGCAATCGACGCATTCAGTATAGGTTGATCCTTGGCATCTCTGATGATTATCTCAGAATTCTCGACCGAAGGAATCAGCTCAAACTGAAACTCTGCAAAGAACGCGTCAATGACAGAAAGATAATTCGGGGCTTTCCTAGATATAATCTCCCTAAGCTCCGCGATATTCTGTTCACACAGAACAACAGTATGTTCACTAACTGCTTTTCTCAACGCTATTGCTGGTTTCGATAATGGAAAGAGCAGTGCTGAAAACAGCACATTAGTGTCAATGAGCACTCTCACAATCTCTTCTTCCCATCATATCGTACAGAATCCACCAGCGACTGAATATCATTCTCATCTCGGATTCCGATTTCTTCTGCGACTCCGGATAATGCATTCTGGGCTTTTAGGAGAGCAGAAACAGATGCATTGATCATAACAATTTCTCCGTTATTATTCCGAAAGAACAGAATCTTGTCACCGGATTTCAAACCAAGCTGACGCCTGATTTCAGCGGGGACTGTAATCTGTCCATTCTGGGACACTCTGGCAAGGTTCATATCCACCTCCATTTTTCTTTAAATCTCAAGAATTCTTTAGTCAAATTAATTCTAAACTGATGCTCAGAAAAATGAAAGCAAGGAATTTCAGAAACTTCATCAGACTGAGTCAGATTGCTGAGCCAGCCTGCCTCGGTCCATATGAAATACTTCTACACAGCAGTAACTATTCCTACCATGGGAAAAAACTCTTTCCTGCCAGCTTCATCAGCGCCTCGATGAAAAAGAAATCGCCATAGACAATTCCCCTGTGATGTTCATCTGAATGGTATGCAACAGAGCCGTTTTCTATCAGGTTATCGACAGCAGAATCCAGATTCATACGCTTGTCTGCAAGCGTTTTAAGCATATTCACAGCACAAGACAAATACTTTTCATCACCAATCTCAATCATGCCGCACGCAGCTATGGCAGCTGCTGTGGAATCTTCCAGACTGATGTCTGCAGGCTGCCTGAAATCTATGGGAACAAGCCAGCTTTCAGGCATAGTGCTGATGAAATAATCTGCTACTCTCCGGGCAGCTTTCAGATATTTCTCAGTTCCTGTGTGTATGAAACTGAGCATGAAGCCATAAACCGCCCAGGCCTGGCCTCTTGTCCAGGATGAGCCGTGGCTGTAACCCTGCCCGCCATGCGAGCAGACACGTTCACCTGTCTCTGGATTGAACTCGACAATATGACACGCAGAGCCATCATTTCTGATGAACGTGTCAATCACTCTCGTTGCATGGAGCTCTGCTATCTTTCGGAAACGGGGATCTGCTGTCTCCTCGGAGGCCCAGTAGAGCAATGGCAGATTCATCATGCAGTCGATAATCGCCCATCCTCTCCGGTCATCGATGCCGTCATCATTCCAGGCTCTGATAAACTGCCCTGCAGGATTATAGCGCCCGGCAAGAGCATTCGCAGCCAGGAGACTTCTGTTTCTGGATATTCTGTTTCCTGTACGTTTGTAGTGATACACAGATGTCAGCAGCCATCTGAATCCGTTATCATGGTCAAGTGTTTCATAATCTGTCAGTCCAGGTGCCATAACATCCTCAACTTCAGATGCGAGATCAGCATAGTAAGCATCACCTGTAAGCACATTCATCTCCCAGAGAATGCCTGCCCAGAAACCATTAGTCCACCAGGATGGCCTTTTCTTGCTGCAATCATCGTACACACCATTTGTCGTGATGTATGGAATCTTATGTGCATTCCTCTCTACAACACTCTTTATCTTCTCTGTGGCTTTTGAGAGAATCCCTTCAGCCCAAGTTCTGTTATCCATGTAAATCTCCTGCAAAATCATGAGAAATCAAATTCCAGTACAGCCTTGCCTCCGGATAACATAATATCAGCTCTGACAGCCGCAAATCCCGGTATCATGTTGAATATACGTTCTTTTCCATATGGGAAAATGATCTCTGCTGATGATGTCATAGTAACACCTTTGCGCCTGAGCATCTTTTCCGAAATCACAACATCATCATCCGGATGGGCAATGAACGGAACAATAAATGTCCCATTATCAGCTGCCACCTCCACAGTCAGAGATTCTCTCCTGAAATGATAGATAAATGAATACTTCGATGAAGATCTCTGTCCATCATAGGAAGCAAGGTAACCATCTACATCTATCCTGTCATCATAAACTCCGATTCTGGCAAATGAATCATTCATTGACGAATAGATGCTGCCGCCAATCTCCGCTTCAATACGCGGAACAACACATTCATGATGTTTGACAAGACGGGGGATCTGCATGTTGTTATACTCAACAATCCAGTATTTGCGCATTCCAGCTGCAAGAACAGGACCGGAGGCGTTGCCATAGAGCAGCGAGAGCGTACCTCCGCTCGTATGATCACATTCACAGTATCTCCAGTCGCTACCTGTAACTGTCGCTGTATACTTCTCCCCGCTTGCAACATATGTCGAGATATTCTCAAAACGCTTTATACCTCTCAGCGTTTCGCGTGGAAGCGACAAGAGAGACTCTCCATCGTCCACTAAACCAAGATTGTTATCTATTACAGCAGCAAGTGATTTTGCATGAGTAAATGTATGGTGAATGCATGGTGACTGCCCCATCGCATCATAATCCGGACCTCCTGCAAGGAGATCAGAATGAGTGCATTTTTCCAGCAGACCAAGATATCTTGAAGCCGCTGTTTTCAGAACAGGATACTTGTCAGCAAAGGTAAGAAACATCTCAAGAGATCCGTCAGATGTCCGGCTTCCCCAGTATGACCATTTGAAATTTCTGGTTCCAAAGCTGTTATCCCAGCCTCCGTCAGGAAGAAGAAAATCAAGATGAGCTAAAATGCAATGCCCGATCTTTTCCTGAAGCTTCTCATCACCGGACAAAACAGAGAGCCGAGCCAATGAAACAAGAGTCTCCTCCACGTTATATCCGATATCAACAGGACTGCATCCTCTCGGGGAGAGTGGCTCACGAGGATGCCCCTCGCCTGCTATGAGACCATTTGAAAGGAATGCATCCCCCCCAGATTCCAGGAATTCTCCGGACGCATCCCTGAACCTGTCATTCCCTGTCACCATCCATGCTTCATAGAGAGCAAGTGCATTCGAAAGAAGATAATTTATGTTGTTTTCTTTCAGTTCCTCATACACAGAGAGTGCTTGAGCCGATGCCATGATTCTCTCACTGATTCTCTTCCGGAACCCAGCATCGAGGATATCACCATGATGGAGAATACAGTCGCAAAGCTGCACGGTCGTGAATACTGTCGTACCACTCCATTCAAGATTGACATCATTCAGGTACAAACCATTACCAAGATAAAGATTGTAATCAGCCCAGTCAAAAAGCGCTTCTGCGCTCTCAATCCATTTCTCATCATTTGTAAAGGAGGCCATTGTCAGGAATGGATACATCGCGTCCTGCGCTCTTCCATGCATAATCTGACATGCGGGGCATAAAAGTCCTCCATCAAGCCGTCTATCTCCTGTTCCTGTTACCTGCAGTGAACGCAGCCTCTCACACCAACGAGAAAGAAGTGCTTTACATCTATCTTCAATCATCTTTGTCTTCCTTTTCTGTATAGAACCTGTCTACGACAACAGTCGTAGTATCTGGCATGATTTCAATCTTTATTGAAGGAAACGCCGTATTCCTCCACCGGAGGTTAGTATTCGGATAAGGAATGACAACTACTGGCATACCATTCCCGCTCATACAAGAGGCGTTTGACACATATCCTCCGCTCATAATTGAGACAGAATCGGTTCTCTTCTGTATTTTCTCCTCCGATCTCGGATTCGGCACAGAGAATCCAGAATCATAAGCTACGCAGCCAATACTGCTCGCGATTGTATGCTTTCTTTCATGACAATTACCATGGACAGTAATTTCTGTGATGACTTTTATACCTGAACATGGTGACCATTCTGATATGAGGCTGTTTCCGTCCATGCGATAACTTTCAGAACCCCTTCTGACTCTTACAACGCCATCAGCAATGAAACAGAGCATCGAATCTGGCGCGGCTTCCTCCAATGTCTCTGACGTATGCGCAACAGAGAAGGCGAAAGATGATGAGTATGCGAATTTGTCATACTTGTCACTGAAATAACCAAGCGAGCCCATTCCAAGCATTCCAGGAACAAAAGATACGCTCTCCCATCCTCTGTGCTGCATGAGCATCTTTGCCTCCGGGATTGCATGAATATTTTCAAGATGAGGAAGTGGTGCCGTTTCCGTTTTCCAGAAATTATCATTTTCGTCCATGAGAAGCACTGCAAAAGCCTTGAGTGCCCAGTAAGGGCTTCCCGGCGCATTGTAGTTATCAGCCATCGAAAGATTAGGGTAGCAATAACCAACAGTAAGAATGCCAGAGTTATCAAAAATACCGTTTTTAAGCCATGCCTCCATGTGCCTTACAATAATGCCTTTTGCAATGGCAATATTCCTACCACCAGCTGCGGCATATGCAGACCAGAATGAACACTGGGCAAACCGATATGTGAGGGAGCGTCCATATGCAATCGATTCACCGGATGATGAGAACCAGTAAATGAAATCCTCAGCGAATCTCTCGGCGCGCTCCATTATAATCTTTTTCTTCTTTTCATCATCGATATACATCGACCAGATCAATGAATAGAAATGCATTGCAAACGCAATATAATAATCAGTCCGTCCCGAGTAGCCGTCATTATACCAACCATTACCGAGATAGCATGATTCTATGAAAGACTCATCTTCCTTCAGCCTCTTCTCGCTGTAGGGCATGCCCAGGCGCTTAAGTGCGGTGTTGACAAGAATACGGAAGAAATACCAGTTGCATTTTGGCATCTCGTGATTATTTATTTTATACAGATACGATGCGACAGTATTTTTTTCCGCCTCCGTCAGAGGATCCCAGAGAACATCGGGGGAAGCCATGAGTGCGAATGCTATCGGGGCCATCTCGACATAACGCTGATCCTCATCCCCTCCCTCTCCCCAGTATTCAGGAGAAGACGGATCCGATCCCGAGACAAGACCCTTCCGATACCACTCCTCAAATGGTGCAAGCCTGTCTCCGTTCTTCCACAGGGCGGAAAGTCCCCACAGAGGTCTTGCAAACGCTTCCATCTCAACTGAATCCTGACAATACAGTGCTCCAGCGCCAGAGAGCTTTATCCGCCCTCTCGCATCGGTGTAGAAGGGCTTCAGCGGAGTCAGCATAGCAGAAAGAAGTTCTATGAAATCTTCTCTAGTTTCCAGTTTTTTCATACACTCACCCCTTGATACCAGCACCCATAAGTCCGGTCTTGATCTGTTTGTTTCCAAAAATGAATACGAGCAGCAGCGGTATGAGACTAAGAAGAACCGCGGCATTGAGCTGGCCATACTCTCTGAAAAGATCATTTGAAAAACGACTGAGTCCAAGTGTAACAGGTTTCATGTAATCTGTTGACACCACAAGCAGAGGCCAGAAGAAGTCATTCCAGCTCCATGTGCATTTGATGACAATGAATGTGACAATCGGGCCTGAAAGCATCGGCAGAATCAGACGTGAGAATATATTGAACTCTCCTGCTCCATCAATTCTCCCCGCCTCTATATATGAGTTTGATATCTGCTCCATCGATTCCTTCAGCAGGAACGTACCGAATGCAGAGATAAAGGATGGAATCATCATTCCAATATATGTGTTGACCATGCGTAGCTTGCTGACTGTCATAAAAAGAGGAATGGAAATCATTTCCATCGGTATCATAACAAGACCTAGGAACATGTAGAAAATGATGTTCTTCCCTGGAAAGCTATACTTCGCGAAACCATATGCAGCAGTGGATGCAAGTATGAACGCGGGGAAAAGAGACAACAGCGTTATGATAAATGAGTTGATGATATATCTGTAGAAAGGAACTCCGTTGAGCTGCGCGGCCTTTCCTGTGAAGACATTGATAAGATTCGTGAAATCCAGCGGATTGTCCGGGAATATCCTGTGAAAGAGATCTCTGTTTGGCATATCATTGATCTCCATCGTGGATTTGAATGACGTGAAGATAACCATCACAAATGGAATAAGCACGAAGATGAAGAACAGAGCAAGAAGAATCCTGCTGAATATCATTCCAATAGAAATATGCTTTTTCATACCATTCTCCTAATAATCCACTTTCTTCCTGAGGAATGCCTGCTCAAGAAGACTGATCACAAACATCCCTATGAGCATCAATACTGTCAGAGCTGACGCCATCCCGTAATCGGAATTGAAGAGATCTTTTATAAGGTAAATCATCAGCGTACGTGTTGCTCCGGAAGGACCACCGCCAGTTGATGTGTAGATCTGGTCAAACGCACGGAATGCATAAATCGTCTCCAGGGTGAGCACCATGACAAGCTGCGGGTTGATAAGAGGAAGCGTGATTCTGAAAAACCTCTGGAATGGAGTCACACCATCCAGCGATGCGGCTTCATACAAATCAGGGGAAACATTCTGGATACCTCCTACAAGAATCATTATTCCGAACGGGGCTCGTATCCATAGCGTGATAAGGAGTGTTGAATACAATGCACTGTCAGGACTTCTCAGCCACAATGGCTGTGGCAGATGAATCGCCCCAAGAAGCGCATTCATCAATCCAAGCGATGGATCGAGAATCCAATCCCATACCATACCTGCTGCGGCCATGGACACAATGAATGGCAGAAAAGAAATCGTCGAGAGGAGCCGTCCAAAGCTTCCGGTAAAGGATGAGAGCTGATTTGCCACAAATAAATCAACAACAATCATCATGGGAACGCTCATAACGACGAACTTTAGTGTTATCCAGAGAGAAGACCAGAAATAATCACGGGAGAGAAGGTTCGTGAAGTTCTTTAATCCTATGAAATCCCTTGAACCGAGCATCAGATTCACCTTGCATAGCGAATTGATGAAGCTGAGCAGCAACGGGGACAGGAAGACAAATATGAAATACATAAGAGAAGGCAGGACAAAGAGGAATCCCGTCAGCATATATTTATTTCTCGTTTTCATCTGTTTTCACCAATAATCCTGAATTGTGTCTGCGAAGCTGAATGCCCCGCAGACTTAAAAGATTCTCTTACTGATTGAGAACATTATCTATTCTGACTGCCAGCGCATCGAGTTCTGTATCAACATCTGCGCCACCGATGATAGCTGAAACTGTGTCTCCGAACATAGCAACAATCTGTGTCCACTCAGGAATCATGTCATAAACAGGTCCTGCTGGCTTATTTATCATCGCCATCATAGCCTCTGCATATGGCTGTTTTCCGAAATACTCGTTATCAAGTGTGAGTGTTGCTGTACAAGCTGGTGCATATGCGGCAGGTGCATGCAGCGTGATGTCATATTCAGGCTTAGCAAGTTCCGCAAGGATTTCCTGGCACAGTTCAGGGTACTTTGTCTGAGAATTCACCATGTTGCTCCAGTTGGATGTACCTGTGTCCGGAGCCATATCAATCTTACCAGCTGGGAACGGAGCGCAGACAAAATTGATATTCGGTGCCTTCTGAATTGTATCATCTGCAAACCAGGCTTCTCTATTAATTATAGCAGCCTGTCCTGACTGGAATGCTGTCTCAGGTGCGCCGAACTCAAGATTCGCTGTCTCCTGTACAAGTGTCTGGAACCACTTCATAGCTTCTTTGGAATCCGCGCTGTTCACATACCCCTGGCTTGTGGAGAAATCATCAGCAATAACCTTGCCTCCATTGTTATGGAACCATGCCATTACCTTGCCTGAAACGCCCTCTCCTCCTCCGAGATATCTTGGCTGGAATCCGGAACGGATGATGTTACCATCTGCATCTCTCTTTGTGAGAGCCTTTGCAACTTCCATGAACTCATCCATCGTAGAAGGAATATCTGTCTCCGGATCAAGACCTGCCTCAATCATCGCATCAGTATTGATATAAAGAAGCTGGAGATTATCTCCGGCAACAGGGAATCCATATCTCTGATCATTGAAAATCCCCTGAGCTATGAAGACAGGAGCAAGAGACTCATTCCATGCAGTTGCCGCCTTATCGTCAAATGCCATCGCTATAGGGTTCTTTCCTCCGTCAAGCGCCCAGTCGCTAGGGTGTCCTACAAAGAAGTCCGGTCCTGTTCCGCTTGTAAACGCCGTAATGTATTTTGTCTCATAGCCGGACATCTCAACAATCTCAGCTCTGCATGTGACATTGTCATACCCGAGATTCTTTGCGGCAAGTTCAACAGAATCGGCAAATGCCTCGACGAATGCAGGACTCTGGCCATAATGAGACCAATAGACAAGTTCGATTGGCTCATCAGCTGATACTTCCTTATCTGTGTTTCCGCCTGCGAATGCGCCGGAAATGACAAAAACCGATAACAGGAAAAGTACTGATAGTTTTCTGATAGCTTTCTGCATAGTGTCCTCCTTTTTTGCAGAAACTTGCGTGCTTCCACCAAGAATTACACAATACGTTCATGCATTTGTATTTAGCTGTCTTGGATTGGTTTTTATCATAATCGGAACTGAAATCAGAGACCGAATGTATTATCTCCATTGACAAAATCCGTATTGAAACTGACATCTTTCTTGATACCGTACCGTATGGATTTACGATATGCCCCAGGAGGAATTTTCATGCTTCTGGAAAAAGAACGTGAAAACTGATGCACATTCGGATAACCGATGAGTTCTGCTATCTGCTTTATCTCCAAATTGCTTGTAGCAAGCATCTTCTTGGCGCTACTGCACCTATAATACTCAAGATAATCCATAGGCGTCATATCGAGGTCATTTATAAACAGCTTAGATAAATAGCGGTATGACAAATTCATATAATGCTCAAAATCCTGTGCTTTGATTTTTTCTCTGTAATTTTCAGCTATGTACTCTATGATCTTCTTGCTTATATCAGAAATATTCTCAGGATAATACAGGTTATCAGGCATTTCACGCTCCTCTGTAGAGGAGTTTGCGTTAAGTTTCATAAGCTCTAATAAGAGTTGTCCCAGCAGCAGCTGGCACATGGCCATGTACTCAACATTCCGTTCATCCCCCACCTTCCTGATTTTCTCAAGCATGTTTCTGAATTTGTCATCCGGAGCTTCCATCACAGGTGGAAGCGCTGTCAATTTCATTGCGAGTTCTTCATTGTTTACAATGAATTTGATGTCAAGGGTCTCCAATGTACCGTGTGCGATAGGACGTATACCATGCTGGTTTCCAGGCTGTATAAGATGCATTGAATGCCTGTGGAAAGGAAAATCATGCTGGTCATGCATCACGACAGCCTCCCCTCCTACGCAGTACAGCAATTGATGATAACCACTATGCGAATGCATTCCCAGCTCTCTCCCCGCTGGATAGTCATATCTGCCAATCCAGAGAATACTCAAATCGGAAAACATCGTTGTTCCTAACGATTCCAATGCAACCTCCCTTGATGTTTTATTCTACACCATCTGATCTGTTTGCATGCTGATTTCAGATTCTTCCATCCGCTTCCTGTATTCGCGGGGAGACTGGTTCATATATTTCTTGAAGAGTCTCGAGAAATAAGAAGAATCCTCGAATCCAACTGCATAGGAAATCTCACTGATACTTCTATCCCTGTCGGATAGCATGATCGCAGCATTCTCCATCTTCACTGAATTGATGTAATCAAAGCAGGTGCGGCCTGTGAACTCCTTGAAAAATGAGCAGAAATACCTGGTACTCAACCCTGCAACATGACTCAGCTCATCAAGTGTCAGCTGCTTGCTGAAGTTATCATCAATATACTCAATCACAGCTTTAATCTGTTCCACACCGCGCCAGCCCCTGCTTCTGGCAAATTCATCTCTGCTATAAAGTCCTTGCAATTCATAGTATGAGAAAAACAGTTTGAGGGCTGCCGTTATTATCAAAGCATTTCCTTCCTGTCCCGGATGGGAGAAAGCTTTGACAAGAAGAGACAAAGCAAGACACAGAACAGCATTCTTGTCATATTCTGATGCTCTGATGCAGGGTATCAGATGAATCCTGTGATGAAGCACATCCCGTACGAAAACATCATCAAGATAATTACGATGCCTGATAAGCTCTGGATTGAATACAATGCAGTCATATACCGCATCAAACGGAATTCCGCCATGAACGAGTCCTGCGTCGATGAAAACGATATCCCCTTCTCCCAGACGGAATGATCTCTCCTCAATATGAAGTTCGAAATGCCCTGAATGTATAATAATAATCTCAAACTCCAGATGCCAGTGGAATGTCATCTGATACCGGGGATGCATGCTGTCCACATGATAGAATGCTATCGGGAAATCCTTTGTACCTCTTTTCTTATCTTCTCTTGTTCCGGTCCGTTGCATATCTGAAAATAATCCTAGTTTTTACCCATTATACACCAAGACAAATGGAAAATGAGCCTTATCCTCATAATCAGAAGGAGAACAACATGGCAAACCGCTACAAGGACTCATACCCAGTAATCGGAATAAGACCTGTAATAGATGGCAGGAAAGGCGCACTAGATGTCAGAGGCTCTCTGGAAGCACAGACAATGGGAATGGCAGAAAAGGCCAAGAAGCTTCTGGAAGAGAATCTTAGGTACTCAAACGGCTCACCGGTGAAAGTAATCATCTCCCAAACCACTATCGGACGCGTTGCAGAAGCCGCTGCATGTGCTGACTATTTCAGTAAAAACAACGTGAAGATTACAATAACAGTCACTCCATGCTGGTGTTATGGCAGCGAGACAATGGACATGGATCCACATACGATCAAAGCAGTCTGGGGCCACAACGGAACAGAAAGGCCTGGGGCGGTATACCTTGCAGCAGTTCTTGCAGCTCATGCGCAGAAGGGACTTCCTGCATTCGGGATATATGGCAAAGATGTACAGCTGGAAGACGGAGAAATACCCGAGGATGTAAAGGAGAAACTGCTCCGTTTTACCAGAGCTGCTGTCGCAGCAGCGACAATGAGAGGCAAAAGCTATCTTCAGATAGGTGCGCAGTGTATGGGAATCGCAGGCTCTTCCATCAATTATGACTTCTTTGAAGATTATCTCGGAATGAGAGTTGAATCCGTAGACGAAGTTGAGATCATCAGACGCATGCAGATCGGCATCTACGATCACGCAGAGTACGAAAAAGCAATAGTCTGGAAAAACAAATATTGCAGAACTGGTCTCGATACAAACCCGGACTTCGTCAGACGAAGCGGTGGCGAGATGGAAAAAAGCTGGGAATTCACTGTGAAAATGGCACTCATCATCAAAGACCTGATGAATGGCAACGACAAGCTTCCTGATGAGTTCAGCGAGGAGAAACTCGGGCATAATGCTATTGCTGGAGGCTTCCAGGGACAGAGACAGTGGACGGATTTCTATCCTAATGGAGACTTCTCAGAATCGGTTCTCAACTCTTCATTCGACTGGAACGGGAAAAGAGAGCCATATATTCTCGCAACAGAGAATGACACACTCAATGGCACAAGTATGCTCTTCATGAAGCTGCTGACAAACAGGCCTCAGATTTTCGCGGATGTACGCACATACTGGTCAGCATCTGCCGTGAAAGAAGCAACGGGATACGATATTGATGGCAAAGCAAAAGATGCTGGAGGTTTCATTCATCTCATAAACAGCGGTGCAGCATGCCTCGATGCAACAGGTGAAGCGACAGAGAATGGCCTTCATCTGATTAAACAGTGGTTCGATATAACAGAAGAAGATGAAGAGAGAATTCTCAAGGCAACAGAATGGAGTCCTGCCAATTTCGGCTATTTCCGCGGTGGTGGATACTCCTCAAGGTTCGAGACGAAATACGAGATGCCTGTAACAATGTCGCGGCTTAATATCGTGAAAGGACTCGGTCCTGTATTCCAGATAGCAGAAGGCTGGACTATATCACTGCCTGAAAAGGTGTCAGATGCGCTGTGGAAGTGGACAGATTACACATGGCCATGCACATGGTTCGTACCGCGTTGCAATGGTCAGGGCGCTTTCAGCAACGCATACAGCGTGATGAACAACTGGGGTGCAAATCATGGAGCCATCTCCTATGGGCACATAGGATCCGATCTGATTACACTCTGCTCAATGCTCAGAATTCCTGTTGCTATGCATAACATTTCCGATGATGAGATATTCCGTCCCGCATGCTGGAATGCATTCGGTATGGACAAAGAAGGGCAGGATTTCAGAGCCTGTCAGATATATGGACCGGAATTCAGAAAGTAATATGAAAAAAGCAATTGCAATAGATTTAGGCGCATCCTCAGGGAGAGTTATTTCAGTAACCCTCTCTGAAGGAACACTCAGCCTCGATGTAATACATCGCTTTGATAATTACCTTATTGAAGGCGATACCCTCCGATGGAATCTTGACCGCATCGAGAATGAAATAGGAGCTGGTCTTGAGAAGATATCTTTCTGTGCCGGTGACAGCATCAGTGTTGATACCTGGGGCGTGGATTATGTACTTCTCGATGCGGATGGCTCAGTATTTAATACCCCGTTCTGCTATCGTGATGAAAGGACTGATGGAGCAATCCAGAAAGCAGAAAAGATAATCTCAGCAAAAGAGCTGTATATGAGAACTGGTATTGAAGTTCTGGAGATAAATACTCTCTTTCAGCTCATGGCAGAACAGCAAAGAGGCCTTGTGATGTTCATCCCTGATTACATTCTCTTCAGACTGTCTGGGATAATGAATACGGAAATCAGCATCGCATCCACATCGGGTCTCATCAACCCGCATACCAGAAGCTGGGATACAGATCTGATACACATTCTTGGGCTCAGCGATTTCTCATTTCTTCCGGCCAAGGCGTCAGGCAAGCGTATCGGGGAGTACAAGCATGGCAGCAGCGTCTCAATAATCTCCGGATGCGGACATGATACAGAAGCAGCTGCTGTAGCCATTCCTTCAGAGAAACAGGACTTCTTATTTCTCAGCTGTGGTACCTGGTCGCTGATGGGAACGGAAACAGACAGTCCTATCATAACTGAGCTCAGTAAGGAATCTGCATTCACAAATGAAACTGGATTTGATGGGAAGAATCTTTTCATGAAGAACATCACAGGACTCTGGATACTGCAATGCCTGAAGAAAGAACTGAAGAAGAGCTATGATGAGATGGAAGAAGAAGCCGCTGCTTCAGCCCCTTTCATTGCATTCATAGACACCGATGCACCTATATTCAAGGCCCCGGGTCCTATGAAGGAACGGATACTCAGCTATATACGTGATACGGATCAGAAAATACCGGCTAGCGATGGTGAGATTTTCCGTCTTGTCAATGAGAGCCTTGCGATGAAATACAGGCTCACGCGTGACAAGATAGAGCAATGCACAGGAAAGCATTATGAGGAAATACACATTGTAGGCGGCGGTTCCAAGTCAGCACTGCTCTGCTCTTTCACATCATCCTCATTGGCTATTCCGGTCATAGCTGGACCTGTAGAGGCGACAGCTTATGGAAACGCGCTCATACAGTTCATGACAAGAGGAGAAATCCCTAGCCTGAAAGAAGCGAGGAAACTCGTCTCTGAGCTGAGCGAAATCCGGACTGTCGAGCCTGACAATGCAACAGTCTGGGATGAGGCCTATAACAGATACAAGAGAATCATGACAAGATAAGGAGAGATGCAATGACACATGACAAAATGAGAAACGTAATATGCGATGTCTGTCACAGGATGTGGCAGCTTGGATGGGTTGCAGCAAATGACGGGAACGTCTCTGCCCTGCTCCCGGACGGCAACATAATGGTCACGCCAACAGGCATCAGCAAAAGCTTCATCACACCCGAGATGCTTGTGATTGCAGATAAGAAAGGAAACATCATCGACTCCCCATCTGGTTACCGATACTCATCAGAATTCAAAATGCACATCAGATGCTATGAGGAACGCGACGATGTAAAAGCAGTAGTGCACGCACATCCTCCTGTAGCTACAGGATATGCTGTTGCCGGCATTCCGCTTGATGACTATTCAATGATAGAGACTGTGATTGCTATCGGAAGTGTACCGGTGACGCCCTTTGGAACACCATCTACAAATGAGGTACCTGAAGCGATTGCACCTTATCTCGAGAATCATGATGCAATGCTGCTTGCAAACCATGGAGCACTGACAGTCGGCGCAGATATCATGACTGCATATTACAGAATGGAGACACTGGAACTTTTTGCGAAAATCAGCATGAATGCCCATCTTCTCGGAGGTGCAAAAGAGCTTCCAGGAAATACTATCGAACGGCTTATATCGATGCGGGAAGACTATAAAGTGACAGGCCGTCATCCAGGATACAGAAAATACAGCTGAAAAAAGGGACAGAACAATGCTTAATGGAATACCAAAAATAATACCGCCGGAACTTCTCAAGATACTTTCAGAGATGGGACATGGAGACAGGATTGTCATAGGTGATGGGAACTTCCCGGCAACAAGTCTTGCCCAGGACGGAAAAGTTATCAGAATGGATGGTATCAATGCTGACGATGTGCTGGAGGCCATTCTCACTCTTATTCCTTTGGACACTTACACAGACACTCCTGTTCTTCTGATGAAGAAAGTTGATGGGGATAAAGCAGAGACTCCTATAATTCCGAAATACGAGGCAATCGTTGAGAAACATGGTGGGAAGAAAAGTGATATCGGCTACCTGGAACGATTCGAGTTCTATGATGAGGCAAAGAAAGCATATGCAATCATCGCAACCGGAGAGGAATCTCTATACGCTAATGCAATCATCCAGAAAGGCGTCATTACCTGATTGGGGAGTGCTGTATCGGCAAAGATGATGTAGCTGCCATATCTTGGATTTATGCCATGAGAACAATATGATTTTGAAAAAAAGCAATGGTCACAGGCCATATTCCGAGGGCTTGAATTCCATGGTTCCATCGTGGCGACCATCATTGATAGCATATTGGCATACACGCTACGCAAAGTAGCAGTGGCCTAATACAGGTTTCTCACTTCAGCATCAATTGCATGACCAATTTTTTCCACATCATCGATAAATAATGTAACAATCTCCTTGGAAATGTTCTTTCTTTGGGCATCGGAATGAAGTCTATCAGTCTGATGTGCAATTAAGTTGCGTCTGTAAAACAATTCATTCAAACGGAGTTTCAGCTTATCTACCGTTTTTCTTCGCTTCACTGTTGATAAAACGCTTTGTCTGCAACATTCCGATAATTGATACCCAAAAGATTAAACTGCGATTTTATCGAGTCATTGGAAACCATAGTTACTGCTTGAAAATAGCTATTGATATATTCAAGAAACCAATCTGCTTCTTCTCCGCCTTTTAGAGCTTTTACCAAAACTTCCATTGGAATCATGATGTTGTTATATTTATCAGTTTCGTCCCATTTATTGTCATAAATCTCGCAGAGTCCGAATTTTGTCAGCTCATGCATATAGAAATCCAAGGCACCAGCAAGAAAGATAATCTGTGCTCTCCATATGTACTCAGCTTCTGTTACCTTACCAAGACCCTGCAATTCATCAGCAATAGCAAATTGAGTTTTAATTGCTGAAGCAGTCTCAGAGAAATGGCCCAGTATCTGATTAAGATCAAACCTTATTACATTTGCCGCAACCTTATTTCGGCAGGCCTCTTTCCTAGATGATAATTCCAGATTCCTTTCAGCCATCATTGTCCCCCACTCGAGTGAAATCAATTATCCAGATTCTCAAAGAATGATTTGTTGAGCATCGGAATGGCTCCATACTTTCCAGAGATATAACCTTTAGCTATATTCTCGGATTTACGGACATTTCTCACCTCCGCAAGGGAATACAAATCAGTTGAACGATCATCCTTCAATTGAGTGAACCATATCTGATCCCGCCGGAACAAATCCAGATCAAGAAGACTGGTATCATGTGTTGAGAAAATAAGCTGAGCGGAAGCATCCTTTTTATAGTCGCGGAACATCTGTACAATCTGCGATACTATAGATTCATGCAGGCTTGATTCTATTTCATCACAAATTAAGATCTTGCCCGTACTGAGAATATCAATGATAGGACATATCATCTGAAAGAGTCTTTTAATGCCTTCAGACTCTTCTGTCATCAAATCAATTTCAAATTGATCATATATGACTTTAGCCTCAATCTTATTAAGATCTTTATTTCCTATCAGATCCCTAAGTGCAACAG
This sequence comes from uncultured Spirochaetales bacterium, assembly GCA_949285905.1. GTDB lineage: Bacteria > Spirochaetota > Spirochaetia > Sphaerochaetales > Sphaerochaetaceae > Ornithospirochaeta. Next base: position 33,958 of record CASDZV010000063.1, on the reverse strand, counting down.
GCAGCTGATCATGCTGCGGGAAATCAGATAATTTGACACTCTCCAACTTAGCTCTTATATCTATTATTCCTGTTCCCAGTGACTGGAGTATGCTGATGAATAATCTTTTCATCTGCTCATCATTCTGCATCAAGGATATTGAATACTCTGTCCAATTATTAATCTCAGGGTTATAAACAACCATTTCCTTGGAAAAGAAGAAAAAGGCGCCCTCTATCTCCTTCACGTTACTGTAATTTGCAGCGCATGACAAAAACAATCGATTATCCTTGAGTATCGTGGTGCTTAATTCAAAATCTGATTTATATCTGTCTCCTGGCTTTACCGAAAGACCAGATCGCTCAAATATCTTAAGCTGCCTTCCCTTAGGAAAAGAATACAAATATTCAGTATCAATCTTATTCTTCACAACATAAAAGCCATATGCATATCTTATCCCATCATGTATAAACTGTATTGTATATTCACTAGGAGTATCCTCCGCACTCAGCTTATGCCTTGATTGATAAACACCCTGCCCTGGCTGATTGTTTATGCTAGTAGCAACTAAGCTGCTTACAAAAGCAAGAGCATTAATGAAATTGCTCTTCCCTGATCCATTGGGACCATATATCACAGCTGAACGGAGCACTTTATGAGATCCGATATCTTTAAGATATTCATCAAAGGTCTTGTCACTTCCAGCAATCATAGAGAACACGACTTTGTCTTTTATTGATTTGTGGTTAGAACAGGTAAATTCCAGTAACATTCTTTCCCCTCAAAGGAATAATATGTGCATAATTTTGGTTTTGTCAAACGAATTTGCAAATTATATGCAAATTCTGTATTTAAAATTCAGAATTTTTAGCTCTTATGATATTAAGGAGTTATCTCATAAATACGAAAGGAGCAAAGAAACAGACCTAACCTCATACTGTATCAACAGCCTTATTATGTCGTATTGGCAACAAGGCTCTTTCCTTGTAGTCGTTTCAAAAGAAAAGTGAGATCCTTCTCATCTGCGGTTGGCCTTGCCCTCCGCAGATACTGTCCGTTTCAACGCCCACCTGTCCTATTTCATTCGCAACATGCAATCGCTAATTTAACAAGCTTCTTTGTTAATCAAAGACAATTCTCTCTTTCATATTCAATAGTTTTCTCAAGGTCAAAGTAAACTTGGCTTTTATTTATCCCATATGTGGCAAGCTGTTGCTTAATTATTTTCATTGTCCTTGTAGAAAATACGAAATATACCCTTTTGCCATTACTGTCTTCAAAAAAGCTGTTGTATTCCCTTAATGGAAGAGTTAAATGCTGGTTATAATCAAAACCACATAAAAGAAATAGCCCCTGTTGCTGTATTATCCGAGGATTATTCATTTCCGGACGTATGATGATACATTTTGATGTCTCGCTGTTTGATGTTGTCTCATTCTTACCCAGATTATCGAAATAACTATCAATTCCTGATTCAACTCTACATTGATGCCCTAATTCGGAAAAATAATCATTATTCTTCCCGCATTCGTTCTTATGTAATGCTTTATTTTTGTCATTCATGCACCAATATTCCGAAAAGTCCACATTTGAAAGATTTGCTAAAAGCAGTACTGTGTCACTATTGAGGGTATATTTTTCCTTACGCGGATCAGAAAAAACAGCTGCTACAGCACCCGGTAATCCTGTATTTCCACTGTTATCTGCTGCAAAGTAAAGAGCCATGAGAGGATTAGCAACAATATCAAGAAGACGTGATGGCTGATTATAATGCTTGAGCTTTATTAATTTCTCTATAGTAGTTTTACAATCTTTAAACTCATCCACATGCTTTGAGAGAACATTCAAGTTTAATTTGTATTCACTTTCAACCCACTGCGTCTTCCTGTAGAGTGATGGAAGCCAGTCTTGTATTGACGACTGCCCCCGGAAATATACTTTTTTATCGGTACTGATTTTGATTATTTCATCAATTTTGTTCAGATAGCTAGTAATAAACTTGCACTCGTAGACTTCGCATTTTTCTGGATTCCAGATTCTGATTACCTTTCCTTCTACGAAATCGACTTTATATTGAATACCGTCGTATTCCAATTCTTTGCATTTTTCTATTTTACCCTTAAACAATTGATCTATGACGAATCTTTTGTTATCTGGATCTAGGTCCTTTTTCCCAAAATTGTCTTTTAAAATATATGGAGATGCCCCATCCTTTGGATATCTAATTCTGGTGTATCGCACCTCAATATAATATTCGTTTTCGAGTCTCTGCTTTAGAGTATACATATCTTTCTCCTTTTGTATCTAACATAATTCAGCAGTTAAAATCACATTTTGATAAAAACTACTTGCAAGAGCACATGAACCCACTTTCCATTAGAATCATTGGCAAAATTATTCGCAATCTTTACAATTGCGATTTCTTGGAAGAACCTGCGATTTGATTATCAAGTTCAATATAGTAACTTCATATGGATCCCCATATAAAGAATGCCTGCCAGAAATTCCGGCAGGCATCTGCTTCAGTTTCCATCAGCCATTTGTTGAGATGTAAAATCTCCCCTTTCAGCCCAGGTGATATCACCTGAGGAGTAGCGCCTCTTGTATTCACGAACAGTATATCTGTTCAATCCTGCAAGCTGCGCAGTCTTCTTATAACCGTATCCCGATTCGAAGAGTTTAAGACATTCCTGCCTTTTCTCTCGTGGAATTCTTTGTTTCCGGAGGGACTCAGTCTTTTCTTCCATAGTCTTCCTCCCAGAAAGATTCAGCCTCTCTCCGAGTCCTAAGACCCGGAGCGGCTTTCAGTCATTGCTGGTTCCCCAGCGACCGTCAACAAAGATTCCTTAAGCTCCAACAACAGTAAGACTAAGTGTTGATGTTGTCTTGGATCCAGCAGAACCAACATATGTGATTTCAAAAGTAACAGTTGCACCAGGTGCAAGCTCGAAATCAGAACTAAGATCAACAGGAGTATTATTGACTGTTATTGCAGTAATCTGAGGATCCTCAACAGTTCCAACTTTCTGATAAGAAGATACCACAAAATCACTTACATCCCATCTTTCCCAATTGCTCTTAAGATTACCATTATTTGAAAGTGTTTCTTCATTAACTGTAAGGGTGAATCCCTCCGAGGTAATGTATCCAACACCCTCAAATGAGTATGGAATTGTAATTTCCTTTTCTGTTCCATCGTCGCCAACATAAGATACTTTGAGCTTAATATTGTTTGTACCATCAGCAACTTCAACTTCATCGTAATCCACGATAATTTCAGTTACTTTTGGAGCTTCTGCTGTACCATTCGGTGTCCAAGTTCCTTCAACTGCAACAAAATCAGTTGGTGCAATTCCTGCAGTATTTGTTGATTCATTATAGAGAATTGTTGTACCAACAAGCATTGTCTTGTTGAGTTTGAACTCAATTGAATCCTCATCAACTGTAGCATAAGCAACGACTGAATCAGGAGCATCAACAGCTGCACTAGCAAGTGTAGTGCCATCTGCTTTGTCAATTACTACGCGGTAAGATGCATTCTCCTTCACCCAGTCATTTGCATCTGTTGGAAGACTTGATGTCAGGATGTCGTTCTTGTAGATCCTGAAATCACCTTCATAATCAAATGTGTATACCTCTGCTGATGCAGTACCCTGAATTCTCCAGTCAACTGTTGCACCATACATCGGGAGACCTGTTGAGCTTGTCAGCGAGTATGTAGGAATAAGCTTGATTATTTCAGCTACAGGCTCTGCAAGAGGTACGCTGACAGTTGTTGTGAATGTATCATTATAAGTAACAACAACTGTGAGTTCATCAACACCTGTGAGATCAACATTGCTTGCAGCAAGGTCCTTTCCATCGAGCTGATACTTATATGTAATGTCACCACCTGTTACAGGTACAGTCTCTGTTCCCTTTGTACCAGTTACTGTAATACCTGCTTCGATGTCTTTTGTAGCTGGAGCTGTCTTGTAAAGACCCTTTGCAGGAAGCTTGACACCTGCTGCCTCTGCATTGAACTCAGCAGAAATTGCACTGATAGAAGGCTCTACATATCCCTTGACACCAACTTCCTCAGCTGCACTATAAACACCATCAAGACCGATGTATGCATAAAGTGTTGCAGGTACTTCTGTTCCTGTATATTCAACAAAACTTGTTTCTGTTGGTGCTGTTGTACTTGCTGTAGCAAGAACAATATCGAAATCATTGAGAATCGAATACTTGTCTTCGATATTGAGTGTTACATAGAAGTCCTCAGCTGTAAGATCAAGAGCAGCCTTCTCGTTGAGTTCTGCACCGACATACTCTGCCGTAATAACTGGAGTTGCAAAACCAGGTGCACCAGCTGTCACAACAGGACCGAAATCGCCATACTCTACAGCAATCTTAACATTCTTGTTTGTGATGAAGTCATACTTGCTGATTGGAAGCTCTGTAGTAAAGTCAACAAAATAGATATTAGCTTCTGCAAGCTCAGTTGCTGTGAGAGCCCTTGTCTCTTCGGTATTGTTGTAGTATGCGGTCACAATAAGCTTGCTGAGATCAAGTTCTGGAGCCTCATCATAATTGAATGCAGGAATCTTTCCGCTGTAGTTAACGTCTTTGAGACCTGTGATGATCTTGTCCTCTTCAGCTGCCTTAGAAACAGTTACATCAACAGTTGTCTTTACAGTATCTGCGAATGCAAGTGTGATTGTAGCTGTACCTGGGACTTCTGTAGCTTCAGCATATCCCTCAACAGTTGTTGCAGCATCTGCTTTTTCAGCAACTGATACTGTGTAGTAGCTTGTAGGAAGAACTTCTTTATTCTCACCATAGTAAGCTGTTACGACAAAATCCTGTGGATTAGTATCTGTTGTAGCAAAAACAGCCTTCTTTGTTGTAGCTGAGATGTAGGAAACATCATAAACATTGGCAATATTTGCAGTGTATTCAACAGGCTCACCATAGTAGTCGTTTCCAACGTTTACAGAAACTTCCTCGCCGCCCTGTACACCACCTTCGCCAATTGCGACTGTAAGTGCAGCATTCTTGAATGTCTTTGAGCTTCCACCAAGGTAAGTCACGACAACCTCGAACTTCGAAGCATCAAATGGCTGACCTTTCATGAAATCTCCGGTCTGGTTAATAACAACCGTCGACGGGAATGCTGGGTAAACAACCTCATTATTACAACCAGCTAAGATTGCAACGACAATGAGGCTGATTGTCAAAAAGATTGATCTTTTTTTCATCTTCAACCCTCTCTTGAAAAATTATCTGACCATAATTTACCCCCCTGTTCTTATAGTTGTCAATAGCAAAATGATGGATTGAATGAATTTTACCCTCCTTAAGGAGAAATGTATTAATTGCATTATTGGCTGTGTTATTCTTCTTTCTGGAAACGATAATGACAGTTAGCAAATATCTCATTGGAGAAGGCGGAAACTCAAAAGTTTACAAAATCAAATGCAATCCTGTTCAGATAGGATCTGAATTCTACTCTCAGATGATTCTGAAAGAATTCAAATGCGGACAATGCGCTGTTGAACGCTATCTTATGAATTACCTGATTGCTAAAGATACTGGGATGCCAACACTGAAGTTCTGTCTTGAAGCTGATGAGCTATTCCCTGACTTTGACGGCATCATCTGTGAGGATCTGAATGCTGATTCTCAATACCTTTATGTCTCACCGAACACTCCTGGCAGAAGAGAACCTGGTGAAACAGAGAAAACACTTGCTGAACTTACAGGAAGAAATCTTCTTGCTGTTTCAGAAGCGGAAGCTGCTTTAGTCAAGAAGAATATTACAACGGTCGAGAATCTCGATTCATTCATGGATTATCTTATCAGCGATGTAAGAAGATTCTCAGACAAAGCCTTTGCAAGTGAGGACTCATTCTTCTTCGGTGTTGAGATTGTTGGTGAGCACACTATCAGGATGCGAGACTATATCATCGCAGATCTCGATACTCTCTGCGAATGTGATGACTCAGATCCGGAAGCCCAGGAAAAGGCAGCACTCATAGCACTCTGTAAATTCTGTCACTGGTTTGTTTCTGACAGCAAGTTTGAGCAAGCGGTACATGCGAGGCTCAGTCTACTGGTCTAATTCAGACAATCTGCATTGCAGTACCATATTAGTTACCGGCTCAGGAACATCCACAGGAGGAAGCTGGTTCGGAGATGGAAGCATCATTTCCTCTTCCAGACCATTGTAATTAAGACTTGCATCTTTCAGTAGCTTACCAAGGGAAGTCATCTTATACTCGCATTCCTCTTTACCTGTATCCTCCGGCTCAAAGAGTCCGTAGTAATAAAGGCTCGTTGAGAAGTAGTCTTTTAGTGCTGGATTTTCCACTTTTTGTCTCTCAAGATATTGGAGGCATGGAATGTTACATGATGCGATGATATTCCAAAGTATCTGGAAGAGATTGTTGTCCATGCTGTTGATAACTGAGCATCTGATGAGGTTTGAGAAGTAATGGCACTTCCCGATTTCATTGATTCTCTCAATGTTTAGCATGAACTGATAAGCATCATCCTTGTCTTTCATCTTCTCCCGGAACTTATTCCAGAAGATTTTCCATTTATCTTCAGTCATAGGTTCTTTTGCACCTAGAAGTATTCGTTCAAGCTTATCAAGAAATAGCTGATCGGTGATGCTTCTGTATATTTCCTTCCACTTCAGAATCTTATTAAGGATAGGAACTTCATCGGCAATGGCTTCAGTGACAGTGTCTAATATTGGCTTAATGTTTTCATTCATGTTTGGATTATCGCTGATGGAAACATATTATTCAATATATTGTCATCATTGCATTTTCGGACTATTATCTCTGCACTCAAGTGGCGTCATTCCAAAGAGCTTCTTGAAGCGCGTCGTGAAGCACTGATTATTCGTCCTACAGATTGAGAGATCTCAAAGACTTCTGTCTTTGTTTCACTTGTAGAGTATGTGTTCTTATATTTGAGACTAGCAGATAATCAATATGCATCTTTCTTCTTGAGACACTGTGTGTCATGGTATATTATAAATGTAAGAAATTCTTACACAAGGAGTTTTACTATGACCATGCAGCTCATTTCAGTTTCCTCTAAAGGTCAGATTGCCATTCCGATAAGCTATCGTAAAGCTTTATCAATAAAGGAAGGAAGCCAGCTTGTCATTTACTCCGACGGTGAGAACATCATCCTTAAGCCTGTTGAACTTCCATCAGAGGATAAGCTTTCAGCCGCACTTGCAAAAGCCAGGGAATATGCGGAGAAAGAAGGACTTACAGAAGAGGATATTAATGCAGCTATAACCGAATCCAGAAAAGCAAGGAAAGAACTTGCATGAAGATTGTAATAGATACGAACGTCTTCATCTCTGCTGTCTTCTTCGGAGGACTTCCTCTCAAGGTTCTCCAGACTGTGATTGCAAAACAGAATGAAGCGTATATTTCACCTGAAATATGGGATGAGTACAATGATGTCATCGAGAGAATGACCAAGAAGTATCCATCCAGACTGAAGAAGCATCTTATTGATGAAGTCTTCAAACTATTTAAAGTAATTATCCCTTCATCCAAAATCAGCATATGCAGAGACCCTGATGATGACAAATTCATCTCCTGCGCACTCGATGCAGAGTGCATGTATATCGTATCAGGAGATGATGATCTCATATCACTTGGAAAAGTGGATGACATAACAATCTGTACTCCGGCAGAATTCCTGAACAAGATGAAGAATAGTGATACAGCTAATGAAACCAAAATTGGAATATGACAATTACTTCACCCTCTTTTCCTCATGAACGTCAGCCTGCTCATTATGGAGAAATGTAACATGCCGAATATCCGGAATTGCATTCTTAAGGTCGCTGATTATTATCTCTATATTCAAGTGGCGTCATTCCAAAGAGCTTCTTGAAGCGCGTCGTGAAGTACTGATTATTCGGAAGTCCTACAGCTTGAGAGATCTCAAAGACTTTCATTTCCGTTTCACGAAGCAGTCTGCAGGCTTCTGTCATCCTCATGTCAGTAACATACTCAGTGAAGGAAATACCATTCCTCTTCTTGAAAAGAGAACAGAGATATACCGGAGACATATCCATATAGTCTCCAAGCTGGGTAAGCGAAAGCTGGGAATCAGCATAATGCTTGTCGATATACTCAAGCATCCTGCTGTTCATGCTGTCTGCACTTTTGTCGGAAGATGGGAATGAATCAGAAAGCTGCCATGCGATCTCGGAGAGTATTTGCATCTTGCTGCGTTTATCTTTCACAGCAAACTGCTGGAAAAGAGAAGCAAAATCTACAGAACTGGAAGTCAAATGCTTCTGACCAAGAGAATGATACGCTTCGCTCAGCTGGTATAGCACTGTGTATAGTACAGCGTCATCAGGAAAGCTGTCTGAGATATACTGAATCACGGATTCAGCATCTCTGCCTTTCCCTTCATAGATGAATCGAAGCATCGCATCTGAGAGCGCGCTGATATCATCATCGTCTGTATTCCTTCTGCAACGCTCCGGATACCATATGATTTTCCCGCTCCTCCGTCTTGTGCAATCTAAAAGCCCCTGCCCGTTCTTATAAGATTCAAGCACATTCTCAAATGGAGAAGATACAGCAGAGACTGAGACAGAAAGTGAGCATTCAGACTCCGTGTATCTGACAAACATCTCCAGCGCCTCTGGAAACGAGTCGCATGCTGTCAGAATATTCAGCTCATCACCATTGCGTCGCCAGACATAGCACTCTGGCCCGAAAAGATACTCTGCTTTTTCCGCGCATCTCTCTGCAGCGGCTTCAAAGTCAGAGACACTGAGAGAAGTATTGCCGTAATCGGTAAAGCAGGCTATGGCAGAGTAGCACGGACGGCTTCTTAAATCAGGGAGGCCCAAATTGTTTACAGATACCTCATACTCATCGCTGTCCATTCCAGAGAAGAAGAGCTTGTCGAAAAAATCATTACGCTGCTTTTCCCTGCCAAGCTCTATCTGAACCCGCTCTTCCCTCCGCTTCATGATTCTGCTCTGAACACGGGCCATGCATTCATCAAGCTGTTTCTCGGAAACGGGTTTCATCAAGTATTCGAACACACCAAGGTGCAGAGCTTTCTTCGCATACTCAAACCGCTGATACCCAGTAAGGATGATAGTCACTACTGAAGGGAATTCCTTGCTTATGATCTCTGCAAGCTCAAGACCGTCCATGAATGGCATGTTGATGTCTGTAATGACAACGTCGAAAGGATTATTCCGCAGGAGTTCAAGCCCTATTTCCCCATCAGGCGCAGAGCTTACCTCGGCAAAACCATAGCGTTTCCAGTCAATGCCTTTCACAAGGCCACGGAGAATCATGGCATCATCTTCTACTATCAGAAGCCGCATCAGATTCCTCCATGCATGCAGATATTGTTCTCGATATTCCTGGCATACTGGTTCCTCTGGTAATAGCTGCTGCTGTACCTTCTGAGTGCTGCCTCAGAGTCCTCGGCATTCGCGTCACCGAAGATTTTCACAGTGCCGTCAGGATAGTAAATCATGACCTGCTCTCCCGGAGCGTCCAGTATTTTCGTGTTCATAGCAACCTTTCCTCCGAAATGGCAGATACGCTTTCCTTCTCTGTCAATGAGTTCTGTATCTCCTGAAGCAACCCCTCTGAGTATCTCGTGCCTGCCATCACCATCGACATCAACGGGAGCTGTGTCAAAGAGGCTGAACGGAATCTTCATCGGTTTTCCTGTCATGGCGTCAAAGACAAACTCTGTAATACCTGTATAATACCGTCCAGTTGCGTCCTTAGTCTGTCCTGTGATTCTCATTCCGTTCGCAAGAAGCTCCCCATCCTCCCCTATACGTCCGATCCAGCCTTTGTGTATGTGGCCCCAGTCAACAGCAGTCCATACAGGACGCCCTTTATCATCATAAAGCCCGATGCGTGGAGCAATATCCTCATCTGACTCCCTGTTGATATACACATACCACTTCCCTGAGTCCCAGTTATATACAGGCTGGCACATATCAGAGTGACCATTCCAGCTGTCCTTCTCAATGCAGAAAAGCTCATGCCCGTCATTGAGTGAGAGGCAGCGCTCACCCCACATGACTTCATCTATACCATCATTGTTGATATCAACGATGGGGAAGGAATGGCTTCCACGGGCACCTTTATCATCCTTTCCGATTGAAAGTGTCCATTTCTCAGCCATACCAGGCCCGTATGCCTGGAAATACATGTCCTGATACGTTCCCTGCGCACATACAAGAACTGGAGAAGAGTTGTCATAACCGGCAAAGACATGATTGCGGAAATACCATGGAGAACGCTCAAGACCACCATAATTCGGCCATTTCCACTGTCCCTTCACCTCGCCTGACAAGGCATCAAGCTCCTCAAGGACAAAAGCCTCAACCCAGAACGGGTGCTCAGGATCTGTGTTATCGACAATGTAGATCTCGTCAATGCCATCACCATCCATATCGATGGCAGTGAAACAATAAAGCGCGGCGCTTGGCATTATCCCGAAAGTGCGCTTCCAAAGCACTTCCCCCTTACCGGTGAAGGCAATTCCATGAAGCACATCAGTCGGTAGCACAAACATGCTGTAATTCACATCAACGTCATAGCATGACGCATAAAATGCAACGAAACCCCGCTCTCCACCACCAAGCTTGAGCGGCATCACCTTAAACTGCCCTGCCCCTGATCCAAGATTGAGGCTCATAACTTCTCTCATATCAATGCTCATTGCTGTTCTCCTTATCGTATCGGATCAGGATAGTCACCTCTGTTCCTTTTCCAGGTTCGCTCTTTATTGAGACAGTGCTGCCTTTTCCGAAGTAATTTCTGAGTCGTACACTTACGTTGTATATTCCGAATCCCACAGAATGCTTCCCTGTGAGGATAGTCTCATTGATGCTCCGGAGTTTATCCGGTGTGATTCCGATGCCATTGTCTGAAACTGTAATGAGAAGTGCGTCATCTTGCTTATCTGCACTTATCTTTATGACTCCACGGCTGCGCCTGTTTCTGAGACCATGCTTGAAGCAGTTCTCCGCGATAGGCTGAAGCGTCATTCTCGGCATTTTCATATCCATGAGGCCAGGAGGTATCGATACCTCCCAATCCAGACCATAAGGAAAACTTCTGGAGATAAGACGGAGATAATTCTGGACATGCTCCTTCTCATCAGAAAGGGGGACAACTTCCCGCCCGGAGTTCAGTCCAAGACGGAAAAATGATGAAAGCTCATAAAGCATCTCGCTGGCCTCTTCTGTCTCACCCATCCTGCATTCCTGCGCTATTGAATAGAGCATGTTGTACAGGAAATGCGGGTTGATCTGTGAAAGAAGCAGGCTGTTCTGCATCCGGAGATTCTCCTGCTGCCTCTGCTCTATATCCTGAATCAGCTGATTGATACGCTTTAAAAGCGAGCTGGTATTCTCGCGGAGTATCGACACTTCATAAAAATGGGAATCTGTCTGGGAGAGTGTGGCATTGGCAATATCATCTACATCTATCCTTGCCACTTCTGATGCAAGCGATCTCACAGGTCGTGAGATAATCACACTGAAAAGCACAGCAAGAAGAACTGCAAGCACACCGATGAGAATTGCCATCAGAACAATGACATTCCTGATTGGAGCAAGGCTCTCGAAAAGTTCAGAATCATCGAAGGCGACAATGACAGACCAGTCGTTGATGGGAATTGAGTCATATACCGCGAAAACATCATCAGAACGTATCGTACCAGAAAGAGAACCGATTCCCTTGAGTTTCTGAATAAGTCCAGCAGGGTCATCCAGAGTGGGCTCTATCAGATTCACGTATCCCTCACTGTCTTTGACGATAAGCGCACTTGGAGAAGAAACAAGGAGGTTTGCGAATGACGATTTGATGAAATCTTCCCTGATATCAAGACAGATAACGAAAGCTGCGCCTTTCTGCGATACACCTTCTATACATATTCCCGCACTGTTTTCCTCATTGCCGCTATATTGAAAACAGCTATTGTTTCCAACGCATCGCCAGACAAGACGGAAAGTCCCCTTTGTCATATCGTGCATCCTCTGCCAGTCATAATCTATAGCTTTAATGTGCTGGTAGCTTTTATAGAGGAAGGATGGAGAATCCTCAAATGCTATGCCGACGGCGCTGACCATACTGTAATTACTATCAAAGGCATTATCCAGCAGGTTCTGAAGCTGCAGATAAGAAGACGGGGACATAGAACTTGACTGGGATATGCTGTCGAGCACCGCAGATAATACTGAAGAGTTGTAAATTGCTATCATAGAGGCCACGGCATCGGAAAGACGGGAACTGAAATATCCATCTGTCAGACGCAGCACGCTCTGTGTGTTGGCTCCGATGATGTTGCGCTGATTGTTCTCCACCATCGAAAGCGTGACAACGCCTGTGATTATGACTATGCAGGTAATAAGAGGAATGAATATCCCGGCTATCACCATCTGGAATGAAAATCTGAATCTGCGTTCGGCCATATAGCGATTGTATCAGCTGCCGCCCTAAGGCAGCAGCCACATCTCTTTATGCGTTGTAAGCAGCATATGCTTCAGTGAAAGCATCTGCCCATGTATCGAGGAAGTCCTCGACAGTCATTTCGCCAGCAAGAACTGCCTGGAACATCGGAGGAAGTTCTGTTTCCATAATCTGCGAATATTCAGGAAGATACTTCGGCTGGGAGACAAGCTTGCACTTCGGATCTGCAAGAGTATTCAGAGCTTCGCTTGTGCACTGGGACTCTGCAACCCATTCCTCCTCGAGAACAAGATTGTTCATCGGAACCTGTCCGATCATCTCGTTGAAGTAACTGTTTGCATGCTCAGAAAGCATGAACTGGATAAACTCCCATGCTTCATCCGGGTGCTCACATGTATCGAAGATGCAGTACCCGCCCTGGCTTCCTGCTGTATAAGAGTATGTATCTCTCTTGGAAACAGGGAATCTCACAGCCTGATACTGGTCCGGCTCAAGAGCAGCTCCATGCTCTGCTTTCGATCCTGTGTTATGGAAAATCATGGCAGCAGATCCGCCATCAAAGGCCGCAACCATTTCCTTGTATCCATTTGTGATATCGCTTTCAGCTGTATAGACATTGTACATATCCACGTAGCGCTGGAGGAATTCAACATGATCGGGATTGTTAATGGTGCATTTGCCGTTCTCATCGAAATAGGAAGGAATGCCAGAATAAGCATAAAGCGCATGCTGAAGCTCAACGACACTGCCAGCCCCGCCTCTGATTGAGAATCCATATACTCCATTTGCTTTATCTGTCAGCTTCTCAGCTGCAGCAAAGAACTCATCCCAGGTCTGAGGAATCTTCACACCCTTTTCCTCGAACATGTCTGTACGTACCCACATCAGAGGTGTCGCAACTGTATCAGTAATCATGAAAAGCCGTCCCTCGGGATCGAGGCCACGGTTAAGTGCCAGATACTCCTTATTGATATACTCAGATTCAGGCCAGGCTGCAAAGTAATCATCAAGAGGAATCAGGCATTCCTGTGCAAGCCAGTTAGAGCCCCATGCAGCATTGCAGTGTCCGATATCCGGAGTTGTATCTGTTGCTATCGCAACATCATACTTCTCTTTCGCGGACGAGGATGGGATACCCTCATAGACAACTGTGATTCTGTCCTGTGAAGCATTGAATTCATCAATGAGCTGCTGATAATAAGGAGTCCTGGTCTCTCCAGCATTCTCATCCCAGAACGTAAGAGTGATGCGGTCAGAGCCGCCCTGTGCGAATACAGTGGATAAAGCAATAGCCACCACCGCCACGATCATGAGAAATCTTTTCATCATTATCTCCTTTTGTTTTCACTATCCTTTTACAGCTCCGGCACTGAGACCGGATACCATGTATTTCTGAACATACATGAAGAGCAGCACGACAGGCAGAAGCGCAATCACGCTGCCAGCAGTAAGCTGGCCATAATTGATGCTGTACTCGCCTATCATCATGCTCAGGCCTATCGGCAGAGTATATTTACGCTGTGATGTCATGAACATCAGCGCATAGAGGTATTCATTCCAGCTGCTGATGAATGAGTATGCAGCGATTGCCGCCACACCAGGCATAAGGACAGGAAGCAGGACATACATGAACGCTTCTCTTGCCGTGCAGCCATCAACTCTGGCAGCTTCCTCAAGGGAGAACGGAATGCCTTTTATGAACGTGCTCATAAGCATTGCATTGAATGGGATGTGGAACACTGAGTATGTGATTATGAGCGACCAGTGTGAATTGATGAGAGACACTGTCTTGTAAATCTGAAAGAGCGGTATGATAAGCATCGCTGTCGGGATGAACTGGGTGCAAAGAAGCAGAAGCGTAAATGCAGTTTTCCCTCTGAACTTGTAACGTGCCATGGCATAGCCACCCATCGTAGCCAGAATGACAGTGAATATCATGCTGAGAACAGAGACAAAGACACTGTTGAAGAAATAGCGCGAGAAGCCTCCGATGCTCCATGCTTTGATATAATTCTCAAAAGTTGCTGCATGAGGAAAATATGAAATGGGCTTTGCCGCTATCTCTGCACTTGTCTTGAATGATGTAACGACAGTCCAGTATATCGGGAAGAGTGTCCAGACTGCAGCTATAAAAAGAGGGACAAGTACAAGAATCCTGTGTCTCAGACGCCTGTTTTGAAGAATGTTTCTCATACAGCATTCTCCTCCTTTCCATAATTGCTGAGCTTCAGATAGAGAAATGCGAACACAAGGAGAATGAAGAATGAAACGACGGCTATGGAACTGCCGTAACCGAAATTCCCATCGCGTCTGGCTGTATTGGCAAGATAGACAGCAAGTGTTGTTGTTTTGTGGATAGGACCTCCTCCTGTCAGATTCAGGATCAGATCGACACTGTTGAACTCCCAGACAACTCTCAGAAGTGTCGTGAGGACGGCTGTCTCCTTGATGTACGGGAATGTGATGTGGCGGAAGCTCATTATCCTGCCACCGCCATCGACACGGCAGGCTTCATAAAGCTCATCCGGAATCGCCTGGAGAGAAGCGAGAATCATGATAGCGATGAACGGTATGCCCCTCCAAAGCTCAGCGACAACGACAGCCCAGAATGATGTATTGATATTCCCTGTCCATGCGACAGGCTCTGAAATGATGCCAAGACGCTGGAAAAGGTCATTCAACACACCGACATTCTCAAAATACATCATTGACCAGAGCATCGAGACAAGAACACCTGACAGCGCCCATGGCAAAAACAGAATAGCGCGGAAAATACCACAGCCACGGAACCGCTCTTTGAGAAGAAGCGCGATACCGAGTCCGAACACAAACTGAAGACCGACTTCTGCAACAACCCATTTCACTGAGTTCAGGAATGCTTCCCAGAACACAGGATCGTCTGTGAACAGCGTGATGAAATTATCAAATCCTGCAAAACCGTCAAGCTTTGGACGGGAAAGCAGTTTATTCTGGAAGCTAAGATAGAAAACGTTGCCAAGCGGATAAAGCAGAAGACACGCAAAGAGAATCACTGTCGGTGCAATGAGTATATATGGTGCCCAGTTGATCTTCTTCTTGTTCAGGCTCTCAGACATTCTTCACCTCTTTGTGTCATCATCATTCAGAGAGCGATGTCTGTAAATTTCAGTTTCTTAAGACTCGATTGTGATTTGTTAAGGCTGCTGCTTCAGCTCATACAGAATCCTTGTCTGTTTCTCTTCATCTCTACGGTGAACCACCTTACTGAAACAAATTTCAGCAGTTGAAAGCAACTTTATTTCACGTTATTAATTTACTGAAATTAAATTCATTGAATTACATTTCAATAATATGGAGGCTACATGTTCATTTCACGCAATCAAGAGCTCGAACGCTTGAAATCATTTCTGTCATCAAAAAAATAATGCTTCTTTAGTATATGGCAGAAGAAGAGTTGGAAAAACGAGCCTTGTCATGAAAGCCTCCGAGCATTTCAATGGAAAGATCATCAGCTATCTATGTACGAAGGAGAGCTACAGCATGAACTACCCCCCGCTTAAGAAGCGGCGGTTTCGGATAATCTTCGCTTCATCAGGCGATCTTGTCCCTTGCGGTAGTGCTCCAGCACTCCGCCGAGGATAGAGGAATCACCCTCCACGCAGGGCTCGTCCAGCCACTGGGCTCTTATAGCCGAGCCAAGCTTTCTTATCGTTTCCGCAGCATGGACATCCCTGTCGCCTTCCTCGCTCTCGCAGTAGGCGCAGTGGAATTCCTTCTGGAACCGTCCGATGCTGTTCATCTCGCCGCATGTGCAGCAGAGCTTCGTCGTCGGGAACCCGCGCTGTATGCAGAATGCGCGCCTTCCGTTTGTTCCGCTGAAGATGCCCATCAGAAGCGCCTTCACCGCTCCGACGAACGAATGCTGCACGCGGCCTGAATAGGAAGGGGATGCGTGCCATGAGGCTATCATCTCATCCTGGAAATACACGGTATCGTATCTTTCCATCAGATCAGCGATGACCTTCTTCGCCGCATCCATCTTCCGGTTGTATGCCTTCTCGCGTTCCACCCTGATCTGTATGAGGCAGCGCTTATAGCGGGTCGAGCCTTTCTTCTTCCTTGAGAGCTTCCGCTCCAGGAATCTGAGACGCTCCGTTTCCTCCTCGTAATAAGCGAACACCTCGCCATCTGACGTGGTTATCTTCGAAGGCCCGAAGTCGAGCCCGACAGTCTTCCCCGTCTTCGCCCTCTTCGGCATATTGTCTTTGTCTATGCAGACCGTGATTGCCACATAATAGCCAGAGGGCTTCCTTATGAGCTTCCCGTCCGCGATCTCGTATGAATCCCCGTACCGCTTCAGCTGCCCGAGCCCGTATACCCTGAGCTTCGGGAAGCCCGGTATGGATATCACCTCGGAGCCTTTTATCTTTATGAACCCGGTCTTGATGTCTATGGAATCGACGCTCTTCACGAAATGGAGCTTCCCGACCTCAATGCCCTTGGCCTTCGCCTTCGCGAGGTTCGATATATCGCGGAAGACCGCATCCGCAACCCCTCTGTGATAGACGGACGGCATGGTGACATCATCGGTTATCGGGTTCCTGTCCTTGTCGTAATGGACGACCTTCTTATGCTCGTCGTATTTATAGGATTGCGCGTCATCGAGCGCGATGATGCTGTTGCGGATCCATTTCGCCTCGGCGAATATCCTGCCGAAACGGTCGGAATCGGAGGATGAGAGCGTGGACCTGTTCACCTTAAGGAGCACGACGCGCTTCTCCTGATGCATCCGCTTCTCGCGGGTGGCTTTCAGGCTTGCTCTTATCCTGTTCCTGGTGGCTTCCGAACGCTTCGATTCCATATGATAATTATAGCAGATAGCTGGAGATGATGGAACCGGTATCCGCTAACTCCCGCTTAAGAAGCCGGGAGCTTGCGCGGATAGATTGTCGGTCAATCTTGATGATATTACATCGGAATATTGTCTCGCATTCGGCGATTCAAACCGTACTTTTTCCACATTCCCCGATTTCTTCCGCTTTTTGAAAAGTCTTGACGAAGATACTCTCGTAATTCTTGATGAATACAACAATCTCAAGGAAAGTTATGGTGGAAAAGAAACAGATTCAATGATGCAAAAGATTATTGATAGTCTGAAGGGAAGCAAAGTCAAGATTATATTGCTGGGTTCTGAAGTGACCGTAATGAAAGAACTTCTCGATAGCGACAATCCACTTTTCGACCGCTTTGACCTCATACTGCATCTTGAACCATTTGATTATTATGACAGCGCTTTATTCTTCCCTGAAGCAGAATTACGATGGAAAGTCGATACTATTGCTATTTTCGGGGGATTGCCGGCGTCTCTTGAACATTTGGACACATCACTGACGCTTGAAGACAACATCAAGAGATTATTCCTTGAACCTGAAGGAATAGTAAGATCAATGGTAGAACGTGCGATAATGCAGGAATACAGGAAGCTCGGCCCTGTATATTCCTTGCTTGCTTTACTTGGCAATGGTAAAAGAACATATAGCGATCTCAGAGAAAAGCTGGACCCGCGCAACACCGGCAATCTCTCGAAACTTCTGAAGAAACTGATTGACAATGAGATGATAACATGCATTCATCCCATTAATCGTCCAGATGATAAGAAAACTACATTTTATGCAATCAGCGACAATCTCCTGCGTTTTTACTTCACATATGTTCATGCAAACAGATCAAGGATACAGCAGTTTGGAGCCGATGCCGTGTATACACAGTTCGTACAACCATCACTTGATACATTTCTGAGTTATCGTTTTGAGGATATTGCGCGATCCTATTTCTTACGCTGTGTAAGGAAAGGAATACTGCAAGGTGTCTGCGATGTCGGCATGTACTGGTATGACGATAAGAAAAACCACAGAAACGGAGAATTTGACTGTGCAATCGCCTATAGAGATGGCTACGATGTCTTTGAAGTTAAGCACCTAATAAAACCAGTGAGCAGAACACTTGCCGAAGAAGAAGCTGACAAAATCCGTGATATCGGAGAGCTGAATGTAAGACGGATTGGTTTCGTATCACTCGAGGGCTTTTCATTCACAGATTCTGATTACATCCTTGTCTCAGGCAGAGATATCTTCTCTCCGGATCTGGAAATACAGTAATCTGCAGGTGCAAATGAATTTTCCCAGGAACGCTTCGGCGCTAATCATCAAGAAGCGCACCGCCATCAATCAGTGTGATCATTCCATCACTTCTTGCAGCAAACTCCTTGAGATTATTCATGAAACCAGATCTGGAGAGCATATAATACCGTCTTTCCCTGACTGAGGGATATGCTACGATGCTTATTCTTTCAAGCTCTTTATATTCTGCTGCTCCGACAGCTTCATTTCGCCATTTCACTGTCATGTTCCACTATGTGTACTCTCCGCAATTTTCCTTTGGGAAATTCAGAAAAGAATAATTCTGCCCTCATACACAGTTATATACAACTACAGGAAACATATCGAAAAACAGAAAAGGAACTTACATTTTCCGGCATATATATGCTCTGAGATCTTTGTGAAAAACTGCAAATGCATCAATCATTAAATCCAGTAAGTATTACGAAAATCACAGTACTGACATATAATGGTGCGCACAGAGATTTCAGCTCCATGTCCGTGAGGTAGAAATGAAGAAACTGATCACACTCATTGCCGTATTATCAATAGCTTCGCTGCTGTTTGCAGATTATACAGTCATCATCCCGGAACACCGCGGAGAATGTTACTCACTGATGGCTGAAAACGGAGAGATTCTTCCCCTTGATGACTATGTCTACTATAAGCGCTGGAATGGGCTTCTTGCTGAGAATCTTGGCGAGGGCATCTACAGAATCGAAGAAGATGGCAATTCTGTCATAGTTGTAATGAATGGCGTGAGTGAAAGCACCCTTGATGCCGCACTGCATTTTGAGAATGCAGATACAGCAATTCTTCCCGAAAGTTTCACGGGTTTCCCTGGAATCCTTGGAGATGCAGGTGTTTCAGAAGCAGTATTTCTGAGGCGGCTGTCAGATCTTGAGCGAAGATTGTACGAAAACGAGGGCATCACAGTCTCATATATACGTCCCGGTGCTCTTCTCGATATAACAGATGGCCTTCCCGCAATAGCCGATACAGGTAAGACAATAACAGTCACATGCCCAGAATGCGGACACAGCTTCACTTTGTATCTGCCATAATTTCTCATAAGGTGCATTGGATTTGTGAAGCATCTGAACTTCATCTGCAGATTTTCGCTAATCAGCTTTACACTTATCTGAAATATGGGCATAATCAGCTTGATTCGGGCGCGTAGCTCAGCGGGAGAGCATTACCTTCACACGGTAGGGGTCAGCAGTTCGATCCTGCTCGCGCCCAGTAAAACCTCATTCAGACAGATGGGGTTTTGTTTTCTCACGACAATGTGTAGAGATCATCACCACTGATCAATATCACATCATCTATTGCATTGCATTCAAAACCGGAAGATGAAATCATTCCGAATTTCCTCACCCCGACCAGTGGAGCCTGATCAACCTTGGCCTTCTCTTCCAACACCATGCGCTTATCTGCTTTATACTTCAGAAATTTGCATTCATAGATTTCATATGTACCATCAGTCAGCAGCAACGCAACATCGAACTCTCCATTCTGACGCTTTTTCCTATCATCGAACCAGTATGTCCCAGCGCTAAGGATCCCTCCTCTTTTCCCACTCATTGACAACCTGATGAAATAAGAGCGGGCAATCTCTTCAAATCGATAGCTGACAAATGTATTCAGGGTTGGTTCAACAGCGCATTGATAGAGAGCGTCCAGATTGAAGGCATTCTCATCGTTTATCGCATTCTGATAAGCAAAATAGAAACGTACCACATTGCTGGAAATCTCATAGAAAGCAGTCTTGGCTGATTTAGAATTGATTGGAAATCTTCTTTTTATCAATGAAACATCCATCATATTCTTAATGACTCTTGTCAATTGCGTCCTGATTGACGGGATGCTGATATAAGACTGGATTTCCGAAAAATGTTTCTTCCCATTGCGGATACAGCGGAAAATTTCTGTTGAGTAGTTTATCTGCGAACACTCAACATTGATGACATCTTCCACATAAGCCCTTGCAAGCCCTTTATTCTCAAAAAGCAGCTTGATGATATTATCCTTAACGCTGAGTTCAGAATCAATGGATTCATTAATCCATGGAATTCCTCCGAATACACTGTAAAGTATGATTCTGTCTCTCACCGTATATGACGGGTAGAATTTTGCAGAGTCATAATAATCCATTTCATCGACAAGAACCTGTGCTTTGAATCGCCCATAAAGAGGATTATCACTCCGCGTCAAGGCATCCATCATCCTGATTGAAGATCCGGAGATAATAAGCTTTATATTCTCGCTCATATCTTCCATAGCATTCCTTATAAGAGCATCTACTGCTTCCCCTTCTATCTTCTTCATATCCTGATATTCATCGAGGACTATCACAAAGCATTCATGCCTGTTCCTCAGCAGTGAAAAGATTGCCTCAAAAGATGGCAATGGGATATCCCCAAGACCAATAGCTCTGGTTATCATCACAGACAGCTCTTCTATAGATCTGGCAATCGGCTGAATCTTCCCTTTGTATATGATTTTGACAGCATCGAGATCCTTCACAGCTTCCTTAATAAGCGTAGTCTTCCCCATCCTCCGTCTGCCATACACAAGCAGAGCTTTTGCATTATCGTCGTTCAGCGTATCTCTTATCACTTTCAGCTCTTTCTCTCTGCCAATGAATTTCATATTCACTCCTTGAGGTAATAATAGCATTTCACAGTATTATTACAAGCAAAGTTGTTTGTAATAAATTTGTTTGCAACAGAATTGCATCTTAATTAATTATACTGAATTCACTATGCACTTCTCCCATGATTACAATCTTCACTGAAATCCAATCAGATGACACGCAAAGCAAAGATTACGCTTTATTAAAAGGACAAGAAGATCGGAAGCGGCTTCACCCTGCTTTTCACATCGGAAACACCAGGAGAACTCCTGCTGTAGAGACAAGGGCAAGGATGATTGAGAGAATCATCGGACCTCTGAGAAGCGATGTTATGAACGCGACAGCAACACCTGCAAGTCCTGCATACCACTCTGTGCCGAAATCTGTGAGAGAGAGCGGGAAGATAAGAGCACCAAGAGCTGCGACTGGAAGCAGCATCATGCATTTGCGTATGAACTTCGGAAGCTTTGAAAGAGCTGAGGATGCGAAAAATGGGATGATGCGAGGAAGAAGTGTTGCACCTG
Source organism: uncultured Spirochaetales bacterium (assembly GCA_949285905.1). Taxonomy (GTDB): domain Bacteria; phylum Spirochaetota; class Spirochaetia; order Sphaerochaetales; family Sphaerochaetaceae; genus Ornithospirochaeta. Next base: position 12,195 of record CASDZV010000063.1, on the reverse strand, counting down.
CGCAGAGGACAATCATCAGAATCTTATTCAAGGCCAGCCTCCTTGTCTGTGTAAATCAATGCGCCGAAAACTGCAGCAGCTATCATTGAGATAAGAAATGAGAGCCCTGTAGAGAATCCTGCGACAAGTATCAAAAGAGAATTCAGAAGTGCAGAAAGAGACGCAACAAGCACTGCTTTCATACCTCTTCTTGTCTCCGATCCCAGAAGAGATGCGAACATGGCATAGACTGTTATCACAGCAGCTTTCTGTACAACATCAGGAAGGAATGTGCCACCAGCATAGCCTATAGCAGTACCGCTGACCCACCCTGTGTAGGATGTGAATATAAGACCGGCCATATAGCTGTATGAAAGCTTTCTGCCTTTGAACGATGCGACAGTGAAGACCTCATCTACTGTTCCGAAACCGCACATCAGACGACCGGGAACAGATCTGGGATTCTCCAGGCGCTGGGAAAGAGATGAAGCCATGAAGATATACCGGCTGTTGATGAAGAAGACAGAGACAACAATAGACAGGAGCATTGAGCCTGCGTTGTAGAGATTCATCATCAGGAACTGCCCTGAGCCTGCGAATGTGATCATGCTTGTCAGGACGCCTTCAACAAAACGGAATCCGCTTGTACGTGTCAGCAGACCGAAGGCAAGAGCTGTCGTGAAGTATCCGAGAAAGATCGGGAAGCCATCATGGATGCCTTCTCTTATTTCTTTCCAGTTAATGTGCATATTCACCTCCGAGTCTCAGAGCCGCTTCCGTTCCGTCTATTGCTGCAGAGACAATGCCTCCTGCATAACCTGCGCCTTCTCCTGCAGGATAGAACCCCCTGCCCTGCTGCATCTTCTCATTTCTCAGGATGCGTACAGGAGATGATGTCCGCGTCTCCGGAGCTATCAGCAATGCCTCCTCTGAGACAAAGCGGGAACGCGTCATGCGGTTGAAAGCCTCAAAACCTTCGCGGAGGGACGAGGCTATTAAGGGAGGAAGCACTTCATCCATACTCATGGAGACAAGAGGACGGGGATAGCTTGTCTCAGGAAATGAAGAAGAGACTCTCCCTGAGAGAAAATCATCAAGACGCTGGGCAGGAGCCGCAAAACCCGGATTGAAGCATTTCTGCTCAATTTCCTCGATAAAACGCATCATGGAAAACGGATCATTGTCATCAAGCTCCTCTTTCCTCAGCTCTACGATGATACCGCTGTTTGCAAAACGTCCCGCACGCGAATGAGGAGACATGCCATTGACAACCTGATGCCCCTCCTCAGATGCAGCAGGAACAATGACACCACCGGGACACATGCAGAATGAGTAGACACCACGACCACGGACCTGTGTGACAAATGAGTAGGTTGCAGGAGGCAGGTGCGGGTCCCTTTTCCCGTCTGTATGATACTGGATGCTGTCAACAAGGCTCTGCCTGTGCTCAACTCTGACACCAGCTGCTGTGCTCTTAGCCTCCAGCTGGAAGCCGCTGTCCCTGAGAAAATAATAGACATCCTTTGCACTGTGCCCGGTTGCGAGGATAACAGGCCCCAGGTACTCGCTTCCATCCGAGCAGACAACACCAGCTGTCTCACCCGCCTTCTCTATGAGCTTCACAGCTTTCTTTCCGAAATAGACTTCACCGCCATGTGCGATGATCGTCTCGCGCATACGCTTGATGATATAAGGAAGCCTGTCCGAACCGATATGAGGATGACTTTCATAGAGAATATCCTCGTCCGCTCCATGCTGGACAAGAAGAGAGAGGACTTTGTTCACATCACCTCTTTTATTCGAACGCGTGTAGAGCTTTCCGTCTGAGAACGCACCTGCGCCTCCTTCCCCGAAAGCATAATTCGATTCCGTGTTCAGGATTCCATCCCTTGAAAGGAGAGCAGTGTCTCTAAGTCTTGCCTGCACATCCTTTCCGCGCTCAATGACAATAGGACGTATGCCATTCTCAAGAAGTGTGAGAGAAGAAAAGATTCCGGCAGGTCCGAAACCCACGACAACAGCACTCTGTCTTGCCTTATGAACATCCTGAAAAACAGTCTTCTGGTACAGATCCGGCATATTCTCATTGATATAAAGCCTCAGGGAGAGATTGATTTTCACATCTCTCCGTCTTGCATCAATGCTGCGGCGCAGAATTCTCACCCCGATGCCATCCACGTTTCTGATACCGGCTTTGCGGCATGCGGCATGCCTGATGGCGCTCTCTTCAGATGCCTCCTGAGGTGTTAGCGAGATTGATAATTCCCGGATCATGGTGGAGATTCTACCAGTAATCGGCAAGATTGTGTACAATCCAGGTGTGGTTGTTTTATCAGTTGAGAATCTTTCCAAGACTGTCAGGGACATACCTCTTTTCGAAGATGTGACACTGGCGCTGGAAGAGGGTGAGAAAGTAGGAATCGTCGGCAGGAACGGCAGTGGCAAGTCCACATTCCTGAAATGCATTGCAGGAGAGCTCCTTCCCGATGAGGGAAATATATCTGTCAGGAAAGATGCGGCTGTGCTTCTTCTTGAGCAGACAGTGGCATATCCCGAAGGAACAGATGTGATGGGATTCCTCCACCTCATTCCATCCAGGGCACTCAGGCTTCTCTCGGATTATCAGAGAGCGCTTGAAGATGGGAATGCCGAGCGATACACAGAACTCTATCAGATCATCGAGAAAGAGAATCTGTGGGATATCGAGAGGCGTTACATGGCAGTGCTGACAGATCTGGGAGAATCAATTCAGCCATCGAGGAAGATGGCGGAACTCTCCGGCGGACAGCAGAAGAAAGCAGCCATCGCGCGTGTCCTTGCATTGAATCCTGATATCCTCCTTCTGGATGAGCCGACGAACCACCTAGACATCAAGACAATCGAGTATCTGGAAGAATGGACAAAAAACACCAGATGTGCTGTATGCATCGTCACACATGACCGCCATATACTCAATGAATGCACATCAACTATCTGGGAACTGGATGGTGCTCACTTCTACCGTCATCCAGGATCCTTCTCCGCATATCTTGAGCGCAAAGCAGAGCGCATGAGAATGGATGAGAAATATCAGGAGAGGCTGGAGAATATTCTGCGCAGAGAACTGGAATGGCTCAGGCATGGCCCGAAGGCCCGTACTGGCAAAGACAAGGGACGGAAAGACAGAATTGAGGCAATGAAGAGCGAGATAACAAAACCAGAAGAGAAGATGAGAGCCTTCCAGAGCAGCGAAAGAAGGCTCGGAAAGAAGATTCTGGAGATTGAGAATATCTCCAAATCCTATGAAGGAAAACATCTTTTCTCAGATTTCTCCTTCTCCTTCGTAAAAGGACAGAAGATTGCGCTTATCGGAGACAACGGCACAGGGAAATCTACTCTCCTTGATATCCTCTCCGGGCACACTTTGCCAGATACAGGTATTGTGGATAAGGGACAGAATACTGTTTTCGGATACTACGACCAGCTTGGACGGGATATTCAGAGCAGCAAAACAGTCATTGAATACACAGAAGACATCGGAGACAGAGTCATATTAGGAGACGGCGAGGAAGTCTCAGCCTCACGCTTTCTGGAGCTATTCGGCTTTCCAGTGAGAATGCAGAGGACGCCGATTGCACTGCTCAGCGGCGGAGAACGGCGGAGGCTGTACCTTGTCACAAGACTTGTCTCGAATCCGAACTTCCTCCTGTTTGACGAACCCACCAACGATCTCGATATCGAGACGATGGAGATGCTGGAAAGCTATATCACAACATTTTCCGGCTGTGCTGTCATATCCTCCCATGACAGGACATTTCTCGACCTCACCACTGACATGACGCTCTCTATCGAGAACGGGAAGATAACACTCTTCCCCGGATCCTACTCTCAGTGGAAAGAATACAAAGATGAGGAAAAAGACAAAGCAAAGGAAGCTGTGTTCTCCTCTCCATCCCTGCCAAGAAAAGCTCCCCGTGAGAAAAAAGGGCTCTCATTCAGAGAACAGAAGGAGAAAGAAGCACTTGAGGAGGAAATAGGAAGACTGGAGGCTCTTGTTGCAGAGCTTGAAGAATCCTTCTCAACTGCAGAGACAACTGCTCTCGGCACACTCAGGGAACGGACAGAGAGCTATGAGAAAGCGAAAGCTGAACTGGATGAGAAGACTGAGCGCTGGATAGAGCTGGAAGAGAAGGCTGAGTGTTAAGCCTTCCATTCTGATGATTCTCTGTAGCGTCCATCGGGACAATAGGAGGATGCAGCGCTCACTCTGTTCACAATCATGAAAACAAGCCTTTATAATATAAGAAATGAAAAAGGTGCTGCTTTCTCTTCTGCTTATACTTTTGCCTTCTGCACTTTTCTGTGCCATGTTCCCTGGCTATGACTTCACCTTTTTCGAGACTGTTTCCGAAGATTCCCTGCAGATCAATACCGATGATACTTTCGGCCTCGATTATACAGGCTATGGCTTCATCGGCAGCGACATGACAACCGGAATCTATCTCCGCTTAGGTATACAGGCGCCCTACTCAAGCATACTCTCAGTCTTTGACGATGAGGATGACGAGACGATACAGGAGAATCTCGAGCGCTCATTCCGTTTTCTTACAAGCTTAGGCCCATCATTCAGAAGAGCAATCGGAGATGATGCTATATGGTACATGGGACTGGGAGCGGCATATAAGCTGGATTATTCCGACAGACAGTCAGTGCAGACTGATACAAAATACACTTATCTCGACATGTCGTTCGGTTTTGACTTCGACATGGGCATCAGAATCGATGCAGCAGGATCTTCAACTGTCAGAATAGGAGTGCATGGAGCATACACTTTCTTCTCAGTCAAACTCGACATCCTCTCACCCAGGAACGGAGAGGGGGAAAGAAGTACAACCGGTGTGATGATTCCAAACATGTTCCTTCCGAAAGGTGTGAAGCAGCCATTCAAGGCAGAAGGCTATATAAGCCTGGGACACACATTCCGCAAGGACAGGAAGGAAGTGAAGAAGAAATACATAATAACCACCCCAGAGCGCTTCAGCGGGATACTCTTGGAGATGGATCAGGAATTGCCACCCTCCTGAACATCAACAACCTCTGCATCTGTCGGTTTAGGTATATGACGCTTTATAAATGGCAGGAAGCCGGAATAGACCTTCTGGAACTCATCCTCGCTCTCTTTGAGCGCAGCCTGCCACACAGGACCGAAACCTGGACTGTTGAGAGTAAGGCGGTCAGCAGCCTTCTGCAGTATCTGCAGCCTCTGCATCTCCTTTCTCCCAGGTTTGTCACGGAGAGCGAGAAGAGAGACGCGAAGATTCTCATTCATCTTCTTCAGCTCCTCATTCTCCTCTCTGACTTTCTTCAGTCCTTCGGCTTCAAGCTCCATCCTGTCAGAAAGCATGTCCTTGTATTTCTGGACTTCCTTGTTCTTTGCATCATTGAGCTTCCCGATCTTGAGAGAGAAGTAAAATGCAACCAGCGCCGCTATGATAAGTCCCGCACCGAGACCATAAATAAACATTTCCATAGGAAAATCATACTCGATAATCAAGAGCACTTCCACCCTCTCGGAAACTGTGTTAAACTCAACTCACCTATAGAACGGCTCATCTGAAGCCTCTTGGAGCAAACCATATAATTGGGATCGGGAATAGCCTTAGCGGCATTGCTCCCCATGGGAACAGAAAGCGGGCAACAAAGATCCCCCCTTGAACAATAGTTCAAGAGCAACCAGCAGCCGTATCTATAGGACTTTTTATTGAGCATTATGAATAAAGAAGAAAGTCTCAGATCAATCAGATACATCAAGGTACCGAAGGGAATGAGGATCGAGAGCGATATTTTCCGTCTCGATCAGAACATCATGCTTCCTGTACAGCTTGCCGCAGGAGAGACACGGCTGACACCGGAAGGAATCTCACTCGAGTCAATTGTCTCCGGAATGCTGACAATCATCGCATATGATGAGAATCACAAGGACGCATCATATTTCAAGGACTTTGTCCTTACAGTCGACCCGATGCTTCCGGACAAGCTGAATAAAGCAGCAATCGCAAAAGAAGAGCAGAAGGATTACGAGTTTGCTGAGGAGTTATTCCTTGCTGTCTACCATCTCATGCCACAGAGTGCCTCGTGCATCAACCTCGCCACCCTCTACTCTGCAATGGCAGTCGATGCAAGGGACAAAGGAGATGAGGAGAAGGAAGATGAATACCTTCTCTCTGCCAAGCGCACCCTCAAGGATGGTCTCAGACGTTTCGGAGAGAATGCAGATATCCTTGCTGAGATCGCTTCGTATGAGGCATTCACAGGCAACCTCGAAGAAGCAAAGGACTATCTTGACCGTTATATGGCTGCAGCGGAGGAAGGAGAGAAGAAGCAGGAGATGAAGAAACTCCTTTCACGCATAGAGGTGCAGCTTGAGAATGATGAAGAGATCAAAGAAGCATATGACTTCATCATGCTTGATGACACAGAGAAGGCCATCGCTGCGGCAGATCGCTTCATCGAACGCAATCCCAAAGTCTGGAATGGCTATTTCCTCCGGGGATGGGCACTGAGGAAGGCAGGTAAGTTCGAAGAGGCAAGAAAAGATCTGATGAAGTGTCTTGAGCTTGGGGAAAGCAGTGCAGATATCTACAACGAGCTCTCCATCGCAGAGCTTGAAGTCGGAGACAGGACACTTGCAAAGACATATCTCGAGACGGCTGCAGATCTTGATCCGGACAACCTCACTGTCGCTTCAAACCTCTCATACCTCTATCTGCAGGATGATGAGCTGGATGAGGCAAGGGAGTATCTTGAGAAGGCACGATATCTTTCCGGGAACGATGAGATTGTCAGGAATCTCATTGCAGAGTATGAGAAGAAGACCGGAGAGAAGATCGGAGAGCTGATTCATGAAGAGATAGTCCATGATGATTCAAAAGATGATGACGATGATGCCTATCAGGCGGAAATTGCAGAAATAGAAAAAGATGACTGCAGCTGCGGCTGTGAGCACCATCATCACGAGGAGGAATAATGATCTCCAATTCAGAGAAAGAGACAGAGGAAATCGGGTACAGATTCGGTTCTGTGCTGAGAAAAGGCGATGTTGTTTCCCTGATCGGTTCCCTCGGGGCAGGAAAGACTGTCTTTGCAAAAGGCATTGCAAGGGCTCTGGACATAAAAGATGCCATTGTCTCCCCTACCTTCACACTTGTGCAGGAGTATGAGGGCCGGGAAAAGTTGTATCATCTCGATCTCTACAGGCTCTCAGGAGAAGATGAGTTCGAATCAATGGGCGGAGAGGAGTTCCTTTACCCTGATGGCATCACACTCGTCGAATGGGCCGAGAAAATCGGAGAGATGATGAGGGATGATGCTTTCTCGGTTATCATCACTATAATGGATAATGGCGACAGGATGATTGAAATCAAGGGAGGAAGCCATGAATGTTCTCTTAGCTGATACATCGACACAGATTCTCTCGATAGCTCTCCTGACTGAAACAAGCTATGAGGAGCGCCTTGTTGATGGTCACTTCTCACACTCAGAGGATCTGCTTCCAGAGATAGAAGCACTTCTTGGGAGAGCCGGTATAGGAATGAATGACCTCGAGCTTCTCATAGTCTCGAAAGGACCGGGATCATTCACAGGGCTCAGAATCGGGATGGCTTCTATGAAAGGCCTCGCCTCCGCGCTTTCCATACCTCTTGTCTCCGTACCTACACTGGATGCGACTGCAGAAGCAGTTGGAATATATCCGGGAGCGATACTCTCCGTCATCGACGCGAAAAAAAAGCGTTTCTATCTTTCAATGAAAAAGAACGGAGAGACAGTTATCCCCGACAGGGATGGCGATGAGTATGATATCATTGATGAACTCAGGAAAGAGACGTCACCAATTCTGATCACAGGGCCTGATGCACTTCTTTTCGCAGAACGCATCGCAAAGCTTGACGAGGCACTGCCCATCCTCATAGATCCGGAAGCACCAAGAAATCTTTCGAAAGCATTACTGGCTCTGGGGCTGGAGAAGTATAGGACAAAAGGTGCCGATGACATAGGTGAAGGACCTGTATATATCCGCCGCTCAGATGCGGAGGAAGCGCTTGAGAAGCGTATGAAGGAGAGGAAAGAAAATGATCTGTGATATCCTTGTCATCGGAGCAGGGCCTGCAGGACTTTCAGCTGCATCTTACGCAGCCCGTGCTGGTTACAACACGCTCGCCATTGACTCGCTAGCGCCCGGTGGACAGCTGTTATATATCGATGAGATAGAAAATTACCCTGGGCAGGAAAGCACATCTGGGTATGCGCTTGCTGAAAGCTTTGAGAAGCAGGCTACTTCATTTGGAGTGAAGATTGAATTCTGGGGTGCAGAGTCTATTGAAAAGGACGGCGATGGATTTGTTGTCAAAACCACAGGCGAAGAGGTGAAAGCGAAGGCTGTCATATTCGCCGCAGGTGCCAGGCACCGCCACCTCGGGTGCCCGGGGGAGGAAGAGTATCAGGGCAAAGGTGTCAGCTACTGCGCAACGTGCGATGGTCCGTTCTTCAAAGGAAGGCGTATTGCTGTCGTCGGTGGCGGGGATACAGCCCTTACCGATGCTCTATATCTTTCAAAGCTCGGAAGCGAGGTGCATATCATTCACCGCCGCACAGAATTCAGGGGACAGAAGGTACTTCAGGACAGAGTCATGGCAAAAGAGAATATATCACTGCACCTTGGCCTGACTGTCGAGAGAATCAACGGCAATGGAAAAGGTGTCACATCAGTAACGCTCTCAGATGGAAAAGAACTGGAGTGCGATGCAGTTTTCATCTTTGTCGGTATCATCCCGAATTCAGAGCTTCTTGAGGGTTTTGCGGAACTCGACAGAGGCTTCGTCGTCACAGACAGCTCAATGAGGACATCCGTTCCGGGACTGTTTGCTGCAGGCGATGTGAGAACAACATCATTCAGACAGGTAGTGACAGCAGCAGGTGACGGAGCCGCAGCTGCCCATCAGGCAGACGAGTATATCCAGACCTTGTGAGACAGCCTCCCTTCGGGGAGGTTCTGTTTTCCTCATACGCACACTTTTCTGCATTCATCATTCCATCCTTTTCAGCTGAGATGACGTGAAAACACACTGGAAGAGTGTTTTTTCCTTGCCCTTCAGATTCTGTTGTGGGATAATTTCCCATATGAAGATTCTGATGGTTTCCAGCGAAGCTGTCCCCTTTTCGAAATCGGGGGGACTGGCCGATGTTTTAGGTTCACTCTCCCCTGCTCTTGCCAAGAAAGGTGAAGAGATAAGAGTTTTTATGCCGATGTATTCATTCATCGACAGGAAAGGCTTCAGGAAAGGAGAATCATTCACAGTGCCGATGCTCGGCGGTGAGCAGAGTGTCCATACAGTGCACAGGAAACTCGACGGTGTGGAATATGTTGGCCTGGAGCATCCTTATTTCACAGAAAGGAAAGGCATCTATGGTGATACATCATTCACCCCCTATCCTGACAACGGAGAACGCTTCATGCTTTTCGCCAAGGCCGCTGTCTACTACATGAAAGCATCCGCATGGATTGCTGATGTCGTGCACTGCCATGACTGGACAGCGGGTCTTGTCCCGTTTTATGTGAGACAGCAGGACCTGAAGTCTCATACAATCTTCACTATCCACAACCTAGCATATCAGGGCGACTTCTCACGCTTTGACACAGTGCTTGGCGGAGACAGGCTTCCCGAAGCTGCTTTTTCAGGAAAGAAGGGTGATGAGAGGCTGAATATGCTGAAAGCCGGTCTTGAGACAGCAGATGCGATAACCACTGTCTCCCCTACTTATGCAAAAGAAATCCAGACTGAGGAATATGGCTGCGGGCTCGACTGGCTTCTCAGGGAGCGCAAGGATGTTCTCTACGGCATCCTCAACGGCATGGATACACATGAATGGAATCCAAGAGCTGACAAGTTCTTCCCAGAGCATTTCAGCGCAAAGGATCTCTCCGGCAAGAGAGCTCTGAAGGCTCGTGTGCAGAAAGAGCATGGTCTGGAAGTGAATCCTGACATTCCTCTTTTTGCTATGATTTCACGCATTGCCGATCAGAAAGGCTATGCAGAGCTTCTTGGGGGTAATCATCCTGTTCTGGATGAGCTTCTGTCCCAGGGAAAGTTCCAGATTATCATCATAGGAACAGGAGACAAGCACTACGAAGACAAACTGAAGGAACTTGAGACACGCCACAGCAACATATCAGTGCGCATCGCATTCTCAAGCCTCACAGCACATGAGACAGAGGGGGCTGCTGATTTCTTCCTGATGCCATCGCGCTACGAGCCATGTGGCTTGAACCAGATGTACTCATTGCACTATGGAACGCTTCCCGTCGCACATCGTACCGGAGGGCTGGCGGATACAATCATTGATATCACGGAGCATCCGGGTTCAGGGACGGGTTTCCTGATGGAAAATCTCACCTCAGAGTCCATCATAGATGCTGTAAACCGGGCAATAAGATATTACAATGAGAACAAGGAAGGCCTTGAGAAAGCCATCAGGCGTGCCATGTCAACAGATTTCACATGGGACAAGTCTGCTGGCGAATACATAGAGCTTTATAACAAACTAGGAAAATAGAAAAGCTGAATACATTAGGAGGATTGGAAAAATGAAAAAGAAGAAAGCGATAGCGATCGTCCTCGGTGGTGGCCGTGGTACAAGACTTTATCCGCTTACTATGGACAGAGCAAAGCCGGCAGTTCCTTTTGCTGGCAAATACAGACTTGTAGATATTCCTATCTCAAACTGTATCAACAGTGGAATCAGACAGATTTATGTTCTCACACAGTTCAACAGCGCATCTCTGCACAACCATATTGCGAATACTTATCAGTTCGATCAGTTCTCAGGCGGCTTCGTAGAGATTCTCGCAGCTGAGCAGACATATGCAAGCGAGAGCTGGTATCAGGGAACAGCAGATGCTGTAAGGAAGAACCTCAAGCACTTCCATGACCAGAATGCTGATTACTACATCATCCTCTCCGGAGACCAGCTCTACAGAATGGATTTCCAGAAGATGCTTGACAGGCATATCGAGTCTGGCGCAGAGCTTACAATCGCTGCAAAACCGATTTCAAGGGCTCAGGCAACGGGACTGGGCATCATCGGTGCCGATGACGAGGGCATCATCAGGAAGTTCTATGAGAAGCCCGCTCCTGATATGGATATCACAGAATACAAGGTACCTGAAGAGTGTCTGCAGAATCAGCTCAATGTCGGACGCAATGCAGAGAATGAATACCTTGCTTCGATGGGTATCTATATCTTCAACGCAGAGACAATGGAAGAGGCACTGAATAATGACAAGACAGATTTCGGAAAGGAGATTATCCCTGAGATTATCAAGACACGCCGTGTAAGTGCTTACCTTTTCAGCGATTTCTGGGAGGATATCGGAACGATTAAGGCATTCTATGAGACAAACCTCAACCTCGCCTCAGAAAAGCCTGCATTCAACTTCTACGATGAGGAGATGCCGATTTACACACACAGAAGACACCTTCCTGCGACAAAGGCAAACTTCTGCAATATCTCTTGCTCACTTACATCAGAAGGTTCAATCATCACAAACGCATACATTGTGAACTCCATCGTAGGTGTCCGTACATTTATTGAGGCTGGTGCTTCACTGGATGGCGTATACTGCATGGGTGCGACCTTCTATGAGACAGAGGAAGAGAAGGCTGAGAATGCAAAGAAGGGCATTCCAAACATCGGTATCGGCAAGGCAACAATCATTAAGAGAGCAATCATCGACCAGAACGCAAGAATCGGATCGAACTGCCGCATCGGTATTGATAATATCCCTCGTCCGGATGGAGACTTCGAGATGTACTCCATTCACGATGGAATCATTGTCATCAACAAGAATGCTATCATTCCAGATGGCACTGTGATGTAAGATTCATTCTTCTCACGAAATGGGCTGTTGCAGCTTTTTGCAATAGCCCATTAAATATGCCAGAAGGAAATTCAAGTAACCGCTAATTCCATATAATATAAGAAAAGGGTTAAATCAGACTTTCTGAGAGTCGTGCAGAATGCAGCCATGAGATGCAACTTTGGCTCTTCTGTTCCGGCAATTCCAGACAAATCAGCAGAAATTCATCTTTTTCTCTGGAAAGTTTAACCGAACTGAGTGTTTAACGCGTATATCCTATAGGAGCATGCGACGGCTCCTGAAGGAGGAATACAGTTAAACAT
>CASDZV010000062.1 GCA_949285905.1 uncultured Spirochaetales bacterium | reverse complement strand
TGTCATTAATGTTCCTTCCATACAGTTGATCTACAAGCAGCATGTACTTCTCAGAAGGTTTCAGGACAAGTGAAATGCTTTTCTCATAGATCCTGTATTCCGGTTCCGGATTTCCACCTGCCTTGCAAGCGTTCAACATCTTCGGAATACCCGTACCGAACTTCTCTACAAACCCCGCATATTTGAAGGCATTCGAGATGAGTGGATTGATATGCATCGAGTCGTGATTCTCCATTGTCCAACCTGAGGGAAGAACAGATCTGTTGCTTATTTCCATCTTCAGATCAAATACCTTGATTGTTATCGGCTGACATGCTGACCAATCATTGTGCATCAAGGCATTGTAGATTCCCTCTCTGACAGCCACATCAGGATATGGCTGTGTCTCGTGCCTTGTCGTCTTGTCATATGAAATGAGATTGTACTTGTAGTTCGTATTCAGTGACCTGATGATTGCTTTGCAAAGTATCATCAAGGATCCTTTTATCTCATCCTGATAAAGAATATCAGCCTCGCTTGCAAAGCGTCCGATCTGGACATACGAACCAGGGAAAACCTTGTATGGTTTTTCGTGGAAAAGCAGGACTGCAGCTCTTGTAAGCTTGCCATCTTCAATCAGCTCAAGCTCCTTGAGGATGGAAAGCCTGTCGTCAAGATTCACGCCGGACAATATGTTTGCCTTTGTCGCCTCTTCTCTGAATATTCTGAAGCTTTCTTCATCCAGATCGTCAATACTGATACCATCTACTATGTAAGCATCCCATGAAAGATTGCCACGGCTAAGAACAGACTGGCGGAGAGAATCTCCTTTCATTGTCTGCAATGTCGTACCGATCTTGATATAAGGAACGCCTTTATAATCCAGAACGACCTTACTTTTGGGTATGACAATTTCGATGTACTTCTTCTCACCATCTCTCAGGAGATTGACTTCGGCATCATACATACCGAATGCACTGACGATTGCATTAGGTATATCTTCCATGAGCTTCTTGCTATTGGTTAGTCCAAGAACTTCTCCATCATCCCTGACACCGATATACATCCTGCCACCTTTGGCATTTGCAAAACCGCAGACCCATTTCAGGAGCTCTGTACTGTTCCATGATTCCTTGAATTCGATGTTCTGATCTTCTTCATCTTGTATAACCATTTTTATCCCCATTAAGATATTACGTAATTTTACTCAGCCAAAAAGACTTTTCTCATCACAATTTACACAAAACATATGAATAATACCTATTATTACTTCTTTTTAGTTTCCGAGATGTATGATTCTGCAAAGCTCAGAACTGCTTTTAAACTTTCGGGATTCTTTGACAATTCAGTAATCATATTTAAAACGGCAATTTGGACATCAGGGGTCATTTCTTGCTGATTGTATCCAGTATTCTTTTCCATAGCTTTTTTTAATTGCAATTGACGCAAAAGTCTTTCACCGCCCAGTTTCTCAGATAAAGCTACAGGGTAATAAAAACGTTTAATATCATCCCAGTGTATATCTTTAAATCGTAATACTTTTGCCATTTCTTCTAGCAATCTAAGAAATTTATCTTGTATTACAGGATTTAAATCCGTTGGTTTGTTTATTTCATTCCAAAAATCTTTATATGCATTTCTAACATTCCCGTTTCTATAGAAAACAACATCAATAGAATTCAAAGCAGCCACACATCTTTCATCTGAAATCATATATCGATATGACATCAAAGTTCTAAAGATATCTATCTTGTTTGAGTAAATACGTGTTCTATGCTGCCACACCAATGTTATTAATGTTGCACATAAACCTGAAACCAAGGCCGTTATAATTACAAGAAATGTATTATCCATAAATTCTCCAACTTACGTCAATTTAATACGTTTTTAAAAAGTATAACGTTATTAACTATTTCTTTGTATTGATTCTTTATATTTTAAATGTTATATAACATTTGTTATAGAAGGATAGCAAAATGCCACCAGTTCAGAAAACAGGAAAGGATGAAATCATCAATGCTGCATTTGATATCGTGAGAAAAGCTGGCTTTTGCAATCTGAACGCAAGAGCAATTGCTAAGAAGTTAGGAGTCTCAACCCAGCCAATCTTCTCCAATTTCAAAAACATGGAAGATTTGAAGATGGAAATCGTAAGGAAAGCGTCTTCATTCTATTTCGCCATGCTGGAAGGGGAAGAGAAGAGCGGCAAATATCCTCCTTATAAAGCACGGGGCATGGGATATATAAGATTCGCCAAGGAAGAAAGGAATCTTTTCAGGCTGCTTTTCATGGACAAAAGAGGTCCTGATGTGAAATTCCCGACAGACGATGCAACCAAGGAGATTGTACTCATTTCAGATACTCTATCATTCACAGGAGATAAGGCTTCCAGGATGCACGCCCTGCTCTGGTTCTTCGTTCATGGGATTGCTTCACTCATCGTAACGGAAAGCCTAGAAATTTCCGAGGAGGATATCAGCGCTGCTCTCACAGACACCTATCTTGGACTCAAATCGAGGTTCTCTGATGAATAAGCAGCATATCTGGAAACCCTCCATACTGGATGAGACGTGCCGTCGTATGGTCATATCAACATCCTGGGTATATAGAATCCATCTAGAGGAACAGCGTTTCTGAGATTCAATCCAGAAGCTTCTTTCTATCTATCCGATACTCGGAGGAAGAGTGAATAACGGAAATGTGTTCTTCCCATCAGGTGATATCCTGTTCTCATATTCAGAAAGCAAAGGTTTCATTGATAGCTTGATTGGAAGAAACAAGCTTCCGAATAAATATGAGGCAAAGTTTGATTTGAAGAAGACGCTGAAAGGCCGATTCCCCATTGTTTCAATCAAGGTGACAGATCTGCCGGATGGTTCAGTCCTATCAATCAAAGCATCCCACTTACTGATGGATGGACGCTGCTTCTATCACATTGCAAATACATTGATGATGCTTTATTCAGGTGAAACACCTGCTGCTGATATCTCATTCGATGATTCTGTAATACCTCAGCTGAACCTTCCAGCCTCTCTCGACACCTCAGCTTTTTACCCAATCCCTAAATCCGCATTGCTCTCCGTCATATATAAGAAATTTCACAAGACTAGGAAGCAAAGGATTCTCATCACGAGTGATGAAATCATGAGAATCAAGAATAAGGCAGGAGTATCGAGAACAGCCGTCCTCTCTGCAATGGTCTATGAGATTATGGGACGCAAAGCCATCTCAATCGTTCAGACAGCCGATCATAGAGGGCATGTAAAAGCGATTCCACTAAGCTATGGAGGAAATGCTGCCTCAACTCTTTCCCCTATAAGTCTAATCGCCAACCTTCCAACAGAAGAAGCTGCAAGAATCATTGATGATGGAATAAAGCATTACCTGAAAGATGATGAGAAGTATTTTCCTGAATACATCTATCTTCTCAAGAACAAGCTTACTTATCTTCCCTTCCCTCTTGGTGATGCATGGAAGAGAAATCCAAACTGCATAATATGCAACAGTTTCATCTCCTTCGGCATTTATGATGAGATGGCTGCTGGTGGAGCTGTTCCAGCTTACGCATTTCCTCCAGCTCTGCCTGATCCTGTACGGTTCTTTCCTGCGCCGCCAGAATATGATGGTATCTACATACTGCTGAACCTATAATCAGTTTGGAGTGATATCCCGCATTGTCTTCGATGCCCATTCAAGAAGCATGAATGCAGCATCTTCTCTACCTGGATCCTGAACTTCAAGAATCGTCTTTTCTTCTTCATCGACAACAGCAGTGAGCTCTCTGAATGCTGATACATAAACACCAGTGAGAAGATAATGTTTCATCCTTATCGTGAACCTTGCACCCTTATATAGTTCAGGAAGAATCGACCAGTTTCTAGCATGAAGTATGTTGTGAGAGGAAGCATGATAGATTGCACACGCTCCCTGTTGTACGGCTCTTCTGATATCATCTCTGGTTATCGGAGGACAAAGCTCTGCAAGATCTCTATAAACTGGCTTTGCATCAAGGATCAGCTGTGCCCTGTCAGCGCTTTCCCATGCTCTGAGTTCATCTATGGATGAGACAAATCCGCAGAGAATGCCCTTCTCAGGAAGAGTATCGATATATGCTCTATATTTCAGAATCTCATCTTTTCCGCATTGCTGGAGGATTATCACGGGATCGATATCGCTTGTCTCCTTTGCCTCCCCTCTGCCATAGCTGCCCTGAAGCCCCAGGAATAGAAGGTTATCCCCGAAAAGAGTGAGAAGATTCTCTTTGAAAGATTCCATGAAGCTGTTTATATCCATTTTTCCTCCTGATGAATGTGAAACCTGAAAAGAATACCACAAAACAACAGTATCTGGCATTTTTCTTTATTGCGAGTTTCCTTTTCCAGTATGATTTCCTTATATGAAGAAAGTTGTGATTATGAGCGACTCTGAGATACGAGAGCTTGCAGAGACATATGCTGATTACAGCTTCAGACCAGGAGAGAAATCGATCTTCAGTGTTCTTGGCTCAAGAGACAGAATATTAAGATATCTGGAGATGTCCATACAGACTGCACTTAAAAGCGGCTGGATATATTCTGTCGGAGATAACAATGAAGCCTTTGTTGCCATCTCTTATTCCGATTCGCATCCACCGCTTCATATAATGCTTTCCTTCCCATTCAGAGCAATGAAGGCTGTAGGTACCAGACATCTATATGACCTATCTCAGCTTCTAAAGAATGGAGGAGTCTCCCTTGCCGACAGGATGAAGAAAAACGGGGAGAAGTTCCTGAGCGTGGAGATACTATGCGTAAGAAAGGAGTATCAGGGGAAAGGATACATGAGGAAAGCTATGGAAGAAGTCTTCCGATTGGCTGATGAGAAAAGACTTCCCGTAATACTAGAGACCGATGAAACCCTCAAAGCTCATAAATACAGGCATCTCGGAATGGAGCAAGAAGGAGTTCGCCGTTTTACACCTGAGATAGCATTCTATGAGATGAGCTATAGACCAAAAACCATGCTTTGAAACATGCTTGAGAGTACTTGAATAGAAGAAAGCTTTTATGCTCTGTATTGCAACAGCTCCCTGCGAAGCCTGAAGCGGACGACAACATGGAGTATTAAATTTAAGCTACTAGGTTTTCGTTTCTGTAAGCACCCTTCGGTTATCCTGTTAATCATCTCAGTTGAGGCCTCTATGCCACAGATGTCCTCAAGACGGGATGAGGTATCTTTCCATACGCCTTTGCTATAATCAAGACTCCTAAGCCTTCTTCCCTTCCAGCATAGGAGCTTTTTCAAATACCCACAATTTACAGCCTTAGGAATGAGTTACATGACTCAATTTACTGGTTCGCCTTTTGAATAATGGAGGCCGCAAAGTCTTTTGCACCAGAAAGCAACTTTCTACGAAACGCTTTTTTATTTATTGGATCTTTTTCTGAAAAAAACAAACTTTTGTTACGCTTAAATACACCATTTACTTTGTCTTTATCAGCCGGAACCTCAAAGACATTAACAAGCAAATGGATTATATCATCTACGGTAAACCATTCTCCCTTTCCCTCGCTAGAAACGATATACATCACCATAATAACTTGCTCTTTTGAACCGTGTAGAGACTTAACGGCAGGATAATTCTTAGTGTTTAAATCATCCGCAGTAATAGATACATAAGCTTCGGAAACCTTTGATGCAGATTTTTTTACATTTGTGCGGGACTTTTTCTTATCACCAGAATCCCCTTTTGGAATATAGTTTTCAATGTATGAAATACCAGCATCAGTTAACATATAGTATTTCCCCGGAGGTGCATCATTAGGAGTGGAGGTATCCATGATATAACCTTTCTTAATAAGACCTCTTAACAGCATGAAATTATTAGAATATGCCGGCCTACGTCCCTCTTGATAATACTGCTTTACATTTTCATTTGAAAATGCCTTGGTTCCATTTTTCTCTTCGTCAAAGTATGCAGCAAAAAGAGTAAAATCTTGATCGCTCAACGGACCATATTTTTTCAAGAAGGAAGAGAGACTTGTGCGAGAAAAATTTTTTTCCAATTGATTAGGAATTTCTAGAGAATCTGTCGATAAACCGGCTTCAAGCATTGCTGGCTGAGCCGTAGCATTAATATATGGTTGCTGCTCAATAACAGCCCGAGTTCTTACCATTGCATCAATTGCAGCAGGCAACACTTCTTTCATAAAATTGACCCGCTGTTGTTCAACAGCATCGGCAGAACCTTCTGCCTCAAATTCGATTTCACCTACTTTATATTTCAGCTTAAAAACATCGTCCACTTATTTAATCCTCCTCACATCAACCCTGCTCGGTCATATAAATCTTCCATCATGACTCGATAATCCCGAGCAATATTGTCAATGTCAAGTTTTCCTGCAGTATAAGTAATACTATGAGCTGAATTGTTACCTACTTCGCGAAATGCATCGAAATTTCTAGATATTCTTGCGGGGACTCCGAGAACTTTATTTTGTACAGCGTCTTTTACAATTCCCTCCAACATTTTATAGCTACCATCTGGTTTTGTAATATACGCTTCGATACCTTTGTTTTGATACGACAATATCAGTAACACTTCAAAAAGCCTGCGCATCAAAACAGCACATGCATCGAAGCAATTATTCCCATAAGTGAAATTAATTTGCTGGATAAGCCGTGTCAGAAACTGACGTTTTCCACAGAATTTTGCTTCCTCAAGTAGCTCGTCATGGGATTCTATGGTCGTGGTATCTATCCACAAAGTGCCGTATTTACGTTCAAGTGCCTGGAGAACAGCAGGGACAAACTCTATAGCTCCTTTAACTGTTTTTGAAGAAAGGAAAGATTTACTCTGCCATTTGATCAGATGTTTTTTGAGACGAGATGTGTTTGGTTTGCTGAAATTACATTCCTCCAACCAAAGGACTATTTTTGCCATCGTAAATGTAGTTTCTCCACTCTCTTTGTAATGATAGAAACATAGTAGCGTCGCTCGTTCTGTTTCTGGTTTTGCCGAGAGATCAATAGTTTCTATAAATTTTAGTAATTGCACTGATTCATCCCCATATATATGGTATACTGCCTATTCGATATAAATATCAATTGACTTATCATCTTTATCTACTCAATTAGTTTGATTGAAAAGGAAAAGCAGGATTATAAAGATTTACATATTGATTTGCAAGTTTTATAGATTATGCATTATTGATAAAATTATTTGAAGTATGCCATCTTCTATCAAGTCAGTTGGCATAATCACCAACATTTCATAATAAGAATCTAAATCCAAAAAATATAAATTCCTCTCCAACTTTCGTACCGAGAGTATCTTTAAGATAAAATAGATTTCCAGTCTTTAAATCATATTGTATTACAAAGGACTCATTATCACTGATAATAAAATCCTACTCAGTAATTGTCCCATTTTTATGAACACGTTAGCAAATCTACTTCACGCATCCCTTATATAATGAGAATATGATTATATTCAAAGAAGCCCTGATAAATATAACTTGGGAGGAGTTGTAAAGATATAATAAAGTAAAAGCATTAATTAATCATTCTATGTACAAACATAATAAGATATATTTAATGTCAATGCATGGAATTCGCATTTTCTTTTAGAGAAAGCAGATAGGATATTACCCAAGATAATACAGATAATACGTATATCAGTTTTAAGGATTTTTCGCTGGTAGGAATTTGGAAGGAAAATCTGAAATAATAGCGATAATCGACATAAAATAAAAAATCGTCATAAAACAAGTGCTTGTTCTACAACGACTTATACATTACGTTAAAAGTGCAATCATTCCCATTCAATCGTTGCTGGAGGTTTGCTGGAGATGTCGTAGAGGACTCTGTTTACTCCTGGGACTTCATTGCAGATTCTGGAAGCAGCTTTCTGAAGAACATCATAAGGCATCCTGTACCAGTCAGCTGTCATTGCATCCTCACTTGTAACAGCACGGAGCGTGCATACTTCTCTGTATGTTCTCTCATCACCCTGGACTCCTACACTCTTTACAGGAAGAAGATCCGCCAGAGCCTGCCATATTTTATCATACAGTCCTGCTTTACGTATCTCATCGATGAAAATTGCATCGACATCGCGGAGAGTATCGAGTCGTTCCTTTGTCACTTCACCAATACATCTGACACCAAGTCCCGGTCCGGGGAATGGATGACGATACACAAGCTCGTCAGGAAGACCAAGCTCTTTACCAAGAGCCCTGACTTCATCTTTGAAAAGATCCTTCAGCGGTTCCAGAAGCTGCCATTTCAGATCTTCCGGAAGGCCTCCTACATTGTGATGTGATTTTATCGTAGAAGAGGGACCACCTGATGGAGATCTCGATTCAATGACATCGGGGTATAGCGTACCCTGTGCCAGGAATGAAATATCTCCGCATTTTCTGGCTTCACTGTAGAACGTATCAACAAAGAGCTTTCCGATTATCTTTCTTTTTGCCTCAGGCTCTGTGACACCCTTCAGCGCTGAAAGAAAAGCTTCGCTCGCATCTGCATATTGCAGATTCATGTTGAAATGCTTGCCGAAAAGCTCAAGAACAGACTCTGCTTCATTCTTTCTCAGCATACCGTTATTCACAAAGACACATACAAGCTGATCTCCGATTGCTTTGTGAATAAGAACAGCAGCAACAGAGGAATCGACGCCTCCAGAGAGACCACAGAGAACACGTCTGTCACCGACTGTCTCCCTGATGGACTCAATTGCATCGCTGACAAATGATCCCATATTCCAGTCTGCCTTTGCTTTGCAGATATCCAGGACAAATGAGCGGATCATCTTATCTCCCTCTGCAGAATGAACAACCTCTGGATGAAACTGCACACCATAGAATCTGCGAGAGCTGTCTTCAATCACCGTAAAAGGACATGTCGGAGTTGTTGCTGTCACTCTGAAGCCTTGAGGTATCCTGTCCACCGAGTCACCATGGCTCATCCATACCTGGCTTTTATCAGAGACATCCTTCAGAAGCTCTGTTGTACGGTCAGCAATGTCTATATTCTGCAAGCCATATTCTTTTTTCTCAGGGCATGTCACATTGCCTCCCAGCATCTCCGACATGACCTGTAAGCCATAGCAGATACCAAGAATAGGAATCCCGAGAGAAAAGAGAGTCTTATCAGGACGAGGGGATCCTGGTGCCTTCACGCTTGCAGGACCACCTGAGAAGATTATTCCCTTTGGATTGATTCTTCTCACTTCCTCTGCGGAGATTGTGAATGGATAAATCTGACTGTATACACCGCATTCCCTGACGCGTCTTGCGATAAGCTGGCTGTACTGCGCACCGAAGTCGAGCACAATAATCGTATCATGATTCTCTTTGGTCATTGATTCCCTCCAAGTGAAATATAGCAGAGAAGAAAAGTACTTTTCTACCACCGCAGAGTATCGAGGTTGCGATAGGCGCGGCGTACAGCTGAATAGAGAAGCAATCCGATAACAGCCCCCACTCCGCTCTGAAGTGCGTTCATTGGGATTTCCACCACTGCAGAGGCTGCTGTTGTGATGAATAACACCTCAAGAACAAAGTAACCACCGGAGACAATGATGATTGAAATGACAGCCCCGATAATCATAGTAACCACGCTCTGGCTGTTCTTCCTCACCAGCAATCCTGCAAGAAGCGCCTCTAAACCATGAACAAGAAATGAGATTGCAGCAAACTGCGGGTATCCTCCGATAAGATCTGCAGCAGCTGATCCAAGGCCTCCTGCAATAAGACCTGTAAATGGTCCAAATGCATAAGATACGAATACAACTGCCGCATCGCAGAGCGATATATACCCCGCTGTTGCAGGTACAGGAATTCGTATTGCGATAGTAAACACAGCTACAAGCGCTGCTGAAACCGCTATCAGACTGATATGCAAAGCACTACGTCTCTCAGCCATAACTTACCTCACGATGATAAAGAATATGACGGGGAAGATAGCACTAAAAAGGATTTCTGAAAACAGGTATGGCTTCTTTTCAAGGCGGCTATAATCAGTTCTTCCATTTCTGCCGAATCCCCGCTCCTCCAATGCAGCTGCTGTATCCGGAATCATTCTCACAGCAGCCACTGTGAATGCTGTAATCGATGGCATTATCGGGAATCCACGCTTCCCTTCTGTAAGCCTTAGCGACATTGAAGCTCTGATTTCACCAAACAGCGATCCAAGATAAGGAATAAAGCGGAGAATCATTGAAAACAGAAGTGAAAGCGTATAAGGCAGATGATAAAACCGCAATCCCTTAATTATGTTCTCGCTCCTTTCCGTAGCGGAGAGAAGCATGAGAATGAATGACAGCGATACAAAACGAGATGATAGCCTGCATACTCTGTATAAACCTTCGCGAGTAATAATCACGGCATCTTTTATGCTGAGGAGCACCACGCCATCCCGGTCCTGAAGAGGGAGGAAAAGAAAAAGCAGGATGATAACTGGCAATATACGGGAGAAAGCCCTGGATGTCTCTTTAAGTCCGAGTGAAATGATATATATCGAGATCGGAAGGAGTGCAGACAAGGCAAGACCATACCATGAATGTATGAAGAAGACAGACACTGAGTAAACAAGCGTGAACACGAGTTTTCCCCTGATATCATACCTGTGGTAAAGAGATGTGCCGTGGATATAACTGCTGGTATTCATTTAAGTAACCCATCCTCCACTCTCATATGAGGACAAGTCATCGCTTCAGAGAATGCTTCATCGTGAGTGATTACGATTATTCCAGTCCCCTGGCTGAGAAAAGCACTGAGCACATTCATGGACTCTGCATATGGCAACGAGCTGTCAAACTCATCGAAGACAGCAAACGGCCGCTTCAGAAGGAAGAAAAGCATAGCCTGGACAAGCTTTGCTTTCCCATATGAGATTTCAGAGATATACCAGTCCAGAGAGACATGGAAGAGCTCTGCAGTTCTGGTTATCTCCTCATCAGATGCGCCAGTGCTCCTCATCTCTTCAAGAACTGTCGGAAGGAAAAGCTCCTCATATGGATTCTGCATCAGGAAGGCAACACTTTTCTTACGTTCTCTAAGAGGAAGCTTCCTGCCATTGAGCTCAACAGATCCACTCTTTTCTGCAAGAAGACCGCAAAGAGAGCGTGAAAACGAACTCTTACCAGTGCCGTTCTCTCCTGTAATGACAACACACTCGCCCTTTTTCAAGGAAAAGGCTGGCACAGTGAGCGAGAAAGACTCTTTCTCTGAGAGGCTTCTGTGTGAACGAATAATACAGAGGTCCTCGCAGGAAAGAATATCTTTGCCTGTATTGGGAATATACGATAGCCGTGGAGGATTTTCCTTTTCATATGCAGAAAGCGCTCCATTCTCAATCGTAACAGTATCCCCGTCAATATCATCGTATTCTTTCAAATTGTGGGAACCGAGGATGATAAACGTACGCTTTGAGCTGTTAATCAAGGAGACAAGCTGTGATCGCCACCCGGGAGAGAGCTCATCAAAGGACTCATCAAGAATATACACTTCCGGATCCACTGCAAAAAGCACCGCAAGCATCAGACGCCTTTTCTCTCCGCCTGAGAGTTCAGAGGAAGGAACTCTTCTTAAAGCCTCAAGACCGAAGAGCATAAGAGAGTGATTCATACGGCCACTTATCTCAGCTTCAGGAATTCCAAGATTGGAAAGCGGAAAAGCAATCTCCTCTTCAGCAGAGGAGAAAAGCAGCATCTCATCTGTATTCTGGCTTACGCGGCCAATAAAAGGCATTCGTTCTGAAGCACTCATTACAGAGATTTGTTTTCCGTCAATATCGATAGAGGAATCCAGTACTCCACCACTATAAGCGGGAACGACACCTGTCAGTATCTTGGCAAGCGTCGTCTTTCCGCTCCCTGGAGGTGCAATGATTTTAAGTTTCTTCCCTTCTGATATAGAAAAACAGAGATGGGAGAATAACGGAGAATCATCTCTGTAAGAAAAGGAGATGTCAGCGTTTATCATAAGGGCCTGGAAGCGAGTCGTATGCCTCTCTGATTTCCGTCTCTACTGTAGTGTGAAGAGCCTTCATCTCATCATCAGAAAGCATTGATGTATCTATAGGTTTCATGATCTTCACATAAACATGGACAATTCTGAAACTATTGACAGCTTCAAGCGTATAACGAGTATTCTTCATGGCAACAGGCACGACAAGAGCCTGTGGTTTTGTCGCCATCTTGAAAGCACCTGCTTTCATCTCTGCAATCTCCCCGGTCTTGCTTCTTGTTCCCTCGGGGAAAATTCCCATCGGATAGCCTGATTCAATATGCTTCACACCCTGCAGAATGGACTGAAGACTTGCGCGCAAGGATGAGCGGTCAATCGCGACACATTTCAAAACGGAAAGAAGACCATGAAGAACAGGAATGCGGAAAAGCTCCTTCTTGGCAACAAGGCCGCACCACATTCCAGCGCCGTAGATAACAGGAATATCCATCATGGACTGATGATTTGCGATATAACAGACCTTCTTCCCCCATGCAGGGATATTCTCCCTGCCCTCAACATGCAGCCGCATCCCTAGCCAGAAGAATATCCAGATGATGAGGATATCGAGGAAGAAGTGCACAGTCTTCTCACTTGCTCTCTCCAGATGCATGAGACGAAGAATATTGCCGAACAGCATTGCAAGAACGGAAAGCACAAGGAATACCGGTGCTATGATAATGATAGAAATCGTCAGTCTGATACGCTTCTTCATACTTCAATCCTTCAGCGAGTAAAGACGATAATAGAGGCCTTCTGCCTCAAGGAGGCTCTGATGTGTCCCGCTCTCTTTTACCTGACCTTTATCGATAACAAAGATTATATCCGAATCCTTCACTGTTGATAACCTGTGAGCGATTACAATTGATGTTCTGCCTTCAGCAAGGCGGTCGAATGCATCCTGTATCAGCTTCTCGCTTTCAGTATCCAGTGAGCTTGTCGCTTCATCAAAGATGAGGATCTGGGGATCTTTTAAGAAGATGCGTGCAATTGAAAGCCTCTGCTTCTGTCCTCCGGAAAGCCGTGTTCCACGCTCCCCGACTTCTGTATCAAGTCCATCAGGAAGAGATGATACGAAGTCGTATAAGTTTGCATTTCTCAGAGCCTCCCACATCTCATCATCTGTAGCATCGGTCTTGCCATACCTCAGATTCTCGCGGATGGATGCATCAAAGAGAAATACATTCTGCTGTACGAATCCGATAGACTCGTGCAGGGATTTCTGCGTAACATCATCGATATCAGTGCCATCAATTGTGATACTGCCGCCATCACGCTCATAAAAACGTCCG
Organism: uncultured Spirochaetales bacterium; assembly: GCA_949285905.1. Lineage (GTDB taxonomy): Bacteria > Spirochaetota > Spirochaetia > Sphaerochaetales > Sphaerochaetaceae > Ornithospirochaeta. The sequence continues at coordinate 16,279 of CASDZV010000062.1, read as the reverse complement.
AGAAGAGCCACAATCGTCGATTTTCCGGCACCACTCTCTCCCACAAGAGCGGCCTTGGCCCCTCCGGGAATATGAAGAGAAAGATTATCTATGACAATGCTTCTATCCTCAGTCTCATAAGAGAATGAGACTGATGAGAAATCAATAGTGCCATTTTTCACTACAAGCGGCTTTGCATCGGGCTTGTCCTCAATCTGAGGCTTTATATCCAGAACCTCTGTGAAGCGCTCAAACGAAGCCATGCCCTGTGTAAACTGCTCTGTGAAGTTGATAAGGCGGTCAATAGGAGGTAATACAACGGAGACATAAAGAAGAAATGTGACAAGGTCATATGCTTCGACACGGTTCATAGCAATGAGGATGATTCCTCCTGCAATTGTCATGAAATAATAGAAATCGCGCATGAAGCTTATACCTGTCTGGTACTGGGCCATTGTCTGGTACATCTTCTCACGCGATGTCTTCAGTCTTGTGTTTGACTCATCGAAACGGCTCTCCTGCAGTTTTTCCCTTGAATAGCTCTTTACCTCTCTGATGCCCTGAATGGAGTTCTCTGCAGCTACGTTGACTTCAGCAATCGTACGCCTTATCGCTCTGTTGCGTTCTTTCAGGCGATGATTGAAGATGATGCCGTAAATCAGCATCACAGGAAGCGGAATAATAGACACAAGCGCAAGAGGCCAGGAGAATGCGAACATGAAAGCATACGCGCCAACGATTGTCGCTATAGATATCAAGAAGTCCTCAGGACAGTGGTGAGCAACTTCTGCGATGTTGAAAAGATCATTGGTGATACGGCTCATGATCGTACCTGTCTTAGTCTTGTCGAAATAAGAGAAAGAAAGGCACTGCAGATGAGCAAAGAGCTCAGAACGCATCCTGTTCTCCATCCACACTCCGAGGTAGTGCCCCCATTTGATACGGATGAATGTAGCGCCTGCCTGTATCATATAGACAACGATAATAGCTATCAGAAGCCAGATTATCTGGATAAACAACCCCGCTGGCAACGCTGTGGATAGTATATAGCGCACAATTGCAGGAGAAAGCAGAGACAGCAGCGAGGAAATAAGCGCTGCTGTCATATCTAGGGCGAAAAGCCCTTTGTAGTATTTGTAATAAGAACAGAATCTGCGAAGCATCTCACTCTCCGAGGATCTTGGCTTTTATGCGGGCAAAGAGACCTTTTCGGGCGCTTTTGACCTCAGTCTTCTGCTCTTGAGGATGAACTGTCTTCCTGACAGCCTCGCTCTGCGGTTTCACAGGCTGCGGCTTTTTCCTCTTTTCAGGAGTTCTTCTTGGCTGCGGTTTCGGCTTCTCTTTCTTCTGTCCACCTTCACCATATGCATTCTTGTAATATGCCATGCGCTCATCAAGAGACATCGATGAGAGCTTCTCATACTCTTTCGCGCTATCTTTCTTTGGCTGTGATGGGTGTTTCTGAGCAGGTTTTCTCTGCTGAGGGCGTCCATTACCACGCCGTCTCTCACCACTTCTTTCCGCTCTCTTCTGAGCCGGGCGTGCCGAGTGGTAATGATACCCTGCGCTCTTATCCTCTACAGTCTCAAGACCTGCCTCATCCGGCCAAAGAACAGGAATCTTCATCTGGATATAGTTCTCAATTGGTTCAAGTCCGTAGATGTACTCCTCACATGCTAAAGTGATAGCCTTACCCGACTTTCCTGCACGTGCGGTGCGTCCGATCCTGTGCACATAGCTCTCAAAATCCTCAGGGATATCGTAGTTGACGACAAGCTCAAGATCATCAATCTGCAATCCGCGAGCAGCGACATCAGTTGCGACAAGAATCGGGAGCTTGCCTTCCTTCATCCTGTCCAGTGTCTTGAGTCTCTTAGACTGTGGCATATCCCCCATAAGGTACTCTGATTTATAGCCATTCATCACAAGACGCTTCGAGACCTCTACAGCCATGTCCTTGGTGTTCGTGAAGATAAGACACGATGCAGGAGAGATCTTCTTCAATATGGAAAGCAGCAGACCGAACTTCTCATCCTTGGTCACATGGAAAAGTTCCTGTGTTATTTTCTTTACAGTGATCTCCTCTGGCTGTACAGCAATCTCCTCTGGATCGGACATATACTGCCATGCGAGGTTCCTTACCTTCGTCGAGAGCGTTGCAGAGAAAAGCATCGTCTGCCTCTCAGAAGGTTTGACCATCTGGGCGAACATCGACTGAACATCTGGGTAGAACCCCATATCGAACATACGGTCAGCCTCATCAAGAACAACTGTATCAAAACAACGGAAATCGAGCTTGTTTGATTTAGCGAAGTCAAGAAGTCTGCCAGGGGTTCCCACATAGAGATTCAAGCCTGAAGCAAGCTCATCGTTCTGTTCTTTATAGCCGACACCACCATAAAAACAGCCAATACGATAATCAGGAAAACCAGCTGAAAGGATTCTGGCATCCTCTTCAATCTGGACAGCAAGCTCCCTTGTCGGAGAGACAATAAGAGCCGCACTTCCATGGTTTTTACTGTATTTCTCCAGAATCGTAAGAAGATAGACTGCTGTCTTACCGCTTCCTGTCTTAGACTGCACCATCACATCACGGCCACCAAGCGATACAGGCAGCACTGTAGCCTGTACTGGAGTGCAATCTGTGTAACCCGCCTTTCCAACTCCGGCAAGCACCTCTTCTGAGAGAGGCAGTTCTGTGAATTTCATGTATTTTCAACCTCAATGGTAATATTTCTGTTCAACAATGATGACAATATAGGGAAAGCCTGCTTTTGTCTACAAACATTGGAGAAGCAGAATTACTAACAAAATATTGTATGCACTTTGACGATAAGATATTATTATCTTGACATATACCGGGGGGGGGTACTAGCACCCTCCTCTAGGAGGCCTTATGAAAAGAATTCTATTTGCAGCGAGTATTCTGCTTCTTTCACTTCTTATTGCATGCACTCAGCAGATAGCAGGACAACTTCCAGATACGGGAGTTTCTCCTGGGGGAAGTCTTGATGAGATAATCAAAGACAAGAACGAGAATGATTCGTCAAAACTGATCAGCTATCTTCAAAGCGACAGCTTCATGGAGAAAATTAGAAATGGCAGTACGTCTTCGCTAATAATCACTAACAAGGCCGACTCTTTCGTAAGCACATCCTCGTTAATTAAATCTTCGAGTCGCGATGCTGCAAGTTTCATAACAAATATCAGATTTGCAAACTTCTCCGATGAGGATGCTGATATCACTATTGCAAAAGGTGAAATCAATCTGATTTTCAACGGCATAATAACTGGTAAAAACGTTTCTCTCTCAACAGTAGATTTTGAACCAGTTGAAGAACTCAGCTACACCATCGGAACAAGTACCGGCAGGTTTACCATGAGCTACACAGGAGGAACAGCTTCCGGAACAATAGAGGTGTCGGACTCATCTTTCACTTTCACATCTACACCATCTGTGACAGCCCCGTCCACTGCAGAAATTACAATCAATGATACCGATGTCGAATGGTCAGACAATCTTGCTGAAAGCATCACAAACGGCTTTGGTGGTGGCACGGGTACAGAAGAAGATCCTTATAGAATCTACAATAAGAATCAGTTCATCCACATCAGAACACTTATCGGGAAGATGGCAGAATCTGCAGATAACTACTTCTACTTTGACATCTATTCCGATCTGGATTTTGCAGAAGGCGACGAATCACCGGCACTGCCCCTTTTCAGAGGCGAACTCGATTTCAATGGTCACACTCTCAGTGGTCTCACAGATAATATTCTTAATGAAAACGTAACAGAGGATCAGGTAAAATATGCAGGTCCGGATTATTCTGGTGACGGCGGCGTCATGAATGGTCTGATCAACGATTTCCTCAACGGTGCTATAAGGAATCTGGAATATCGCCCAGAGGAATTCATCTTCATTGCTCCATATTGCAACTGGAGTGGTTCATCTTCAAAAATGGAGATAATACATGGAGATATCATCTTTGATAACGTCAATGTCTATGGAAACTTCTCAGAACTAGGCAATAACAGCTCACTATACATTTCGCAGGCTTTCAACTGCGATGTATATTTCATAGAATGTGAAAACCACGCAAATCTTGAAATACTGACATATGGCGCGGCTTTCCTTGGCGGATATCTGGGGAATAATACAAATGCTGTATTTGAAGGCTGCATAAACTATGGAGATATAACTGGTGCAAAGACAGCTATATTCATTGGAAACAGCGCGGCTATTGTTTCATATGATGTTGGTTCTGTGACAATCAAAAACTGTGAGAACTATGGAACAATCACAGGATATGAGAACGTTGGGTACTTTGCTGCAAATGCGGGGGAAACAAAAGTCGAAGAATGCGAGTGGTTCGATACATCAACTATACAGACCAATACCGGAAATGATGACAAGCATATCATACTCAGTGATAATCTCGTGGCAGAGAAGGTGACTGTATCTCTTGATGATAATGGGGCATTTATTATCACGAATGACAATCCGGATTATGCAAAATTCCAGATTATGGGAATGGTATACGCAAATGCTTATCTCAATGGAACTCCGAATGGAACTATGGGAATCACTGTATCGACCGGTGTAAATACAGCGGATACAATCAATGGCAACTTCAGAAGACTTAACATAATTGACTCAACAAGTAGCCTGATTGGCAGCAGCACGGTAAATGAAAGCGGATACTTGAACAATCCGACTATCTCTATTAATGGCACTGAGTATTATTACCATGACAGCACACCGAAAAATGGGCTGCAGTACATCGTCGGATCTTCTGGAGCAAACTATGTCTCGGCACCGACATACCGCCTCTATTGCTATACTGACAATGATTACCTTGCTGGCATTCTTACTCTTACTGATGAAACACTCATAAACTGACATCATCACTGGCGGGTTTTTGCCCGCCAGTGTTTAGTCAATTAGTCCAAAAGCTCAGAATTCTGATGAAGCTCTCCAATCAATCAGCACGCTTGCACTTTTAAACCACTACATATTTCCCTTTTCTTCCCAATATCTGTCTTATCAATCATACAATCTGGGAATAATGCCACCGATGAATATTGGCATTGTCTGGATGATGAGGGTAAGATATCTGAAAATCACAAACAAGGAGATAAAAAATGAAGAAACTCATGACAGCTCTTATTGCTGTATTGATCATCTTCTCTTTTGTCAGCTGTTCTCCATCATCAAGTGGACCAAGCAGCTCGCAAAGCGTTGCAAACCGTACAGACATCAGTGCTATATTCACTGATACATTCAGTAATAATCCCCACATCACTGTGACATATTCTGACACCCCCCCCGAGGCGGCATCTGCAGCTAGAAGCACTACAAAAATCATCTACGCTATCGCAGACTATGACGGCTACACTGGTGATGGGGATGGCGTAATTGACGGCAGTCTTGTATTCGTACTCCAGACTACTGAAGAAAATGGCGTATACACAATCACATCGTACTCAACATATGTCCCAGAAGGCGAAAGCCTGACAATCACCATCGGCAACAATACACACGAACTCGACATCAATGTAAAAGAAGGAACTACTGCAAGCGGTACTATCACAAAGACAGGTGAAACATTCACAGCTACCGCAGTGTCAGTCTCCGAGCCTTCTGAAAGCGAAGTATCAATCTCTATCGATGGAGAGGATGTTGAGATTAAAGAAGAGCCTGTCATTACACCAGAGCCTTCCACAGACGGGAAATACACCACACTGCTTAAGGATTTCTACTCCACTAATATGTCAATGCTATTCTCATCCGGGATAATAGAGCAGTGCTCTGTATCACAATCTAACAAAATTGTTGATGCATTCGACGCATCAAACACAATCGGAACATACAGTAACGGCACTTACACACTTAACGATGGCGGCAGTGTGCACATTACTGAGCAGACAGTATTCTCATGGGAAGGATCATTGACAATAAGCGGCTCTTCCTACTCCCCTGTCGTCGACTTCAAGAATTTCAGAATCAAGTCTATTACAGGAGGAGATGTACCTGTATATATCCCGAAGAACTTCGATTACACGAAACTTAATGGACGTCTTGCCGGAGACTTCAGCGAAACAGGCATTATGATAGCAATGGGCGACCTTAAATTTGACGGAAAAACTCATAGCGAGGCAGACCTTCTGATGGGAAACATCATGATTATGATTCCTATGCAGCTCAGCAATTCCTACTATTTCTCTTCTGGTTCAGCCGGCGATCTCAGTGAACTGAACAACGATGAGAATCCTATGAAATTCAGCGGACAGTGGAAAAAAGAGAACGGGAAACTATCAATCTCAAATGGAACGATAGAAGGTATGGGAATAAAAGCCAGCTTCACTCTTGAAATGGAAGAATCAGCCAGTTACAACAGACTGATCACAGCTTACAGATTCGGAAGCGGATCGAAGCTGGAAACAATAGAGAACGCAAATCTATTCAATGCGATTATGAGCACCTACTGAGATAATCAGCTGTTATCGGGCTGCAGCTATCTGGTTGCAGCCTTTTGCATCTTCAATCACTCCCATTCACGTTCCAGAGCGCAGATTTCCTTCACCTCTTCCCATGCATCACGCTTCACATGATTGCCATTCACGCTGTTCACAGGCATTGCCCCCATTGATGTCGATGATATGAAAAGTGAATCAAACATATGCAGGTTCGTGACTGTTGGTGGAGTGTAGACTATTTCGAAGCCAAGCTTCTGAGAAGCTTTCAGAACACTGATACGCGTAATTCCTGAAAGCACAAGCTCGTCAGGAGCTGTATATATCCTGCTACCTGCAATACCGTAGAAATTACTTCTAGTCCCCTCAAGGACCTGCCCCTTTCTATTTACAAGAAGAGCTTCAAACGCTCCCTTTTTCCTGGCTTCCTCCAGAGCTATATACTGCATCAGCAGATTCGAGGTCTTTGCCTGCGGAAGGAAACGTTCCCCATAATACAGCGTGACAGCTATTCCATCAATGTAATAGCTTTCAGGGTATGTAAGGAGATCTGTATAAGTGATAAAGAACAATGGCTCAGGACCGCCAACAATGAGAATACGTGCAGTTGCATCTGCAATGCCATCCTTCCTGATAAGCTCATTAAGCGAGGACTCTATCAGCTGATCTGTAAACGGATGAGTAAGCGCTATATCAGAGCAAGAAGCCGCAAGACGCCTGAGATGGTCATCAAGATGGACGATATGGCCATCTGTAATTCTCAAAGCCTCATAAACAGAGAACGAATTCTGTACTTCACGACAAGTCACAGGCAGCACTGCCTGTGACTCATCAATCAGGACACCATTCCTGATTGCACTTCTCTCACTCATATTTAAGAATCTCCCTAGGTTTTGAGCCATTCTGCGGTCCGATGATTCCATTCTCTTCCATCATCTCAATAAGCCGAGCAGCTCTGTTGTATCCGATTTTCATCCTGCGCTGCAAAAAGGAAGCAGAAGCACACTTGCGCTCATAGACAATCTGCTTCGCCCTCTCATAGAGAACCTCATCACTGTCCTCATCTGAAACAGGTTCATCATCTTCTCCATCATCATGCACTTCAGGCTCCTCGAAGATATCATCAGAAAGATAATCCGGAGAGCCATGCTTCTTCGCGAAACTGACAATCGAGTAAACCTCGTCATCTGAGAGAAAAGCGCCCTGTATACGCTGGAAACCCATAGTCGAAGGCTCCATCAGAAGCATGTCACCACGACCAAGGAGGTTCTCAGCACCACCTTCGTCAAGAATAATTCTGGAGTTAGTACCGGATGAGACTGCGAATGCGATACGCGCAGGGAAATTGTTCTTGATTGTACCTGTGATGACATCCGCAGATGGACGCTGGGTCGCCAGAATAAGATGAATGCCTGCAGCACGGGCCTTTGCTGCAAGTCGTGCTACATATGTCTCTATATCTTTGCCGACAGTAGACATGAGATCCGCAAACTCATCCATGATGAGCACTATGTATGGAAGCTTCTCTGCGGGGATGTTCTCATTGCGTATCTTAGCATTGAGCCCCTCAATGTTCCTCACGCCGAATGCGGAAATCATCTGATAGCGCCTCTCCATCTCATCGCAAAGCCACCCAAGCGCTTTCACAACTTTCTTCGGTTCTGTAATGACAGGTGTAAGCAGATGAGGAATGTCATTGTAAACAGTAAGCTCAACGACCTTCGGATCAACCATGATAAGGCGCACGTTCTGCGGACTTCTGGTATAAATCAGCGTGCAGATGAATGAATTGATACACACAGATTTTCCTGAACCGGTGGTACCTGCAATAAGCATGTGCGGCATCTTCGCGACATCAATTGTCACAGGCTCGCCTGTAATCGTGCGCCCGAGAATCATCGGCACACGCAGCTTATCAGGATCGGCGCTGTGCCTGAACTCATTCAGCATATCCTTGAATCCGATGATAGCCCTGTGCTTGTTTGGCACCTCGATACCGACAGCCTGACGGCCAGGAACAGGAGCAAGGATACGTATGCGGACACCTCCGAGGTTATATGAAAGCTCATCTTCTCTCTGCTTCACTTTCTGTACCATCACGCCCTCTCCCAGCTTAAGCTGATACATCGTGACAGTCGGACCCTTTATAATCTCATCAAGTGTGACATTGACATGGAAGTCATTGAATGTCTCGATGATAATCTCACCCTGCCGTTTCGTGAAATCATCGATTTCACTGGAGGATTTAGGGTAATCAACAAGGATATTGGCAGGCGGTGCAGTATACTTCCTGTTCAGACGCTGTGAGATACCGGCATAGCCAAGGTCATTGCTCTGCAGTCCTCCGATACCCACGCTGAGCATCAGCTCATTCTCCTGCTTCGGAACTTCACGCACTTCCTCTTCACTGCTCACAGCCTCTGTTTCCATAGCTTTCTTCTGAGCTTCCTGCCGTTTAGCCTTCTTCTCTGCTTCTCGTCTCTGGATTTCTTCAAACGGATCAGGCTCCGTCTCTGTAAAGACCTCTTCAGCCTCAATTCCGGGAATCCTTGAAGGCCTGTCTTCCTTCACAGAAGCTGTCTCGTCTTTCATGAATCCGGAAAGACCTGGTATTTTCCTCTCAGGAGCAGGTTCTCCTTTTGCAGGTTCAGGTGTGTCTGGTTCCGATGCGACGAAGCTGCGGGAAGGGAAAGATGAGACATTCTTCTGATGTGTAAGCGACTCGAAGAGCTTGTATCTCGGATGCTCTGGAGAGAGATTTGAAGGTGCAAACGATGATGTGTTACGCCGCTCACTCTTCTCCTCTTTCTTATCATTGAAACCAATAATAGGGTTGGTGTTTCTTACTGTACTGCTTCCGCTGTCCTTGCTGTTGATTTCCTTCAGTGCCTCCAGAGTTGCTTCCAGCATTCCGCCTTTATCAAAGGAAGAGGGATGATTGAAATCATAATCAATATGATTATCTTCCTTATCTTCCTTCTCCCTCTCTATCTCGCTCTTGATCTGTGAGAACACATCGGACTGAGGAGGCATCTCAAACTGAGGAGTAGCGTTCTGGGCAATTTCCGGTTTAGTATCATCGCATACATGATCAGGCGTCTTCAGCCTCTTCATATGCGGCAGTTCTCCTACTTCAGGGACATCGACACGCTCATTCGGATCCGCATGATGGACAGGAACTGCAGGTACCCCTTTGGTGAGAAACACATTCTCGCTGTCATCAATGACATCACCGCTCTTCTTCTCTGTTTTCCTGGTCTTCTTCTCTTCCTTGAGAGCTGCAGCAGCTGTTTTCTTCTCTTCCTTCAGACGCTTCTTCTCATCGCGAGATTGCATCTTCTGGAATTTCTTCTCATCCTTCGCAGTAAGACGAGCTTCTTTCTTCGCCCTCTTCCTGTCCATTTTCTCTTTCATCTTCAGATAACGCTTATCGTTAATCTCCTCTTCTTTCAGGAGAGCAGCTTCAGTGTCATCTTCTTCTGTATCTGCCTCTGCTTCCTTCCGCTCATTGATAAGCTCAATACGCTTGTTGCGCTTCATCTCTCTCTCGTACAGGCGACTGTCAACTTTGCCTGAGACGCTCAGGAGAATAAGGAATAAAAGGACTTCGAGGGCGGAACAGACAAGCACAAGCCATGCCCGTTCAGGATCGATCAGCGAGAGAATCGCCTCCGGATGCTTATTCCCGGTCCTCATATGGGCAAAGAGCATTACTGTTGTATATATAAGTACAAGAAAAGGAATCGTCAGGAACATAGAAAACCTTTTCCTGCGCCTGAAAAGCAGGATGGCGAACCCGGCTGAGAAGACAAAGAGCGCGAGTGGCAGAAGAGCGCGAGAACCGCTTCCAATGCCCAGATACTCTCCAGACATTGAGATAAAGGAACCAATACTCTCCGGAATAGTTATGACGCTGCTTCCAAATGCAATAAAGAGAGAGAATAATCCACCAGCTACAGTGGCAAGAATACCCAGAGCCAGGGAAAGCCTGTGTCGTCTAATTTTCATTTTTCTTCAAATTCCTGAGGACCACCATGGTCCTGGACTCATCGAGATAGGGAACGCGGAGTTCCTCTAACCGATTATCGAAGCTATAGCCCTCTCCCCTGAGGACATCCAGCTCAGATAATGCATTATTCCTCTGCCCTTTATAGAGAAGAAGAGGTGCTTCCGGCGAAAGGATCTTCACAACGTCCTCCGCTATCTGGAAGATGGGATGGAATGCTCTGCATGTGACTGCGTCGAATGCGCGTCGTACAGTCCGGAGGTCTCTCTCTTCCACCTCCGCGTTCACTAGTCCCGTCCGTAAAAGGACTCCCTTAAGGAACTGAGAACGTCTCTGCATGCGTTCCACAAGCACAAAATGGCGGTCTGGGAATAAAAGTGCAAGCACAATTCCAGGGAATCCTGCCCCAGAGCCCAGATCAGCGATTGTGCATCCCGCCTCCGTCTCCTCTCTGAATACTGGATATGCGGCAGCCGAATCCAGCACATGTCTTATTATAATCTCATCAGCGTCCTTGTCCCCGACGAGCTTGAGTGCAGGATTGAAGAGCATTATCTCACCGATGAACGTAGAAATCCTGCTGACAAGATTCTCTTGAGCCTCAATACCAATACGTTCAAGTCCTGAAATAAGCAGCTCTCTATCCACGCTTTGCACTCCTGACGGCAACTGCAAGAACAGCCACATCGGATACTCTGACCCCGCTGATACGCGCAGCCTGTCCGATTGAAAGAGGCCTTATGGCTTTAAGCTTCTCCCTTGACTCTGCTGAGATGCCATCAACTGAATCATAATCGAAATCGGATGGAATCTCCATATTCTCCGCCTTCCTGGCTTTTTCCAGTTCCCTCTCCTGTCTATCGATATACCCTGAATAACGGATATCGAGCTCAGCTTCCCTCAGGATTTCATCGCTGTATGTCTCGAGAGCAGGAAGAGAAAGCGAGAATATATCTCTCTCCGGCTCCTTTAGTGTATCATATGCGCTCTTATCTCCGAGACGTGTATGCTGAAGAATCTCTTTAACTCTTCTGATAGCCTCGCTCTTTTTCTCCAGTGCATGCATTCTCCCATCTGTCACAAGCCCTACAGCATAGCCTTTGGGTGTCAGTCGCTGGTCTGCTGTATCATGGCGGAGGGACAATCTGTACTCAGCGCGGGAAGTGAACATCCTGTATGGCTCTTTCGTACCCTTTGTCACAAGATCATCAATAAGCACTCCGATATAAGACTCTGTGCGGGAGAGAATGAAAGGTTTTTCACCTTTTATCTTCTCTGCCGCATTTATGCCTGCAATCAGTCCCTGGGCAGCAGCCTCCTCGTATCCGGAAGTACCATTAGTCTGCCCTGCAACAAAAAGTCCCGGAAGAATCTTGCTCTCAAGGGAAGGATAGAGATCCAGCGGATCAAGATAATCATACTCAACAGCATAAGCAGGGCGCATTATCTCAGCATGCCTCAGTCCCGGGATTGAATGGATGAATGCATGCTGAACATCCTCTGGGAGCGATGAAGAGAGCCCATTGAGATACATCTCCTCGCTTCCAAGCCCCTCAGGCTCGACAAAAATCTGATGGCGTTCCCTGTCTGGAAAACGTACGACCTTATCTTCAATCGAAGGGCAATAACGAGGTCCCTTTCCAACTATCTTGCCCCCGTAGAGCGGTGAACGTGAGATGTTCGACCGGATAATCTCATGTGTCTTCTCATTTGTATATGTCACATAGCACGGTACAGAAGGACGTTCTATATGTTCCGTCTCGAATGAGAACGGGAGCATTGGATCATCTCCATCCTGGACTTCCATCTCATCGAAATCAAGCGACGAGCGTCTGACGCGCGCAGGAGTACCTGTCTTCATGCGTCCGGTGTGGAACCCCATCCGTCTGAGGCTGTCTCCAAGTCCTATGGCAGCGCTCTCTGAAAGCCGTCCGCACGGAGCATCATACTCGCCGATGAAGATTTTCCCGTCCATGAATGTCCCTGTTGTGAGAACAACGGTCTTTGATGAGATTTTCCAGCCACGCTCAGTGATGACACCTGCAGCGCGGCCATTCTCTATGAGGAAATCCACAACTGTATCCATGAAAAGAGTGAGATGCTTCTCGCTCTCCAGAGTTTCCTTTGCAAGTCTGGAATAACTGAATTTATCAGCTTGCGCGCGTGGCGCCTGCACAGCAGGACCCCTGCGTTTATTCAGAAGCCTCATCTGTATCATCGTGCTGTCTATAAGATGGCCCATCTCCCCGCCAAGGGCATCAATCTCCCGTACGAGATTACCTTTTGCAAGTCCACCGATTGATGGATTACAGCTCATGCGGCCGATTGTATCCAGCGACTGCGTCACAAGCAGTGTCTCAAAACCTTCGCGAGAAAGTGCAAGACATGCTTCAATGCCTGCATGCCCTCCGCCAATTACTATTGCATCGTAATCTCTCATATTATTTCCCCAGACAGAATGATGAGAAGAGGCGCTCGAGGACATCCTCCCCCGTCACTTCACCTGTAAGCTCCCCGAGAGCAGACAGTGCGCTCTGAAGGTACAGAGCTATAACATCATAACCGAAAGCACGGTTCTTGCCGGCCTCTTCCAAAGCCTCCGCAGCTTCTATAAGCTTATCGCGCTGTCTCTCCGAATCGATAGAAGGCACGCCTTCTTTCAGCTCGACTCCATTTGAAAGTCTTGTCTCGATGGCATCAATCACAGCATTAAGTCCCTCCCCTGTGACGGAGGAGAAAGAAAGCCCGTTATGCGCTGCTATATCCAGTCTGGAATAGACTGGGAGGATATTATCACTCTCCGGTGCCGTATCATCTGAAAGAGGATCGACTACGTAGATTATGAGATCAGCTTTATCCATCAGAGCTTCAGTACGTCTGATTCCCTCTGCCTCAACGCTTTCATCGGTGTTTCTCAGCCCGGCAGTATCAAAAAGCCGCACAGGAATACCCTCGATCTCCGCTTCGGTCTCAATGTAATCCCTTGTTGTCCCCTCAACAGGAGAGACAATAGCTCTGTTCTCCTTGAGAAGCGCATTGTATAGCGAGCTTTTTCCAGCATTCGTGCGCCCAGCAATAACAACCACAGCCCCCTCTGTCCAGCGGCGGACAGCGGAGTATGTTGAAGCAATTTCCTTCAAGCGATGCACAATTGAAGCTATCTCATCATCTGGGAAAATCCAGTCTTCTGGAATTTCGTCCTCTCCATAGTCAAGCTGCACTTCAAGGGAGGCGAGAATATTGAGTATCTGATCCTTTGCCTTCTCTGCTTCATTATGGATTGAACCTGTAAGACGGCTCAGCGCTTCCCCTGAACCTTTAGCTGTCTTTGCCTTGACGATTTCCTCAACGGCCTCAGCTTCTGTGAGATCCATACGTCCATGCATGAAAGCGCGATATGTGAATTCGCCGCGGAGGGCTTTTCTCAATCCAGCTGTTTCCAGAAGCTGAGAGATGCTCCGTATGACAGGAAGCGAACCATGGCACATAATCTCAAAGGCCTCTTCAGAAGTGTAACCATGCCCTTTCGCATACTTGATCACGATAACCTCATCAATCATTCTGCCATCAAGACCTCTGATGAAACCGTGAACAACCTGTCCTGACTTGTCGAGATGACCTGTGAAATAAGGCTGGAATAAAGAGAGCACATTATCTCCAGATGCTCTTATCACTGCCAAAGCTGATGGAGAGAATGGTGTTGCGAGCGCGTAAACCGGCTCATCGGTCGTGTACTGTGCCATGCCCTGAATAGTATTGCAACTCTGTAATGAGGGCAATACAATCGCAGCATGTACAATTTCCAGGCAGCCAGACAACGCTCAGAGCTTTTGATGAACATACGCTCATACTTCATAGAAAGGGATTATCTTGAAGTATCGACACCGACACTCTCGCCCTACCTCATACCAGAGCCGACAATAAAAACATTCGGAACGAAGTTCGTAAATGAATTTGAAGGAAACAGGGAACTTTATATGATCCCATCTCCGGAGATATTCATGAAAAAGCTTCTTGCCGCAGGTTCTGGGTCAATCTTCCAGATCTCCCAGTGTTTCAGAAACGCAGAGCAGCTCGGGGATGTCCACAACCCTGAGTTCACTATGCTCGAGTACTATACAGTCGGAGCAGATGACAAAGACTCTATAGAAATAACAAAGGATATGATACAGCGGACGAAACTTCACGGTGTCAATCCTCAGTGGCTTGAGAATGATCCACTTGTCATAACAATGCACGAAGCGATGATGAAGTATTCCGGTACTGATATGGACAAAGCGGAAGACATCAGTTATCTGCGCAGAAAAGCCATAGAGCTTGGACTCACCCCCGCAGATGATGAGAGCTGGGACGATACATTCAACCGTATTTTCCTGACATATACAGAGCCTTCATTGCCCAAGGACAGGGAAGTTTACCTTACAGAATATCCTGATAAAATCGCATGTCTTGCAAAACACTCCCAAGCAGGCCCCACGAAAAAACGCTGGGAGATGTATATCAACGGCATAGAAATAGCAAACTGCTATGATGAGGAGACGGACAGAGAAGCAACTGCGTCATATTTCGCAGAAGAATATGAGAAAATGAAGGCAGAACGGATGGGAACAGAGGATGTAATACCCCCACCAGATCCAGCATTTTCATCACTGCAGATTCCGCAATCATCGGGAGGCGCTATGGGACTGGACAGGCTCCTTGCCGTGCATTTAGGACTTAATTGCATAGAGCCTTTACTTTTATTTCCTCTTTCTGATATGCTACGGCAGTAAAAAAGCAAACAGTCTAATCTAAGCAGAGGTAAAAATATGATTAAAGCAGGACAGATCGACAAAGGAACTGCTCTCCTGATCAAAGGACAGCCGTTTGTCTGTATCGAACGCGAATTCGTAAACCCAGGCAAGGGTTCGGCATTTGTTCGTCTTAAGCTCAAGAGCCCGGCAACAGGCCAGGTGCTTGCAGAGACAATGAAGAGCCAGGACAATGCTGAGGACATCACTGTAGAAGACAGAGATCTCCAGTATCTTTACAACGATGGCGAGAACTTCTATTTCCAGAACACAGAGACATTCGACCAGATTGATGTCCCGATGAAGTCATTCACAGACTATGAGTACTTCATGAAAGAGGGCGAGACTTACAGAGCCACATTCTGGGAAGATCAGGTTCTGGACATCACAATTCCTTCCAAGATTGTCTTCACTGTTGCAGAAGCAGAGGAAGCTGTTAAGGGAGACACTGTCCAGGGTGCAACAAAGTATGTAACCACAGAGACAGGACTCCGTGTCCGTGTTCCTATCTTCATCAAGCAGGGTGAGAAGATCAGAGTAAACACTGAGACTAAAGAGTACCTTGAAAGGGTCAACAGCTGATAAGCTGGACAACGAGGCTGGGCAACCAGCCTCGTTCTTTTTACAATCTACAAATCAGATAAATCCACCAAAAACTTATCAATCGTCCACAATTTCATATTCTCACATCTGCTTCTGTACATTGAAGCACATAACAAATTATTTCATTGGTGTTAATTTCTCTGTTGATAAGTGAAACATAAGAAAATATGATATTGATAATTATGGAGGTAACAGTCAAGAACCTGACGGGATAAACCCGTAGGCTTGCAAGAGCCTTGCTTGACTAGCCTTAGTGACGAGGCTTCAGTCTCTGAACTACGTTACCGGCGGATGTCGTCCTAGTCCGCCGCTCTGCGGTACATGGTTAAACAGTCCTGACAGGCAGGGACAGTGCTGTGTACACGAAACCGCCGGATAACATTGGCGAAGGACCGCGAGGAGAGATTCCTCGCTACTCCAGTGC
>CASDZV010000061.1 GCA_949285905.1 uncultured Spirochaetales bacterium | reverse complement strand
GTCTGTTGTACAGGAAGCGGCATGCACCGCCGGAGCGCCTTATGAGGCCCTCCTGTTCCTCTGTCGGGTATATCCTGACAACGTATCCTGTGAGCATGATTTATTATACCATGGGATGCCGATTCATCTCCACCTTAATCTTCAATCTGAAGGTGGAGTCCTCCCGGCTGATTGTGATAGACCTGTTTTCTCAATAGTCTCCTTCCATGCTGATTCTGACTCATTCTCTGCTTTCCTTGAAAAGCCATACCTGATTACTGCCACTGTGTTTGACCACTTCACAGTACGGGCAGGAAAGGATGAGAGGAATTCCTTCTCGGAAAGGCCCGATGCGCTATAACTCTGAACATGGAAATTCCTCAGCGCGGCATCTGAAAGCTCCCGTACCTCAGTCTCCCTCACATACTCGAACTCAGCTTCAGGAAAAACCGCACGGACTTTTTCCTCAAGCTCCGCCTTCCCCCAGGCTGTGAGAGGATTCGAAGGTGAGTAAATGGATTCCTCAGCCTTTCTGAGTACGCTCTGAACACTCTTCTCTGCATAATCTGAAAGCCTCGATGAAAGGACGGGAATTGACTCAAGAAGAGCGATTTTACCATCGCTGTCGAGCCTTGATTTCATTAAAGGAAGAATTCTCAAGTCATTTTCAAGGCGGGATAGCACATTGCGACCAGAGATCACAGAGAAGGAAAGACCTTCCTCAAGTTTGTCAAAAACCGGCAAAGGATCGGATACAATGACTAGAGGCTGTAAAAGCTTGTCAAGCTCAGATGAGAAATGCTCTATGATTTCCTTCTGTTCATTATTCCTTACCGCAGCTACAGATAAACCTTCTGGATTTCTTTTCATCAGAGGCCAGAGAAGAAGACCGTGAGAGGCATTGAGCACGAGAGCGTTGCCATAGCGAGGGATGTCAAGATGGTCATAAAGCTTTTCCATCAGGGCAAGAAGACTCTCTGAGCGTCCGGAAAGCGCCCTCTCGACCCATTTGTCACGGGCCCTGTCGCCAGGAGAGAATGTGAGATTCTCCTTGTACAGGTCCTCTGTCACAGCCTCAAGCTGTGCTTCCCTCCTCAGCATCACAGCATCACGTATACCTGCTTCATACCCCATTTTCCCCGGCTTGTAATAAATCTTTCCCTGCAATCCAGTTGGCAGATATTGCTGCGCCACCCAGTGGTCACGGTATGAATGAGGGTACATATACCCTTCTCCATGACCAAAGCCTTTACTGTCGCGGCTGGCATCACGAAGGTGATTCGGAACTTCCTCTGCTTTCTCCTTCTCTACATCTGAAAGTGCATCAAAAAATCCAAGCGCACTATTGCTTTTAGGTGCTGTCGAGAGATAGATGGCACTGTGCGCAAGATGGAAACGTCCCTCAGGAAGCCCGATGCGGTCAAAGGCTGAGGCATCGGCCTCGACAACAGCAACAGCAAACGGATCTGCCATGCCAACATCCTCTGCAGCCAGTATCTCCATGCGGCGGAATATGAAGCGCGGATCCTCTCCCGCCGCCACCATCCTCGCAAGCCAGTAGAGCGCAGCATCCGGATCGGAGCCACGGAGGGATTTGATGAATGCAGAGATGACATCGAAATGATAATCCCCTTCCTTATCATAGAGGACAGCCTTGCGCTGTATCGACTCCTCCGCAGTCTCTTTGGAGATATAGATTTCAGTGCCATCGGGCGGAGGGAATGAATCGGGAGTCGTCTCTACTGCAAGTTCAAGAGCGTTCAGAAGCGAACGGGCATCTCCATTCGCAACAGAGACAAGATGCTCGAGAGCACCATCTTCGAATGTCACACGATAACGCCCATAACCACGTTCCTCGTCCCTTATTGCCTGTCTGGCAATTTCTGTCAGATCATCATCAGTAAGCTTCTTGAGCTGGAAAACCCTTGAGCGAGAGACAAGGGCTGCGTTCACTTCGAAATAAGGATTCTCTGTGGTTGCACCTATAAGTATGAACGTACCATTCTCAACCCATGGCAGAAGTGCATCCTGCTGGCTCTTGTTCCATCGGTGGACCTCATCAATGAAGAGAATGGTCCTGATTCCGAACATCTCGCGCCTGTTCTTCGCATCGTCAATCTCGGCTCTCAGCTCCTTGACGCCGGAAAGAACAGCATTGAGCGTTGAGAAATGGCTTTTCGTCGTGTTTGCAATAACACGTGCAAGCGTTGTCTTGCCCGTTCCAGGAGGGCCATAGAAGATTACGGATGAAAGCTGGTCAGCCTGGATTGCACGCCGTAAAAGCCTGCCCTTGCCAAGTATATGTTCCTGACCAATGTACTCATCAAGCGTACGCGGCCTCATTCTCGCCGCAAGCGGCTCCTCGCTTCTGTCTTCACTCGCTTCAAAGAGATTCAAAACACATCCTCCCAGAATACAGCATATGGATCTTCCAGAGACTCAGGAATACGGCTTTTAAGCTCTTTTTCATGCTCGGCAAGCCGTGTGAAGAGCGCAGCTTCGACAGCAAATGCTATATCATTTGAATCAAGAGGCTCCGGGGATGGAAGTGTGATTGAGACACCGACGCTCCTGAGGTTCAGATACGACGCCCTGACAGATGAGAAGATAACAAAGCAGTCCCTGAATGCCTCATCCAGCTCGTCCGACATTTCATTCACAGCCTGAATAAGGTAGTTGTAGATATCAACAGCGAGAAGATCCTGAATCCTGTCGGTCATTCCCTCTGGTGTCTTGACCATTCTCTCTGTGTCCCCTCCGCTGACACACTCATCGATGCGCGAGAGTATGAAAGCCGCCGCTTCCGAGAAAAGCGGTGAGACAATGGATGAAAGCTCTGATGTATAATCATCAGTCAGCATCCTGTAGCTTGGAGAGTATTCACTATAGATTGTATATCCAGATGGAAGCTGGCTGGCAAAGAACGACTCCTCTACAGCTCCATCTGAGAGCGAAGAGGAGACCATATCCGCTGTGAGGATCCTGAGCGCTGCCACTCTCTCATCTCTCGTGAATCCGCTCTCATCAGACCTTGTCTGACAGGAGGGAAAGATGAGAAGAGCAATGAGAATGGCAAACACTAATCGTCGCATATCAAGATTCTACACATAGAGCATTGCACGTTCAACACGCAGCGGTTTCAGGAGGAAAAAGAATGCAGGGAGAGATTCCCTGCACTATCTTAAAGCTCTGCCTTCCAGAGGCCATGGAGGTTGCAGTATGCGTAGACAGCAACCGCGTCTCCGTTATTGCAGAAGATCTCCTCAGGCTTGTCTCCAGCCTTGAGATACTTGATCTTCACGCCCTGCTTCGTCTCGACAGCGATCCACTCGATCAGGTGTTCCTCTGTCATCGGATGCGCTACAGAGCCTACCTTGACGTCTATCTCCTTATCCTTCACATCGACAACAGGAATATGCTTCTCTGTCGCAGCCTCAGTTGTATTAGCTTTGAGCTCTGCCATTGCCTTGCCACAGCATGAAGGTGTGCATCCTCCCTTCTTCACCATCATTACAATCTCCCCGCATACGGGGCACTTATAGAATGAAAGTCCCATAATCGTTACTCCTTAGAAGAAAAGTTAACAGCAATGATGCACCTAGGCAAGACTATCTTGTCACCGTGCCATGACCACCGCTATGCATTAAAGCAATGACATCAGCGCGGGATACGTAGTTCACATCCTGCTCAATTGAATGGCAGAGACAGGAAGATGCTGTTGCGAAGTCGATGACACTCTGCTTATCTTTAGAAAGCTCTCTGTCTGTGAGCGCGAAAAGTATACCTGCCGCAAAACTGTCACCAGCACCGATGCGGTCAACGATCGAAGTAATCTCATATGGCTCATATTTCCCGCCCAGACATGGAGATACGTACTGCATCCCATCCTCGATATCATACATGGCTGCACCCCACTTGTTATACGTCGCGCTGATAGACTCCCTCATCGTTGTCAGCAGAAGCTTCACTGACGGATACTTCCTGCTGATTGCCTCAGCTATGTAAGGCTGGGCGTCAATGCGCGAACAGGACTCTGGACAGTCAATATCAAGGCCAAGAAGCGTCTCTGCATCAAGGCGTGCCGCAAAAAGGATATCAACATACTTCATCATCTCCCTGATGACACGCCCTGCAAGCTCCTCCTTCGGCGTTCCAGGTTCCCAGTTCCACAGCTTGGAGCGGAAGTTGCAGTCGAAGGAAACCATAAGGCCCCTCTCCTTTGCTTTTCTCATGCACATCAGCTGGGCTTCTGCTGCTGTCCTGGACACAGCAGGCGTGATGCCGGACACATGAAGAACCGTCGCACCCTGAAAGACTCGGTCCCAGTCATATTCAGAGCCCTCTGTCATGGAAAACGATGAGCCATCACGGTCATAGATCACTTTGCTCGGTCTCTGGTCCGCTCCTGTCTGGACAAAATATATGCCAAGCCGCCCCTTATCCTTTCTGATCACGCAGGACTCATCAATCCCGAGATTGCGCAGATTGCCAAGACAGGCTTCAGAGATGTCGTTGTCAGGTAATGCGGTGACATATCTTGAACTGCCACCCAGAAGCGAAACCGAGGCTGCCACATTTGCCTCAGCACCTGCGAAACAGAGCGTAACCCTGCCCGGCAGCGACTGACGGAATGTGTAATACCCCTCTGTTGTAATGCGTGCCATGATCTCACCGAAAGTAACTATCACAGACATATGCTCTCCTTGGGAATGAAGGACCATCCCGATGCAGTGAGTATATGCAAAATAAGGAAGTTCTCAAGTGCTGATACGCTCAAATGCAACCCTGTCAGTACCATCATCGCATACAATGATGCCTCTCCTGCTGAAGCCTTCCTTCAGAAGAGCATTCTGCATGGGGCGGTTGCTCTCATGCGTATCGACGCGGATATGGTCTGTAAAAAGTGATGCATAGCAGAGCGCTTCATGAAGAACACCTTTTCTTCTTCCTGATGACGCAAGGCGATGCAGCACCGCATATGGAGAAGAATCCATCCATGCCCCTTCCCTTATCACGCGATACGTGGGGTCATCGCCGACGCGGAGCATGAAGACACCATAAAGCCCGAAGTCATCAAGAAGCACGTACAGTGTTCCCTGCTCGATATCATATGAAAGGAGCTCGCGGGATGGATAACCGTTCGACCACTGTCTCATGTTGCCATTCTGCCTCATGAATGAGCGCGCCTTATCATATATGGCTGTTATCTCATCAAGATCCTCGTATTCAGCTTTACGTATCATATGGGAAGTTTAACATCTGGATGCCTTTCTGTATAGAAAGCATGGGTATCCAAATATCATAGCAATGAAATGCAAAAAAACTGAAAATCTATACACAAGCTTGCATATTTCCCCGATAGAATGATAAAGTCACTCTATACTAATCTATAAGGGAGAGTAATATGAAGAAACTCTTTGCAGCTCTTATGGTGCTCGTGGTGCTTTCCTCTGCTGTTTTCGCAGATGCACCATTCCATATCGGCGTCGTAACCGGAACAGTTTCCCAGTCAGAGGATGACCTCCGCGGTGCAGAGGCTCTCATTGCTGAGTACGGTACTGTCTCAGAAGGCGGATACATTCAGCATATGACATACCCTGACAACTTCATGGAAGAGCAGGAGACAACAATTTCTGTTATCGCAGGTCTTGCTGATGATCCTCTCATGAAGGCTGTTATCGTGAACCAGGCAGTCCCAGGAACAGCTGAGGCATTCCGCCAGATCAAGGCTGTACGTCCTGACATCCTCTGCTTTGCAGGTGAAGCTCATGAGGAGCCATACCTCATCTCCGGTGCAGCAGATCTCGCAACATCCAATGACTTCGTCGCACGTGGCTACCTGATGATCAATGCTGCTCACGAACTTGGATGCGACACATTCGTACACATCTCCTTCCCACGCCACCTCGCTATGGAGAAGATGCAGAGAAGAAGAGCTATCATGATCCAGACATGCAACGAGCTTGGCATGAATTTCGTAGATGTCTCTGCTCCTGACCCGACATCCGATGTTGGTATTGCAGGTGCTCAGCAGTACATCCTCGAGCAGACACCAGCATGGCTTGAGAGATATGGTACGAACACAGCATTCTTCTGTACAAATGACGCACATACAGAGCCTCTTCTCAGACAGCTCATGCAGTATGGCGGATACTTTGTAGAAGCTGACCTCCCATCACCTCTCATGGGCTATCCTGGAGCTCTCGGAATCGACCTCTCAGCAGAGGCTGGCGACTTCCCTGCAATTCTTGCAAAGGTTGAGAAGGCTGTTGTTGATCAGGGTGGTGCTGGACGCTTCGGAACATGGGCATACAGCTATGGCTACACAACAACTGCTGGTCTCGGACGCCTTGCTATCGAAGCTGCAACAGCAGAGATGAACGGCGAGGATTTTGATTACACATCAATCCGCAACATCAGAAAGGCATTCTCACACTACACACCAGGTGCTGAATGGAACGGATCTTACTATGTCGATGCAAACACAGGTGTTTCCAGCGACAACTTCGTCCTCGTATACCAGGATACCTACATCATGGGAGATCCGGGATACTACATGGGCAACACTGACGTAGAAGTCCCTGAGTGGGCATTCTACATGACAGGAAAGGAATTCAACTAATCCTTTCTATTCCAGGGAAAGGGGAGGTTCTCTCCCCTTTCTTCCATGATAATAAGGGGTAAGAATGAGCGAAATGACAAAACCTTTGCTAGAAATGCAGAACGTCAGCAAAGAGTACAATGGGAACCCCGTACTAAAGGATGTCAATTTCACGCTTGAAAAGGGAGAGGTACTTGGCCTCGTAGGCGAAAACGGCGCAGGTAAGAGTACTCTCATGAACATTCTTTTCGGCATGGATGTCATTCATCAGACGGGAGGCTATGGGGGAAAGGTCCTCATAGATGGAAAAGAAGTAAAATTCACATCACCGCTAGATGCACTCAAAGCCGGTATCGGCATGGTACATCAGGAATTCTCACTGCTCCCCGGATTCACCGCATCTGAGAATATCCTCCTGAACAGAGAACCAGAAAATTCAAGCGTCCTCTCACTCGTATTCGGTAAGAGAGCTAATACAATAGATAGAAAAACACTCCAGAAGAAAGCAATCGATGCAATCACAAAGCTTGGAGTCCAGCTGGATCCGAACATGCTTGTCTCAGAGATGCCAGTCGGCCACAAGCAGTTCACGGAGATATCCAGGGAAATCTCAAAGAGTTCGATAAGGCTTCTCGTCCTCGATGAACCCACAGCTGTTCTTTCGGAGAAGGAAGCTGAAATGCTCTTGAAGGCCATCAAGAACCTCTCTGCCCAGGGCATCTCCGTGATATTCATCACACACCGCCTGCAGGAAATTCTCGATGTGTGCGATAAAGTCGTCGTCATGAGAGATGGACGTATCATCAATGAGCTTGATGCTGCAAAGACATCTATCCAGGAGATGGCAAGGCTCATGGTCGGCCGCGAAGTGGCAAGCGGAAGCAGCGCAGTGCATGAAGAAGCAAAACCGCTTTCCGACAAGATTGTCCTCTCTGTGAAGAACCTCTGGGTTGATATGCCTGGTGAGACAGTGAAGGATGTCAATCTTGAAGTGCACCAGGGCGAATTCCTCGGAATCGGCGGTCTTGCCGGACAGGGAAAGATCGGTATTCCAAACGGAATCATGGGTCTCTACCCTGCAGGCGGATCTGTTCTTCTCAACGGCAAGCCTATTGAGCTTAACAACCCACGTGCATGCCTTGATTCATCGCTCGCATTCGTCTCTGAGGACAGAAGAGGCGTCGGCCTTCTTCTCGACGAGTCACTGGAATGGAACATCGCGTTCCCTGCTATGCAGATTCAGAACAAGTTCCTCAAGCAGTATCTTGGTGGCCTGATCAAATGGCGTGATCAGAAAGCAATTGAGAATATTACAAAGAAATATATCGACCAGCTTCAGATCAAGTGCACATCTTCCAAACAGAAAGCAAAGGAGCTTTCAGGCGGAAACCAGCAGAAGATCTGTCTTGCTAAGTCTTTCGCACTGGAGCCGAAGCTTCTTTTCGTCTCAGAGCCGACGCGCGGTATCGACATCGGCGCAAAAGCACTGGTTCTGCAGGCACTGAAGGAATACAACAGGACTTTCGGCGTTACAATCGTCATGATTTCCTCCGAGCTTGAGGAGCTGAGACAGTGCTGTGACCGTATCGCTATTGTCACAGACGGCGCCATCTCCGGCATCCTGCCAGCAAGCACACCTAGCGAGGACTTCGGTATCCTGATGGTCGGCAAAACCGGAAAGGAGGCAATGTGATGGAGAAAATCAAAGGATTTCTGAAAGCATTCGGCCTGCCAAGGCTCATCATCGCAGGATTTCTTCTCCTGCTCTTCATCATCGCACCATTTGTAGGAATCGGTATCGGGAACTCCATAACAGATACACTCGCACGCTTCGGAATGAACTCCATCATGGTTCTTGCCATGGTTCCGATGATCCACTCCGGGTGCGGACTCAATTTCGGTCTGCCCCTCGGTATCATCTCAGGCCTTCTTGGAGCGACACTCTCTATTGAGACAGGAGTAACAGGACCTCTCTCATTCTTCCTTGCCATACTCTACTCCACTCCGTTTGCTATCATCTTCGGCTGGGGTTATGGAAAACTCCTCAACAGAGTAAAGGGAAGCGAGATGATGATCGCGACCTATGTAGGATTCTCATCAGTTGCGTTCATGTCCATCATGTGGCTGCTTCTTCCATACTCCTCACCAACTATGGTCTGGGGCTATTCCGGAAGCGGTCTGAGGACTACAATCTCGACAGATGGGTTCTATTCGCACATCCTCAAGGATTTCCTGCAGCTGAATATCGGATCACTCTCCATCAGCTTCGGTGAGATCCTCTTCTTCGCTGTCTTCGCGTTCATCATCTGGGCATTTCTTCACACAAAGACAGGTACAGCAATGACAGCTGTAGGATCGAATCCTGTATTCGCCAGAGCTTCTGGAATCAACATCGACAAGCAGAGAACACTCTCTGTCATCATGTCAACATGGCTTGGCGCTCTCGGTATCCTCTGCTACCAGCAGGGATATGGATTCATCCAGCTTTATCAGGGACCGATGTACATGGCAATGCCTGCAGTATCCGCAATCCTCATCGGAGGTGCTTCGGTGAACAAGGCTTCGATTGTTAACGTAATCATCGGTACGATTCTCTATCAGGGTATAGTTACTATGACCCCGTCAGTAATGAACAACCTGATTCATACAGATATGTCAGAGGTTCTCAGAATCATCGTCTCAAACGGTATGATTCTCTACGCTCTGACAAGAAAATCGGGGGCATCTAGATGAAAAAGACAGTAACTTCAAAAGATGTCAGGAAGTTCCTGGCTAATAACATCGTTCCTATCATCTTCATCGTGATCTGTGCAGTCTGTATTCCTATCGCGGGTTATTCAGGGCAGTACCTTGTCGGCCAGATCATCACAAGAATCATGCGCAACAGCTTCCTCGTGCTCTCACTTCTGATTCCTATCATGGCGGGCATGGGGCTGAACTTCGGTATGACACTTGGTGCAATGGCAGGCCAGATCGGTATCATCTTCATCACAGCATGGGGTGTTGTCGGCATTCCGGGACTTCTGCTTGCTGCCATCATCGCCACCCCTATTGCTGTAGTCCTTGGATGGTTCTGCGGCAAGATGCTCAACATGGCACGTGGACGTGAGATGATCACAAGCTACATGATCTCATTCTTCATGAATGGTGTTTACCAGCTTGTTGTTCTCTATGGAATGGGGCCTGTTATCCCAATTCATTCCGATCAGGTTATTCTTCCACGAGGGTATGGTGTAAGGAACACAATCGACCTCATCAATGTGCGCCAGGTTGTTGACAACTACTGGTCCATTCCTATCGGAGGAGTGAATATTCCTCTTCTGACAATCATCCTCATCGCACTCCTCTGCGTTGTCATCATCTGGTTCAGAAAGACAAAGCTGGGACAGGACATGAGAGCTGTAGGTCAGGATCTGGAGGTTGCAAGAGAAGCAGGCATCAAGGTGGACAGGACAAGAATCCTGGCAATCGTCATCTCAACTGTCTTCGCAGCATATGGTATGATTCTCTACCTCTCGAATATGGGCACGCTCAATACTTACAACTCGCACTCACAGATTGGCATGTTCAGTATTGCAGCTCTCCTTGTCGGTGGTGCTTCCGTTTCAAAGGCTTCCATCAAGAACGTCTTCCTGGGAATCATTCTTTTCCACCTGATGTTCATTCTCACACCGCAGGCCGGAAGAGAGCTGATGGGACAGGCACAGATCGGCGAGTATTTCCGCGTATTCGTATCGTACGGAGTCATCACACTTGCACTTGTTCTCTACGAAATCAGAACGAGAAGAGAGAAAGCGGAATCTGCAAAGCAGCTTGCTGACAATCAGAAGGAGGAGGCAAAGGCATGAGCGGAAAGAAGAGTCTGAAGGATTTTTTCAACTTGTCCTTCTACGTACGTCTTGGACTGATTGTCCTTGTAATTCTCCTTGCTGTGTTCCTCTACCATTTTGGCATGCAGCACACGATTTATGTCGACAACAGAACGATTGAGATTGACGGAGAATCCTACAGAGCACTGGACTGGGCGATGGTCTCAGTAGATGGCTCTGAAAGCCAGGAATACTCACCGCGTACAAGACGTGAAGAGGTCGTAATGAGACAGAAGCATACCATCCACGTCGTATACGAGGATGATGATTTCAATGAAGTTGAGTTCGATGCTTCATTCACGCTTCCTGTGAATGAAAAGCAGATAGTGCTCAGCCTCCCTGCCCTGCTTGCGGGACTTGATCAGAGCCAGTATCTGACAGAGTTCGTGCCGATGGCACAGCAGCTCGGGCTGCAGAAAGGAGGTGCGGCTCCTGCAGCGGCAGAGGACACATCAATCAGTGAAGCTGACATGTTCGGCGACATGACAATGGACTTCTGACAGAGGGGGCTCAGGCCCCCTTCTTTATTCCGTCTTTTTCTGCTTTTCTATGGGTAGTGACTTATTGCGTCAAAATGATTATATTAGCTTAGTTGCAGTAGATGCATTTAATCGACGTAAATAAGGATGGGTACTAATGATTACCGAGAAGAGCGTTAAGGAGCTCGAAAACTCCCAGGCAGCGCTTACGCTGACATTGGATGCTGCCTCAATTGAAGAAGCATACAGCAAGAGAATCCAGAAGTATGCCAAGGAACTGACAATACCTGGCTTCAGAAAGGGCCATGTCCCTACATCTGTAATTGAAAGAAAGTTCGGCGATGCAATACGCGAAGAGAGCACATTCGATGCAATGGAAGACGCTCTTAAGGAAGCATATCAGTCTCTGGAGAAGAAAGATCAGCCTATCGCATTCTCCACACCTGTCCTGCAGGATGAGGACAAGCTGGTTCCATTCAAGAAGAACAGCGACATCACATTCACAGTTGTTTATGATATCATGCCACGCTTTGAACTTCCTAAGTACACAGGACTTGAAGTCGAGATCCCTGAAGTCGAGATCACAGAAGAGGATGTCGACAAGGAAATCGAAAGATACCGCGAGCAGAACGCAATTGTCCGCAGCAAGGACGGCGCGGCTGAGAGCGGTGATATCGTGACAGTGGATTACATCGAGCTGAACGAAGACGGCACGGAAATTGAATCCACAAAGCGCGACGGTTTCACATTCACACTCGGCTCAGGCTATAACTTCTATAAACTCGACAAGGAAATCGAGGGAATGAAGACAGGGGAAGAGAAGACAGTCACCAAGACATATACAGAAGAGGACGATGTTCCTGGTTACAGCGGAAAGACTGTCACACTCCGCGTGAAGCTTACTGCACTCAAGTCACGCGAGCTTCCTGCTGTCGATGATGATCTTGCTCAGGATATCAAGGAAGAGTACAAGACAGTTGCAGACCTCAGGAAAGGCATCAGAGAGAACTTCCAGAAGAGAGTTGACACTGCGCTTCAGCACGACAAGGAGAATGCAATCCTCGACAAGCTCGCAACTGAGACAGAGATTGCAGTTCCGGAGTCTATGATCAAGGCACAGCTCGACAGCCACTGGAGACAGTTCGTGCGCCAGATGGGAATCACTGAGGAGCAGATGGAGAAATTCATGGCTATGCAGGGTTCCTCCAAGGAGTCGATCCAGAACGAATGGAAGGAAAGCGACCTCAAGGTTGTCAAGGAACAGCTGATCATGGACAAGATCCGCGATACAGAGAACTTCGAGATTTCTGATGAAGAGCTTCAGAAGGCTTGTGATGAAGAGCTTAAGAATGTTCCTGAGAGTGAGAGGGATTCCTACAAGGATATGATTAAAGACGAGCTGCAGTTTGCGAAAGTCCTCCCCTTCCTTCTTGAGAAGAACACATTCAAGAACGGAGAGAAGAAGAGCTACGCAAGCTTCATGGGTCTTTGAGAGGAAAAGATTGAACGAACGAATGAACACACTTGTTCCCTATGTCGTTGAACAGTCGGGAACAGGTGAAAGACAGTATGATATCTTCTCACGTCTGCTGAAGGACAGAATCATCTTCGTAGACGGAGAGATCACGGATGC
This sequence comes from uncultured Spirochaetales bacterium, assembly GCA_949285905.1. Lineage (GTDB taxonomy): Bacteria > Spirochaetota > Spirochaetia > Sphaerochaetales > Sphaerochaetaceae > Ornithospirochaeta. Next base: position 4,526 of record CASDZV010000061.1, on the reverse strand, counting down.
CACTGCAGATCTTGTAGTGGCTCAGCTGATTTTCCTGGAGAGCGAGAATCCGGAGAAGGAAATCAGTCTATACATCAACAGCCCTGGTGGAAGCGTCACAGCAGGCCTTGCTATCTATGACACAATGCAGTATGTAAGATGCCCTGTGCAGACAATCTGCATAGGACAGGCATGTTCAATGGCTGCGATTCTTCTCGCCGCGGGGGAGAGCGGAAAGCGCTCGATACTCCCCAATGCCAGAGTCATGATCCACCAGCCCTCAGGAGGCGCTGAGGGACAGGCTTCCGACATCGTTGTCACATCACGTGAGCTTCAGAGAATCTATGAAGTCACGACAAGACTTTTATCGATGCATACCGGAAAGAGTGGGGAAGAGATCAAAGAGGATATTCTCCGTGACTGCTATCTGGATGCCGATCAGGCACTTCAGTATGGTATCGTTGATAAGGTAATTCGGAAATAATATGGCAAGAAACGCTAAATACTGTTCATTCTGCGGCAGACCATTCGACGGCACTGTAAGATATGTCTCAGGTCCTGGCGTCGCTATCTGCGAAGAGTGCGTCAAGACATGTGGTGATATTCTCAGAAAAGGCTCATCAGACGCTGAAAGCACAGCTGCAGATATCAAGGAAATCCCTACTCCAGAGGAACTGAAGGCTTACCTCGACGAGTATGTAATCGGTCAGGAGGCGGCTAAGCGTGTACTGTCCGTTGCTGTTTACAACCACTACAAAAGAGTCAAGTATGCCCGTGAGATAGAAGAGTCCGGTGTTGAGATTGACAAGTCCAACATCCTCATGATCGGACCAACGGGAACTGGAAAGACACTTCTTGCCAGGACACTTGCGAAGAAACTTGACGTGCCGTTTGCAATTGCAGATGCAACAACGCTCACAGAAGCAGGATATGTCGGAGAGGATGTTGAGAATATACTTCTCAAGCTCATTGAGGCTGCAGATTTCGATATCTCAAGAGCTGAGCACGGTATCATCTTCATCGATGAGATCGACAAGATCTCAAAGAAGGGCGAGAACGTCTCCATAACCCGCGACGTCTCAGGGGAAGGCGTGCAGCAGGCGCTGCTGAAGATTATTGAAGGTACTGTTGCCTCGGTTCCTCCACAGGGCGGACGTAAGCATCCTAATCAGGAAATGCTGAAGATCAACACAGCGAATATCCTCTTCATCTGCGGCGGTGCTTTTGTAGGTCTGGATAAGATTATCGAAAAGAGAGTCTCAGTCTCTGCCATGGGATTCGGCGCTGATATCACTGCACATGAAGACAAGAACCTTGAAGCGCTTTATAGCGAGCTGCATCCGGATGATCTTATCAAGTTCGGTCTTATCCCTGAGTTCATCGGAAGACTTCCTGTGCATGTCACATTGAACAATCTTACTGAAGCCGATCTCAGAAGGATCATCACGGAGCCTAAGAACTCGATACTCAGGCAGTATGAGACATCTTTCGCTCTTGACGGAATCAAGCTGACATTCACAGATGACGCAATTAACGCCATCGCAGAAAAGGCTTATAAGGAAAAGACAGGAGCTCGTGGTCTGAGATCGATTGTCGAGAATCTCATGCTCGGTATCAGCTATGAGATTCCTTCCATGACGGATGTCAAGGAAGTCATCGTCGACAGAGACAACGTCGAAAAACGTACAGAACCGAGGATCATAAAAGGCGATGGCCAATATATTCCCGCCATGTGACAACCGCCTTATCGAGGCTATAAAAAAAGCAGAAGCCGCGATTATCATAGCGCATCGCAATCCAGACGGCGATGCGCTCTACTCTTCCCTTGCTATTGATTATATTCTCCGCAAGCTCGGCAAGGAGACAGAGCTTCTCAATGAAGGGCCTTTTCTCCGCGATGATATAAAAGCGCTGGAACCAGTTTTCAAGAAAGAAGCTGATAAGTCTTTCATTGAGAAGAATCCGCTTGTCATCATCGCAGACTGCTCTACTCCAGATCGTCCCGGGACGCCATTCAAGGCCGTAGAACATCTCAGCCGCATCGTCATCGACCACCACTCATCTGGCGTTCCATTCACAGAAGACGGAATGAGCTATATCGTCCCATCATCCCCTTCAACGACAATTCTTGTTGATATCGTGCGTGAATCACTCTCACTACCTTTAGACAGGACTCTTGCAGAGTATCTCTACAGGGGCTTTGCCACAGATACAGGATTCTACCACTTCCTTTCTGCAGAAGTTGCACCGGAGTGTCTGAGGCGTGTCGCGGCATTCACAGCAGAAGGAGTATCTCCATATGAGATCTATGACGAGATGCACGATGGCAGGAGACTTGATGACATCAGGAACACTGCATCTATTGTGATGAACGCGGAGTCCCACCTCGGCGGAAGGCTTATCACATGCTACCAGCCGGCGTCAATGAAGAGCGCGCGCCTCAGCGATGGCGTTTACGCCTCCCTTCTTGAAGCTGCTGGCGTCAAAGCTGTTGTCTTCATCAAAGACAAAGGCGAAGAGCTTGAGATCGGGTTCAGATCGAAGAACAAGGCAAATCTCGATGTCGGGAAAATCGCATCTGAGCTCGGTGGCGGCGGACATATGAAAGCTGCGGGTGCTACAGTGAAGGGAATGGCTCCGGACGAAGCGAAGACAATGCTCATAGAACGCATCAGAAAAGCACTTTCCTGACAGCTGTCTGAAATCATTATCAAGTTAATTATTCTATTGTAAACAAGATACAAAATCATTGTCTCTTCTTTGGCATCTGGCACAAAGCCTGCAGATGATTGCAAAAGGAGAGATTAATGGAAAACAGGATTTTCACTGACCATGAGGACAGGGCCTTCACAGACCTTGTGCTATCGTTCAATGAGCTTGAGGAGAAGGAGAACCCTTCCCTTTACGCTGATATGGAAAACAGAATACGGGAACGCACTTCCGTTCTGCTCTATCTCATTCCTATGAGGAATCTCTTTCTGAGAGAAGAGAATGCAGGAGAGTTCTTTCTCGACATCCAGAAAGACATTGCCGCAATCATACGCTCATTCAGGATTTCCGGGCTTACATATAATGGCTATCTCACACAGATCTGCCGCTACCGCGTGATGAGATACCAGAGAAGAAAAGACAGGGAGAAGAGTTTCGAAAGAGCGATGCTTCTTTCAGATATTACAATACATGAACCTCAGCTGAAGGAACGCATCATAGCCTACTCTGCAAGACATGCGAATGTAAAAAATATGAATCTGAGTGAGATTTCATATTACATCATCAGAAACCAGGGAACGGCTATACTCGCGCTGAACAAAGCTGAAGCTGACGTCTCACGGTATCTTAAGCATCCTATGAAGCGTCGGCAGTTCGTCTCATTCCTCTTGTCACTGCCACAGGTTGAGACACCGGGTTTCATTGCAGGCGTCTCAAGACTTCTCAGAATTGACATCGAGACAGCTTCGCGTTTCTATTCGCTGCGGCATGAGGCTCTGCAGAAGGAAAACGGAAGACTGATGGAATCGCGCGAGCTTGTTGCGGGGCGGCACTGGGAGCTTATGGTGAAGCTGCGGAGAGCTATCATAATGGAGATTGATGATGAGAAAAAGAGCGAGCTTAAGCAGAAATATGAGAAGCTCCAGGCGGCATATGAGAGGAGAAGAAAACTGATTTCACGCAACCGCACAGGCCTTTCACACAGCGCGATCTCACGCGTTCTCGGCATTTCCCGGTCCTGTGTCACATACAATATCAGGAAGACAAGGGAGGCACTGGAGGAACTTACAGGCAAGAGGCTGTAAAGAAACATCTATCTGGTTTATATTCTTTGCATGAAACTTTATTTTGCTTCATCAAATGAGCACAAGAAGAAGGAGATGTCCAGACTCCTTGGCGGTTACACACTTGTTCTGCCGAAAGAAGAGGGCATAAAATTCTCAGCTGAAGAGACTGGCAATGATTTCATTGCCAATGCTGTCATCAAAGCAGAAGCCCTATACAGCATCGTGCATGAAAGCGTCATCGCAGATGACTCAGGACTGATGGTCAGGGCTCTGGGAGGAGCGCCGGGCGTGCACACAGCGCGCTATGGCGAAGACGAGGCGAAGAGGAAACTGACAGACAGGGAGAAGTACATGCTCCTTTTAAAGAACATGGAAGGAAAAGAGGACCGCAGCGCAGTTTTCGTAACAGCACTCTGCCTCATTCTCTCCGACGAGAGGCGGTATATCATACAGGAGACATGTGAAGGCATGATTGCTGAAAAACCATCCGGAACCAATGGTTTCGGCTATGACCCTGTATTTTACATCAATGAGGCACATTCAATCTCCGCAGACCTTGCAGAAGGAGAGAAGGATCTCTACTCGCACAGAGGAAAGGCTGCAAGACTGATGAAGATGCTTCTTGATAAGGAGGAAGGACGCTGATGGACAGGAAAGATCAGAAAACAGAAGATACATGGGATCTCTCAGGGCTTGTCAGAAATGCAGCTGAGTGGGACAAGGCGATGAAGAGACTTTCTGCCTCTTTCAGGAAGGCAGGGCAGTTCAAGG
>CASDZV010000060.1 GCA_949285905.1 uncultured Spirochaetales bacterium | reverse complement strand
GCACTGGAGTAGCGAGGAATCTCTCCTCGCGGTCCTTCGCCAATGTTATCCGGCGGTTTCGTGTACACAGCACTGTCCCTGCCTGTCAGGACTGTTTAACCATGTACCGCAGAGCGGCGGACTAGGACGACATCCGCCGGTGCCTATGCATTCGCCGGTAACGTAGTTCAGAGACTGAAGCCTCGTCACTAAGGCTAGTCAAGCAAGGCTCTTGCAAGCCTACGGGTTTATCCCGTCAGGTTCTTGACTGGTTTCTCCTCCATAAAAACAGGGATACCTTGGCACCCCTGTCCATGAGTCTGATCAGATGAGGAAGAGCGAGAGAATCCAGACAAAGATCATTCCGACAATGCCCATGATTCCTGTCATTGCGGACTGTGTCTTGTATCCATCTTCCATTTCGATGTGACCGAACTTCGTGACAACCCAGAAATATGAGTCATTAGCGTGTGATACAGTCATAGCACCAGCTGCAATAGCCATAACAGTCAGCGTTCCTGCCATCGGAGTGGTGAGACCAAGAAGAGACATCATCGAACCTGGATCTGTAATCATTCCCATGATACCTGCAGTTGTTGTGAGAGCAACTGTTGATGAACCCTGAGCAGTCTTGAGGATTGCAGATACGATGAACGGGAAGAAGATTCCAATTGCGGAAAGCACTGCCGCATGCTCCTGCATATAGCCTACGAAACCAGCCTCTGAGATGACTTTTCCGAGAACGCCACCAGCTGCTGTGATGAAAAGGATCGGTCCTACTGTCTTGAGAGTCTCGTCAACGATAGAGTAGAAGTCCTTCATCTGCTTTCTCTGCGCAAGAAGGATGACACCGAAGATCGTTCCTACAGCAAGAGCGATGATCGGGGTTCCTATGAATGCGAAGAATGTTGCTGCCGCTCCTGTCCATCCTGCCATTGAGGATATTGAGCCGATAGCCATACAGAGGATAGGAATGATGATCGGAGCAAGTGCCATGAATCCGCCTGGGAGCTTGCCGAAGCTCTTGAGGAGCTTGTCATATTCAGCCTGGCTCACTTCATTCTGATCTTCAGATGTCTTTACGCGCTTTCCGATGTAATTTGCATAGAAACTTGCAGCTATGAGACATGGGATGGATACGAGTGCGCCAATTCCCATGACCATGAGAAGGTGGTCGCCGACGCCAAGGGAGCTTGCTGCTGCAATCGGACCAGGTGTTGGCGGAATGAATACGTGGGATGTGTAGAGACCTGCGGAAAGAGCAACGGTGAGAGCAACAGATGAATATCCTGTTCTCTTCTGGAGTGCGCTTCTGATCGGGTCAAGAATGACAAATCCTGAATCGCAGAATACTGGGATTGAAACAACCCATCCCATGAGCTCTACAGCAATGTCGGGGCGCTTCTTTCCAACAAGGCGTACGACCATTTCCGCAAGCTTGAGAGCGCCGCCGGTTTTCTCGAGGATCGTTCCGATAAGAGCACCGAGGATGATGACTATACCGATACTTGTGAATGTTCCGGAGAATCCTGCGCCGATCATGTTCGGGATGCTGGCCAGAGGAATTCCGACTACGATTGCAAGAATGAGCGAGATGCCCATCAGTGCGATAAATGGGTGAACCTTGAATTTGCTGATTGCGACAATCATGACGACAATTGCAATCACAAAAGAGATGATTAATCCGATTCCAGACATTGAAACCTCCTTTATCTGGTTGCTGAAATTTTAGTACCCGGAAAATACATTTGCAATAAAAAGCTTCTAGAACACACTGGAAATGCACTAATTGCCCTTGTTGTCGGTTACACTTGCGGAAAAGGGTACCATTTCCTTGTTGCGCTGTATTGACTTAACTTCCGACTTTGTCTAAGATGAACCGACGGTAGCTGAAGACATGGAGGGGGAAGTGTCCCTTTATGTGTTCTGTTTACGATATTAACGGCACTGCCGAGGAGATAAAAGATGGCTAGTTCAAAGAAGAAAGGTCCTGTAGAGAAGATTGCTCTTCAGTGCACAGAGTGCAAGCAGAAGAACTATACAACTCAGAAGAACCGCCGCAATACGCCGAATAAGCTTGAGCTTATGAAGTATTGCCCGTTCGAGCACAAGCACACTCTGCACCGCGAGACAAAGATTAAATAAGAGGTTCATTTCGGGGTGCAAGCAGGTCAGTAGCTCCAACGGCTAGAGCACTGGTCTCCAAAACCGGGTGTTGTAGGTTCGAATCCTACCTGGCCTGCTGGCACTCCGAGAGAAAGGTACTAAGAATGAAGAAGATCGCAAGATATTTCAAAGAATGCTGGTTCGAGATGAAGAAGGTCTCCTGGCCATCAAGGGCAGAGGTTGTTCATTCAACTTGGATTGTCATTATCTCAACAATAGTCTTTGCTGTTGTACTCGGTCTTGTAGATACCGTTCTCGGTCTCTGCCTTGACCTTATATTCTAGGAGAGGAAATGGCCAGAGGCTGGTACGTCGTCCATACATATTCAGGCTACGAGCAGAAGATTGAAAGAATCATAAATAAGCTCCGCTCTTCCGATGCGGAGTTCTCTGCATATTGTACAGGTGTAAGTGTTCCGATGGAGCAGGTTCCAGTCGTGAACGACAAGGGCGAGAAGAAGATAGAGATGAAGAAGGTCCTGCCCGGTTACATCCTCGTGGAGCTCGATCTGCCTGAGAACACATGGCGCACGGTGACTGCAAAGATTGCCAGAATTCCTGGAGTTACGGGATTCCTGACTGCCGACAAGACCGGAAAGAATCCTCCCAAGCCGCTTACACGGCGTGAGCATACGGATATTCTGCGCCGTACTGGCGAGATGCCTGAGGAGAAAGTCTTCCGTCCGAAGCAGGATTTCGAGAAGGGAGAGGAGGTCAGAGTTGTTTCCGGCCCGTTCGCTTCCTTCAATGGTACCATCGATGATATCGATCTGGCGAAAGGCAGGCTTCGCCTTTCTGTTCAGATTTTCGGCAGGTCGACACCTGTTGAAGTTGATTTCTCGCAGGTAGAGAAAGTTCTTGTATAAGAACACGATTTTTTACATTTTTGATTAAAATCTCCCCCGGAAGCGGGGTGGGAGCTCTTCGTTGAAGAGCGTTAATACCAGCGCGGAGCAATAGCTCTAACGCGTAAGGAGAAAAACATGGCAAAGAAGAAGGTTACTGCCGTAATTAAGCTGCAGTGCCCTGCTCAGAAGGCCACACCGGCTCCGCCGATCGGACCGGCGCTTGGACCTCATGGAGTGAGCGCCCCCCAGTTTGTCCAGCAGTTCAATGACAAGACAAAGGGATACGAACCTGGACTCATCCTCCCTGTTATCATCACTGTCTATCAGGATAAGAGCTTCTCTTTTATCCTCAAGACTCCTCCTGCAGCTGTTCTTATCAAGAAGGCTCTTGGTATTCAGACAGCTTCCGGTCAGCCTAACAAGGTGAAGGTCGGCAAGCTTACAGATGCACAGCTTACGGAAATCGCCAAGACCAAGCTCGAAGATCTCAATGCAAATGACCTTGAGGCTGCAAAGAGAATCGTTGCTGGCACAGCTCGTTCAATGGGCGTAGAGGTGGAGAAGTAAGATGAAGAGAGGAAAGAAATATCAGGAAGCTGTCAAGAAGATTGACAAGTCCAAGGAATATTCACTTCAGGAAGCTGCAGAGCTCGTGAAGAGCGTTGCTTTTGCAAAGTTCAATGAGACTGTCGAGATTTCAGTAGCTCTTTCACTTAAGAAGAGCCAGTCTGTAAGAGACACAGTTGTTCTTCCTAATCAGTTCATGGCACAGAAGAGAATCCTCGTTTTCGCCAAAGGTGAGAAGGCTGAGGAGGCTAAGGCTGCTGGTGCTGCTTATGTAGGTGACACTGATCTTATCGACAAGATCAAGGGTGGCTGGATGGATTTCGACATTGCAGTTGCTACACCTGACATGATGAAGGATGTAGGTAGACTTGGTCCTATCCTTGGTAGAAGAGGACTGATGCCGAACCCGAAGACACATACTGTCACTAATGATATCAAGGAAGCTCTCGAGGAGCTCGGAAGAGGCCGTGTAGAGTTCCGTTCCGACAAGACAGGTGTTGTGCACATGGCTGTTGGCAAGGTTGATATGGATCCGGCAAAGGTTGCTGAGAACGCAAAGGTGACAATTGCAGAGATCATGAGAAAGAAGCCTGCAGATGCAAAGGGAGACTTTGTTGTTTCCGTGGCTCTTTCTTCGACAATGGGCCCTGGTGTCCGTGTGAACTACAAGGAAGCACTTGATGCTTCTGCAGCAGTGTGATGGAGGGATGACATGGAGAATTATCAGACACGTGTAACCCCGGCTAAGGAAGATGCTGTCGCAGCACTCAGAGATGAATTCAAGGATTACAGCGGATTCATTTTCACAGATTACAGAGGCATGACAGTTGAGCAGATCACCGGTATCAGAAAGGCTCTGAAGAAGGATGAGGCTGCATATCGCGTTGTAAAGAACCGCTACGCAAAGATTGCTCTCAAGGATCTGGACAAGACAGGTGCTGAGGAGCAGATGAAGGGACCAACAGCTGTTGCTCTCGTCAAAGGCGATACAGCCAACTCTGTTGCAAAGGTTCTTTTCAATGCAAACAAGGATGGTGTGACAATCCAGGTCAAGGGAGCTCTTCTTGATGGAAAGTTCATGTCAGCCGAGGAAGTTGAGGCACTCTCGAAGCTTCCAACCAAGCTCGAGCTCATCGCTTCCCTTATGGGTACGATGAAGGCACCTGTACAGAAGCTTGCTGCAACACTTCTCGCATATGTCGAGTCAAAGGGTGGTGCACCAGCGGAGGCTGCTCCTGCTGCTGCTTCTGAAGAATCACAGAACTAATACGGTCCTAGTCTTCAAGTAACCTGCTAGACCGTGGTTTTATAAGGAGAAGATAATATGGCTACAAAGGAAGAAATCCTTGAATCCATCGCTCAGATGAGCGTTATGGACGTTGCAGACCTCATCAAGATGATGGAGGAGAAGTTCGGTGTCGTAGCTGCAGCTGCAGCTGTTGCTGGTCCTGTTGCTGGCGGTGCAGAGGCTGCCGCTGCTGAGGAAGAGCAGACAGAGTTCACAGTTGTTCTCAAGAGCGTAGACGCTGCAAAGAAGATTGCTTGCATCAAGGAAGTCAGAGCAGTAACAGGTCTCGGACTCAAGGAGGCAAAGGATCTCTGCGAGAACGGCGGAAATATCAAGGAAGGTGTCAGCAAGGAAGAGGCTGCTTCAATGAAGGAGAAGCTCGAAGCTGCTGGATGTGTTATCGAAGTAAAATAACGGAACCTTCCGCTATCTTTTCCCAGGCTCTCAGGGGCCTGGGATATGCCATCGGTGACCCCGATGGCTTAGGTGTCTGCTAAGGCAGAGTAAAAAAGTGATCCAGTGTGCTATGGAGGTACAATGATTCCCAGCAAAGGCAAAGGTATTAAGAGAGTCGACATCGGATCCGAGCTTCCGGAAGTATGCGAGCTTCCGAATCTGATCGGAATCCAGACCGAGTCGTTCAGCAAGTTCCTTCAGCTTGATAGGGTTCTCAATGGCGAAGAGCCCGATCCATCATACGGACTTGAATCCGTATTCAGGTCAACATTCCCAATCGTGTCCCCTAATGAGGATATGAGAGTCGAATACAACGGCTATAAGGTTGACATGGACGGTATCAAGTATTCCGAGTCTGAATGCAAGAAGAAGGGCAGAACCTTCGGCGTGCCAATCAAGGCAAATGTTGCTCTCGAGACAAAGAACGGTGAAATCAAGGAGAAGGAGATATTCTTCGGAGATTTCCCTTTGATGACGGATCGTGGTACTTTCATCATCAATGGAGCAGAGCGTGTAATCGTTTCCCAGATTGTCCGTGCTCCAGGTGTTGTGTTCAAGGAAGGTAAGAAGAATGATTCATCCTCCCTTTACTATGGTACACTCTATCATTATTCAGGAACAAAGCTTGAGTTCGTACTTACCAGAAAGAATGAGAAGACCGATACCAAGAAGGGTGAGCTCACAAGCGCTGCAGAGAGGAAGAAGGTCAATAACATCATTCAGGTAAGTTTCGGAAAGAAGCCGTTCCTTGTCACATTCTTCCTCCGTGTACTTGGAATCGATACAAGAGAGAAGATTGTCGCAGCATTCTATTCATCAAAGGAGATTGTCATTGCTGACAGCCTCTCAGATGATGTCAAATTCTATTCATATAAGGATATCCGCGTAGATGGAGACCTGAGATTCCCAGCTGGATCTGAGCTTGGTGCTATCGAACTTGAGGAACTCAGGAGTGCTGGTATGGAGACTGTTGAAGTTGTTGATACAAATGCAACAGATCTCGATGCTCCTGCGCTTGCTGTTCTCAAGACACTCCGCCGTGAGCGTATCCTGTGCCCGAGCTACAGACAGGAAGAGTCTGAAGAATTCCAGAATGAGTATATCGGACAGATTGTAGAGGCCTGCAGGAACTCTCTTCCGCAGAACCTCAAGACTTTCCCTGATCCGAAGAGAGTCATCAGCTATTTCCATGAGTTCTTCCTCAATGGACGTGGTTTTGAGCTTTCCAACATCGGCAGACACAAATTGAACAAGAAGTTCTATGGCAGAGAGGAGGAGAAGTATCTTTCTTCGACAGCTCTGACGACTGATGATGTTGTGAATACTGTCAATTTCCTTATTCAGTTCTGCAATGGCATCATCAAAGAAGATGACATCGACGCACTCGGAAACAGAAGAGTAAGGACAGTTGGTGAACTTCTTGAAATTACTCTCTCAGAGGCATTCAACCGCATGGCAAAGACAGCCCGTGAGAAGATGAATATCACTGATGATAGCGCGAAACCTCAGGAGATTATCTCCATTAAGCCTATTGTTGGTGCTATCAAGGAGTTCTTCGGTTCATCGCAGCTGTCACAGTTCATGGATCAGATCAACCCGCTTGCAGAGCTTACTCACAAGCGCCGTGTATCTGCTCTCGGTCCAAAGGGTGGTCTCTCAAGATCTTCTGCCCGTGCTATCTATGAAGTACGTGACGTACACTACACGCACTACGGTAGAATCTGTCCTATTGAGACTCCTGAAGGTTCAAACATCGGTCTTATTCTCTCACTTGCCAACTATGCACGCATCAATGAGTATGGATTCATTGAGACTCCTTATAGAAAGGTCGTGGACGGAAAGGTCACTGATGATGTGCAGTACCTTGATGCAAATGATGAGGAGAAGTGCTATATCGCACAGGGCAACGCCAAGATTGACAGCGATGGTAATTTCCTTGAGAAGGAAGTTGCTGTGAGACACTACGGTGATTATGGTGTGGCAAGCCCTGAAGAGATCAGCTGGATGGATGTATCTCCACGTCAGGTAGTATCCGTGGCTACATCCCTCATCCCATTCCTCGAGCACGATGACGCTAACCGTGCCCTCATGGGCTCAAACATGCAGCGTCAGGCTGTCCCTCTTGTGTTCCCGGAAGCTCCGCGCGTAGGAACTGGTATGGAGCAGAGGACTGCTTATGACTCTGGAGTGCTCATCAAGGCGAAGAGAGCAGGTACTGTACAGTATGTCTCCTCTACAGAGATCAGGGTCGTCCCTGATAATCCTGTGATCAAGGGCGAGATTGATACATACGAAGTGCATAAGTTCGAGAGAACGAACCAGGATTCATGTCTTAACCAGAAGCCGATTGTCAATGTCGGTGACAAGGTTGAGGAGGGCGATGTCCTTGCAGATGGTCCTGCGACACAGAATGGTGAACTTGCGCTTGGCCGCAATATCCTCGTCGGTTTTGTGCCATGGAATGGCTATAACTACGAAGACGCTGTTCTCATCTCCGAGCGTGTCGTCAGGGAAGATATCTATACATCCATCCACATCAAGGAATTCTCCATCGATGTGCGTGAGACAAAGCTTGGTCCAGAGAAGCTCACAAGAGATATCCCGAATACAAGTGATAAACTTCTTGAGCACCTGGATTCAGAAGGTATTGTCTGCATTGGTACATACGTTCACCCAGGCAGCATCCTTGTTGGAAAAGTGACACCGAAGAGTGAATCAGATACCACCCCTGAAGTTAAGCTTCTCAATTCCATTTTCGGTGAGAAGGCTAAGGAAGTAAGGGATTCTTCTCTCAAGGTTCCTCATGGCACAGAGGGTACAGTTATTGATATCCAGCGCCTGAAGAAGAGCGAGAAGGATGAGCTGCAGCCGGGAGTCGATGAGACTATCAAGGTGCTTATCGCTACCAAGAGAAAGCTGAAGCAGGGTGACAAGATGGCTGGTCGCCATGGAAACAAGGGTGTTGTTTCACGTGTCCTCCCAGAGGAGGATATGCCGTACATGGCAGATGGCACACCGCTTGATGTATGTCTCAACCCGCTTGGTGTTCCTTCACGTATGAACATCGGACAGCTGATGGAGACTCAGCTTGGATGGGCTGCAGTCAAGAATGATAAGTGGTACAAGACACCAGTCTTCCAGTCCGCGACAATGGAGCAGATTGAGCGTGAGATGGAGGAGGCGGGTCTGCCGAAGAACAGCAAGACGACACTCTATGATGGTCGCACAGGCGTTCCATTCGAGAATGAAGTCTTCTGCGGATACATTTATTACCTGAAGCTGCATCACCTCGTTGATGACAAGATGCATGCACGTTCGACCGGTCCGTACTCGCTCGTGACACAGCAGCCGCTTGGCGGTAAAGCTATGTTCGGTGGCCAGAGACTGGGAGAGATGGAAGTCTGGGCATTCGAGGCATATGGTGCTGCCAATACTCTTCAGGAACTTCTGACAATCAAGTCTGATGACATGAAGGGTCGTGTGCAGATTTATGAGTCGATTGTCAAAGGCGAACCGGCAGAGACAGTGTCGATGCCAGAGGCTTTCAACGTTCTCGTTCAGGAAATCAGGGGTCTTGCCCTCGATATGTCCGTATATGATGAGAATGGCAAGCAGGTACCTCTCACAGAGCGTGATGAGGAACTGATCGCAAAGAGAGAGAAAGGCACTTTCTAGGAGGAAAGACGGAATGAAGGAAATACAGGATTTCAGCTCAATCAGGATCAAGCTCGCTTCACCGGAGCAGATCCTTGCATGGTCCTATGGTGAAGTCAAGAAGCCTGAGACCATCAATTACCGTTCACTCCGCCCGGAGAGGGATGGCCTCTTCTGCGAGAGGATTTTCGGCACAACCAAGGCATGGGAGTGCTGGTGCGGCAAATTCAAGTCAAATAGATACAAGGGCGTCGTCTGCGATCGTTGCGGTGTTGAAGTAACAGATACAAAAGTGCGTCGTGAGCGTATTGGCCACATCACACTGGCTGCTCCTGTCGCACATATCTGGTTCTACCGCTCCACACCTTCAATCATGAGCTACCTTCTGGATATCAAGCGCTCTGAGCTGATGGAAATTCTCTCATATGAGAAGTATGTGGTCACAGATCCGGGGCAGGACACAGATCTCAGAAAGTATCAGGTTCTTGATGAGGATGAGTACTATGCGGCAGTTGATAAGTATGGTGATACATTCAAGGCTGGCATGGGTGCAGAAGCTATTTATGATCTTCTGAAGGACCTCGATCTCGAGACTCTTTCTGCAGAGCTCAGAGAGCAGCTTTCACAGAAGGAAGAGGCCAACAACAAGATTGACAGCAAGCTTCTTTCACGCATCCGCTATTGTGAGGAATTCCTCGCTTCCGGCAATAAGCCTGAGTGGATGATTCTCAAAGTGATTCCTGTCATTCCACCTGATCTGCGCCCTATGGTGCAGCTTGATGGCGGACGCTTTGCTACAACTGACCTCAATGAGCTTTATAGAAGGGTCATCAACAGAAACAACCGTCTTGACAGACTTATCAAGATTCAGGCTCCTGACATCATCATCCGCAACGAAAAGAGGATGCTTCAGGAAGCTGTTGATTCCCTTTTCGATAACTCGAAGACACCGAATCCTACAAAGGGCAGCAGTAAGAGGGATCTTAAGTCGCTTTCGGATGTTCTTAAGGGCAAGCAGGGAAGATTCAGACAGAATCTTCTCGGTAAGCGTGTAGATTATTCAGGCCGTTCCGTTATTGTTGTCGGACCGGAGCTGAGAATGCATCAGTGCGGTGTTCCTGCAAAGATGGCACTTGAGCTTTTCAAGCCGTTTATCATGCGTAAGCTCGAGCAGAAAGAGATTGCCCAGAACGTGAAGAGAGCTAAGATGCTTGTAGAGCAGGAGGCTCCGGAAGTCTGGGGTGTTCTTGATGAAGTTGTGAAAGAGCATCCAGTTATGCTCAACAGAGCTCCTACGCTCCACCGTCTTGGTATTCAGGCATTTGAACCTGTCCTTGTCGAAGGAAAGGCTCTTAAGCTTCATCCGCTTGTATGTCATGCATTCAACGCAGACTTCGATGGTGACCAGATGGCTATCCATGTGCCTCTCACACATGCTGCACAGCTTGAGTGCTGGACGCTGATGCTCAGTACTACAAACCTTCTGGACCCAGCAAACGGCAAACCTATTGCCTTCCCGTCCCAGGATATGGTCCTTGGTATCTTCTACCTTACAAAGGAGAGGACGGACCTTGATCCTGAGCGAAGAATCAAGAGGTTTGAGACAGTGGCAGAGATTGAAGCTGCCATTGATGCAAATGCTGTTTCTTACAACGAGAAGATATATTACCGCTTTAAGAAAGGTCTTGATATTGTTGATGAGAAGGGTGGCAGCCAGGTTTCAGACGGAAGAAGCTGGTATGCAACAACGCCTGGCAGGATTATCTTCAATGCGGCAATCCCTGAGGGTATTCCGTATCAGAACTACTGCCTCGGCGACAAGCAGCTGAGAAAGGTCATCGGCGAGACTATCAGAAGCAAGAAGCCTTCTGTTGCAGTTGATCTTCTCGATTCTGTAAAGGACCTCGGATTCAAGTATGCAACACTTTTCGGTGCTACAATCGGTCTTTCCGACATGGTCGTTCCTGCAGAGAAGGAAGCTCTTATCGAGGAAGCTAATGAGAAGCAGTCCGTGGTCTTCAAGCAGTACCATGATGGCCAGATTACACAGGAAGAGAGGTACAACCGTGTCATCGAAGTATGGACTGAGACGAACGAGGAGCTTACAGACAAGCTTATGAGTGAGCTGAAAAAGAGCCAGCACGGCTTCAATCCGCTCTATCTCATGGTCGAATCCGGCGCTAGAGGTTCGAAGAACCAGATCAGACAGCTTGGTGGTATGAGAGGCCTCATGGCGAAACCGAACGGAACGATCATCGAGCTTCCGATCAAGTCCAACTTCAAGGAAGGACTTTCCATCATGGAGTTCTTCATCTCATCCAACGGTGCTAGAAAGGGTCTTACAGATACAGCTCTCAAGACAGCAAAAGCAGGGTACCTTACCCGTAAGCTCGTTGATGTCGCACAGGATGTGGTTGTCTCTGAAGAGGACTGCCATACTATCAATGGTATCTGGGTCAGTGCAGTCAAGGATGGCGACGCAGTCATTGAGACACTTGCTTCGCGTATCACTGGTTCATGTCCTGTTGAGGACGTTCTTCACCCATTCCTCAAAGATGAGAATGGCCGTCCGGTTGTCCTTGCGAAGGCTAATGAGGAGATTTCGGATGAGATGGCTGCAGCTATTGAGGACGCAGGTGTCGAGAAGGTTCTTCTCCGCACTGTTCTCACTTGCGAGGCAGAACATGGTGTCTGCCGCAAGTGCTATGGCCGCAACCTTGCAACCAACCGTCCTGTCGAGATCGGCGAAGCAGTCGGCATCATCGCTGCACAGTCTATCGGACAGCCTGGTACACAGCTTACGATGCGTACCTTCCACGTCGGTGGTACTGCATCCACATCCACGAAGGAAAACAAGCTCTCATTCAGCTATCCGACTATTATCCGTGGCCTGAAGGGACTCATCATCCACAACAGTCAGGGCCAGCGTCTCTTCCCGAGAAAGGGACACATCACGATTTCCCGTGTTTTCGAAGAGATTACAGGCGAGTTTGATGAGCTTCTCGTTCAGAATGGAGAGGCTGTAGGCAAGGGCTATCCGTTCTATAGGAAGGCTGGACATGATGTCCCTGCGGCAGAGAATGGAAGACTCCTGCAGATTGAGGATTTCACATCCACTCTCCGCACATTCGTAGTAGGTCCTGAGGCAGAGTATCAGGTACCTGCTGGATCAGAGCTGATGGTCTCTGAGGGACAGGTCGTAGGCGAAGGGGAAGCTGTCATCACATTCGATCCGTTCTCTGAGCCGATTATTGCGGAAGAGGCCGGAACTGTAGAGGAGATGAATGATTTCGTTGAGGATAAGTCATATAGAAGGATCTTCAACGAGGCTGGAGATACTGAGATGATTGTTGTCCCTGGTTCGCACCTTGGCGCATTCCGTCCATCTGTGCTTGTCCGCACTGATAACGGTGAGCTCAATCAGTATCAGATTCCAGGTGGTGCCTACATGGTAGTCAAGGAGAAGGGCGAGAGAGTAGAAGCTGGTGATATCATCGCGAAGGTCTCAAAGGACAGCACGACAACAAAGGATATCGCTGGTGGTCTTCCGCAGGTAGACTCTCTGTTCGAGGCAAGACATGGAAAAGTGTCTTCTTCCAACAAGGTAAATCCGATTATCCTTGCACGCGTGACCGGAACTGTTGTAGGTGTTCAGGCCGGAGCAGCAAACGGATCGACAACAACTGTCACAATCCGCGATGCATTCGGTACGCTGCACCCGCATAAAGTATATACAAAGGATGCTCTTCTTCTTGTCCGAGAAGGAGATGAGGTCAAGGCTGGTGAACCGCTCTGCGATGAGCCTGTCACATCCCGCGAGGTACTTGATGTTCTCGGTGAGAATGCTGTTCTCTCCTTCCTTGTTAACGAGATCCAGAAGGTCTACAGAATGCAGGGTGTTGAGATTAACGAGAAGCATCTTGGTATCATCATCCGCCAGATGCTCAGGAAGGTTGAGATACTCAGAGCCGGTGATACTCAGTTCGTCAAGATGCAGAGAGTCGATAAGAACCTCTTTGACCGTGTCAATGATGAGATGAAGAAGCAGGGTAAGACACCAGCTATTGCACGTCCTGTTCTGCAGGGTGTTTCTGAAGCTGCACTCTCTGTCGATTCCTTCATCTCCGCTGCGTCATTCCTTTCCACAACGAGGGTATTGACGAATGCGGCCATTGCGGGTAAAAAGGATGAGCTGAGAGGTCTCAAGGAGAACGTCATCATCGGACACCTCATTCCAGCTGGTACTGGTATGAAGCGTTACAGGTCTGTGCACCTTGATGAGGATGAGAAGCTGCTTGAGCTGCAGAAAGAAGTTGACAAGGCACGCAGGGAGCAGAAGCTTGATACTCAGTCCTATGCTGACGACTTCGATGCAGAAGAACTTGGTGATATGAAGACGGTGGGAGAACCTGTCGAGATTGACGAGAGCTCATTTGAGGAGTGAGGCGCCTGTTGGCGCCCTCTTCGGGCTTCGTGACAGTTTCTCATGCTGACCATCGACTGAATAGATGTGCCGCTTGTGCGGCATAGGTCCCTCTGCTGTGAGAGGAGCGGATCAAATTTAAGGAGTGTATCGTAAGATGCCTACTATTAATCAGCTTATTAGAAAGGGCAGGGAAACCTCCAAGTCGAAGACAAAGTCTCCGGCTCTGCAGGGATGCCCTCAGAAGAGAGGAGTCTGCACTAGGGTTATGACAGTAACACCTAAGAAGCCGAACTCAGCTCTCAGAAAGGTTGCTCGTGTACGCCTTTCAAATGGAATCGAAGTTACTGCATACATCCCTGGTATTGGCCACAACCTCCAGGAGCACTCTGTTGTTCTCATCAGAGGCGGAAGAGTCAAGGACCTTCCTGGTGTAAGGTATCACATCATCCGCGGTACCAAGGATACTCTTGGTGTTGCAGATCGCAAGCGCAGCCGCTCTAAGTACGGTGCTAAGAAGCCAAAGGCCTGATAGGAGGAAGATATGTCAAGAGATAGAAAAGCTCCTGCCAGAAAGGCAACGCCTGATGCAATTTATCACAGCACAGTTGTAGAGAAGTTCATCTGCCGCATGATGCTCGACGGAAAGAAGAGCATCTCCACACGTATCCTTTATACAGCTATGAAGGAAATCGGTGAGAAGAGCGGAGAGAACCCGCTTGATGTCTTCACAAAGGCTGTAGACAACGTAAAGCCTGTTGTCGAGGTCAAGTCAAGAAGAGTCGGTGGTGCTACATACCAGGTTCCTGTTGAAATCAGGGAAGAGAGAAGGGAAGCGCTTGCAATGCGCTGGATTATCGCAGCAGCACGTGCCAGAAATGGCAAGAGCATGAGTGATAAGCTTGCTGATGAGCTCATGGATGCATATAACTCCACTGGTGCAGCTTTCAAGAAGAAGGAAGATGTTCACAGAATGGCAGATGCAAACAAGGCATTCAGCCACTTCCGCTGGTAAACATAGCCAGAAAGAGAAAAGGACCACAGACGGACAAGCTCCTGAGTGGTCCTTTTTCTTGTTTCATTCTGCCAGAATGATAAACCTGTCTGCTGAATAGTTTCTTTCGTTCACATCGCTCAGCCTCCTGCCGTTGTAGGAGTTTTCAGTGAATGTGACGCTTATGTTTTCCTGTTTTTCGCTTGTTGTTCCGATGTCTCCGAACTGTACGACGATTGATTTGCCTCCTTCGTCAGCGTCTTCTGCAATTCTTGAGAAATCGTTGTTGCTGATTATGAATTCGGCATTCTGGAATCCGGCCCTTCCTATGGCTTTGCCTCCGATTTCATCGAAGTAGCAGCTGTCAATCAGATATGTTCCTCCGATGTTCTCATCAGTTTCACCTCTTAGCTCTATTGCATCATGACCTGTGTTTGTGAATGTACAGTTCCTTATTTCTGCATCGACGATAGTTTCAAGTCTTATCGGCTGGAAATATCTGTCAAAGTAACATTCTGTGAAATTTATGTTAGTGAATATTGTCTGGTTCTTATGCATATAGACAGCGTATCCTTCAGGATTATTTGCTGTCTTTGTTGCTTCGCTGCCTTTGAAGAGGCAGTTTTCAAGGTTTACATTCCTTATTGCAGAGTTCGAGTGCTGGTATTCGAACCACAGTGTGGATTCATCGAATATGAGATTCTTCAGAGCAAGGCCATCAATGTCATAGTACAAGAAATACCCATTACCATCACGGCCACCGATGATGTCTTTTTCTGCATTATTTGTCGTTGAAGTGATTCCTCCTTCAAGAATAACTCCGTCAGTACCTATGATTTCGATGTTATGGATATCGCGATAATAGTACGGATAATAGTTCGAGAACTGGGAAAGATACAGTTCCATGTCGAGGAAACCATTCTCATCCAGATACTTGTCGTCAAAGTCCCCTGCAACCTTGAGCTTTGACTGCCATCTCGAGTTTCTCAGGAAAAGTTCATCATAGCTGCCTTCCAGAAGTATGACGATACTGTCGTCTCCGACCCTGTCGAGGACTTCCTGCGCAAAATCTGGACCTGCCGCGACCACTGAATTGTTGCCACTGTGTTCATTATTGTTGTCAATTTCTGCAAGCTGGTCCTCATTTGTGATGTGTTTGACATTGCTTAAATATGATTTCTGAATCATGTCTCCGCAGGCGCATGTGTATTCTGCGTACAGTGTAGTCCCTTCAAGATTGTATCCGGATGGTATCGATCCATAATCATGAACGTGTGGTTTGTTGCCTGGCTTTTCAGAAGATGGCAGATCTGCCGCAATGTATTGAGTACATGCTGGTAAGATAAAGAGGAAAAGGATAATCCCTGTTAAAAGTACTTTACCCCCCCCGTATGGCGTTGATGAGATTTTGCAGTGTTTCTAATTCTCATTTGAGAGTCTCCTTTTCATGAAATTGTATCATCTGGATGTTGTCTGGTACAGTTGAGATTATGTTATCATGAAAGAGGAGGCCACATGATTCCTGATTACGATGATTACTATTCACTCACGGCATATGCCCGCCGCTTTATAAAGACACCTCTCCGTGAAATCGAGGGATGGCTTTCCCAGCGTTCGACGATTGCTATGATAACAGACTGGGAGCGCCGTAATGGCAATGAGAGTTTCAGGGAGTCGAGCGTGCCATATCTCTTTGAGCGTGCTGACCAGGATGAAGTGATAACAGTCCCTGATTTCATTGCCCTCACATCCTGTCAGGGGATTGCGATGGATGGTGAGGAGATTATCGCAGATATAACAATCTACAATGACTTTGTAGCATTCCTCACAGCGAGGGGAATCAATATCTGAAAGAAAAAGCCTGCAATCGGCAGGCCTGATTGTCAGTTTGAAGCGAGTGCTTCGTCTATGGCCTTTGACAGCTGGTCCGGACAGGATGTCGGTTTCATCCCGCATCTTGTTCCTTTCACCCTGTCTCTTATATCCTCTGCTTTCATTCCCTCGCAGAGCGCTCCAATACCCTTGAGATTGCCGTTGCAGCCTCCGTCGAATTCCAGATTGTGGATTCTGCCTTCATCGTCAAGGTTGAATCTTATAGCTCTGGAACATGTTCCTTTTGTCTTGTATTCAACTGTTCTCATTTCTTTCTCCTCGAAGTAAGATACAGAAAGACAGGAAGGAGGGCAAGTGAGACTCAGAAGATTCGCAGCTTCAGATGCACGTGCTGTCACTGATTTGTTCTATGCCTCTGTGCGTGAGACATGTGCAGGTGAATACACGCCTTCCCAGCTGAGCGCATGGGCGCCTGATGATATTGATCCTGTTGCCTGGGTTTTGCCTCTTCTTGACAGTTACACTCTCCTTGCGGAGGAGAATGGTGCGGTTCTCGGTTTCGGTAATACATACTTGAACTACATCGATAGGCTCTATGTCCACCCCTCATATCAGGGGAGAGGAGTGGGGAAGACGATACTCCTCGCACTCGAGGAAAAATGCAATGGTGAAGTGACTGTATATGCATCGGACACTGCAAAACCATTCTTCCAGAGGATGGGATATCATGTCATAAGGGAAAACAGAGTCGTTAGGTTTTCTGTCACGCTTCGAAACTGGTATATGGCAAAATCCCTTTAATTTATTTTCTGGAAAAGAAATGAAAATATGTTGACAAAGGATTTCCGTTTAGGTAAATTAGACAAGGTGTCTGACCATGCCCCTTTGGGGTGAGTTAGGCTGAAGAGCCAAACCGATTGCCGATGGCGATAAGGTGGTTCCGGAACCGGTCTTTTTTAGAAATACGACCATTGTCGTCGGGCTTGTACCTGCCGACCTCTGGAAAACCTTTGATTCCTGACGCGATCAGCTGTCTCTGAGAATATAAAGGCATGGGCCTTTATAAGATATCTTTGTTTTTTGTGGCACAGGCCACAAGGAGGAACTGATGGCTAAGGAAAAATTCGAAAGAACGAAGCCACATGTAAACGTAGGTACAATCGGTCACGTCGACCACGGCAAGACCACACTTACAGCTGCTATCACAATGCATTGTGCAAAGCTGTTCGGTGACAAGGCCCTTGCTTACGATGCAATTGATAATGCACCGGAAGAGAAGGCTCGTGGTATCACCATCAACACAAGACATGTTGAGTATCAGTCCAAGAACAGGCACTATGCACACGTTGACTGCCCGGGCCACGCTGACTACATCAAGAACATGATCACAGGTGCTGCACAGATGGATGGAGCTATCATCGTTGTTGCTGCTACTGACGG
>CASDZV010000059.1 GCA_949285905.1 uncultured Spirochaetales bacterium | reverse complement strand
CTTCTCGTTGAGCTCGGATGGGACATAGCCTCTTCCAAGATCAATCTGAACTTCCATTTCAAGGTCGCAATCATCCATCATGGTGAAAATCGGGAGATCGGGATTTGTTACAGTCACCTGATCACGCTCGAAATCCTTACCAGTGATAACACCCGGCCCCTTGCAAGGGATGGTGAGGACTGTGCCCTCTGAATCATCAGGCATGGAAATCTGCAGTTTCTTAATGGCCGCTATGATATCATTGATATCTTCCTTCACACCTCTCAGAGGCTCGAACTCCGATGTAACCATGTGTGCCTCACGAGAATCGCTATTGCCGAATGTCGTAAAGCGGATGGCAGTCACTGCGTAGCCCTGAATTGAAGAGAGAAGCACACGGCGGAGTGTATTACCAACCGTTGTTCCAAAGCCTCTCTCGAAAGGATAAGCAACGAACTTACCGTAGTCAGCTGTCGAGACAGTATGATCAGAGATGATTCCCGAAGGTCTCTTGAATCCCTTGAGAAGATTTTTTCTAGCCATTATTGCTCCTTATTATGCAGCTCTTAGAGCCGGAATCAATCAGACACGGCGTGTCTTGCGCGGCCTGCATCCATTGTGTGGAATAGGGGTAACGTCTCTGATCGAGCGAACCTTGAGTCCAAGAACACCAAGTGTTCTGATAGCGCTTTCGCGACCAACTCCTGGTCCCTTCACGAATACATTGACTTCCCTAAGACCGAAATCCATAGCCTTTTTAGCGGCTGTCTCGCATGTTGTCTGTGCAGCATACGGAGTGGACTTCTTAGCCCCGCGGAATCCGAGCATACCAGCGGATGCCCAGGAAACAGCATTTCCGGCAAGATCAGTTACTGTGATGATCGTGTTATTGAAGGTTGCCTGAATATAGACATTACCTTCGAGAACGGTCTTCTTAGTCTTCTTTACATTAGCCATTTCTTCTCACCTGCCCTTACTTCTTCTTGTTGGCAACAGTCTTCTTCTTACCCTTCCTGGTTCTGGCATTGGTCTTTGTCCTCTGTCCTCTTACCGGAAGTCCCTTTCTGTGCCTGAGCCCTCTGTAGCAGCCGATATCCATCAGTCTCTTGATGTTGAGGGCAACTTCAGTGCGGAGATGTCCTTCAATCTTATACTCCTCCTCAATGACCTTCCTGAGAAGAGCAAGGTCATCATTGGAGAGGGAGTTGATCCTGACATCTGGGTCGATATTCGTCTTCTGGCAGATCTGCTCTGCAGATACTCTGCCGATTCCGTAGATATATGTCAGTGCGATCTTAACTGCCTTATTGGGCAGGTCAACACCTGCTATACGCGCCATTCACGGCCTCCTGTTATTTCTGTCTCTGCTTGTGCTTCGGGTTCTCGCAGATAATGCGAACAACACCGGCACGTCTTATTACTTTGCACTTGTCGCAAATCGGTTTTACACTTGCTCTGACTTTCATTTCTAGAACTCCTATCAGAATTTCTTAAGTCTGCGCTTCCTAGCATCCACGAAGCCGTCATGGTGATGCATCTTCATCAATCCGTCAAGTTGCCTCATTGTTTCGAGGTCAACACCGACAAGAATAATGAGTGATGTACCGCCGAACAGCATAGCAACATTCGATGGGAATGAGAAGAACATCTGAATAAGTGTTGGAATCAATGCGATGAATGCAAGGAATAATGCTCCTGGAAGCACAATGCGATTCAGCACCTTTGTCAAATATTCTTCAAGCTTCTCATTCCTTACACCAGGAATTGAACCGCCGTTATCTCTGATATTCTTAGCCATCTCAATCGGATTCAGCGTAACCTGAGTATAGAAGAACGCAAATGCGATAATCAGAAGCGTATAAATAATGAGATACGGTGCACCCTGCGGATTAAGGAAATCTGCAACTGCTCTCAGCCAGCCGATGTTTGAGTTATACCCAAGCTGAAGCGGGAAGGAAAGCAGCGTTGAAGCAAAGATAACAGGAATAACGCCTGATGGGTTGACCTTGAATGGAATGAATGAACCCTGGGATCCATACATTCTTCTTCCCACAACGCGGCGTGAATACTGCACTGGAATCTTCCTCTGTCCTTTCTCTTCGTAGACGACAAGAGCCACAACGAAGAAGAACATAACGATAACAACAATAATTGAAAGTGGGTTAAGAAGCCCGCTCGCAACACTACGTACCATCGTATAAGAAGCAGATGGGATACGAGCAACGATACCTGCGAAAATCATCAGCGAGATACCATTGCCAATGCCCTTATCTGTAATCTTCTCACCAAGCCATACCATAAGCATTGAGCCTGCAGTTACAGTGATGATTGATACGATTGTGAACGCTACTGGTCCGATTGCAAGTGCACCTGGAATGCTCTGGGCATACATCGATGCTGCAAGTGACTGGATAGCAGCTACGACAATGGTAGCATAGCGTGTATACTGCTGAATTTTCTTTGACCCCTGCGGATCCTGCGCAAGCTTCTTCAGCGAAGGAATAACCAACATCAGCAGCTGCATGATAATCTGCGTGCTGATGTATGGCATTACTCCAAGCATGAAAATTGAAAAGTTTGCGAAAGCACCGCCGGAGAAGAAGTTCAGGTATTCTGTGAAAGAGTTGGAATTAGCCTCAAAATAGCTGAGGACAGCTCCAGGGTTTACACCAGGAATAGGAAGAGTCGCTCCAATTCTCGTCACCGCAAGGATGGCGAAAGTGAAGAAGATCTTCTTCTTTATATCCTTCATTCTGAACATTTCTACCAGAGTGTTTGCCATTGTAACCCTTCTCTTTTATCTGATCTCGCCACCAGCTGCCTTGATTTTCTCAGAAGCAGAGCCGGAAACTTTTACCCCATCGATGACAAGCTTCTTTGTCACCTCGCCATCTGCAAGGATCTTTGCTGCCATCTTCCCCTTAATAAGTCCCTTCTGGCGAAGTGTCTCATCAGAGACTGTCTCACCATCTGAGTAGACTCTATCAAGCGTAGCAAGTGAAATTGCCTGTCTCTCCTCCTTGAAAGGATAATTGGAGAAACCGCGTCTTGCGATACGTCTGTAGAGTGGCATCTGTCCACCTTCGAATCCAAGGCGAACACCACCACCTGAACGGCTATTCTGTCCATCATGACCACGTCCGCATGAGCGTCCGATTCCAGAACCGTTTCCGCGGCCTACGATGGTCTTGCGGGTTGTTGCTCCCGCCGGCTTTACAATCTGTGCCATTACAGAACCTCCTCAACCTTTACAAGGTGTGAGACTGTGCGGACCATGCCAAGATTGACAGGATTCGCATCGCGAATGACGGAGCTGGAGATCTTCCCGAGACCAAGGGCCTTAATAGTCCTTCTCTGCACAGGAAGGGTGCCTGCAAGCCCCTTTACGAGTGTTATCTTGATCTGCTTTGCCATGATTAACTCCACATTTCCTTCAGAGTCTTGCCTCTGCCCTTTGCAACCTGTCCTGCATCATACATATGCTCGAGAGCATCGAATGCTGCCTTAACAGTGTTGATTCCATTTCTGGAACCGAGGGACTTGGAAAGAACATCTCTGATTCCTGCCGCATCACAGACGAGACGGACAGCACCACCAGCCTTAACACCTGTTCCAGGAACAGCCGGCTTCAAAAGTACAGAAGCACTCTTGTAATTGCCGACAATGTCATGAGGGATTGTTGATCCCCTGAGAGGAACTGTAATGAGATGAGCCTTAGCCTTATCTGTAGCCTTTCTTATTGCATCGGAAACATCATTTGCCTTGCCGAAGCCATAACCTACTCTGCCATCACCATATCCGACGACAACGAGTGCAGAGAAAGAGAATCTCTTACCACCCTTGACAACCTTGGTGACACGGTTGAGCTTAACAAGCTTCTCGATGCATCCGTCCTTGACTTCTCTGTCTTTTCCCTTTTCCATACCGAACTCCTAGAACTTGATCCCGGCTTTTCTTGCGCCGTCGGCAATGCTCTTAACGATGCCATGATAGATATAACCATTGCGGTCAAATACCACAGAATCGATGTTCTTCTCGAGAAGCCTCTTGCCTGCAATCTCACCGAGCTTCTCAGCATCAGCGGTTGTATTCTTGAGATTTCTCAGATCGGCTTCAACGGTAGAGGCAGAGACCAGTGTGTGTCCTACTGTGTCATCAATGACCTGGACATACATGTGGTAGTTGCTCCTGAAAACAGTCATTCTCGGTCTTGAAGCTGTGCCAGAGATTCTCTTCCTGATGTGAGCCTTTCTCTTAGCGTGCCTTCTGTTTTTATCGATCATTCTGTTCATAACTCTAAACCGCCTTATTTCTTGCCACCGGACTTACCAACCTTGCGGCGGATAGTCTCGTCTTCGTACTTGATGCCCTTGCCCTTATATGGCTCAGGTCCTCTGAGAGAACGGATTTCAGCAGCACACTTGCCTACCTTCTCCTTGCTGATACCGCTGATAGTGAGCTTTGAAGGCCCGTCAGCAGCAATAGAGATTCCCTCAGGAATGATGTACTCGATAGGCATGGAATAACCAAGGTTGAGTGTGAGGATATTATCCTTAAGCTCTGCCCTATAACCGACACCATTGATAAGAAGAACCTTCTGGAAGCCTGCAGAGACACCTGTAATCATGTTCTGGATCAGCTGACGATACAGACCATGATAGCTCTTGGAAAGCTTCTCATCATTCTTTCTTGTGACAAGAACCTCATTGTTCTGGACCGCGACAGTTACTTCAGGCTTTGTCTGAAGCTGAAGCTCGCCCTTTGGTCCTTTTACAGTAACAAGACCGTTATCTACTTTTACTTCAACCTTCTCCGGAATCTGTACCGGAAGCTTACCGATTCTAGACACTTTCAGCCTCCTTTACCAGATTGTGCAGAGAAGCTCACCGCCGACCTTGGCCTCCTTGGCCTTCTTGCCGGTGATGACACCTGTAGAAGAAGAGACAACCACAATACCGATTCCGTTATAAACGGATGGCATATCCTTGTAACCGCAGTATACACGGCGACCAGGTGTGGAAACACGCTTGAGGCCATGAAGTACAGGAGACTGATCCTCACCATACTTAAGGAAGATGCGGATGTATGTCACATCATCCTTTGTGACCTTCTTGAAATTCTTGATGAAGCCTTCGTTCTTAAGAATCTTGATGATCTGAAGCTTAAGATTGGAGGCTGTCACATCCACTTTCTCATGCTTTGCCTGACTAGCATTTCTGATCTTAGTCAGCATATCTGCAATTGGATCACTAACTGCCATACTAAACTCCTACCAGCTCGACTTCGTTACGCCAGGGATCTGGCCTTCGCTAGCCAGCTTCCTGAAGCAGATCCTGCACATATCAAACTGGCGCATATATCCACGCGGACGACCGCAGATTCTGCAGCGGTTGTAGCGGCGTGTGGAGAACTTAGGCTCCTTCTTTGACTTTACGATAAGTGACGTCTTTGCCATCTATAAGCTCCTTACTTTGCAGCGAACGGCATCCCAAGAGCCTTGAGAAGAGCATAGCCCTGCTCATCGTTCTGAGCTGTCGTAACGATAGCGACGTTGAGGCCGCTGATCCTCTCGATCTTGTCATAATCGATCTCAGGGAAAATAATCTGCTCGGTAATACCAAGAGAATAATTTCCATGTCCATCGAACGCATTAGGGTTCACACCCCTGAAGTCCTTAACACGTGGCAGAGCGATGCAAACAAGACGCTCGAAGAAATACCACATGTTATCTCCTCTGAGTGTTACCATTGCACCAATCTCCTGTCCTTCACGAACCTTGAAGTTTGCGATGGACTTGCGTGCCTTTGTCTTCACGACATGCTGACCAGTGATCTGCTCAAGCTCCTTAACGGCTGCATCGAGAAGCTTCTTGTTAGTCGTTGCTTCGCCGACACCCACAGAAACGGTGATCTTCTCGATTCTTGGGATCTGCATAACCGACTTAAAACCGAAGTCCTTCATCAGCTGAGGTGCAACTGTCTCTGTATACTTTTTCTTGAAATTTGGTACGAATTTCTCTTCTGCCATATCAGAGCACCTCTCCTGTCTTCTTTGCATAGCGGATCTTCTTGCCGTTCTCTACCCTGTAACCAACTCTGGACACCTTGTCCTTAGAAACAAGCTGCACGTTGGATACGTGGATAGGAGCCTCGACTTCGATGATTCCACCCTTATCCTGGGGATTCCTCTTCTTCATAGTCTTTGAAACCATGTTGAGCCCCTGGACGATGACCCTCTCTGTTACTGGGTCAATCTTGACGATCTTGCCGGTACGGCCTTTATCCTTTCCGGCAATAATCTTGACTGTGTCATTCTTCTTCAGTCTCATACAGAACTCCTACAACACTTCCGGCGCAAGTGAAACGATCTTCATATAGTTTTCACGAAGTTCTCTCGCAACTGGTCCGAAGATGCGCTTTCCGCGCGGGTTATTGTTGGCATCAATGACGACGCATGCGTTGTCATCGAACCTGATATAGGTACCGTCAGGTCTGCGGTATTCCTTCTTTGTACGAACGACGACTGCCTTAAGCACATCGCCCTTCTTAATAGCTCCATTAGGGAGAGCGTCCTTGACAGCCACAACAATGATGTCACCTACTCCGGCAACGTATCTGTGGCTACCGCCGAGAACCTTGATGCACTGCACACGCTTTGCACCACTGTTATCTGCGACGTTAAGATATGTCTGCATCTGTATCATGACGGTTCTCCTTTAGCGTGCCTTCTCGACAATCTCTTCGAGACGCCAGCACTTATCCTTTGAAAGATGGCGGCACTCGACAACACGAACTGTATCACCTACATGTGCTTCGTTCTTCTCGTCGTGAGCCTTCACCTTCTTCGTGGAGACAACGTACTTCTTGTAAATCGGATGAAGAGTCCTGCCCGAGATTGCAACAACAATGGTCTTGTCCATCTTATCGCTTACTACGAGCCCTGTCATTTTCTTCTTGTTCGCTTCCATTTTCCGTGCCTCTCTTACTTATCTCCGCCGTTTTTCGCAATACCGAGATCAATAGCATGAATACGGGTATTGAGACGGGCGATATCCCTTCTGGTTGTCCTCAGAAGCATTGGGTTATCGAGATGCCCAAGGACCTTCTGCAGCCTGAGATCCACCAGTTCCCTACTAAGCTTGTCGCGCTCTGCTTCAAGCTCCTTGTAACTGAGATTCTTATAAGACTTCTTCATAAAATCACTCCATATCCGAGCGGACGACGAACCTTGTCTTGATCGGAAGCTTGGAAGCTGCAAGAGTAAGTGCCTCTCTAGCAAGAGCCTCATCAACGCCACCCATCTCGAACATGATGGCTCCGGTCTTTACGACTGCGACCCATCCCTCTGGATTTCCCTTTCCATTACCCTGTCTTGTTTCAGCAGGCTTCTTCGTATATGGCATATCCGGATAGATACGGATCCACACTTTACCACCACGCTTTACATGACGTGTCATAGCAACACGAGCTGCCTCAATCTGGCGGTTTGTGATCCATCTTGGCTCTTCTGCCATCAGTCCGTACTCACCGAAAGCCAGTGTATTACCTCTGTGAGCAACGCCATTGCGTTCACCGCGCTGCTTCTTCCTGAACTTTATTCTCTTAGGACTAAGCATACTATCAGCTCCTTGCCTCAGCTTCTGCAGCTGTCTTCTTCTTTACAAGAGTACCGACAGTGTCATCCTCGGCCTTGCTGTGGTCGTAGATCTCACCATTGAAGACCCATACCTTTACGCCGATGCAGCCAAATGTCGTATTTGCCGTTGCTGTACCATAATCGATATCAGCACGGAGAGTGTGAAGTGGAACTCTTCCTTCCTTCATCCACTCTGTTCTCTTCATTTCAGCTCCACCAAGACGACCTGAGCACTGGATCTTGATACCCTGTACGCCTCCGTTCATTGCTCTGGAAATTGCATTCTTAAGAGCACGGCGGAATGCACCGCGGTTCTCAAGCTGGCGAGCAATGCTCTGAGCGATAAGCTGAGCATCACACTCTGCCTTCTTGATCTCTCTGATCTTGATCTGGACCTTCTTCTCTGTCAGCTTCTGCATCTTCTCGCAAAGCTTCTCAACATTAGCACCCTTAGCGCCGATGATGATACCAGGACGAGCTGTACCTACTACGAGAGTGATACGTCCAGGCTTGCGGATGATTTCAACATCACTGATCTCTGCGCCTGAGACTTCAGGAGCAGCAAGAAGTGCCTTTCTGAGCTTGAGATCCTCATGAAGTGTATCCATGTACTCCCTTGGATCTACGTACCACTT
>CASDZV010000058.1 GCA_949285905.1 uncultured Spirochaetales bacterium | reverse complement strand
GTCTGTTGTACAGGAAGCGGCATGCACCGCCGGAGCGCCTTATGAGGCCCTCCTGTTCCTCTGTCGGGTATATCCTGACAACGTATCCTGTGAGCATGATTTATTATACCATGGGATGCCGATTCATCTCCACCTTAATCTGCGATTTGAATGTGGAGTCCTCCCGGCTGATTGTGATAGACTTTCATTTTTTTATATCTCTGAACTTCCTGAAATCGTCAATCCTGTGAAGTTCATCTTCGAGAAAGCTTGTAATGTAATCTTTTGCATTCTGAATCGCTGCTTTCTCTTCGCCGCCGATAATGCCTGGCCATCCGCCTCTTATAGAAAGATATGCTATATCCTTGAGGCTGACATTTCCTGTTATATGATCTGAGAAGGTTCCATCAAAAAGACTCTTTATTGAATCTGTTCCAGAAGAGTCTCCTGATTCGAAAAGACTCATGCTTCGCATCCTCAGCTTCGTGATTCTTCCTGTGCCACTGTGGAGGATACCTTTGGTGGCAGGTGTGGATGATCCTGTAAGAAGAAAATGACCGCACCCTCCTCGTTTGTCAGTTTCCATCCTTACGGCATCCCATATACCGGGAGCTTCCTGCCATTCATCAATAAGATGAGGAGTTTCTCCTTCAAGTACCAGCATTGGATTTTCTCTTGCTATTGTCCTATTCTGGAAGTTGCCGGAAGGATCTCCGACTGAAAACATGCTCTTTGCCTGTTCTAGTCATGACCATGTCTTGCCAGACCATTTGGGACCTTCAACACATACTGCACCCTTCCATGCCAGACGGTCCGAAATCTGAGAATCGATAAGCCTTGGCCGATAAAGGAGATTCTTTATGGTTTCATGATAATATCTCTGTGTTGCAAACACAGGCAAAAATGAAAATTTCTCCCTCCGATAGGGATGAAATCTAGAAATAGTTCTTCAGTTGATATACCCAAGAACCTTTGAAAGCTCATCAGTAGTTTCAGCGATTTTCTCTGTTATCTCCTGAAAACTATCCTTGTTGAAACGGAAGACTGGCCATGAGACAGACATCGCGGCAATCACAGAACCAGTGCAGTCACGCACCGGTGCTCCGATGCAGAAGACATTCTCCTCATGCTCCTCATCGTCGATTGACCAGCCCCGCTTGCGGGTTCTCTCAAGTTCCTCGACAAGTGCATGGTGCGTTCTTATGGATTTGGGGGTATAGGGCTTGAGTGGAGTTGTCCGGAAATACTCTTCAAGCTCGTCTTCTCCCATCTCCGAGAGGAAAATCTTTCCGATAGCTGTGCAGTAAAGCGGGATGACTTTCCCGACTCGTGAATACATTCTGAGCGTGTAGCTCGATTCTTCCTTCAGCACATAGACAGCGCTGTTCCCTTCCAGTATGCCCATATGCACAGTCTCTCCCAGATTCTGGCAGAGTCTTCTTGCAAATGGCTGAGCAGTGGTAATCAGGTCCATGTGCTTCAGTGATCTGGAGCCGATAGAGAACATCTTCAGTGTCAGATGGTACATGTCGGCCCCATCGCGATAAACATATCCGAGGCTGATAAGAGTGGAGAGAAATCGGAGAAGCGTGGCTTTCGGAAGTTCTGTTGTCCTGGAGAGGTTCTCCAGATTGCTTGCCTCAACTTCAGAAAGCGCTTCCAGAATGGAAACGGTGCGCATGACTGCGCTCATCTGCTTCTCGTCATCTCTCATATTCTCAGCCCTCGAAATATCTCTGAGCGTTGTTGAATGAGATATTGCTTACAATCTCACCAAGCATTTCAGGATCTGCCGGGACTTCTCCGTTATCTGCCCATCCGCCGATTACGTTGCAGAGTATTCTTCTGAAATACTCGTGGCGCGGGTAGGAGAGGAAGGATCTGGAGTCAGTGAGCATACCTACAAAGAGCGGAAGTGCTCCAAGGTTCGCAAGTGTCTTGATCTGCTCTTCCATTCCATCCCTGTGATCACAGAACCACCATGCAGAGCCAAGCTGGATTCTGCCTCTCACGCCACCACCCTGATAGCATCCCATGAGTGTTCCGAGAGAGTAGTAATCCTTGTGGTTGAGTGAGTAGAGAATCGTCTTAGGCACATCATCTGTATCTGTAAGTGCAGAGAAGAATGCTGCTACGCCTGAAGCGAGTTCGCCATCATATACTGCATCATAGCCTGTGTCTGGGCCGAGTTTCTTGAACATCTGTCCGTTGTTGTCCCTGATGGCGGCAAAATGCAGCTGCATAGCTACGTTGTTCTTCTTGTATGCTCTGGCAAGTGCGGAGAGGACGAATGTCCTGTAAGCATCTGCTTCCTCTGCAGTCACAGCTTCTCCATTCATTCTCTTCTGGAATACAGCATTGACCTTGCTTGTTTCCCAGAATGTGTGAGGACATGCCATGAGAGCATGGTCAGATGCCCTGCAGCCCATCTCGACAAAGAACTGGAGTCTCTTCTCGAGAGCTGATACAACATCCTCTGCTGTCTTGATATCAATAGCTGCTACAGCACCAAGCTTAGCAATGTATTCTGCGAAGTCTGCTTTCTCGATGTTGAGTGCTTTGTCAGGTCTGTATGATGGTATTACCTTTGCCGGGCATTTCCCTTCATCCCTGATGATCTTGTGATATTTCAGATCATCAGCTGGGTCATCTGTTGTGCCGACAGCGTAGACCTTGAACTTCTTCATGATACCGAATACTGAAAGCTCAGGATTTGACTTGAACTGCTCATTAGCCTCGTCGTAGATCTTCCTTGCATTCTTCCTGCAAAGAACATCATAGATGCCGAAGTATCTCTGAAGCTCTAGATGTGTCCAGTGATACAGAGGATTGCCAATGAGATTCTCCATTGTCTCTGCCCATGCAAGGAACTTGTCATATGGATCCGCGTCTCCTGTGACAAGCTTCTCATCGAAGCCACATGTCCTCATCTGTCTCCACTTGTAATGGTCGCCTCCGAGCCATGCATCTGTGATTGTCGTAAACCTCTTGTCCTCTGCAATCTGCTGAGGGATAAGATGGCAATGATAGTCGAAAATCGGCATATCGGCTGCATATTCGTGATAAAGTGTCTTTGCCATTCCGCTTTCAAGCAGAAAATCCTTCCCCATGAATTCGTTCATAATACAACTCCGTCCTTAAAGATTGAGATCTCTGTATATCCATTGATCTCGTTTTTTGTATGAGTCTCACCATTCGCGATGGAAATGATGAGCTGAATCAGTTTCTCTGTGACAGCCCTCGGATCCTCTGTCAGCATTGCAGAGGCATCGAAATCAATCCAGTCCTTCTTGTGTTCTGCAAGATCGTGGTTTGTCGCGATCTTCACAGTCGGAACAGGTGCTCCCAGAGGGGTGCCACGTCCTGTCGTGAAGAGAATCATATGTGCGCCAGCTGCGCTCTGTGCAGTTGTCGAGACAATGTCGTTGCCTGGACCGGAAAGGAGGTTAAGTCCCTGCTCGGAGACTCTGTCGCCATAGCCGAGAACAGCAGTCACTGGTGCTCTTCCGCCTTTCTGCACGCATCCTAGGCTCTTGTCTTCCAGCGTGGAGATTCCACCAGCTTTATTGCCAGGTGAGGGGTTCTCGTAAACAACTTGTCCGTGAGATGTGAAGTAGTGCTTGAAGTCCTGAATGAGTTTTACAGTTTCGTTGTAGACATTTTCATTCACACAGCGGTTCATCAGTACCTGCTCAGCACCGAACATCTCCGGGACTTCTGTCAGTATACCAGTCCCTCCCATTGCTGTAAGTTCATTGCAGAAGCGGCCTACAAGAGGGTTAGCAGTGATGCCGGAAAGCCCGTCAGATCCTCCGCACTTGAAACCGACAACAAGCCGTGACATCGGCACAGCTTCTCTTTTGTCGTTTCTCATTGCATCTGCAATCTCTGAAAGCAGGCGTTTCCCATCTGCAACCTCATCCTCAGACTCCTGGCATACAAGGAATTTCACCCTCTCCGGATTTACAGTGCCGACAAGTTCCTTGAAGGAATCCATTGTGTTGTTCTCGCATCCAAGACCGATGACGAGTACTCCGCCTGCATTGGGATGGTGAACAAGATCTGCAAGAATCCTTCTTGTGTTCTCGTGGTCATCACCAAGCTGAGAACATCCGAACGGGTGAGTATATGCATGTACGCCGTCTTCAAGACCAAGTGTCTCGTTGCCCCATTTCTCAAGCTGCATTGAGATTCTGTTGACACATCCTACAGTCGGGATAATCCAGAGCGCGTTGCGGATGCCGATCTTTCCATTTTCTCTCACATAGACATTGACAGCAGGAATGTGGCCTTCCCAGCGGAGTTTGTCCTCCTCTGCTTCTCTGATAGCCTCTTCTGCTACAGCTCTGTCATAGTGATACTCAGCATCTTCATTGAGAAGAGTGTGAATGTTGAAAGCATGGACATGGTATCCTTTCTTGATATCTTCTTTCGCTGCGCCGATTGGATAGCCGTATTTGATAACGCTTTCATCCTTCTTGATATCGCAGAGAGCCACTTTGTGGCCTGCGGGAATGTCTGAGAAGACAGTGAAGGTGTCGCCATCCACGGTGACGACATCTCCTTTCATCAATGCTTTGATTGCTACTGCCACATTGTCGCGGCTGTTGATTCTGATCAGGTTGTTAGACATCTTTTCCTCAGATTTTCTCAATAGCTTTTGTCATTCCATCTGTCCAGATGGTTTCAAGGTATCCCTTCACCTTATCTTCCAGACCGGGAACTGCAGTAAGATCCTCTCCCCACCATGCGCTTTCACTGAGCACGCTCTTTGCGATAGCAGAAGCTTTCTCGTTCACGCTGCTGTAATCAGCTGAGTAGAGTTTCTGGAATTTCTCAAGCACTTCAGGGCTGTCCTGGATGAGATATTTCTCGCCATTTCTTGAACCTTTGAGTGCTGTTCCCTCGTACTCTGTGCCTTCATAGAAGGAGATGAGTGCGGAAAGAGAGAATGTGAGCACATCAGGAAGCTTTCCTTCTTTCTTGAGATACCCAAGGAGAGAAGGAAGATCGCGTGTCTTGAACTTGGAGACGCTGTTGAGCGAGATTGAGAGAAGAAGATGGACAATATAGGGATTGGCAAAACGCTCAAGCACATCACCAGCATATTCTTCCAGCTGCTTCCTGTCGCCATCCATTGATGGGATGATCTCCTCGAAAAGGCCTTTCTTTGCCATCGGGAAGATAAGAGGACTCTTGATGCACTCTTCAACTGTATTAAGACCTGTCTGGTAAGCGGCAAGAACCATCATTGTATGTGTTCCGTTGAGAATCCTGACTTTTCTTGTGCGGTAGAAGGACATATCATCGGTCCAGATGACATTCACGCCAGCCTTCTGTGTCGGGAATTCATCCTCATGTGTCTTTCCGTGGCATTCGATAACCCAGAGAAGGAAGATCTCTGCACTGTCGAGAAGATTGTCCTGGTAGCCAAGTTTTTCGCAGATTGCCTCTGCTTCTGCTCTTGGGTATCCGGGAACAATTCTGTCAACAAGGCTGTTGCAGAAATCGCAGGCTGTATCAAGCCATGTGATGAAACCTTCCTCAAGCTTCCACTCCTCAGCGTACTGCTTGACGATTCTCTTGAGGTTGTCACCGTTCTTGTCAATCAATTCGCAGGGGATTGCTATGATGCCCTTGTCCTGAGCCCCGTTGAATGCTTTGTAGCGGTGGTAGAGGAATGCACAGACCTTGCCAGGATATGAGACCTGTGGTTTATCATCCAGTTTGTCTCCCTCATGATATGCGATGCCAGCTTCTGTTGTGTTTGAAATGATGAATCTCAGGTCCGGATTCTCCGCCTGCTTCATGTATTCATCATATTCAGTATAAGGATTGAGACATCCCTTCACGCTTGTGATTGTCCTGAACTCTTCGACAGGTTTGCCGTTCTGTACACCACGAAGCACTGTTGTGTACACTCCATTCTGGCCGTTGATCATCTCTCCCATGCCATTCTTGAGTGGCTGGACCATCATGACATCGCCATTGAAATCTCCCTTCTCATTGAGAAGATCGACAATCCAGTCAACAAATGCACGAAGGAAATTACCTTCACCGAACTGAAGTATCTTTACAGGACGCTCAGTTTTCTTGACAGTCTCACTGACATTCTTCATATCGCTGTTCTCCTTTCTGTTTTACTATTTATACCATTCTTCGGTGTTCTTCCGAAGAGGAAATACGATGAAACGCCACAGCAGGATGCTGAAATATTCCGTTTTCCCTTGCCGAGGCGCTGAGGCAGTTGTTGTGTGCGATTGCTGCCGGTGTACAGCTGTAATGGCGGGTTTGCCCCTTTGTGCTATTAAAACGGAACATAGTTTCAGTTTACACGTGCTGTGAGATATGTCAAACGGAAGAATGCAACAAAGAGACAGATGTACATAATATATGCAAGCCCTTTATTATGCTGGTAATCAGGGAAATTTCTGGAATATGGTTGTTGCATCAATGTTACTGTTATTTGTCAAACCATTTTCTGCTCAGAACCCACAAGATTGCAAGCAATGAGACGAGCAACTTGACGGTCCCATTAAGAACTCCAAAAAATGGGTGCCGTTTATTTGTAATGATTGTCGTCATGAAGCTGTACAGCAACAGTAGAGCTGCAATGATGAGAGGTGTCGCGATTACGATGGATGCAAATGTTCCTGTTTCATTTCCATCCGGATTGGTTAGTCCGTCTGCCAATCCTCCGAGGAAGGGCGATAGGATGCACAGGATAAGTACGATTGGAAATATGAAAATATCAAACTTTGAGGAGAAAATAGCAACTTCGTTTTTAAAATATAGGTAAATGAGGCGAATCAGCAACACAGGTATGGATAGAATGTAAAAGAAGAAAATATATCCATATATAGAACTTCCGTCGGTGCTAAGCTTGATAAGCATGAACACTCCGCCAAAGAGATAAGCAAAACCAAGAATCAGATACAGCGGCCAGCTTCTCTTTTTCGGTGTCTTTGTATAATCATTTGCAATGAACATATTTCCTCCCCAATGGACAAGACATGTTTGTTTTATCCTCTTCTGCCCATTTTAGAATATTGCAACGACTGGTTGTCAACGGTGTCGAAATTAGTTCTTTGCCACTTGTTGCATCTTATACTCCCTCTGTCCAGACATTGTCGCAAAGGATATGTCAAACGGAAGAATGCATTACTTCCCGCACTTGTGTTATCATTATTTTATGGGAAAAAGGACAGGACTGCTGCTTGCTAATATCTATCAGGGGGCAAGCAGGGCGATGTGGAGATACGCTGTAGATCTTTCCAATGAACATCCAGATGATGCCTTGATTATCATTCCTGGTGGAAGGCTGGGGTTCTTGGGAGCAAGCGAGTATCTCAGAAATACAGTCTATGAACTTGTCAGCGGATTATCATTTGATGGTGCCATGATATGGTCTTCATCGCTGACAGGGGCAGAAGGAACGGAGAGCATAGTATCTTTTGTAAAAGGAATAGCGGAGCATCTGCCAGTCGTTTCCATGTGCATGTCTGTTCCATCCATCCCATCAGTTGATTTCGATGCATATACAGGGACTTATCAGGCGGTAATGCACTTCGTAAGGGAACATGATGCACGCCATGTCGCTTTTATCAGAGGGCCTGAGAATCATAAAAGCGCAGAGGAGCGCTATAAGGCATATCGTGATGCGATATCAGATGCGGGCATAGATTTTGATGAGAGGATAGTTACTTCCCCTCGGCCATGGAGCGAAGGGGCGGCAGCGGCGACAGAACTTATTCTGGAAAGGAAGCTTGTGCCCGGCAAAGATTTTGATGCTGTTGTCGCAGCGTCTGATCTTCTTGTTCTCGGTGCTGAACCGGTTTTCAGGAAGAACGGCATTTCCATTCCTGAGGATGTTGGAATAACGGGATTTAATGACAATGAGGAGAACCAGCTTCTTGACGTAGAGCTCACAACGGTCCGCATGCCAATACGTCGTATACTCTCAACGGCGTATTCAATGGTCGGAGAGCTTGAAGAAGATAAGAATTCGACAGTCCCTTCCGTTGTCCTTCCTTCTGATTTTATCATACGGCGTTCATGCGGATGCCATGATGGGCTTGGCGGCGTTGATAAAGCCCGCGAGGTCATCAAGGGAGAGAATGACTTCAGAAAATGGCTCAGGCAGTACATCGGGGAAGAGGCAGCTTATAATGCCATTACTGAAATGCTCAGCTATCTTTTTGAGGAAGCGGGAGAAGATGAAAGAGCAGTCTCACAGGCTGTCGCAGCCTATTTTGACAACGGGGCAGAATCCAGCATGATTCTTGAAGCAATCCACTGGAGCGAGGATATTCTTGGAAAGACTGAGAAGTCATCAGGAAGACGGGATTATCTTTTCTCCCGGATTGCGCATGAAAGCCGCAGGCAGTATGCAAAAGTACAGCAGCAGCTTGGAGAGATTTCCCATATACTTGATGCATTCAAGACCAGGCTTCTTGCTGCCAGGTCATATTCAGCGCTACCTCTCATCATGCAAGCCGTTTTCCCCTCTCTTGGAATCAAGGGTGCTCTTCTGATGATGTATGAGGATTTTCATTACACTGAGATGCTTGGTGGTTTTTCCGAAGAGAAGATTTTCACAGAAAGCATCCGTTTTCCTCGTGGACGCATTGTTCCTGAAACGCTTTCCCTCTTTCTTGATAAAGGCACATTCGTTGTGGAACCACTTTATTACGAAAACCAGGAGCTGGGTTATATCCTTCTTGCTGTTCAGGGGTGTGAAGGCCATGTTCTTGAAGATATAAGATCCTCCCTTTCTTCAGCTATAAGGGGAATAAGTCTTACTGAAGTGGCACAGAAAGCGGCAGAATCTGCAGAGATGGGTGAGCGGAAGGCAGGAGAGTTCTATGCAAGTGTTTCCGAAGCCCTCAGGGGACCTCTTACAGCGATTCATGCGCTACTGGCAGCTGATGGCGCTATCCCAAGGAAGAATCTGGAAGATGAAGTAAGAAGAGCAGAGCAGATGCTTTCTCTTTCCCTTGCTGAATTCGGGGAGCTGGATATGGAGAAATCATTAGTGCCCCTTTCTGTTCTTGCTTCACGTTTGTCGGAGAAGCTTGGAGCCATTGTTGATATTCCTTCTGATATGCCTTCTGTGGAGATTGATGAAGACAGGATAGAAGAACTTGTAGGCATGCTTGCGCCTGAAAATCCCGCAGTGTCAATTTCTCTCCGTCCTTCTGGAGTAGCAATAGCTATCAGGACAAAGTATCACTCCGGACTGGCATGGCAGTTTGCAGAGCGTATTGCTGTCCTGCATTCAGGCTCGATTTCGTCAGATGGTGATAAAGCGCTTCTTTTCCTGCCTTATCCTGCTCTTTCAGGGCATCCTGCTGCGGGGAAGGGGACGGGCCCTGTTGTATGGCTTTCAGGTGCAGATGTTCCGGAATCTGTCAGGCATCTCGATCCATTAGTGTTACGGGAAGAGGAGGCCCAGCTTCTGTATCGTATGGATCCGCCACCTGCAGCCATTGCATGGCGGAAAAACAGCGATACCCATTCAGGAGCTGCTCTTCTCCGGCTTCTAAGAAGCCATCGTCTTACCCGCTCTTTGCCGTTTATGGTATTCGGTGCCGGAGAAAAAGCTGTTTCACTTACTGTTGCGCTCGAGTGCGACAGGGATTGTGAGGATGCTGTCATCTATATGAGTCATCATATTCCGATTCTTGACAGGGTTCTCTCTGATTTCGGAAGGATTGAGGAGGATCTGGCTGCAGAAGAGATCCTCATGCGTGATACGGGAAAGCCCCGTCTTGTCGTGCTTACGTCTGCAGATTCTGTGGCAATAGCCTCTCTGCGCCGTTCCAAGCGTTTTTCCGCAGTCCCCGTGCTCATTGTCAAAGATATATTCACAGAAGCTGAGGTTGCGGATATTGATGACATCCCGGGAGTGATGATCGTGAATACTCCTGTGCTTGAGGCTCCTGCTTTTATAGAAAGACTCGTGTCTGTCATGACAGGAGGAGAACTTCTTCCTCCTCTTACAGGCGCGCTCGTCAAACGGGCAATTGCATATCTTAACAGACGCCTTTCGAAGCAGATATCGCGCTGGCAGCTGGCAGAGAGCGTGAATATAAGTGAAGATTATCTCACGCGCATTTTCCGCAGGGAGATGGGTGTCTCTCCCTGGGATTATCTCAATCGTTGCCGCGTTGGTGTTGCTGAGGATCTGCTTCACAGGACAGGCGCGCCTCTTTCGGAGATCGCTGTCGCGTCAGGTTTCCAGGATCAGGCTTACTTTTCGCGTGTCTTCCGCAAGATAAAGGGATTCCCTCCTGGGCAGATACGGCAGGGGAATCACTGAACAGTAATCGTGAATTCTGTCTCAGGGAGATTTTTTCCACCTCTGAAGAAATAGCCGTATTCAAGTATCTGGTTCTCTTCAATGGTGACAGTCTCTCCCTCTCTGGCGCTGCTGGTTGCGAAACCATGTCCGTCTGTGTGTCCTGCGCCGACTCTGAAAGATCCGCTTCCATCAGCAGAGGAGAATGTGATACGGACATCAGTAAGAGGGGAGAACTTCACAGGAAGCAGTCTCCTCCCTTCTTCTACTGTGAATGTCTGTGTACCGGTGCCCATCTCTTTGATATCTACAAAACCATCAGCAGGGACAAGGGAAGCAGTGAACGGAAGATTCTTCTCATAGTCAAAGAGGACAGCTTCGTCGTGAGCATTGACGTTCATTATGATTGCATCCTCTGTATCTGCTATTGGGAAAAACTGAGGGAATCTCTTTCCGTCAGCTGCGTAGCGTCCTCCTGCATCGTTGACAAAATCTGTGTGCCCCAGCTCGATATCCTCTGTCTTGCTGAGTATCAGGTATGTATCTCTGCTTTCTGGTTCAAGCATGTAGATAGATGGGCCGGAAATCACTGTTTCTTCATCAATCGTCTCCGGAATGACAGGATAGAGCGCTATTGATACATTCCTTCCAGGGCTTGCTTCAAGATGCAGGTATATGTATACGCTGTCGTATCCGCTTAGATCAATGACGGACTCAACTGTGCTGTCTGAGATTCTGTTTCCATCCTCATCGAGAAAACCGAACCGGTGGTTTATTATCGTTCCGCTTCCTCCTCCTGAGACTGTGAGAATGAACGCA
Source organism: uncultured Spirochaetales bacterium (assembly GCA_949285905.1). GTDB lineage: Bacteria > Spirochaetota > Spirochaetia > Sphaerochaetales > Sphaerochaetaceae > Ornithospirochaeta. The sequence continues at coordinate 25,751 of CASDZV010000058.1, read as the reverse complement.
ACATTCTCTGGCGATGGAATTGTAGATGTGTCGAGAAGGAAGAATTCCTCATAGACATCGAGTCCTGAATCATTTGTGTACACTATTCCCGTGATTCCGGCTCCTGCTCTCATTCCATCTTCCGCATCCTGGAAAACAGTCCCTGCTGCATCAATTTCCCCGATAAGAAGACTACCTCCGTATTCAAGCCCTATATCTTCCGGATTGATAGTGAGTGAGCTCTCTCCGTCCCGGACTTTCATGATGTACGTGCCCTGTTTGAGCTCCGTTGTGGTATTTTTGCTTTCTGCCAGGCTTGAGAGCGTGGAAGGATTTGTATAAATGGTGTACATTCTTCCGCTTCTGAGATTGTCAATGAGAATTTGGTCTCCGCCGCTTTCCACTTGGATTTTTCTGACAACCGCGACAGTGCTCCTCTCTTCTGCTTTTCCGGGCTCAGGCGAGCAGGAGAGCGCGAGGAGGATGACAGCCAGAGAGATTATGAGACAGTTCTTTATCATTTTTTGCCTCCTTTGTTGATAGTACCTGTTTCTTTTCTCATTTTCACTTGATTTTCACATCCTGACTGATATATCTGAGGTCGGAATTGTACAATGACTGGTTTGGATTTTCCTTTTCCCCACTCTTAGACTGAAAATACGAGGTAGGCATTATGAAAAAAGGTCAGACGACAGCAGTAGCTGCCGGTAATTCCAAGCAGAAAAGCAAACTCTACCGCGAGGTCGTGAGACACCGCGCTGTTTATCTTCTTGCTTTGGTCCCGCTCATTTATTACATCATTTTCAAGTATGTGCCAATCTGGAATTCCCAGATTGCGTTTAAGGACTTCAGGGCTGTCCAGGGTGTTGTAGGATCTCCTTGGATCGGGCTGGAGAACTTCTCAGAATTCTTCCACTCATTCTATTTCTGGTCGCTTATCAGGAATACAGTCATGTACTCAGTGGGTAAGCTACTTATCTCGCTGCCGCTTTCCATCATCCTTGCTATTGCTATCTATGAGTGCACAAGACCCGTCCTCAGGAAGGTTGTACAGACCCTTGCTTATCTTCCACACTTCCTTTCCTGGGTTATCATGTACGGTATCCTGCTTACACTTCTTGCGCCCGGTGATGGTGTTTTCAATGATATTGTGAAGGCTTTCGGCGGCACTCCGATAGATTTCCTTTCAAATACAAAAGCATTCCCGTGGGTCGTCCTCATTTCAGATGCCTGGAAAGAGATGGGCTGGTCGGCCATTATATTCATTGCGGCGCTCATGGGCATTGATGTCTCGCTTTTCGAGGCTGCAATGGTTGAGGGTGCAAGCAGCTGGCAGAGAGTCAGGTATATTACGCTTCCATCGATTCTTCCAGTCATCGTCACAGTACTCATTCTCAAACTGGGAACAATTCTGGATGCTGGTTTCAATCAGATATTCATGCTCTATTCGCCTCAGGTCTATTCAGTCGGCGATATCATCGATACCTGGGTTTATCGTCAGGGTCTTCTTGAGTTCAAGTTCGGGCTTGCAACTGCCGTAGGTCTCTTTAAGGGAGTTTTCGGTATGATTCTTGTCCTCTTTGCCAACTGGATCTCAAAGAAAGTCACGGACAGCTCACTGTTCTGAGGAGGGAGAGTATGAATAAAGGAAACAAACATCTTAAACCGCAGCTTCAGAACAAGAAAGTGAAGCTTACAGCTGCAGATCACACATTCAATATTGTCGTGAATATCTTCATGGTCTTCATACTGATTGCCATCATTCTCCCTATCTGGTCGACAATCACGCTGTCTTTCCGTCCTGTGGATTTCCTCGGGTCGAATCTCGATGGCATGTTCCTGGCACCATGGGATTGGTCAACGGCTGCTTATGAATCGCTGCTTGGAAACGATGGCTTCCTGATGGCGTTCATGAACAGTTTCAAGATTCTCATCGGCGGTGTGTTCTGTGCTCTTGTCCTGACAATTCCGATGGCATATGTTCTTTCAGTGCAGTCTCTGCCTGGAAAGAAAATCATCAATCTTATTGTCATCATCCCCTATGTATTCAATGTAGGTATGATTCCTGCATACCTCCTCGTCAGGGATATCGGACTGATCAATCATCTTCCCGCTGTATTCCTTCCAGGCGCTATTTCCACATATAACTGTATCATCATGAGACAGTTCTTTGTCGGAATACCGGGCGAACTCAAGGAATCTGCACGAATTGATGGATGCTCTGAGATGCAGGTCCTCTTCAGAATCGTGCTGCCACTTTCGAAGGCTATTGTAATGACTATCGGTCTTTACTATGGTGTTGCATTCTGGAATGACTTCTTCAACGCAATGCTTTACCTCAACGACAGCTATCTCAACCCGCTTCCGATTCTCCTCAGGAATATTCTCATCGGATCTGGAATGAATGAGAATCTCGAAGTCACGGCATTTGCCAATGCACCTATTAATGCCATCAAGGCGGCTTCGGTATTCATGAGTGCTATTCCTATGGTCATAGCATATCCGTTCATTCAGAAATATTTTACAAAAGGCACTCTTCTTGGCTCAGTTAAGGGCTGATGCAGGAAGAAAAAGGAGGAAATATGAGATCAAAGCGCTTTATCGCTATTCTTCTCGCGGCTCTTATGTTAGCCCCTGTATTTGCTGGTGGTAGCAAGGAGTCAGTGGCACAGGCAACTGGGACACCAGATGATCCTGTTACAATCGAACTCTGGTTTGGCGCAGCTATTACTGAAGCTGGAATGATTCCAGATGACTGGGTAGGATATGATATTATCCGCAATGAGCTTGGCATTAATCTTAAGCTCACGATGCTTCCATCAAGCGAGAGCGACCAGGATATGAAGATTCAGGCAGCAGGTGCAGGAAATGCGCTTCCTGATATTCTCATGGTCCGCCGCCCTGTTCTTGTCAACCTCGTCAGACAGGGACTGATCGCACAGGTTGATGACTGCTTCGAGAAGATGCCTAACCGTACAGCTCTCATTTATGATGCAGATGCTATCAACAATGCCACAATCGATGGGCATGTATATGGTTTCGCATCGCCAGGAGCTATCGCAAAGAATGAAGGACTTCTTGTCAGAAAGGACTGGCTGGACAACCTTGGTCTCTCTGTCCCGACAACAACTGACGAGCTCATGGAAGTGCTTCGTGCATTCACTTTCGATGATCCAGATGGAAATGGTGTCAACGACACATATGGATATGGTGCATTCGTCGAAACAGATGCGAACCTCAAGGGATACCCGGGATCAAGACTCTGGCCGATCATGGGTGCTTTCGGAGTTGAGGGTCTCTGGTGCTTCGATGCCCCGAATCAGGGTCTGAGCATCTACAAGCCTGAATTCTATGATTTCATGGTATTCCTCAAGGGAATGTGTGATGAAGGCGTCATCGATCCTAACTGGCTGTCATATAAGAAGGATGATTTCCGCGCAGCTTGGAAGCAGGGCAAGTTCGGTGTCATGTATGAGCAGAATGCAGCTTATGCAGCAGAAGCAAACTATGCACCATTTGATTCCAACTTCCCAGATGGCGAATGGATAATCATCGATGCCATCACAGGACCGGAAGGCAAGGCTTCTATCGGCGCATTCGATATGAACTACAGAATCTATGCTGTATCACAGAAGGCTGCAGATGCTGGCAAGCTTGACAAGATCTGCGAGCTTCTTGAATGGATGAGCACAGATGAAGGCTACTATCTCCTTGGATGGGGACAGGAAGGTATTAATTACGTATTTGATGAGAATGGCGTACCTGTAGCAGGAGATCTCGGGGACAGTGCATTCACAGGTTCCGATGGTCAGGTTGTGACACAGCTGAGAAACATGGTCTTCTACAACAGCGATGTCGAGCTTACTTCACGCTATCCGACCTATACTTGTGCAGTTTCCGGCAAGGAGATGTCTGCACTTAAGGCACTGCGCGAGATGCAGGGAATGAAGTGGACTAACGCAGTTGGATCCAGCACACTTCCGACACCAAGTGCGGATGTGCAGAGATTCTATGATCAGAGTCTTGCAGAGTTCCTTTCTGGCGCGAAGGCTCTTACCCCGGAGAACTGGGCAGCATTCATCGATCAGTTCAACAAGATCGGAGGAGAAGCCTGGAATGCTGAGGGTGTAGCGGCTATGGAAGCCAGCGGCCTCGTGCGCGAATAAAAGATAAGCGGCCGCCTCAAAGGTGGCCGTTTTCATAAAGGAGTAAGATCAGATGGATACACCTCTATCGCTGGAAATGGCAAAGAGTGTTGAGAAACGTTACAGGCCCGGCATGATGGCATGGCACTATGAGCATGGTTTAGTGCTCTATGCCTCTTTGCGGGCTGCGGATATTCATGGTGATGATTCTATCTATCCCTGGGTTTATTCTATGTATGACCGCCTCGTGAAAGAGGACGGCAGTATCGAGACATACAGGGAAGGCGAGTATAACCTCGATCAGATTAACGCAGGCAAGACTCTCTTTGCGCTTGCTGACAGAAGTGGAGAGGCACGGTTCTCGCTGGCAGCGGACAGGCTTCATCAGCAGATTCTTCATCAGCCAAGGTGCAAGTGCGGTGTTTTCTGGCATAAGGAAATTTATCCATGGCAGATCTGGCTTGATGGCCTGTATATGGAAGGTCCATTCACAGCTGAGTATGGAAAGCGCCACGATGATCTTGGTGCAGTTGAAGATGTCTCACAGCAGCTGATGACTACCTATAGTCTTCTCAGGGATCCTGTGACTGGTCTTCCGTATCATGCATATGACGAATCCCGTGGCATGAGATGGTCTGATGAGAAGACAGGATGTTCTCCCCATTTCTGGTCCAGATCCATCGGATGGTATATGATGGCTCTTCTCGATGTCCTTGATTTCCTTCCAGAGGATAACAAGAGATATCCAGAGCTTGTGGGAATTCTGAAGGAACTGTCACAGTCGGTTCTCCGTGTTCAGGATGACAGCGGCATGTGGTGGCAGGTAACAGACGCAGGAGCAAGGAGCGGCAATTATCTCGAGACATCGGGATCTTCGATGTTTGCATATTCCTTCTTCAAAGGTGTACGTCTCGGTTATCTCGATTCTTCATACATTGCACCTGCAGAGAAAGCTTTAGCAGGCATAAAAGAGAAATATCTCAGGAAGGACGAGGAAGGAGAGCTTCATCTTGGAGGTATTTGCTCTGTGGCAGGACTTGGTGGCAATCCTTATCGCGATGGATCATTCAGATATTATATCTCTGAAAAGATCCGCGTCGATGATTTCAAAGGGGTTGGCCCATTCATTCTGGCTTGTGCTGAGGAAGAACTTCTGAATAAGTGATTCTCAGTGTATGTCTACTTCGGAGCCGGAAGGCTCAGCGGGCTGAGGCCCGCTTTTATTATGCTTTCTGGTATCCAGAATCTTCATAGGCAGAGCGCAAAACGGCAGCTTTGTTGCATGTCGTTGTTTTTTGTTTGGTGGAAATGTTTAATATTATGTTTATATATTGTTGTATAACAATAAGTTGCTATATTTGAACAGCAATTGCTCCGATGCAAACTTTGTTTGACAGCATCTGTGAGTGCAGATAGAATGACAGCATAATAACTAAAGGAGATATCAATGAAGAAAATCCTTGCTGTTCTGCTTATGGCAGTTCTTTCTCTCTCCGTTTTCGCCTCTGGTTCTGCAGAGAGTGCAGATAGTGGTTCCATAATGCTTGGTATGGTCACAGACTCTGGTACTATCGATGACCGTTCATTCAATCAGGGAACCTATGAAGGTGTTGCTCAGGCAGCTGAAGAACTGGGACTGCAGTGCACATATCTCAGGCCATCTGGAACAACCACTACAGATTACCTCACAGCTATCTCGGATCTCTATGACAATGGATACAGATTCATTGCATGCCCGGGATATCTCTTCGCAGAAGCTGTGGCACAGGCCCAGGAGATGTATCCTGACCTGATGCTCATCATCATCGATGATGCACTCGCGGCAGGTATTGGACCCAATACAGTTGCAATCACATTCAAGGAGCAGGAGTCAGGCTTCATGGCTGGTCTTGCAACAGCACTTAAGCTCCAGAGCGGTGATGTTGGTTTTGTAGGCGGTCTTGAGATTCCGTCTGTGCAGAAGTTCAACTGGGGATTCCAGCAGGGAGTCACATATGCCAATGAGAACTTCGGAACATCTGTGAATATGGATCCATCCAACTTCGTTTATCAGGGATCGTTTGCCGATCTTGCTGGTGGTCAGCAGCTTGCAGTTGCAATGTTTGACAAGGGCGTAGATGCAATCTTCGCAGCAGCTGGTGGTACAGGTGTTGGTGTTATCAACGAAGCAAAGAACCGCCGTCTCGCAGGCGAGGATGTCTGGGCAGTAGGTGTTGATGTTGACCAGTATTCTGTCGGTGACATGGGTAACGGCGAATCCTGCATCCTCACTTCTGCAATGAAGGATGTGACAGGCGTTGCATATGATCAGGCGATGGCTGCTGCAAACGGAACATTCGAGGGTGGAAGGCATCTTATTCTCGGTGTTGCAGAGGATAGAGCCGGTATTCCTGCTACAAACCCGAATCTCACACCAGAGATTGAAGAAGAGGTTGCAGCAGTTGCTCAGCTGATCAAAGATGGTGCCATCGTTGTTCAGGATACAGCTGATGGCCTTATTCCATAACTGTTAACATGATTATTGAGGCCGCCTTGTTTCTGGCGGCCTTTGTTGATAAATGCACTTTGTGCCCTCTTGATGGGAGACGCCATTGAATTACGTTATTGAAATGCTCGATATCTGGAAGGAATTTCCAGGCATCATTGCTAACGGCGGCATCACCTTGCAGGTAAAGGAAGGTGAGATTCACGCGATTTTAGGAGAGAACGGAGCTGGTAAATCCACGCTTATGAGTATTCTCTTCGGCCTTTATCATGCCGATAAAGGTGTTATAAAGGTAAGAGGAAAGGAAGTGAGCATCAAAAGCCCCAACGACGCTTTTGATCTTGGTATCGGAATGGTCCATCAGCACTTCCAGCTCGTGCATAATTTCACAGTTGCCGAGAATATCATAATGGGAAAAGAAGGAGGCTTTGTGTATGACATCAGGAAAGCCTCCAGGAAAATAAAAGACATCTCAGAGCGATATGGGCTTTCAATCGAGCCTGATATGGTTATTGAGGACATCACGGTCGGGATGCAGCAGAGGGTAGAGATTCTCAAGATGCTCTACCGTGATGCGGATATCCTTATCTTTGATGAGCCGACTGCGGTTCTGACGCCGCAGGAGATTGATGAGCTTATGCAGATCATGAAGAATCTTGCAGCAGAGGGTAAATCGATTATCCTCATCACTCATAAGCTCGAGGAGATCAAAGCAGTTGCGGACCGCTGTACGATAATCCGTCGCGGCCGCCTTATCGATGTGGTTGATGTGAATAGAGCCAGTGTTGAGGATATGGCTTCAGCAATGGTAGGTCGCCCTGTTTCTTTCAAAGTCGAGAAGGCACCATCAAAACCAGGCAAACCGATTCTCGAAGTTGAGCATCTTTCTGTGATGAACAGCAAGAAGGTCCTTGGAGTCAATGATTTCTCCCTCACTGTCCACAGTGGTGAGATTGTCGGACTTGCCGGTGTTGATGGAAATGGGCAGACAGAGCTTGTCGAGGCGATTACAGGACTCAGAAAAGCAGAGTCAGGGACAATACGTTTCAATGGACGCGATATCACGACGCTTTCAATTGCCCAGCGCAATGACATGGGACTTGGACATATTCCCGAGGACAGGCAGAAGCGAGGCCTGATTCTCTCTCTGCCGCTCAGTGCGAATATGGTAATCAAGAAGTTCACTAAAAAGCCATTCTCAAATCATGCTATTCTTGATGATTCTGAAATCCGCAGCTATTCCGAAGAGATTGTCAGCAGATTTGATGTGCGTTCTGGAGAAGGTGTTGATTCTCTTGCCGGCAAGTTGTCTGGTGGGAACCAGCAGAAAGCGATTATCGGACGGGAAATCACTTCCGATCCTGATCTTCTCATTGCAGTACAGCCAACACGCGGTCTCGATGTCGGAGCGATAGAGTATATCCATAAGCAGCTTGTTGCAGAACGCGACAGGGGTAAGGCCATTCTCCTTGTCTCATTTGAACTTGATGAGATTTTCAATCTTTCCGACCGCATTGCTGTTATCTCAAGTGGTAAACTGATAGATATCGTCGATACAGCTTCTGCAGATGAGCATGATGTCGGGCTGATGATGGCCGGTATCAAGAAGGAGGGACGATGAGAAAAAGTATAAATAAGCCCCTGGAGGCAAGGAAAGCATCTCCTCTCCTTGTCTCGCTCTCAGCTGTATTCCTGGGGATTGTAGCGGGGTGTGTTTTCATCCTCTGCATCGGAAAAAATCCTTTTTCCGGATTTGAGCGCATTCTTTTTGGAGCGCTGTCGAATACGCGTCGTATTGGCAATACGCTTGGCATGTCCACACAGCTTATCCTGATAGGGCTCTCCGTTGCATTCGCTTTCAAGACAGGTCTGTTCAATATCGGCGCATCCGGACAGATGCTTGTCGGAGGTATCACAGGTTCGATCCTCGCGTATTATCTGCCGATGTCAATGCCCCGTATCATTTATATTCCTGTTATTGTTTTATCTGCGATGCTAACAGGTGCTTTCTGGGGTTTTCTTTCAGGACTGCTGAAAGCCAAGTTCAATGTGCATGAGGTTGTTTCCACAATCATGCTCAACTGGATTGCTTACTGGATAGTTTATGATTTCATCCCGCGCTTCATCATCGACCCGACAATTTCTGTGAAATCAAAACCAATTGAGACTGTTCATACGCTACGCGCGGACTGGCTGACAAATCTGACATCATTCTCAACGCTGAATTATGGATTCTTCCTTGCGATTATCATGTGTATTGCTGTCTGGTTCATCCTCCAGAAAACAACACTCGGCTTCAATCTGAAAGCTGTCGGTGCAAACAAGTTCTGCGCAGAGTATGCCGGTATAAAAGTCAATCGCTCTATAATGATCTCAATGGCTATCGCAGGAGCACTGGCAAGTCTCGGAGGACTGACATATTACTGCGGATATTCAAACATCATGGAAATGGGCAAGATGCCGAATGAGGGTTTTGATGGTATTGCAGTCGCGCTTCTTGGCAACTGCTCTCCTGTAGGAATCTTTTTCTCCGCAATCTTCTTCGGCATCCTCAAGATGGGAAGAGGTTCTCTTGCAGCAACTGGTATCCCTACGGAAATAGCAGATACGATTATTGCAACAATTATCTATTTTACGGCAACGAATGTCATACTTGCTTCCTTCTGGAACCGCATATTCCACAAAGACTTCGCTTCAAAGGAAGAAGCGGTATTGCGTGCGGCAGCAGAGCATGGTGACAAGACACCAGTGACCCAGATGTCAAAAGAGCAGTTCCGCACATACGCGAAAGAAGGGAAAAAGCTCATGAAAACTGATAAGGAGGGAAGGTAATGGAATTCTGGAGTGTGATTACAAGTATTATACCATCAGCAATTGCATACACGATGCCTATATTGATGGGCGCACTCGGCGGTCTTTATTCCGAGCGCTCCGGTGTTACCAACCTCTGCATAGAAGGCCTGATGCTCTTCGGTGTCTTCTCTGCTGCTGCCACGATAGTGAAGCTGCAGAGCATACCTGGCTTCAGTTTCACACTTGCAATTGTCATCGGTATTCTTGTCGCTATGGCGGCTTCAACACTGCTTTCCGTGCTTCATGCCTTCGCTGCTATTAATCTCAAAGCGAATCAGGTTATATCAGGAACAGCAATCAATATGCTTTCAACGGCAGTCTCGCTTTTCCTTGCACAGACAATCACAGGCAGTGGAAACATCACAATTGTCAGAGCAGTTGTCCGCAGAAGTATTCCTGTTCTTTCGGAGATTCCTGTAATCGGACCGCTGTTCTTCTCAAGCACGTACTGGACGAGCTGGATCTGCATTGCGCTCTGGGGCCTGTCATGGTTCCTTCTGTACAAGACATCGTTCGGGTTGCGGCTCAGAGCATGTGGAGAGCATCCGTCCGCTGTTGCCTCTGCTGGTGTGAATGTACACAAGATGAGATACATCGGTGTCCTTCTCTCCGGATTCCTCTCCGGTCTTGGAGGCGCATGTATTCTCGTCACATACGCAGGTGAATACAATGCTGGAAGCGGTATCAACGGTCTCGGGTTCCTTGCGATTGCTGCGCTTATTTTCGGGCAGTGGAAGCCGCTTGGAATCCTCGGATCCACATTCTTCTTCGGCATTTGTATGACGATTGCAAACATGGGCAAGGTCTTCCCTGTCTTCCAGAGTATTCCGACAGGATACCTTGGCATGTTCCCTTATGTAGCTACATTGATTGCTCTGATTTTCTCCAGCAGGAAGAGTGCTGCTCCTCTTGCTTCTGGAGAGCCATTCTAAGGAGGACGTATGGAACTCATGGAAAAGCTTTCCCAGTCGAAAGCATATATAGAATCAAGACTAGAAGGCAGAAAGCCTCAGATTGGAATCATACTTGGTTCAGGGCTGGGGGATATGGCAGACGCAATTGAGGATGCAGTCATCATAGACTATCATGATATTCCTCATTTCCCGGTATCCACTGTTCCTGGGCACAAGGGACGGCTTGTAATCGGAGGCCTTGAAGGAAAGACAGTACTCTGCATGCAGGGACGTTTCCACTACTATGAAGGCTATTCGATGGAAGAGGTTGTATATCCTATCCGCACAATGAAGATGCTTGGTATCAATGCGCTGCTTCTCACAAATGCGGCAGGCTGTGTCAATACAGCATGGAAGCCTGGAGATCTGATGCTTATTACAGACCACATAAAGCTTATTGCTGATAATCCGCTTAGAGGAAGAAATCCTGATGATCTGGGAGAGCGCTTCTTTGATATGACACAGGTTTATGACAAAGAGCTTGTAGCCATTGCTGAGAAAGCAGCAGGGGAGTTGTCTATATCTGTGAGGAAGGGAGTCTATATGCTCTTTACAGGGCCTTCCTTTGAGACAGCGGCAGAGGTCAGGTTCGCACGCATAGCAGGCGCTGATGCTGTCGGTATGTCTACAGTCCCTGAAGCAATAGCTGCATCGCACATGAGAATGAAGACGATGGGCATCAGCTGTCTGACAAACATGGCTGCCGGCATTCTTGATCAGCCTCTGAACCATGAGGAGGTTCTTGAGACAGGAGAGAGAGTAAAGAAGACATTCTCTGCGCTTGTGAGAGGGGTTGTCGCATCCTGGCCGGAAAATAAGCTCTGATTCAGGGGCTTAACAAAAATCCGGCGCTTCATAATAATATCTGTGTATGAAGATTCTCTGCATCTCGGATACGACAGACACTCTGATTTATTCGACAGTTGCCCCTGATCTTTACAGGGATGTCGACTTCGTCATCTCTGCTGGGGATCTTCCCTTAAGGTATTACGATTACATCCAGACAATGCTCAGAAAGGATGTATGGTATGTTTATGGCAACCATAATCTTGAAGAGTTTGGCCGGATGATGAAAGGTGGTACATCCCAGGAAGCCATGAGGGAGAAGCTGGTTGGTTTCGATGACCATACTCTCCCTTCTTTCGGTGGCTGCTTTGTTGATGGAAAATGTGTCCGCGATAACCAGCATGATCTTATTATCATGGGGCTGGGAGGATCCATGCTCTATAACTATGGAGACAGCCAATATACAGAGAAGCAGATGCAGTGGCGTATAAACAAGCTCACACCGCGGCTTCTGTATAACAAAAAGCGTTATGGCAGGGCTCTCGATATCCTCATCACGCATGCACCCCCGAGGGGAATGGGAGACGGAGAGGATCTCTGCCATAAGGGATTTGAGTGTTTTCTGTCGTTCATGGAGCGTTTCAAGCCACGTTATCTTCTGCATGGGCATGTGCATCTTGATGATATGAATGCACCGAGAGTTTCCGAGTATTGTGACACGAAAGTCATTAATATCTACAAGAACTACATCCTCGAGGATGAGGCATTAGGGAAGAGCTATGGCGATTGAATCTACTGCGTTTGAAGATTTCTCCAGAGCTAAACGCAAAGCTAAATTTCAGGGGCTCCTTTCAGCTCTGACATGGAAGAACAATAATCTGATGTCATTGTATGAGGTCACTTCGATTATAAAGCCAAAATCTGAGACATATCTCGGGATGAGAACCATACCAGTGAATAAAATCATTGGAAGTGAAGGACGGTACCATGATTTCTCATCTGCGTTTTTCCCTAAGCGTGAGCAGCTGAAAACACGTTGGTGCAGTATCGATACGGCAGTTCTCAATGATGTGATTCTTCCTCCGATATCTGTCTACAGCCTTGGTGGTTACTACTTCGTCCGCGATGGAAATCATAGAGTATCTGTTGCAAAAGCACAGGGCGTTGAATACATCGATGCAGAAGTTGTAGAGCTTGATACAGAGATTCCTATCCATCCCGGCATGACGATGAAGGAGCTGAAGGATAAAGTTGTTGACTATGAGAGGAATATGTTCATAGCACAGTACAAGCCCTCCTATCTGCCGATGGGGGATATAGTATTCACGACTCCGGGTTCTTATCCGGAGATGGTGAATCATATCCTGGTACATAAATATTATATCAATCAGAATGTAGACCATGAGCTTTCTTTCGAGGAAGCAGCCAGAAGCTGGTATGATAATGTCTATACTCCGATAGTCAGGGAAATCCGGGCAGAGCACCTTCTTGCGGCTTTTCCCGGGCAGACTGAAGGGGATATGTATATGTGGCTGGTCAGGCGCTGGGATGAGTACAAGAGGCAGGATGGGAGTATCAGCGCAGCTGAGGCTGTGCGTAAGGCGGGGAAGGAAAAAGGAAAAGACATCTTCCACCGCCTTGAACGCTATCTTGCCTATTATTTCAGCAAGCTGTCAAAGTCCTAAGTCTGGAAGCACGACCATCTCGGAAAGTCTGGAAGCGACAGAATCAATCATATCTGAAGGACGTTGAGGCATCATCTCGTTCTCGAGATGCACATATGGTTCGTAAGGAACAGCGGAGAGCTGCATCATCTCTGCCCATCTGTAGAGTCCGGAGACAGCCCTCAGCCCATCCTCCTCACCGACAGTGGTGGAAGCAAAGGCGTAGAATTTACGACCTTTGAGGACTTGCCTGGTATAAAGAGGCCATGTTGAATCGAGAAAAGCCTTCATCTCGGCAGTCGGCATTCCGAAACGGGATGGAGTCCCCAGAATGATTATATCCGCAGACTGCAGTTTCTCTGCAGTTGCTTCCGGAAGCGCTGTTATCTCCTCATAATATTCAATAGCTTCTCTTTTCTCATTTGCTGCAAGGTGCAGATCCGGATCCGATACACCATAAATACGTGCATCGATACCTCTTTCCTTCAGAGCTTCTGCAAAGGACGAGGCAATCAGATAGAGATTGCCGGAAATGGAATGGATAATAATATTTGCCCGCATAACTCCTCCTTAATGAGAGTATATCCGAGAAAGAGGAGTTTCCGGACAAAATTTCATCATTTTGACGCACTTCCCAGCGTCATTGTTCCGCTCTGGCTTTCCGTGCTGATAGTCTTGCGGAAGAATTTAGGCATCGCGGAAACAAGTCCTTCTGTAGTGTAGACAGGGGCCTTTTCTGTCAATGGCAGGCTGACAGTCTGCTCCGTTGCGGCAGACAGATAGAACGCGTCAATGAATGCTGTAGCATTTCTCCCATCTTCTGATGAGGCATCGGGCTTCGTGTTGTTTTCCACAGCGTCTATGAAGTATGAAACCGCTGCATCATGGCCTTCCTTTGTGAGCGCAGGTATGCTGCAGAAGACATTCATGAGTCTTTCTTCTTCCTCTTTATCTACCTCAGGATAACCGTTTGGCTGAGGTTTTTTGACGCTGAGGGACCATTCTGGAATCGTGAATGCGGCCTTTTCACACTGAAAGCGGAAGCCCTGGGCCTCATCCATGTCTGAAAGAGAGACGGAAAATGATGCAATGGCTTTATCAGGGAAGCGCATAATTGCCATGCCTTCATCCTCTGCTTCGCTGTTTGTGTGTTTCCTGTTGTCCATAATAGCAGTGATGGAAGATGGCAGACCTTTCATGAACCAGAGAAGCATATCGACCTGATGCACACCCTGGCTTGTCAAAGTTCCTCCTCCTTCGCTTCCCCATGTTCCTCTCCAGTAGAGGTTGTGGTAGTTGCTGCCCCTGAACCAGTGTGATGTCACATCCACTGAGAGAATGCTGCCGAAATATCCATCTTCAAGCATTTTCTTTGCTCTCTGTATTGCCGTGTAATATCTGTTCTGGAAGATGATGCCGAGTTTTTTGCCGCTTTCCTTCTCCGCTTTCATCATCTCATCTTCCTCTGCAAGGGAAAGGGCCATCGGTTTTTCAAGCAGCACATGTTTGCCGTGCTGCAGGAATGCGATTGTCACATCCTTGTGCATCTGGGGAGGCAGAGCAATTGATACGATGTCGATGTCTTTCCTGTCCAGAAGAGCATGCCAGTCGTCAGTGACTGTAATCTCACTCTTTCTTTCTGGAAGCATCTCTTTGATTATCTCATGGCATTTCGCCGTTGTTCTGCTGCAGAGAGCCCTGATTTCCGCACGGCTGTCATTGATAAATGCCTTTACATGTGTTTTACCGATAGAACCTGTTCCTATGATTGCTACTCCGTACATCGTTCCTCCTAACAGAATGCGGTGTAAATGCCATCTGCCTCAGCGACGTAGACATGTCTTGAATAGAGTTCTGAGAGCACCTCGTCCCTGAGCATTTCTTTTTTCGTGCCTTCTGCTACGATTTTACCATCCTTCATCAGTATGATTCTGTCAATTGCCGGGATAATCTCTGAAAGCTCATGTGTCACCATTACAATCGTCCGGTTTTCCGTTGCATAGTTCTGGATTGTATTCCTGAGATCTGCGCGGGAAGGGAAGTCGAGGCCCGCCGTAGCTTCATCCAGCAGCAGCATCGATGGACGTGTTATCGCGGCTCTTGCCAGAAGCACACGTCGCATCTCTCCGGTCGATAGCGTGTTCATCGTCCTGTCTTTCTTTTCGAGCATTGATACTTTTTCCAGTTCCTCATCAGCTCTTTCCCAGTCTTCAGGAGCAATCTGATGATGAAAGTCGAAGCCAAGTGATGCGTGAAGGCCGGATGCGACGATTTCACGCGCGGTATATGTCGTACGGAAGAATTCATCCTGCCCTGGAGAGACATGACCGATTTTCATTCTCAGTTCTGAGACTATCCATCGTTCCTCCCCGAAGAGCGAAGAGCGGTAATGATCCGTGGCAAGAGGGTATATCCGTCTATCAATGACATCTACAAGTGTGGACTTTCCGGCGCCGTTTGGCCCTATTATTGCCAGGCGTTCACCGATATCTGCTTTTATGGAGACATCGGAAAGAATGTACTTTCCATCTCTCCTTACATCAGCGTGTTCAATTGTGAAGGCTTCCATAGTCCGATGATAATCCAAACAGGGGCATTTGAAACAGAAGGGTGAAAAATACGTTAACGCATTGTTAATAATTTACTGAATTTTACTAAATCATTTGACAGTATCAATACTTTATGCCTTAAATACGAATGGAGGCATAATGGCAGGGATAAAGGATATCGCAATAAGCTGCGGAGTAAGTGCTGCAACGGTATCGAGGGTTCTTAACGAGGACCCGACGCTCTCCGTCTCCGATACAGTCCGGAGCGCTGTTGAAGCAGAAGCTGCAAGGCTGGGATACAAAACACCACGTCAGAGAAAGAATGCTCTCCTGGGTGTCATGCTTGTTCTTTCCCCCATCGATAAACCTGGTTTTGAGGAAAAACTTCTTGAGGCGCTGAAGCCAATGGCGAGGATGGAAGGCATTGAGCTGACGCTGTCACAACCGGAGAAAACCGATGGAATCATTGCGCTGGGAGAGTTCTCTGAAGAGGAAATCTCCTATTTCCAGAACATAACGGCAAACCTCCTGCTGATTAATAATCTCGGTTCAGATTATTCCTATGATTCCATCATGATTGACTATCCGGATAGCGAGAGACAGGTTCTGGATTATTTCCTTGCGTCCGGCATAGACCGCATAGGTTATATCGGGGGGATCTTCGAGCGTTCGCGGAATGTGATCGGAACACGAAGATCTGCTGAATTCAGAAAACTCCTGGAGGAGAAGGGTCTTTTTCAGGAGGAGTGGTTCCGACTTGGGAAGATGGATGCCTCTTCGGGATATGAGATGACGATGTCTATCCCGAATCTGCCAGATGGTATTTTCATTTCCGATCCTGATACTGCCCAAGGCGTATTCCTCGCTCTCCGAGAGAGAAAGAGCAATGCGGAGACTGTTGTCTATAACAACTTCTTTCCTGTTCATCTCGATCGCGGCGTGGAGCTGAGAATCTTCTCAAAGGATGTCTGGCAGACAGCACTAAGCATGATTGCGAGAAAAGCAAAAGGCGAGAGGGAGCAGGGGCTGAGTGTTTCCTGTCCTGCCCGTCTTTTGGAAAATACAGCTTCGAAGAAGCAAGGAGTATGAAATGAAAAAGGCTTTATTGGTCTTTGCTGTAGCGCTTATGTCGCTCAGCCTGTTTGCACAGGGTGGTAGTGAAGCTGCCACTTCCGAGTCAGGGAACACTGTGATTAAAGATCTGAACATCATGTATGTTCCTTCTCGTGAGCCAAGTGAGATCATCATGGTCACTGAGCCACTGAAGAACCTCCTGACATCTGAACTTGCCGCTCTTGGCTATGATGTTGAGAATGTGAACATCTCCGTAGGCACAAACTACGAGGCTGTAGGTATCGCACTTTCTGCTGGAACTGCTGATATCGCAGTAGGAATGCCTGCTAATACATACATTCTCTACGAGGATGGCTGTGATGTGATTCTCACAGCAACACGCGATGGTCTTTCAGTAGACAGCGATGACCCAAGAGACTGGAATAATAACGAGCCTATCACAGCAAGCCAGGATCAGGCAGTCGGATACCGCGCCCTCATCATCGCAGGTCCTTCAGCGAAGGGACAGGAGCTTACCGCTAAGGTAAATGCAGGAGAAGCGCTTACATGGGATGACCTCAATTCTGCAAACTGGGCTGTGATGAGCTCTACAAGTTCTGCAGGGTATGTCTACCCGACAATCTGGCTGATGAACAACTACGATGGAAAGACAATCGGAGATCTTCAGCACACGGTTCAGGTTGATTCCTATCCATCAGCATTTGCCCGCCTTGCTTCTGGACAGGTTGACGTCCTCTGCACATTCGCAGATGCAAGAAGAGATTACGAAGAGGACTGGACAACTACATTCGGACGCACTGCAGATATCTGGAAAGAGACAGATCTCGTTGGAGTCACACCGATGATCTACAATGATACAGTCTGTGTCTCAAAGACAAGCAAGACAATCACTCCGGAGTTTGTTGAGGCTCTTCAGACAGCATTCATGAACCTCAACAAGACAGAAGAAGGAAAGAGCGTTATCGCAATTTACAGCCATACTGGATACCTTCCTGCGACATCCTCGGATTATGACAATGAGAGAGTTGCTCAGGAAATCATGAAGAATTCCGGTGTATGACGTATCAGGGAGAGGGGGAGACCCATCTCTTTTAAGTGAGTTAAGATGATAGTTTTCAAAGATGTAACGAAGGTATATCCGAACGGAACAGTCGGACTGAAGGATGTGAATCTCTCCATTGCAGACGGGGAGTTTGTTGCTGTAATAGGGCTTTCCGGTGCTGGAAAATCCACACTTATCAGGGCAATCAACAGGATGCACCCGATATCGACAGGTACCCTGACAGTGAATAATACAGACGTGATGACACTTTCTGGTAAAGATCTCAGGAAGCTCAGACGTGGCATCGGCATGATTTTCCAGTCATTCAATCTGGTTACCAGAACGAGTGTTATCCGCAATGTGCTTACAGCTTTTGTACCCGACCTGCCTCTCTGGAGACGTGTCCTTGGAATATTCCCGAAGAGTGCAAAGCTAGCAGCTCTGGAAGCTCTTGATAAAGTCGGTATCCTGGAAAAAGCGTATACGCGGGTCGACCAGCTTTCTGGTGGACAGCAGCAGAGAGTGGCGCTTGCCAGAACACTGGCTCAGAACCCATCGATTATCCTTGCAGATGAGCCTGTTGCCGCTCTTGATCCGGTGACAGCAAAGGTTGTAATGGATGACTTCAGGAATATCAACAAGAACATGGGAATAACTGTCATTATCAATATTCACCATGTCGAACTGGCACTTGAGTATTGTGACAGGGTAATTGGCGTACGGGCAGGAGAGATTGTCTTTGATGGACCTGCTGAGAAAGTAGATAAATCTGTGCTCGCTTCGATTTACGGAGATGAGAACTATGAAACAGTCTGATACATCCATTTATGACCGTATATTCCCGCCACGTTCATACACTCTTTCAAATGGCAAGGTTGTGAGTGAACGTCGTTCCCGCCTTCCTCTTGTTCTTGCTCTTCTTGTCATTGCCACTGTTGTATCGGGCGAGATTACAGGATTCAGTATCTCAACGCTTTTCGGCCGTCTGAGCTATTTCTTTGTCATGCTCGGTGATATGTTTCCTCCAGATACTGCTTATATGGCACAGGTCTGGACACCGCTCTGGGATACAATCAAGATGAGCCTGCTCGGATCTGTTATCGGGGCTGTCCTCTGCATCCCATTTGCAGTTCTTTCCAGTGAGAATCTCCTGAAGAACAGGGCCGTGACGCTTTTCTTCAAGTTCTTCTTCTCTGTTGTCAGAACACTGCCGACGCTCGTTGTTGCACTGATAGCGACATATGTTTTCGGTCTTGGCACTCTGGCAGGAACGGTCGCGATTGCAGTATTCACATTTGCATACTGCGGCAAGATTCTCTATGAGCAGATTGAGACTGTGGATATGGGGTCGCATGAAGCTTTGGAAGCACTGGGTATGGGAAGACTATCATCAATACGCTATGCAGTCTGGCCACAGGTTCTGCCATCTTTTCTTTCCACAGTACTTTTCTGTTTCGAAGGCAATGTCCGCTATGCCTCCATTCTCGGTTATGTCGGAGCGGGAGGACTTGGCCTGATTCTCAATGAGAAGATCGGATGGAGGGAGTATCCAAGAGTGGGAATGATACTCATCGCACTTTTCATAGCTGTCGTTATCCTTGAGTCTCTGAGTTCGTGGCTCAGAAGCAAGCTGACGTAAGGGGGATGTGATGGAATATAAACTGACACCTGCGGAAACGCTGTCAAAAGAGCCGAAGCGCTGGATTGCTACTCTCATTGTTGCACTTGTCACAGTCTCTCTTATTGCCTGGTCAGGTAGCGCGCTTGAGTCTAATTCCACAGGAGGTTCCGGCCTTTCCGTAGCAAAGGGCATTATTCTCGGCATTCTCCATCCAACTACAGATATTCTTTTCACGCTGCAGAAAAATGGGGTGCCATATCTTCTTCTGGAAACGATGTGCATCGCATTTCTCGGCACGCTTGTAGGCGCTGTCATATCGATACCGATGGCATTTCTGGGAGCTGGGAACATTGTCCCAAAACCGGTTGCTGTTGTTTTCCGTGTTCTTGTCATGGCTATCAGGACGATTCCGTCATTTGTCTATGGTCTGATGTTCATCATGGTTACAGGCCCAGGTGCTTTTGCTGGTCTTCTTACAATGTCTGTATGCTCAATCGGCATGCTCTCGAAGATGTTCATCGAGACGATAGAGGATCTGGACAGGGGGATTCTGGAGTCGCTGTCTGCTGCGGGGTGTACAACATTTGACAAGATGCGATATGGTATCATCCCTCAGCTGATGCCATCGTTTACATCGACGCTGATTTACCGTTTTGACATGAATCTCAGGGATGCAACTGTCCTTGGAATTGTCGGAGCAGGCGGAATTGGCGCACCTCTGATTTTCGCGATGAATTCATACCGCTGGAACGATGTCGGTGCCATTCTTCTCGGACTTGTCATCCTCGTTCTTATTGTGGAGTGGTGCTCATCAAAACTCCGCAACGCTCTGATGAGAGGATAAAATGGCCGATTTGTATTTTACCAGTGATACGCACTCTTATGTTTATCCGACGGATTACATTTCCTCCGGCAAGAAGAATATGGGTTATATGGCCCTGTCTTCGTGCTTTCGCGATGGTGCTGTCATCGCCGATGGCGGCGATGTTCTCCAGGGCTCTCCTCTGGTACGGTACGAGATGAAGAACACTCTCAGGCCATTCACAGCGGCAGAGGCATTCAACAGGGCCGGTCTTTCCATATATGTGCCTGGTAATCATGATTTCAATTTCGGTTATGATACACTCCGGGATTTTCTCTCAGAGCTGAATGCAGATAAGATAGCTGCCAACATTGTCGATGAGCGTGGTGAGCTGGGGCTCAGACCTTATGTCCTTAAAAGATGTGATGATGGTATGAAACTGCTCTTTGTAGGCATTGTCACTGACTATGTGAATATCTGGGAGAGCAAAGAGCATCTTGAGGGGTTGAAAGTCACAGATTGTGTAGCGGCGGCAAGAATGGCGTTGGAAGAAGGCCTTAAGACAAACCCTGATTTCACAGTCTGCATCTATCATGGCGGATTTGGTGAAGAAGAGGGGACTGTCAGGGAAAACAGAGGCTCAGAGCTTGTTGATCTCGGTTTTGATGTCCTCCTTACAGCGCATCAGCATGCTCTTATTGAGCCGAAGTATATCGGTCGTACGCTTGTGCTGCAGACGGGGTCGAAAGCAATGCATTGCGCTCACCTTGCATTCTCCTGGGACGGCATAATCGATGCGGAGATAATCAATGCAGATGCTTCAGGTCCTTTGAAAAAGGAATTCCAGACAATGCCGGATAATACAGAGAAGGCAGTCCTTTCATCGCTTTCCTTGCCAATTGGCAATATTGATGGAAGACTTCTCGATGAATCGAAGCTTGCAAGTGCTGTACATGGTTCCTCTCTTGCAGATTTCTTCAACGATGTGCAACTGGAATTCTCAGGAGCAGATGTCTCTGCGCTTTCGCTTTTCAATGATCCTGTTTCACTTGGTCCTGTTGTCACTCTTGGTTCTCTCCTTGCTTCTTATCCATTTGCCAATACGCTGCTGAAACTTGAGATAACAGGGGAAATGCTCCGGGAGGCTGCAGAGCGTGCTGCCAGCTATTTTGATATCGAAGAGGGGAAGGTGAGGATCAGTGACAGATTCATCATCCCGAAAGAAGAACATTACAACTATGATTTCTTCCGTGGTATCTCATATTCTTTTGATATCAGGAAACCTCTCGGAAAGCGCGTTGTGCGCCTGATGCTCGGTTCTGTGGATCTTCTGGCTGACCCTGATTATAAGCTAACGATTGTGCTCAATAGTTACAGGGCCACAGGAACAGGAGGCTATGGTGTTTACAGAAAGGCGAAAGTCCTTGAGCGTTATAGCCAGGATGTACAGGACCTCCTTATTGAGCGCTTCGAGAAAGCAGAGGTAATCAAGGTTCCAGAGAAGACAGATTTCCTTGTGATAATCTGATGCCCTGAACGTTGACCTTTTACTGCTTTTTTATGATAATCCAGCCAGTTGGAAGCCTTCGCTCTGCTGATACAGTATCGCGTCGTCCTGCTATCCAGAAATAATCAGACATTGTATTTTGGAGTGGAATAATGCCGGAGATGGATAAAAAACGCATCGGGGATTATGTTGTATCCATACTGAATGGTATGGCGCAGGGACTTTTTGCTTCTCTGATCATTGGTCTTATCATCAAGCAGATCGGTACATATACCGGGCTGGACTGGCTTTCATCATTCGGGCAGATTGCTCAGTGTCTCACATGCCCTGCAATCGGTATAGGAGTCGCAAGCTCCATTGGCGTAAGAGGGCTGGCACTTTTTGCATCTGCCACAGCAGGAACAATCGGGGGAGGTGCAATAACCGCAGCAGAAGGCGTTATCAGTATAGCAAGCGGAGAACCGCTTGGTGCTTGCATAGCCGCTCTTGCAGCTGCCCTTGCAGGTAAAGCAGTCACAGGGAAGACAAAGGCTGATATAATCGTTGTCCCGTTTGTTACGATTCTTGCAGGTGGTATTGTCGGTCTGCTGGTATCTCCTGCTGTATCTGCTTTAATGAACGCACTCGGTGCATTCATCAATCATCTCACAACGCTCTATCCGCTGCCGATGGGGATTCTTGTATCTGTTGTTGTCGGTATGGTACTGACGCTTCCTATCAGCTCTGCGGCAATCTGCATTTCTCTTGGTCTTTCGGGTCTAGCGGCAGGAGCAGCCTGTGCAGGATGCTGTGCACAGATGATTGGTTTCGCTGTCATGAGCTATCGGGAAAACGGGTTTGGTGGTCTTATAAGCCAGGGTCTGGGCACATCTATGCTGCAGATACCGAATATATGGAAGAACTGGAAAATCTGGATACCTCCCACACTTGCATCAGCCATTACCGGACCGGTATCAACATGTATATTCAAAATGGCAAACAATGCAGCTGGAGCCGGAATGGGTACAAGTGGTCTGGTGGGGCAGTTCAATGCAGTTGCCGTCATGGGCATAAGCAGTCTTCCGGCTATTCTGATTGTCCATTTCATATTACCGGCTATTCTGACTGTCCTTATTGCTATTCCGATGAGGAAGAAAGGATTGATACGTGAAGATGATCTGCTTCTGCCTGTCTGATCGGTATATTTTGCTGTCTTTGATCAGTTAAGATGGAGAAAAGTGTTAAGTTTTTGTAAAAATATTCTTTTGACATACAGATTTTCATTTGATTTCTCCTCAATTACGTGCGACAATGCATGCAGTGAAGGGAATTTGAGAGACCCAGCAAATTCCTGGACGGCTCTCATGATTTAAATGGGAACAAGGAGGTTTGCCGCTGGTTTGCTCCAGCGGTGATTTTTTACTTATTGCTGAGGACACGTTGAGTTTCTCTGGTAGTGACATTGGTGTTACTGATGGAGAGTTCAGGATTGTGGAACAGGAGCTCTCGTCGACTCTTTCGATGGCCATTGACACATCAGAGGATGATTATCTTTTCATCAATGAGGAAGGGCAGATGGTATATGAAAAGTACTTCCTTGTCTCTCCAGCGCAGCTTGAGAATCCATCTGATGTATCTTTTGCCGAAGTGAACTACCACATCTTACTGGCTAATTATGCCAGAAGAAGATGGGGCTTCCGGTTTCAGCGCCAACTGCTTCCAGGCCTCATAGAAGCGCTGAAAGTCTGACGTCAGCTCCACCGGAGTACGCATGCGTTCCGTATGCGTGCTGGAATACTCAATCTCTCCAGCAAGGAGCGTTGTTATTGCGCCTTTCGTATCGCGTTCTTCTGTGTATCCACAGACCGGACAGACGAATTCCTCGACTCCAAGCGTCATGCCGTCATGCTTATGCCCACATATCGGACAAACAGCCGTAGATGGGAACCATCTGCTTATCACGACTGTCCTCGGATCCGCCTTGAATTTCGATTTAAGCGTTCCTAGGCATGAGTTCTGCACCTGCTTGCCAAAAAGGCCCTTATGCCATCCCTGGATATTATCATCCTGGATGACGAGCACATCCTGGCCTTCGGCAATATCATGGAACACCTTGTTCGCCTTGTCCTTCCTGCGATTCGTGATTTTCTCGTACTCCCTCCGGATGAGTTCCCGTGTGGCATACCAGCCCTTGGAGCCTTTTATCTGACGGGCAAGCTTTCTCTGAAGCCCCTTCAAGCGCTCCGTTTCTCGGATTGATATGTCATACTTCCTTCCATCGGAAGCCGTTATTGTTGTCTTGATGCCCAGATCCGTACCGATAGCCTCGAGAAGCCTATCCACTTCATCCTTTTCAGCTTCAACTGCTACTGAACTTGCGGCGGGAAGATAACATGTCAGATGGACATAGATGCCGGATGGCTTCCTGATTAGCTTTGCATTGGCAGGCTCGGCACTTGCAGGAATCTGTTCCATCCCGAATGTACGGGTAGGGCGCTTGATACCTGCAATATGGATAGTGTTCTTGTATTTCCCGTTCTTATCCCCATCAGGCCCGTAGCATATCCAATGCGTGTTATTGTACTGATTGAGGTCGAACGTTGTATAGTCTGATATGAACTTCAGCTTCCCGTTCTTCTTTCCTGTCTTCTTCCGCTTGGTAGCAAGCGATTTCATATCATGCTTTATCTGCTGGTATACGGACTGGATAAGCTTTGCCGGCATCTCGAGGTGCCTCGGCACCTTGTTCTTATCCCTGTCTAGGGAATAGATATCACGGGTACGTGTATCGAATGACTTGAACTCCTCGCTTGGGAGGGCGAGAAGATAATTCTTCAGCCACTTCCCCTCGACGAAATACATTTCGAGAGCATGCCTTTCTTCCTTATTAAGGCACTTCAGATCGAGCTTAAGCTCAATGACAATAGGCCGCATCAGGGAATGACGTGCTCTGGTTGTCTTCCCTGCATTCTTGATTGCTTCGTTCTTCAGCGTACGGGCTTCTACTGTCATGATTCATTGTCTCATAGAAGCCTCCCACATGGGAATACATCCATAGCGATTCATCTCCACCCTGCAGAGGATGGAGTCTTCTCGCTTTTTTTCTGATAAAATCCTTTTTTGCACCGTGGATATGAAAAACAGCGAAAAAGCGTTTTATTTGCCATATAAAGCCCTAAAACGCAGTAAAATTGGTTCGCTTAGTGCCAATTCCAGCAGAATCTTGATCTTTTCAAATCTATCCATTGGTTCTGAGGAGATGAAGCTGTACAAGTTCAAATAGTCCTGAATTTCATCCCTGCTGAAGCCAGAATGAGTTCTGAGAAACCGCTTCAGCAGGGCATGCTGTCTATTCACAGGCTGCAAGGGATTGTCTTTATCTTTCAAACCCTTTGTCTGTGCCGTTGTATAGACTTCGTTCTCCAGCGCAAGGGCTTCGACGAGCGCGTTGTGGGAGTTATCGCCGTCATGAACCAATACGGATCCGGGTTCAATGTGCCTGGTCATTGCTTCCAACGTCCTTTTCCTGGATGGCTTTCCCAAACCCTCTGCCATACAGACGACATTGTTTCCGTCACAGGCGACCGTGATGCAGATCTTGTTCCGGGAAAGCCCTCTCGGAAAAGAGCCGTCAGGCAGCCTTCTAGCATCACTTCCTTTCACTGGCATGTATGTCTCATCCAGATAGACCCTACCTTTAAGCACGATGCCTTCCTGCCTGTGCCTCAGAAGCAAAAACACCTTTTCAAGCCAGTATTTCGTGGTTGTAGCTGAATTCTTGTTATTTCTGGACGTGAGGTGAAAACTGCCATAGCCCATGATGGAGAGTAGGAAATCTATCCACTCTGTCATCGGAATCTTCCTCTGATCGAAGATGGTTCCAGTGATGGCCGTAAAGGTCTTATCGCATTCCTTGCACATGTATCTTTGCAAGCCGGTTCCGGTCAGACCGCGCCTGACAAACCCATCACTGCCGCAGTGCGGGCATTTGACAGGCGTGCGGGAATTGAGGAAGGCAATCTCATCAGACCCCTTCACTGCGGGGTGTCTCCTCTCGTAGTTGGCCCGGTTGCACCGGTCTATGAATCTCTCAAGACCGCTTGCGTTCTCTTCGTTTGTCCAGGGAGTAGCCTTCCTGGACTCATAGTTGCGATTTGGCATTGTGGTAGTCCTCATAAAGGCGGATTTCAGGGCCGGGACTACCACATCACCTAATGGCCCTTCCATCCACGTTTATTTAGGTGCTCTCAATGTACCTGTTTTTGGCTTTTTTGTTCAAGATTTCATATCCACGGTGCAAAAGAGGATTTTT
>CASDZV010000057.1 GCA_949285905.1 uncultured Spirochaetales bacterium | reverse complement strand
TTTGCGATTTTTCCTTCGATGATGTCATCAATGAGCGTGTAAAGCCCTGACTGAAGCTGGTCAGAGGATACGCCGCGAAGCTCATTGCCATTGAAATCGAGCTCGCCGCGGAATCGTTTCAGCCCGATATCGTCCATGCCGGAGAAATCGAGATCATTCACAACATCGAAGAAAATGTAGTCCCCATTGAGCATTGCAGCATCATATGAGGCAATCTCCATGAAATCCTCTTCACTCTTGATGATGTAAGGGAAAGCTTCTGTACCCAGTCCGCCTGCAAATGGTCCGTCAGGTGTTTCCACTTCAGCTACATCCTGCACAGGAACATTTGAATTGTTGATTGTGATCTGAGTCTCTGCAGTGATTGACTGGATGATGTTCATCGAGTCTTTCATACCGCTGACAGTGGTTGTGTTATTTGTTTCATCAACTACAATTGTGACATTGGCAGACTTTGTGAGATTCTTCACTGAGATAGTCTCCGGGACTGAGGAATCAGCTTTTTGCACAATGAGATTTTCCAGGTCAATAGTCTGTGATTCAAAGGAGTAGGTGGTCTTTGAGCCTTCAGTCACAGCTGATCCTTTGTATCTGAGCGTGAAGGTTCCATCGTTAATAGTTCCATAATCCCCGACTTCATATTCAGTAAACTTGAAAGTCACTGGATATTCCTCTTCTGCCCTTGGTGCTGCTTTCGGCATGGAAGCTGTAGAGATTTCAGGAATGCTGAGACCTTTTACATATTCTCCATTCAGAACTTTTTCTGCATCTTCCGGAAGCTGTTTGTTGAGCTCCTCAAGAAGAGTGCGGGTATCAGCTGGGCGTGAATCTTCTGGAACACCAGGATTTAGACCGCTTGGTGGAAGCGGATATGCATCCTGCTTGCACCCTGCAAATGCAAGGACGAGAAGTACGGCGAGAATGACCGCAAACGTTTTCTTCATGATTTTACCCCCTGTGACGGCATGGAAATGTCCTCCATAAATGGAGGTTTTTGCTGTCTGGTAGTGTTGAGAATTAGAGCATTACCCCCCCCCGTTGTGATGTAGGGGACCAGATTGTTAGCTATAGTAAATATTCTCTTGTTCTTATCTGGCATATGTGCTCCTGGAATCAGGATAAATTTTCCTGCCTCATTCGTAAACAATTTAAAATACCGCAGAGGCGAAATATTTGAAATTTGCTTTTTGCATCTCCTGGTGCCGGTCTTTTCCTTCTGTTTAGTAATAGGTATTATCGCAGAGGAGGGAATATGTCTGATATCCTCATTAGAGCATGCTTTTTCCTGCTCATGGTAGTGCTTGGCTATGTGATGAAGAAGATAGGGGTGCTTTCCAAGGAAGACGGTGTAGCTGTCGCCCGTGTCATCCTGAACATTACGCTGCCGTGTGCTATTCTTGTCAGTTTCCGTACATTTGTCTTTGACTGGAGCTACATGATTATTCCTGTCATCTCGTTTGCTGCTAACTGGCTGATGCTGGGAGCGGGATTTCTTCTTTCACAAAATGGCAGCCGCGATCAGCGTATTTTCTATATGCTGGAGCTTCCTGCGTATAATATCGGGAATTTCACGCTGCCTTTTGTCTCTGGGATTCTCGGTGCAACTGGAGTGGTGGCGACATGCCTTTTTGATATGGGCAACTCTCCGATGTGTCTTGGACTGAACTTCGTGGTAACTGCTATGCTTATCGGCGCGAATCCCGGGAGAAGTGCACTGCGCTCGGTTCTGACAATATTCACAAAGCCTTCGTTCACTGTTTATTTCATCATGCTTGTCCTGAGCATATTCTCGGTTTCTCTTCCGGATCCGGTTTTTGAGTTCGCTTCGATGATCAGTCCTGCAAATGGACCGATGGCAATGATCATGATTGGTCTCATGCTCGAGTTCAGCTCGGACAGGACAAAGCTGAAGGAAGTCGTTACAGCCAATGCGCTGCGGCTGCTGCTTGCAGTTGTTATCGCAGTTCTCTTTTTCACATTCGCGCCATTCTCATACGAGGTGAGGAAGGCTGTCGCAATTACAGCGTTCGCGCCTATCAGCTCAGCCAGCCCTGCTTTCGTTTCAGAGCTGAAGGGCGATGTTGAACTTGTTGGATTTGCAAGCACCGTCTCGATTATAATCTCTCTTGTTCTGATGCCTCTTCTCTTTGTTGTCCTGTAGCTCTGTTGACGGTGAAGGCTGGGTTGGGGTATAGTCTACAGGAAACCGATACTCAATAAGGAGAAGAAGATGTCCAAAGCACATAGAGGAACAGGTATCCGCGATCAGTTCAACAATGGAAGAGCAACATGCCCTGTCTGCAAGAGAACTGCTATCAAGTGCCTTTACGAGAAGGAAATCGACGGAAACAAGGTCAAGATCTGCAAGGAATGCAACGCAAAGCTTTCTAAGTAAGATGAACCCATTCTGGAGAAAAAAGAATGAGAAAGTGAGGATACAGCCAGCTGTACCCTCATTTTTCGTATCTATTGGCGAATCTGTAACAGTTTCAGAGCCTAAAGAGGCGAGGAAGGCTGCGGAGGAAAGAAAGCCGGTGGCTGTTGTTTTCCTGCCGTCTTCATCCGTTCTTGCTCATCCCCATACATGGGCGCAGGCGCTCTCGAGCGCGTCGTATCTTGTAGTGATAGGGGACGGAAATGACAAGGGCATCAAACGTCTCATGAGTGCACTTGATGGCGTTGTCTTCTCTCCTGTCCCGCGCCGGCTCTCATCTGCATTTCTGGCTGAAGACAGAGATAAAGCGCTCTCGCTTGTTGAAAGTGTCTCCTCTGTTTTTCCTAATGTGATTACAATATATGCATCTGACAAGGAGGCTGAGTCGTGAAAAGCATGACAGGCTACGGCCATGCTGTGTACCGTACAGACAATTATTTCATTGAGTGTGAGATCAAGGGCTACAACAGCCGCTATCTTGATATCATCCACAACATCTCTTCTTCACTTGCATCCTTTGAAGAGCTTGTTGATGCTGCCATCAAGGAGAAAGCAAAGCGTGGACGCGTTGAGGTCAGCCTGAAACTTCATGTGATAAAAAGCAGCGTGGAGCTTGCAATCGATGAAGGTCTTGCTGTCGCTTACAGGGATGCATATAAACGACTTGCTTCCATTACAGACTCTGCGTCTCCGGTTTTATCTGATTACACGGCTGTCGAAGGCATTCTGACACCGCTGAAGACTGATGAAGCTTCTGTTTATCAGAGTGGGGTGGAAAGTGTTCTTGCAGAGGCTCTTGAGGCGTTCGGGAATGGTAAGATACGAGAAGGGGAAGGCACACGGAAGGATCTTGTGCGTCTAGGTGCTCAGTTCGAGTCATCTCTTGATTGCATCAAATCAAGGTCCGGAGAGCTGGAAGCTCATTACAGAACGCTTCTCGAGGAAAAATACGAGGAGCTTACCGGGCGCAAAGCCGGGGATAGTGATTTCATCTCTGAGCTTGGTGCCATTCTTGTGAGATACTCGATCAACGAGGAAATATCACGCCTTACAGTCCATATCGCAGAATACAACAAGCTTGTATCTTCTGAAGAACCGGTTGGAAAGAAGCTCGATTTCCTCTGCCAGGAGATGCAGAGGGAGTGCAATACAATTGCATCCAAGAGCCAGCTTGTCGAGATCAATCTTCTGGTTGTCAGCATGAAGGATGACATAGAGAACATCAGGGAACAGATAAGGAACATAGAATGAGAATTGCAATTTCATCCAGGAGCGGCTGTGGCAATACTACAGTGACAAAGCTTCTTTCTGAGAAGCTGGGATACCCGATGATCAACTTCACTTTCCGTCAGATGGCGGAGGAGAGAGGAATGGAATTCTGGGATTTCTGCCGTCTTGCAGAGTCCGATTACGACATCGACAGGGAACTGGACAGAAGACAGGTTGAGATGGCTATGGCTGTACCTGACTGTGTTCTGGGTTCACGTCTTGCGATATGGATGCTCCGTGAAGCAGATCTTAAGGTCTATCTGACAGCTTCTGCTGAGACACGTGCCCGCCGCATACTGAAGCGCGAGGGCGGAACATTTGAGGAGAGATACAGAGAGACTGTCGAGCGTGACAACCATGACAGTGCCCGCTATATGAAAATCTATGGTATAGACAACACCTCTGCAGAGGAGGTTGCGGATCTCGTCATTTCAACTGATGATAAGACTCCTGAGGAGATTGTAAGTATCATAGCATCCAGGGTATTGGCATAAAGCATGCCATTGGGGTAAAATAAACAGGCTTTTATAAGGAGATTCATGTGATTCCTCTTAATGAACTTATCGATAAAGAAGGCAATGTCTATGAGATGACCTGCGTCGCTATCAAGGAAGCAGCCATCTATTCCGCTACTGACAAGAAGAAGGAAATTGAGAACAATGGCGACAAGGTGGTCTCCGTTGTCCTTGAACGTGCCCTTAACGATGAGATCCAGTACAGAGACGACGAGGCTGGGAAAGAAGAGTAAGGCTGTCGTTCTTTTCGGTCCGACCGCTGTCGGTAAGACAGCAATGACTGAAAAGCTCTTCTCTTGTTCTGCTGAGATTATCAATGCAGATTCTGTGCAGGTTTACAAGGGTCTAGATATAGGCTCTGCTAAGCCTGATGAGAAGCTAAGAGCACTCATACCTCATCATCTTCTCGATATACGCAATCCCTGGGAGCAGTATACTGCCGGGGATTTTGTTCGTGATGCTATGGCCCTTATTCCAGAGATTGAGGAAAGAGGTAGAATACCGCTTATCACGGGAGGTACTGCGTATTATTTCCGCCAGCTCGTTTATGGTCCTGCTGACGCGCCGAAGGCTGATGATGAGATACGGGCTGCTGTCAGGAAGGAAATTGAAGAGAAGGGCAGGGATTGGGCTTATGAAGAGCTAAAGAGAGTGGACCCTGTATCGTACGCACGCATTGCAAGAAATGATCTCTACCGCATATCAAGGGCACTGGAGGTATACCGCTCATCTTCGCGTCCGCTCTCATCTTTCATTCTTCCTGATTCTCCCAGAGAGGATGTGGACTTTGTCATCATCGGTCTTCAGAGAGATAAGAAAGAGCTTGATGAACGCATCGCAATGCGTGTTGATGAGATGTTCAGGATGGGACTTTATGATGAGATCAGGAATCTTATGAAAGCAGGCGCGAAACAGGAATGGCCCGCAATGAAAGCAATTGGTTACAGGGAGTTTTTTGAAGCGATGGAGACTGGTGAGGCTGACATGGAGACCATCAGGGAGGATATCATCCGCTCGACACGGCAGTATGCAAAGCGGCAGATGACATTCTTCCGTTCATTTTCCACCTGCCGCTTCTTCCATCCTGATGATACAGAGTCTATAGCCTCATATCTTGCGCTCGAGGGCATACGTCTTGACTGACTCAGCTCCAAGGAACTGATGGTCAAGTATTTCGCTGTCAGTTATATTCCACCATCCTCTGTCATTCCACGTGAATGTGAAGCTCTGCGTTATCTCATATGTATAGACTGGTATCTCTCCTGCATCTGTCACAAAAGTCTCAGTCCCTTCGTCATATGGGAATGGGGTATACCAGATACCGACAGCTTCGTAGCTGTTCTCTCCTGTCTTTTCAATGCTCTCTGGAATGACACCGTAGATATTGGATGACTCAGGCACATCCGGCTTGCCTTCCTCTACCCATTCTGCTGCATTTATAAGAGGATCGAAGCTCTCATAGGCCATACGGGTACGTGTCGTCACATAGAGGTTCATCACTTCCATCTGCTGCGGCGGATCAAAACCCTTAACCGCAGTCAGGAGGGCATCAGGGTTGCAATCGCTCTGGGCATCGTAGAAGAATTCAATAATCTCTGCCGGTTCCATGTCTTTGGTAAGTGGTGGCTCCAGAAGATTTGAGATATAACTCCACAGGAAGCCTCCGATGGACAGGACGAGGACTGTGGATACGATTATGATCGTTCCCTTCACACGCCAGAAAGCATTGCGCTTCGCTTTCTTCTCGCGTGCTGAGAAGAAAGAACTGTATTCTTCTGATTTCTCCGCTTTCTCAATTGCTTTTCTGCACTCCTCATCGCTTCTGTCCGGCAGGTTCCATTCAAGATCCTCTGTGCGTTTCAGGAACCATGAGAGGTTCTCTCCTCCGTCCCTGTTCCCCATGATATCCCTCATCTCACGGTTTTTCGCATGGAAGATGAAGCTGATGAGGCCTTCTGTCTTTTCCGGGACTTTCTCATAGATTGAAAGCGGTATTTCCTTGAATCCCGCTTCTCTGGCGTCATCGTTTGCGAAAGGAAAGCATCCAGTAGCTGCGAAATATAGAAGCTCTGCCATCTCTGTGATGAGCAGAAATGGCTTTTCCGCATTGCCCTGAATCATCTTGTTGACTTCAGCTTCCTTTCTCTCCTCGCTTCTCATTACAGCAAAGATGTCTCCGAGATCCGGTGGAAGAATGAGTACACTCGTCTCCTCGTATATCCAGATCCTGTAGAGAGGGAAGATCCCAGTGATCAGGTCAAGGAAATCCTTCTTTGACTGTGAGAGTGCGAATGCCAGGTTCCTGACTATCTCAAGTGCATGGGAACGGGCAGAGGCCGCAAGCTCGTAAACAGGGCGCAGTTTACATGGCGAGAAATACACATAGCGCTCTCCTTCGATGGCACAGAGGCCGTCCCAGTACCATGGTGTAAGCGTCTTACCGTCAGATATTACCCCGTTTCTCTTCTCGCCCTGGAGCAGGTGACGTGGAATCCCCATGTCATCGTTGCCGATCCAGATTGCAGTCTTATTCTCGCCGTCGCGTATGATATCTATAATTTCTTCCATCAGTCCATATACAGGGCAGCATGTCCTGCCTTTGTCTCCTTTTCAGATACTCCTATCAGCGTCCATCTGCCGCTTCCGAGCCTTCCGGTGGCACTGATGGCAGGAGTTCCGCATGCTTTGACATGGCCTTTTCGCCATTGGTCCATGAGATTCTCTCCTTTCTCCAGTGCAGCTATGACTTTGTCTCGCTCAGAGGCCACAGACTCTTGTGGGAGTTTTGCTGTCATATTCGAAGATACTATGAATGATGTGTTTCCGTCATCAAGTGTCTTGAGAAATGCATGAAGCTTCTTTGTATTTTCAGCGGAAACGATGTGTGTGAAGACAGGGATGAGCGTGGACGACGGATTATGATAAGCCATGAACGGATAAAGCAGTTCCAGACTGTACTCTTCTTCCTCATACACAGAGGCATCGCCAGAACCAGCAGATTCTATTCTCACAGGTCCCAGTGGCGTTTCCTCGATTCTCGAAGCGGCTGTCAGCATTATTTTCCCTTCATCGCGTTCAAGGAGTTCCCTGTGAAGAGGCAGAATCGCAACGACACGGCGGCCATCGGGAATGGATGAAAACACGCTCCGATAGAGATGCGCGATATATTCCAGCCTCATATGCGGCAGGATAAATGCCTTGTGCGCTGCTGTGTCTTCAATGGGAGAGACAAGACGCGATAATTCTTCCTTGCTTTCCGGGTAGAATATCGAGCTATGGTATATCATCCGAGAATCTCCTTTACTCGCTTCTCATCAAGCACCGCATTGAGGTTCCTTTCCTGCGTTGGAAGCACAAGCCCCGTTTTGCCATCCTTTGCGCGCCTGAGATACTTCACTTCAGTATAATATAAATCAGCTTTTCCGTTTTTCTTCGCTTTCGAGTAGTGGATGGCAAGCGAGGCCGCATCGAGCAGGACGGGAAGGGGGACAGTCTTTCCTTTCTGTGCCTTGATGATCACATATCCTCCTGCATAGTCCCGTGTGTGGAGCCAGATATCGGAACCCCTGGTATAGTGGCGTAGTATCTCATCATTTTCCTTCGCGTTGCGGCCTACAATGAGATCAAAACCGCTGACACTTACCCAGACTCCGGGTTTCTTGTCATCATCTTTCCTTCCATCTTTCGGTTTCGCAGTCTCTTTCCTGAGTTTTTCTGAAGAACCTGATTCAAGCAGTGCTTCATACCGCTTTTCTGTCTCTGTGATTTCCTGCCGTGTTCTTTCAGCTTCTTCCTGTGCGAGCTCAGAAGCTCTTTTGTCCTTCCTATATCGCTGGTAAAGCTTTTCCAGATTCTCGTTCGGTGAGAGCGCTGGGTCGAGGGATATCGAGATGGTCCCGCCTTTTTCCCAGTCATCAAGCTCTATGCTCGTCATACCTTTCCTTATTGAGTGAATATTTGAAGAGAGTATGTCTGCCGTCCTCCTTGTCTCTTCATATCCCTCTGTTTCCTTCACTCTTCTGAGCTGCCGGTCGAGCTTGTCTCTGAGAGCGGCGAGCTCTTTGTCTCTTTTCTCAGCTATCCTGCTCTCAAGCTCTGCCCTCTGCTCCTGTGAGGATTCAATTGAGGATGAATGGTCAATGAATGCGTTGAATGATGGCCCATCGTACTCGCGTACAGTGTAGTGTCTGTCACCTTCGCTTTCTCTTATATCAATCTTAAGTTCCTCGCCTTTTTCCTCTCCTCGCCTAGGGCGTCTGTAGAGTAGTTCCAGTATTCTGTTATCTGTATCAGTGATGATGATGTTCGCACCCGGCCCGGAGTAGAGACGCACATGCATGCGGATTGTGTTCTCGCTGTTTTTCAGGTCCAGCCAGAACGCACGGTCATATGGATACTGCTTCACAGCTGTGATACGGCGGCCGATAATATGAGCGTTCATGTACTGGGTGAAACGCTGCATCATCTTATCCTTCTTCCTTATCCTATCTGTTTTGCAGACTCTGGCATAAGGCGTGGATATCTCAGTATATAAAAGCCAGGCCTTCTCTGTGCGGGAAAAAAGCGAGAACGTGAATGATGAGATACTGTGCTCTGTTATCTTCTGTATATAGCTGTCCTCAAGCGGAAGCTCTGAGAGTATCTTCTCCAGCTCTTTCCAGTTAAGTCCCATAAATCCTCCGTCAGAGAAAATATAATCATTGTGTCTGGTAATGTATACCGAGGGGCTCAATCAGAGTAAATCTCAATGCAGGGCTACCCTCGTAGCTTACTCATCTCAGACGCAAGGTAAAATGACCCTGTGATGAGTATTGATGATTCTTCTCTCAGGGCAACATCAAGCGCTGCATCAGGCGATTCGATATAAATGATGTGCTTTTCTGGGAATATTGATTCCGCCCGTCCTGCAAGTTCTGCGGGGTTGCTTTTCTTATATCCTGAGGGTTTTGTTATTATCACACGCCTGAATGGCGGAAAGAGTGTTTTCATTATCCCATCTTCATCCTTGCCTGCCACAAGGGTGAAAATGAGAACTGGATTGTTTTTTGCAATTCTGATGAATGCATCGCGTGTGACTGCTGCTGAATGCACAGTGTGCGCAGTATCTATCACGACTAGATGGTTTTCCACTGTGCGTCGTTCAAAGCGCCCCGGAAGCTGTACGCGC
This sequence comes from uncultured Spirochaetales bacterium, assembly GCA_949285905.1. Taxonomy (GTDB): domain Bacteria; phylum Spirochaetota; class Spirochaetia; order Sphaerochaetales; family Sphaerochaetaceae; genus Ornithospirochaeta. The sequence continues at coordinate 10,401 of CASDZV010000057.1, read as the reverse complement.
TCCATTTCCCGTATGCCGTTCTCTGTCAGGAAACCGAGTTTATCTGCTCCAAGAATGGCAAGGGCTGCATTCTCAGCCATGGCCTTTGTCGCCATTTTCAGATGCAGCTTGTATTCTTTTCCGTTGAGAGTGAGTTCAGCTTGCTCTCCATCTATAGTTGTTTCTGTCTCCATTGCAGCAAGAAACTCAGGGAGAGGGTAGTAGGGAGCATCCATTGTTTCTGCTTTTTCCCGGAACACTTTATCTGCGTCCGGGTTCTCTTCAGCTGTGAAAACAGGAGAGTTTGTCCTGATGATCCCAGCTTTCTCGCGGGCTATCGCAGTTATTGTTTCCCCGAGGACATCCGTGTGCTCAAGTTCAATCGGTGTGAGGAAAACAGCCTCGCTCATGATTGTATTTGTCGCATCGAGCCTGCCGCCGAGTCCTGTCTCAATTACAGCATCGGTGCAGCCCCATCTCTGGAATAGCATATAGCCATATGCTGTATACATCTCGAAAACAGTCGGTTTTTCCGGTCCGAGTTCTTCAGGAAGTCCAAAGCCATTTATTCTCGCAAGAAGCTCGTTGCATATAGTGATATAAAACTCATCTGGAAAGAATTTGCCGGAAAGTGTGAAGCGCTCACGTATCGTAAAAAGGTGAGGGGATGTGTATAAGCCGCATACTTTGCCGCTTCCCTCCAGCAGGGCCGCAAGGTATGCAGCTGTCGATCCTTTGCCCTTCGATCCCGCTATATGATAGGTCCTGTATGCCTTCTCCGGGTTTCCGAGCCTGTCTAGGAGCGCTTCCATTCTTTCCAGTCTCCGCTCCCTGGTCCTCTCGTCAGGCATTGACGGGGCAAAGGAGTCGAAGACCGTTTCAAGTTCTTCAATTGCTGTGATCACAGAGGAAGTTTACTTCATCGGTAAAATTGTGCACAGCCCTCAGAGCTTTTTCACAAACAGTGCTCTTATAGCATTGAGAACTGCTATGACCATCACGCCGACATCTGCAAAGATAGCAAGCCACATGTTTGCAATTCCCAGCGCTCCGAGAATGAGGCATAGTACCTTTATTCCGATAGCGAACACAATGTTCTGGTAGACAATCGAGAGGCACTTCCTGGAGATCTTTATCGCTTTTGCTATCTTCAGCGGATCATCATCCATCAGCACGATATCAGCGGCTTCGATAGCCGCATCCGAGCCCATTGCGCCCATTGCTATTCCGATATCAGCGCGGCGGAGCACAGGAGCGTCATTGATTCCGTCGCCGACGAAAGCAAGTTTTTCGCTGTCGTTCTTGCCTTCAAGAAGTTCTTCAACTTTTCCTACCTTATCACCTGGTAAAAGCTCGCTGTAGACAGCATCAATGCCAAGGCTTCCTGCCACGCTCGCGGCAACCTTTTCCGAGTCACCTGTAAGCATTACCGTTTTCCTGATGCCTGCCTGCTTTAGTTTTCTGATGGCCTCCTCTGAATGCGGTTTCACGACATCTGAAATGACAATGTGCCCGTAGTATTCTCCATCAATTGCCACATGGACAATCGTTCCGATGCTGTGGCACGGAATGAATTCAATTCCAAGGCTCTTCATGAGCTTGTCATTTCCGCATGCGATGGTTCTTCCATCGACAGTTGCTACAATGCCATTTCCGCTGATTTCCCTGACATTTGCCACTCGTGTCCTGTCAATCGGCTTGCCATATGCTTTCTGCAGGCTTTTCGAGATCGGATGGGATGAGGCGCTTTCTGCAAGAGCCGCGTATTCGATGATTTTCTCCTCTTCGATTTTGCTGTGATGGACACCGCACACTTCGAATACGCCCTGTGTCAGCGTGCCGGTTTTGTCAAAGACAACGATCTTTGTCTTTGAGAGAGTCTCAAGATAATTGGAGCCTTTTATAAGAATGCCCTGATTGCTTGCACCTCCGATTCCGGCGAAGAAAGAGAGCGGTATTGATATGACAAGCGCACAGGGGCATGAGATGACAAGGAATGTCAGTGCCCTGTATATCCATCTTTCCCATCCAGGAGTGGTGCCGAGAAGTATGTTCATGAGGGGAGGCAGAAGGGCCAGCAGCAGAGCTCCTATGCATACTGCAGGTGTGTAGAAGCGCGCAAACTTGGAGATGAAATCCTCGGATTTTGATTTCCTTGAGCTTGCATTCTCTACAAGATCGAGGATTTTCGATACTGTTGATTCTCCGAATTCCTTCTCTGTCCTGATTCTCAGCAGTCCAGAGAGGTTGATGGACCCTGAGATGATTTCGTCGCCTACCATGACTGTTCTAGGCATGCTCTCTCCTGTGAGAGCGCTGGTGTTCAATGATGAGCTGCCTTCGATGACAATGCCGTCAATAGGAACTTTTTCTCCAGGCTGGACGACAATGACTGAGCCGATGCCCACATCATCAGGATCTATTCTCTCAAGTCTTCCATTCTTCTCGATATTCGCGTAATCGGGGCGTATGTCCATCAGCTGCGTGATATTCCTGCGGCTCTTTCCTACAGCATAGCTCTGGAAGAGCTCTCCTATCTGATAAAAGAGCATGACAGCAATTGCTTCAGTGTAATCACCGCTTTTCTCGTAGAGCGCAAGCGCTATCGCTCCGACAGTTGCTGTGGCCATCAGGAAGCATTCGTCAAAGACCTGTCCGTGAACTATGTTCCGCAGGGCCTTCAGGAGAATATCATAGCCTACAATGAGATATGGAATGAGATATAGTGCGAATCTCAGCATCCCGGAAGAAGGGACAAAAGCAAGCCCCGCCATCATCAGCGCTGCTAGGATTATGCGCATAAGCATTATTTTCTGTTTCTTGTTCATCTCAGATGAAAACCTCGCAGTCGCTTTCGACTCTCTTGCAGTTCTTTCTCACATTCTCCATGACACTTTTTCTGTCCGCGTCATCGTTGAACTCTACACACATGCGCTGCATCATGAAGTTCACAGTGCAGTCCTTTACTCCTTCTGTCTTCTTTGCCGCATTTTCCATCTTGTTTGCACATGCTGCGCAATCAACTTCGATATTATATGTCTTCTTCATATATTCCCTCCAACAATTAAACAAATGCTTAATCGTTGATTTGATAGTATCTCTGTTTCCCTGAGCTGTCAACAGTATTTGCAAGAAATCTGGAGTGGGGCTATATTCATAGCAATGAACGATAACTATCCATCACTGCCACATGACCATGGCCAGCCCTTTGAGAAAGATGTGAAGAACCATATGCCACCACAGCAGAGCTTTGCAACACTCGCGGAGATATATAAGGAACTTGGAGATGAGAGCAGACTGCGCATCTTCTACCTGCTGTGCCATGTAGAGGAGTGTGTGATCAACATATCATCGATGGTCGATATGTCCAGTCCAGCCGTTTCACATCATTTAAGACAGTTGAAGAGCGGGGGGCTTATCACAAGCCGAAGAAGTGGAAAGGAGGTTTACTACAAAGCCTCCGATACAGACAAGACAAGACTTCTCCATTCAATGATAGAGGCTATGATGGAAATTGCATGCCCTTGGGAAGATGGAAATCAGAAATGAGTGTTTTTTTTCACACTGTGACGCACTCCTGAGGCCTGAGAATTTGTTTCATTGTCTGAAAATAGCAAGAATGTTAAAAACTTAACAGAGATTTAACATTACTGAGCTTATTACTTAATACCGAATCATTATCATGCACTCCAGATACATAAGGGCAACAGCCCGTTAGGAGTATTATATGAAGAAGATTTTCATGATCATGCTTGTCGCAGCACTTGCAATGACAGCAGTTTTCGCATCCGGCTCATCTGAAGAGAGCGCAACAGTATCCACAGACGGATCCACTTCAATGGAGAAGGTTATCCTCTCTCTCGCAGAGCAGTACATGACTGATAACCCGGATGTGAACGTGACATATAATCCGACAGGAAGCGGCACAGGCATCACAGCAGCTCTCGAAGGCAGATGTGACATCGGTCTTTCTTCCCGTGCACTCAAGGATGACGAGGTTGCTTCCGGACTTACACAGACAATTGTCGCTCTTGATGGTATTGCCATCATCGTAAATGCTGACAACAGTGTATCGGATCTCACAATCGATCAGATTGCAAAGCTCTTCACAGGTGAGATTTCCAACTGGAGTGAAGTAGGTGGAAACGATGCACCGGTTGTTCCAGTAGGACGTGAAGCTGGATCTGGCACAAGAGATGGTTTTGAGTCCATCACAGGTACAGAAGATGCATGTGTATACAGCCAGGAGCTTACATCAACAGGTGCTGTCATCACAGCTGTTTCCCAGAACCCTGGTGCAATCGGATATGCATCCCTTGCCAGCAACCTCGACTCTGTAAAGACACTTACAGTAGAAGGTGTCGCACCATCTGAGGCAACTGTACAGAGCGGTGAGTACAAGATCCAGAGACCATTCGTATTCGCAACACTTGCAGATACTCCGCTTTCAGACGCAGCTCAGGCATTCTTCGATTACTGCGTAAGCGCAGATGCTTCATCCATTATCCAGGGTGCAGGTGCTGTTCCTGTAGCACAGTGAGGCTGACGGAAAATGAATATAAGAGAATTCATCTCCCAGAAGGGGTACAAAGATAATCCCCGGAGGCTGATGGAGGATCTGATTCACTTAGTGTTCCTTATCCTGGGACTTGTGGCGGTCGGTTCGGTTCTGGTTATTACGATTTACCTCGTGATATCCGGCCTGCCGGCCATCTTCAAGATTGGACCGGTTGAGTTTTTGTTCGGAACCCGCTGGGCCTCAACGGCTAAGGAACCGGCTTTCGGTATTCTTCCATTCATCCTGACATCAATCTATGGCACAGCAGGTGCTATCATCATCGGTGTTCCTATTGGCTTCTTTGCCGCAGTGTTCCTGGCAAAGATGGCGCCGAAGAGAGTCCGCGAAGTAATGGAGCTCTGCATCGGAGTGCTGGCTGGTATTCCATCTGTTGTATACGGTCTTGTCGGCATGACAATACTTGTGCCTGGAATCAGAATCCTTTTCAATGTCCCCGATGGAGCCACGCTGTTTGCGGCCATCATAGTTCTTGCAGTCATGATTCTCCCATCAGTCATCAATGTCTCACTTTCCGCGATACAGGCAGTTCCGAGAGAGTTTGAGGAGGCTTCGCTTGCGCTTGGCGCTACGAGCACAGAGACGTATTTCCGCGTCACTGTTCCTGCTGCAAAGAGCGGTATCTTCACAGCTATTGTACTTGGTATCGGCAGGGCGATCGGAGAGGCCATGGCTATCATGATGGTTGCTGGAAATGTCGCGAACATGCCGTCAATCTTCAAGTCTGTACGCTTCCTGACAACAGCTGTCGCATCTGAGATGTCATACTCCTCTGGTCTGCAGAGGGAGGCGCTCTTCTCGATTGCGCTGGTGCTCTTCTTATTCATCATGATCATCAATGCTATTCTCAACATGCTCAAGACGGGGGGAGAAAAGAAATGATAGAGAGAATTTCAGGCAAGAGGAAAGCATGGTGTTCTCTGATGAGAGGGCTTTGCATCATCTCTGTGATCATTGTTACAGCACTGACTGCATTCATGCTTCTCTATGTCCTTTTCCGTGGGGTCCCTCACATCACAGCGGAACTCCTGGTGACCAGTCCGAGTATGATACGTGATACAATCGGTATCCTCCCAGACATACTCAATACAATCTATATTGTAATAACGACACTGATTATTGTTCTTCCAATCGGTGTAGGGGCAGCTATCTACCTCAATGAGTATGCGACAAACAAGAAAGTTGTTGAGACAATAGAATTCGCGGCAGAGACACTTTCCGGCATACCTTCAATCATCTATGGTCTTGTAGGCATGCTCATATTCGTCCAGTTCTGCTCGCTGGGAACTTCCCTTATGGCAGGAGCCCTGACGCTTGTCATCATGAATCTTCCTACAATCATGAGGACAACACAGGAAAGCCTCAAGACAGTTCCTGAGAGCTATAGAGAGGGCGCATTTGCCCTTGGAGCGGGGAAGTGGAGGGTCATCAGGACAGTAGTCCTCCCTACCTGTATCAATGGAATAATCACTGGGTGCATCCTCTCGATAGGAAGAATTCTCAGTGAGTCGGCAGCACTCCTGTTCACGGCAGGATTCGCACACAACGTCAATGGCTTTTTCAAGGGGATGGGCAGCGCTGGTGCGACACTTACAGTCGCACTCTATGTCTATGCAAGCGAGCGCGGCGAGTTCGATATAGCATTCGCAATTGCAGCAATCCTGATGGTATTGACGGTTATCATCAACTTGATCACCACATACATGGGCAAGCTGATGGAGAGGAGAAACGGACAGTGACAATTATCGAAACAAAGGACCTCGATCTCTGGTATGGGAACATGCAGGCCCTGAAGAAAATAAACCTTGCAATGGAAGAGAAGAGCATCACAGCTCTTATCGGACCATCCGGGTGCGGTAAATCGACATTTCTGAGAACGCTGAACAGAATGAATGATCTTGTTCCTGGTGTTCGCATTGAAGGGGAAGTGCTTTATAACGGTGAGAACATCTTCTCGCCTAAAGTAGATGTCAATGGCCTCAGGTATGAGGTCGGCATGGTTTTCCAGAAGCCAAATCCGTTCATGATGAGTATCTACGATAATATTGCATATGGCCCCCGCACTCATGGAATACGGAGCAAAGTAAAGCTTGATGAGATTGTTGAGAAGGCTCTCGTCGATGCCGCCCTTTTCGATGAAGTCAAGGACAGGCTCAGGAAGAGCGCTCTGGGGCTTTCCGGAGGCCAGCAGCAGAGGCTGTGTATTGCTCGTGCTCTTGCCGTGCAGCCAAAGGTGCTTCTGATGGATGAGCCGACCTCTGCTCTCGACCCCATTTCAACTGCAAAGGTCGAGGAGCTTGCAATGAGCCTCTGTGACAGATATACGATCATCATCGTCACTCATAACATGCAGCAGGCGCTCAGAATCGCCCACAAGACAGCTTTCTTCCTCCTTGGCGAGGTTATAGAATATGATGATACGGAGAAGATCTTCTCCAATCCATCGGATAGCAGAACGGAAGATTATGTAACAGGAAGGTTTGGTTGATATGAGAACTCGCTTTGACAGTGAACTTGAAACACTTTATGTGAATATGATTAAGATGGGCTCCCTGACAGAGGATACCCTTACAGCGCTGCAGGAAGCTCTTTCAGGAAAGGGACGTGAAAGGCTCAGGAGCATTGCAGACATTTCCCGTGAAATTGACGAGAAGGACAGGGAGATTGAGGCGCTGTGTCTGCGCCTGCTTCTCAGAAGGCAGCCTGTTGCGAAGGACCTGAGAACAATATCTTCTGCAATGAAAATGATTTATGATATCGAGCGCATCGGTGACAATGCTGTTGATATCGCAGAGATCCTGCCATTCATCAACTCTGACGATCTTACACAGCGAGTAGGACTTGACCGGATGATAGAGACTGTCATAGGCATGGTAACAGGTGCAATCGATGCCTTTGTCCACTCAGATGCTGCCAAGGCAACTGGTGTCATTGCAGATGATGATGAGGCAGACAGGGCCTTCGACCATGCCAAAGAGATGGTTACTGCGATGATACGAGAGGGAGACAAGGACGCAGAGGAGGCACCGGACCTCTTGATGATTGCCAAGTATCTTGAGCGCATGGGCGACCATGCTGCATCCCTTGCACGCTGGGTGCTTAACTCTCTGGATGCCTCTGGAGACTGGATTAATAATCCGGTGAAGGTTGAATGAGATGATTTACCTTGTTGAGGACGATCCTTCGATCAGAAAACTGGTGAGTTATGCTCTTTCCGGAGCCGGCTATGAGGTTTCTTCATTTGAATCAGGGGAGGAGATGAAGGCTAAGGGAGGAAAGACGAAGCCTGAGCTCTACCTCCTTGATATAATGCTTCCCGGACTTTCCGGTCTTGAGATTCTCTCAGAGATCCGCAGCGATGCGGCACTGAGAGACATTCCAGTTATAATGCTTACTGCTAAAGGCACAGAGTATGACAAGATTCTCGGCCTCGACAGCGGAGCTGATGATTATATCGCTAAGCCATTCGGAATGATGGAGCTGCTTGCGCGTATCAAAGCAGTTCTCCGCCGCACAGAGCGGCAGAAGCAGAAAGATGACCTTACATGGGGAAAGATTTCAATCTCTCCATCATCCCACACAGTCCGCGTGGCAGGCAGCAAGGCTGAGCTGACACTCAAGGAGTTCAACCTGCTTCTCTACCTCATGGAGAATGAAGGCATTGTTCTGGACAGAGACAGTATTCTCAACACTGTGTGGGGATACTCATTCGACGGTGAGAACAGGACAGTTGACGTTCACGTCAGACACCTGAGAGAGAAACTCGGCGACGAAGGTCAGCGCATTGAGACTGTCAAGGGTGTGGGTTACAGATTCAGGGGGCACGATGAATAAGAAGATTTTCCAGACAGTATTCCTGTCGATTCTCATGACGCTGGTTCTTGTACTGGCTGTCTCGATTACTGTCTTCTATACAACATATGAACGCAGGATCGAGGATGATCTTTCAGCTGAGCTGAAATTCATAGCAGCAACAGCTGAGGATGATATTGATAATATCATGCAGGTCTCGATTCCCGGGCACAGAGTCACGATAATCGCTGATGATGGAACAGTCATCTATGAAAGCGAGGCGATTGCAGCAGAGATGGAGAGCCATCTCGAGAGACCAGAGGTCCAGGAAGCGCTGCTTTATGGATTTGGCAAGGATACCAGAGAAAGCGATACGCTGATGAAGAATTTTCATTATGCGGCTGTGCGTCTTTCCGATGGACGTGTTCTCCGTATCTCAGTCCAGGCTGATACGCTCCTGTCGTTCTTTGTCGATATGCTTCTGCCAATGGTTGCAATTCTTCTTATTCTGCTCATATTCTTCGCGTGGTTTTCTCTCAAGGCCGCAAAGAGAATCACAGATCCCATCAACTCGATTGATCTTGAAAACCCGGAGAAGAGCGATGAGTATGATGAGCTTTCGCCGCTTCTGTACCGCATCACCAAGCAGCAGGCCACAATCAGGGAGCAGATTGAGAGCGCAGAGCGGAGAAGCAGGGAATTCTCTGTCATCACAGATAACATGGCAGAAGGGCTTGCTGTCATAGACATGGAGATGAGGGTTCTCTCTGTGAACAGGGCAGCATCGCTTCTGTTTGATTCAGAGGAAGTCCACCCGGGGGATTCTGTTCTTGCAATCAACCGCTCTGATATCTTCTCATCAGTCATTGCTGAAGCTCTTTCCGGAAAACGCTCTGAGGCTATTATCGATAACAAGACAAAGACGCTGCAGATTATTGCATCTCCTGTTCTTGAGGATGCCTCAGTCCCCGGTGCTGTCATTATCATCATGGACATTACCGAGAAAGCGGAGAGGGAAAGACTCAGACGTGAATTCACAGCCAATGTCAGCCATGAGCTGAAGACGCCGCTTACCTCCATTTCCGGTTTTGCGGAGCTTTTGAAGAATGGCGGGGTTCCTGAAGAGAACGTGAAGGATTTCGGCAAGGAAATCTACGATGAGAGCCAGCGTCTTATTGCGCTCGTGCACGATATCATCAGGCTTTCAAAACTCGATGAGGGCGATGGGGAAGAGACGCTGGAGCGTGTTTCAGTTTCAGAGATAGCAGAGGATGTTGTCTCCAGACTGACAAAGCGTGCAGAGAATTCTTTCGTCCGTCTGTCGTTCAGAGCGGAGGATCCAGGCTTCATTAACGGGTCTGATGTTCTTCTTGACGAGCTTATTGCCAATCTTGTTGACAATGCAATCAAATACAATAAGAAAGGCGGTGAGGCAGATATAACAGTCTCCCGAGAAAGCGAAGAGATTGTGCTCTCTGTGAAGGACACTGGAATCGGAATTCCTGAAGAGGATCAGGACAGAGTCTTCGAGCGTTTCTACAGAGTGGATAAATCACGCTCAAGAGCATCGGGCGGAACCGGTCTTGGCCTTTCGATAGTCCGTCATAGCGCTATATCGCTTCACGCAGCGATATCGCTTAAGTCAAGACTTGGTGAGGGCACTGAGATAACAGTACGCTTCCCAGCTATGTCAACGACCTCAGGACAAGCCTGAAGGCTTGGACGTGAGCGTTTTATCCACAGATTCCGTTTCCGGTTTACCTGTGGCACCCCATCCATACGGCTGATTGACTGCAGCCTGCCCGGACTTCTGGGCCCGGGTGATGTAGTTGTCACGGATGTTGATGGCCGCATTTGTATCGGCATGCATACTGCTGCCGCAATGCCTGCATGTGTATCTGTTCCCCTTCCTTGAAGCCTTGTCTATCGTCTTGCACACCGAGCACTTCTGGCTTGTATAGCGTGCATCCACTGCCTCCACCCTTATGCCGTTCCTCTGGCATTTGTAGCTGAGCTTCGCCTCAAGATCGGAGTATGACCAACCCGACAGCCAT
>CASDZV010000056.1 GCA_949285905.1 uncultured Spirochaetales bacterium | reverse complement strand
GTCTACCGCACGCCGGACACGAATGCCCTCTACACAGAGACCAGAGAAGAGAATGGTAGGAGACGCGTCTATGCTGGAGACAGGAATACAGGTGCAGTCTATGGATATGCCGAAGTATCTTCTGATGGCGATACTCTCACAGTTGGCTCTGTACGAGTAAGGCCAGGATACGAAGGTATCAGGGAAGAGCTTGTCCGTAAAGCTATCTCGGAACAGAGGACGGGCGAGAGCAGCATAGAATGGAACCCAGAGACGGAAGGTCTCAGAGCTGTCAGGGAACAGCTTGTACAGAATAATCCAAGAGGGCGCGAAGCAGGGCTTGATTATGGCGCTGATTTTTCTATCTCGCAGGACCATGACATTGAGTCTCTTTCTTCTCAGATCAGAACAGCAATGCCAAGACTCTCGAGAGAAGAGAGTGTAGTTGCCGCTCGGCTATATTCAATCGCGGATGCAGATGGTGCTCTCACTCAGCTCAATGAGGGACCGCCTGTTAGAAATACTGATACGCTTTCAGCGAGATACAGAGGCGCTGCAGACGGAGCAAGGGCCATCATCTATGCCGGGCAGAATGCTGATTTCTCTACCTTCTATCATGAGCTTTTCCACGTGAATGCCACTCAGCGTCCATCGGAGGCGAGAGGGCTTTCGAATGCAATACGCACTTCAATGCAGGATGAGGCCTCAAAGGCAAACCTCCGGAAGTTCATCGAGGAATCCAGGGAGATATGGGGAACGACGTTCAATGCGGACGATGTCATGCAGCACCTTGAGACAATCCCTGCCGACAGCGATGTCTCTCAGTGGTCCAGAGCTCAGTTTGAGGACCTTGCCAGGCTAGCCGAAGCATATGCTACAGCAGATAACTCGAAGCGCTCATCATTGCCAGAAGCAATCAGGAATATCCTCAGGAAGATAGGCGAGTATATGAGGAAGGTCTATCAGACCGTCACCCATGCCGTGCCGTTGCCGAAGGAGATAACGGATGCGTATGACAGGCTTATGGCGAAGACGTCCGAGAAGCAGTCAGGACCATCATTTTCCAATGATGTCAGCTATCAGGATCGTCTGGCTAAACCATATAAAGAGCGAAGAGCCAGTGCAAAGCAGAGGGTGCAGAATGAGCCCGAGATGAGAATTCTGGCGGTCAATTCCAGCGATAGCCGGAATGCATATATCACAGGGAGCTCTGTTGACAAGCTGTTCAGCGACAAAGCTGTTCAGAAGTCCATCAATAACGGCTTCACAAAGGATGAGCATTATCTTGCTGCTGAGAATATCGATACGCTTTTCAAATCAGCGTACTTGGTGGATTCTGTGCCTGATAGAAATGGAAGCCCAGATATCATCGCGGTGCTGCACTATGAGGTCCCCGTATCTTTCTCTGATTCTGGAAAGAGTGGATTTGCATACATCACTGTTTTTGAGACTGATCTTCATAAGAAGGGAATCTATGACAAGATCTATTCTATTGAGCTAAAAAATAAGAGTTCAGCGGCTAATGATGGGGGATCGGATAACCGACAAACACCCCGCCCGAAGAACTCTTCTGCTATTACATTACCATTGACATCTGCAGGCGTCAACTCTGGTCTTGTCTTCCAGTCTGCATATCACGGATCTCCGCATAGCTTTGACAGATTCTCGACTGATCATATCGGAGAGGGAGCAGGCTCTCAATCCTTTGGGTGGGGAATATATATTACCAGCGATAGGAAAATCGCAGAAGGATATGCTGAGCTTGGAATCAGCGAAGAGGATAAGGCTTCCGATATAGAGTATTTCCAGAAGACGCTTGAGGCTGCAAGGAAAAGATCAGAAGAAGCCAAAGAGAGGTTTGAGGCCAATCCTCAGGACCAGACACTGAAACGTGAATATGATACAGCATTGCGTCAGCTAAACGACGAAGAGGAAGATATGCGCAATCTCCTCAGTTCTCCGGCAGAAGGAAGAAACCTCTATACAGTGGATATTCCGGATACCGGTTATATCAAATGGGATAGCGAAGTTCCTGAATCCCTGGCGAGGAGAATTGCCGTAGCATTGGAAGCTGATGAATATGATACAGACGACATAATGCAATATTACCGGACCACTGGCGCTGAGATGTATTCTTACCTTTCAAAACAGCTTGATGGTGATAAGAATGCCTCGCTTTTCCTTCGGGGCCTTGGCGTGGTCGGCATAGATTATCCTGCCGGCACAAGGATGGGACTTCCTGATGGGGCAAATGCTGGCGCAAGAAACTATGTGATCTTCAGTGGTGATGATATTGCTCTTCTGGATCATCTCGTGTATCAGGATGCAAAAGCTCCAGATACTTCCGACCTCACTCCAGAGCAAGATGAGAAGCGGAGGAAAGCAGAGGAAATTGATAGAGCATATCAGAATGGCAGGGTTTCTGGTTCAAATAAATCCAAGTCCCGATGGAATGAAACAACAGGAACTATTGCAATAAAGGAAAAATATAGAAACACGATACCAGACATAAGTCGATGGGAAGGGAAGCCTGTACGCGATTTCTTTTTGGAAAACAAGAAACTGATAACGGAGATTCTGAAGTCTTTCCCAAAAGTTGAAATTGATGGGGTATTGCTTCTTGAAGGTATGCTTGAAAATGAATTGCCGTTCCAGAAGGAACTCATTCAGGCAAGAATTCTTGAGAACATATTAGGGGAAAGAGTTATTCTTTTACCTCAGTATGCAAATGGATTAGTCTCATATATTTTCGGGATCAATCTGGAACCTGGTTCTTTTCCAGATGGTGTAGCCGCATTGACCGAAGGTGACAGATATGTTGAGTTCAAAGCCATTACTGATAGTAAAATCTTTAAGAGAATAAACCAGGCTGCCAAGAGTGCAGATATCGGATTGATTGCTTTGCGTAAAGTAGAGAAGAGATTGTTGGGTTCTATTGCTTCCACTCATTCCCAGCTTCATCTTCCTGAAGGATTCATGGGGTATTTGTTGGATACGTCAGATGGAAATGTCTTTACATTCTCCAGAAATGACAAAGGAGCCATTTCTATAGGCTCCCTTGTGTTGCGCCCAGAACTTTCATTCTCGACTTTGGAATTATCTTCCACACTTAAGGATTATATTAACAATCCATCCGACGTCAAGGTTTTTGAGAAGATGGATTATTCTATGTATAGGCAAGCAAGCCCATCATATTTTCTTCATCAGGATTCGATAGACAGTTTCTATGACGGCTTTGATGATTCCATGAATGGCATAGAGACTCCAGAAGATGCTGAAGCTCTGGCACGTGTGTATTCTGAATGGTCCGTTGATGCAGATACTGCGGCCTCAAATACCAAAGCTTCCCTCATCGATGAGGATTTTGTTCCATTCTTTGATAACGATGCCGTAAATGTTCTCCCCGATGGCTCTGTAGCGGCAACTGAAGCAGAGTATGAGAATGCCATCAATTCCGGTCTCATCCCCTCAGAAGCTGAGAGCAGGGGGCTAGAAGCTCCGAACCCGCCATCTATCGATGAGCGCAGGGAAGAGCAAGACGCGACTGCAACAAACCGCCGGCCCGGAATAAGCCTTGATGATGCTGAAGACTACGAGCTATCGTGGCGTGAATTCACTGATAGAAACAAGCCTGATATCGCATACGAAGGAACCGATGCCCAGAAGGATGACCAGTTCATCCAGGCTATCCAGGACGATGACTCTCTTCTGAGATATCTCGGAATCATCGGCGAGGCACTGTATCTCAACACTCGTGAGCTCAACGAGGACTGGCATTTCAATGACCAGATCCAGCGTGAGCGCATAAAGAGCAGAGTGTTCGATACAATCACGAATACAAGTGTCCGTAACGCATCCCTGATTGCACTGAAAGCAGAGCTCAGAGGACATGACCTGACGCCAAGAATGAAAACACTTGTCAGGAAGGAGATGTCTGATAATGCACGCTTCTACCGTAATATCATCTCCTTTATGATAGGCGATGCTGCAATGAAGCCTGAGGAGCTTATCAAGGAAGTAAAGGGCCTTGATATCCCTTCACGCGACACTCTTGATGATATGCCTATACAGGAGCTCAGGGCACTTGCTGAGACGGCAGAGGATAAAGCTATTGTCGACCAGATAGAGCGGGGTACGCTGAGGGCAAATGGTGGAGAGGATGAGAAAAGAGCTGATGAGATCAATAAAGCTCTGACATCTCTCAAAGACAGGATAAAGGAACAGGAATCAGAGCTCAGACGGAATGAGCAGACTATAACACAGCTTGAATCAGATCTGGATTCAGTAACATCTTCTCTGAAAGAACGTGACAGCAACATCGACAGCCTGACAAGGACTCTCCGGTCGATTGAAGGAATCGTTGCAGGCGATTCAGCCAAGCTTTCAGGAGAGAACCTTGAGCGCTATGCCCTGAATGACAGGATGAAGAAGATTGCAGGGGAGCTTGCATGGCTCAGTACAGGACGCTATGAGGAGATTGAGGCACAGCACCTCAAGGGCAAGAAGGGAAAGTATGAGATACCAAGGGCAAGGACCGCTGCAAGAGAGGAATATATCTCCAATCTCCTTTCCTTCTATCCGTCTATCTTTGAGGAGAACGGAGACAGAATGGGCAAGCTTTCAGGTATCAGGGATATCTATAGTCCATCCGGATTCGATAAAGTGCAGGAGGTTCTTGAGAAGAGGCGGGAGGAGCTGAGAACCGAGTGGAAGAACGAGGCCGCGTCGTATGCCTCCAGACTTGCCAATGCTACATGGGCCTCTGCCAGGAAGCTTTCCTCTGATATTGATACGGCCCTTGAGAAGATAGAGAGGCTCAACAAGGAAATCGAGAGGCAGAAGAAGCTTAAAGACAATATCAAAAGCAATCGGACACGCCAGATTTTCAACGCCAGAACTGAGGAGAGATGGAAAGCGGCGAAAGCGGCTCTTGAGGCCGAAAAGAGATACAACCAGGAGATACAGAACTGGAAGAGCTATGCTCAGTGGCAGAAGCATGAGAGCAGGAAACAGCTCGATGCTGCTGTCAGAAAAGCCAAGGATGATGCATCTCTCCTTGCCGCCTGGATGAAGGCAAAGGCCGATGTGCGCATCTCAGAACTGAAGAAGGAACAGCGTGAGAAGCGGAGAGAGGAACGGCTGTATAAACGTATCCGGGCAGAGAAGGAGAAGCTGGCAAGAGCCATCTCGCGCCCGGTGAATCTCAATACTGTCGATTATGAGACATCGGCAGAGGCCATCATTGCAATCCAGGCTATTGTTGACCCGGTATTCAGAAGGGACTGGATGTATAACCTAGAAACGAATCCTCTC
Source organism: uncultured Spirochaetales bacterium (assembly GCA_949285905.1). Taxonomy (GTDB): domain Bacteria; phylum Spirochaetota; class Spirochaetia; order Sphaerochaetales; family Sphaerochaetaceae; genus Ornithospirochaeta. The sequence continues at coordinate 17,254 of CASDZV010000056.1, read as the reverse complement.
GAGATTCCTGGCGGCGATACGATGACAATCACGGATGCCATTGCCTACCTTTCGAACCTGCAGGAGGATGATAGAAACAATATTCTCTCAGTACTCTCTCCTGACCTTGTTGCTCGCTTAACTGGCATAAGAAACCCTCTCAATGACTGGAGCATCTCAGAGCTGAGACAGCTTGCAGAAGAGGTTCAGGAGCTGAGAAGGAGAGGTCGCGAAGTTCTTCAGGCTAAGAAGGCTTTTGAACGCGAGACGCGCGAGAGGATACAGAAGGCAATCATAAATGCAGTCCGGGAAGCTGGAAAAAGAAAAGGCGCCGAGCCACCTGATACTCTTCCAGGAACACAGGAGAGAGTAAAACAATCCCAGAGCACGCTTGCAAAATTCAGATCGGCAAAATACATCACGATGAGAATGCAGGAGCTTGCCCAGCTTCTTGATGGAGGTCTTGGCCATCAGGGTGCGGCGTATCAGCTTCTTGTCGATGAGAAACGATATCATCAGTCAAGGGAGTGGAGAGCAGTCGAAAACAGGATGAATAAGATTGCGCCTCTTCTTACTAAGGAAGTCGTGAACAGTCTCTTTGAGGAAATCACCATCCAGTTTGAGGATGGCTACCGGCATTCATTCACAATGAATGAACTTGCTTATATCTTCCTCTCTCAGTATGACGAGGACACAAAAGCCGCTGTTGCATATGGCAATCTTCTCACGGATACCGAGAAGGGAACCATTACGAACAAGGGAAAGCTCGATGAGAACGGTAATTTCATTCCTGAGACCATTTCTCCTGGAACGATAGTAGACGATGATGAACTCAAAGCGCTTGGTGACAGAAGGTATGCAGAGGCGCAGAAAGTTGCATGGGAAGAGCTTGATAAAAGAGGACTCATCCCTCTTGTCGATGAAATACGGACAGACTTCGCAGATTCTGAGAATTTCCGCCGTCTCAACAAGGCTTCTATCGAGGCATACAATACTCCGCTTAAGAGAGTGCAGAATTATCTTCCTATAATGAGAACAGACCTCAGAGGAGAGAATTTCCGCAATGATATGGCGGATGCGCTTTTCAATCTAAATACCGGAGATTTCAATGCAGCTCTCGATAAGGGTATGACTATTGCAAGAATCAAGATAGCGCCACGCCATCAGAGGGGAGTCAACCTGTCTCTCCTGGAAGTCTGGCAGAAGTCTGTAAGAAACCAGGAGCACCTCATCGAATATGCACAGTATGCAAAGAAGCTGAAGGGTGTTTTCGGAAGCAATGCGTCAGAGCTTGTTTCTGTTGTCGACAAAGTCTATTCCCCTGCGCTCATGTCAGAGATACAGAGCTACATCGACATTGTCGTGAATCCGTATTCCGGTCAGCCGAAATCGAATCTGGACAAGACTCTGAAGAACCTGAGAGGAAGAACCGGAGCGGCATACCTTGGGTGGAAGCTTCCTGGAGTGGTCCTTCAGTTCTGCACATCCGCATGGCCGTTCCTGCAGGACATGAACCCTGCTTCTCTTCTGAGAGGCTATCTCAAGCTCGCATCAGGGAGAGGAGAGGCTCTGAACATGATTTATGAGAAGTCTCCGATGATGAAGCACAGAACCATGAACACCATCGTGCAGGAAGCACTGGAAAGAAGAGGAGACCCGACAAGGTCAAAAGCTGGCAGGGCTATGGACAAGTTCAATGAAGTCGGTCAGCTTGGGCTTACATGGGTTGATAAGGCTCTCGTTGCCGGTGGATGGCTTGGCGCATACGAGACAGCACTGCAGAAGAATCTTGATGCCGGGATGGATACAGCGCTTGCGGATGCTGCAGCTGTGAAGACTGCCGATGATATAGTTCTCCGCGTACAGCCTGCAGGAGACGTGACAGAGCTCCCATCGCTTTTCAGGAGCAAGAATGAGCTTGTGAAGATATTCCTTCAGTTCCAGTCATCGATGAGCGTTATCTGGAACAACCTGATCTGGGACAATATCGGCTTTGCAAGGAACAGGCAGTTTGGCAAGATCATCACATCAGTTGTCGCTTATGGTATGGCTGGCATTGCGCTCGGACTTGTTGCGGACGGATTCGATGATGACGATGATGATGCCGCCGACCGCGCGAGAAAGCTGAGTTATTGGTTCCTTACACAAGGAGTCGAATCTACTCCGGTCTTTGGTTCTGATATCTCCATGATTCTCCAGAGAGCTATAACTGGCGAGAAGGATTACTATGGCAATGGTACTGATATGTTCCCTGGCATTACTAAGCTCTTCTCCGGTATTGAGGATATTGTCGCATCGGACAAGCCATTCCTGGAAGGGCTTGAGGATATAGCATATGGCATTGGCATATTCACAGGAGCTCCTGTCTCAGGAATCAAGAACCTGAGAAAGATGGCAGAAGAAGGCCCTGCTGCGCTTCTTGGAAGGTGATTGACTGTATTGTGAATATTTGTATTATCTATAGATAGCACAAGAGGTTGCCGTATAGGTAAAGTAACCCAAAAGTCAAGAGCGGAGTTCTAATCATGTTCGCATAATTGGACTCGCCTCTTGTGCTTTATTTTCTATAGAATTCCAGTACTTATAGATATTTGACTTTATTTCAAGTTGTAATGATAATATGAATAGAAAGAGGCGCTGCCGATAGACGGCTGGCCCAAACTCAACTAAATACATAGCCGCGGTCTGGATCACCGGCGGCTATTTTCTTGAACAGGCAATCAACAATCCGATGACTGTGAAGACAATCATCAGTATCTCATACGCATCCAATAGCATCACCTCCTTCCGACCGAAGATTTCGGGCCGAGTCCGAAGTGCTGCCAGCCGCCTACCATCAATGGCAGTGCCGATGAATAGTATCCAGGTTTTCCATCCCCATGGCAAGCCAGATTCCCCTCCATAACGCCGCAACGCGACAAAGCTTGCCTTCTGCTTTAACATCTATCCAAAGGCAGGTGATGGATAGTGCTAACATCTATTGCAAGGAAGATTATCTACGACATAAAAGGGATATCGAAACCTATTGAATCAGGGTATGAGATACCATTCCGTATATTCTCCATTTCTGATATCAATGTGAGCTTGTCCCTGACGGATGGGACTAATCCTGTCCTTGAATCAGGCTGGAGCCTGTTCGTTCCCTCTAATGAGACAGGGATACCCAAAGTCCTTTTCAATTCTGATTATACATTCCCTGAAAATGTATCGAAGCTTGTCATTGAACGATATGTACCGCCAGAGCAGGCTGTGGATCTCAGAAATGGTGATATGTTCGATGCCGAGGTTATCGAAGAATCATTTGATAAGCTTACCGCGATTACCCAGCAACTGACAGAGATTGCTTCCAGGTCATTCAAACTCCCTGTATCTGAAAGCCCTACTGACCTTGTTTTCCCAGGCCCATCTGAAAGAGCCGGGAAGATTATCGGATTCGGTGATGATGGCAATGAAGTCGTGATGTATTCCAATTTCGAGGGGGCTGTCGAGGCTAGTGAGGAAGCAAGAAATACACTGCTGAAGATTATCGAGATCCAGGGACAGATAACGACCGACAAAGAGGATGTTAGAGATCTTCATGCCCAGATGGAAGGCATGCTTCACCCGGGGTTCAGAGCGACAGTCGGTAACGGCTCCGATACCGAATTCATCATAGAGCACAATCTCAACACGGAATGGACGAACACTCAGGTATGGTACACGGACCCAGAGAATGAAGGTGTTCCGTATCTTATAAAGGAACTCGATAGAAACAGCCTGAAGATAACATTCAAATCACCGCCTCCAGTGAACGGAGCGGAAATAAGGATAATCTCATGCGATAGGGTGAATGTGGTCGACCTGCTTCCTGATGGTTTTTCTCTTATGCCTGACCAGATAGCGCCGGACTGTGCGCTTACACACGATGAGATTGAATCTGTTATTGGAAGAATCAAATGAAAAAAACTGATAAAGGGAGAATTAGAATATGGCAGAGAAATTTCTGAATCGGGACGGACTTGACCAGGTATGGACAAGGGTTCTGGCGCTTCTTGCGGAGAAGTATGGTCAGACTGAGGTTGCAAGCGCTATCAATACTGCGCTTGTGAATTATTACAAGAAGAGCGAGACGCTGTCATCTGAGCAGATACAGACTCTCATCAATAATCTCAATGCTATCAAGATACTGAATAAGTCTGATGTGGACAGTGGCATTCTCGAATCAGCGATTGCTGATGTTGATGCGACATGTGATGCATATGTGCAGACGAATTATTCCAGAGCTCCGCAGGATTTTGATGGGTTGCTTGTAACGCTCACGGACGGAAACAATGATGTTGTTCTGTACATTTATTCATCGTCATCCTCTTCATGGATTGACGCTTCTAGAAATATCACAATCAACATTGCTTCCGCTACGGAGTCTGTTGCAGGTATAGCTAAGCTTTATAACTCGCTTGGTACCCAGACTGATGGAGGAATAACACCACAGGCAGTCAAGATCCAGATTGACACAATTGAGTCTTCTATTTCAACGTTGAATACAGGAAAGGCAAACGCATCTGATGTTTATACGAAAGAAGATGTTGATGCAAAGATTCCCGTGGCTCTGACTTCGGAGGAGATTGCCTCGATCATTGGTTCCGCCAGCTGATAGTGAAAAGGAAATGAAGTCATGCCAGATAGTGTAAGCAACAAGATGCTTGATGGGGCAGGTGTCGGTTTTCTCTGGAGCAATGTACAGGAATACGTGGATGCGAATGTACTGGCGTTATCAGTGCCGCTTCCGATACCTGTATGTTCCTCCGAAGTTGTTTCTGGAAACTCTGCAAAAATTCGGCTTGATAACAATTTCACAGGATATGGTAATGTGACGGTGCGGTATAAGCTCGGTTCAGAACCCTCTTCTTCTGATTCTCAGCTCGATACTGTGAACGGCACTGCTGTATCTGCTAGTGGTACATATTACATAAAGGCATTTCCAGAGGCTGGAAGCTCTTATCTTGAGTCTGCTGCCTTCATGCTGGACGTGTCTTTCTGATAGATAGATGGAGAGCTGAGAATATGGCTTATTTGAGCGGCACAGGCGTTGGTGCTTTCTGGAATGGAATGAAGACATACTTCAAGGAGAAAGCGGACAAGTATCCGCGATTCCTGCCTGTGCCAATGGCTTCAGTCACATACGGTAGCAAGAATCAGAGTGCAGTGATAAAGCTTAAGAACAATTTCTCAAGCTATGGAGAAGTAACTGTAAGATATAAGCTGGGCTCAGATCCTACAGCAGAGGATGCCGTATTCGATATGACAAATGGCATCACTGTTACTTCAAGCGGCAATTATTATCTCCGGGCTTTCCCTGCAGGGGAGATCATATATAATCCATCTCCATCATTCATTGCAAGATTCACTAAGGCAACATTGTCAAAACTTCCGACTCCCAGTATCTCTGTAAGTCGTGTATCAAGCTCGCAAGGCAGGGTGGCAATCAACAATTATTCATCTTATCCGAGTGGTACGCGTATATACATCAATGGTACGTCATATACTCTTTCCAGTTCGATAAATATAAGCATCGGCACATCTGCAACGACTGTGACTGTCTATGCGCGATATGATGGCAGCGCCTTTTATGAATCCCAGTCATCGAGTACAAGTGGAACGATTCCAGCATATGTTGCACCTCAGTGCGCAAGTCCAAGCATTTCGTTCAGCTCTTCAACGAACAGGGTTACCATTACATGTTCAACTTCCGGAGCCACTATCTATTACCGAAGAGGGGCCAGTGGTTCATACGCTGTCTATTCCAGCTCGTTTACCATATCTTCAACAACAACTATTTATGCATATGCGACTAAGAGCGGGTACAGGCAGAGCAACACAGTTTCCAGATCCTGTACCTACACAGCTCCGAAATGCGCAACACCATCCATTTCTCAGAGTGGCAATGTTGTTACCTTTACTTGTTCGACATCTGGTGCAACCATCCATTATTCGGGATGTGGTGTATCTGGTACATGTTCCTCTGGTGGTACTGTGACTATCACCGAATCCGGCACAATGACAGCCTACGCGACTGCCTCAGGCTACTCGCAGTCCTCCAATGCAACCAAGAGCTGTACGATGCCGACACTGCCTATTCCTCAGATAAGTATTACTCCGTCATTATCAAATGAAACAGATTGGAGAGTTTCTGTTAGAATCGTTAATGTAGATAATTTCCCATCCAATACAACTTTTTCCATGAAAATGACTGGCTGGGGATTATATGGTACTAGTAGTGATAATCGGCTTATTGAAAATCAGGGCTCCCCTTGGGGTGATCCTATAAGAGGGAGCTATTATTCTAATGGATGGATTCATAATGATTATTATAGGAGAAATAAATACAATATTACTGTAACTTGCAATGCGTCGTGTGATGGCTATCAAAGCTCATCTTCTGTCACTACTGCAACATTGGGAAATGGTTAGCACAAGATTCCGTAAAGAATTGGTAATCATCCTCGAATGCCTCAATAATATCAATCTAATGATTTATCAAAGGTTCAATTTAGCAGTTTTGCTTTGCAAATATCCGTCTGCTGTTGCATAAGCTTCAATATAGTTAATATCATTAGAGTAGGCAAAAACCTTAACGCCACCACCATTACTAAGCGTGTATTTGTAGTCAGTATCTAAAATTTTACCATAATTAACGGTAACATGAACAGTTGAATTAGGCGTGGCACACTTAGTTGTAATTGTCCAATTCATCTCACCATTATGCACAGCTTTGATTGTTGGCGTAGTACATTTCGGCATCGTATACGTACAGCTCTTGGTTGCATTGGAGGACTGCGAGTAGCCTGAGGCAGTCGCGTAGGCTGTCATTGTGCCGGATTCGGTGATAGTCACAGTACCATTTGCGATGTAAGACATGAAGAATGCATCGTGAATGTATATTGCGTTGATAGTCGTATCTCTACATGTGCAGATAAGAAAGGCCCTCATGCAATGGTGTCATGCAGAGGGCCTTTTGAATAACGGAATAATTTATCGGAAGAGGAAACTGCTGCTTATACAACAATATCCGTGGCTGTGGCAGTTTTTGCTACATCTTCATACTTGTATGTAACAGTACAGGTGAGGGTTTCTCCAGCAGGGACATCTTCAATTATTGTTGTTATCGGAGTATGGAATCCATCAAGATAGCCATATGCTTCAGAAAACAGAATGTTTGATTCTGCATCTGCAACTGCGCATTCTATTTTCACAGCGCTAGAGAATCTCATTGCTTCATTCATATTCACTAAATCAATTCTGATTCCTGTTCCGAGTGTGGCTTTCACAGCTTTGAAACTGATTTCAGGTTCAGGCAGAAGTGCCGGATCTGGCTTGTCTGAACATGAGGCCAGAGAAATAACTGCTATAAGGGCTAGCAATGAAATGATAAGTACCTTTTTCAATGGGGGGTCTCCTTCACCTTTTACAAGGCTTTCAAAAATAAAGATTCGAGGGCTTGCATCAAGCCTCGCAAATCATCTTATTGCAGTTCTTTGCAGTTGTCGCGTTGCGGCGTTATGGGGAGGGTGTTGGTGTGAAATAATATGAATCCATACGCCACGAACATACTTGCTCTGGATGAGCCTCAGTCAGATCCTGATGTCTTAGAGAAGGTGAGGAGATACTACCCGGCGCGCTGGGATATCGATAGGCTGAGGTATATGGTACTTCTCCAGAAATTGACTGAGGAGGATTTCCAGAAGGTGACTGGGGAGATATATAAAATTTAAATATTCAGATTCCTCCCCAACTTGCGTGAATTATGATAATATTTAATCCCAAAAAGAGGAGGATTAAATGGCAGAGTGGGGAGAAATATTAAAAGAAATCAATACTGCTGTAGTTCCAGTTGATGCTATACGCCGAAAATATCTAGCAGAATTAAGTGCGTATACCAAAAGAAATACAATTGCATACTATTCAGCTTTTTTGACCAAAACAACAGGGAATTTGAGTATAAATGACAACGATATGAATGGATTTATGGCGACAATAAAAGGACTTGATCCGGAATTAGGACTTGATCTGATTCTTCATACGCCTGGCGGAGCTATTACAGCTGCTGAAAGTATTGTGAACTACATAAAATCTAAATTCGGCAACAATTTCAGGGTTATTGTGCCTCAGATTGCAATGTCTGCTGGCACAATGATTGCTTGTTCCAGTAAAGAGATAATAATGGGGAAACAATCTAGTCTTGGTCCGATTGATCCACAGATTATGGGTGTTCCTGCGTATAACGTCACCTGGGAGTTCGATGAAGCCCAGAAAGATCTTGAAAAGAATCCTAATAATGTCCCTTTCTGGTCGATACGTCTTAGACAATTTCCTGCCGCATTTTTAAAGAATGCATGGGATGCAATACAGCTATCTACAGAACTGGCAACCACATGGTTGTCTTCTAATATGTTTGAAAAGAGTCCTGACAAGGTAGAATCTATTGTCTCTCAGCTTAATAACCATGAAGATACGAAAGTTCATGATAGACATTTCAATATAGAAAAATGCAAGGAAATTGGATTGAATATCTATCCGATGGAAAATGATAATGTGTTGCAAGATAAAATTCTAAGTGTGCATCATGCTTTTATGATAAGTTTTGATAGTACAGCGTGTGTTAAAATTGTGGAAAACAACAATGGTAAAACCGTATTGTCAATATCTAATCCAGGAGCTTCTAAATGAGTTATAAAAACCAAAAACAAGATGAATTTTATAAACTTGTTGACAAAACCTATACGTATTTAGGTATTCAAAATGATGGAATAGCCGTAAAAACTGAACCGGATAAAGGTAATTTAATACAAGACAATACTTTAGTATATAGTTCAGATAGAGCTGAAGGATATTTGTCACAGAGAATACTTATCAATATGGCTAAGAATTAGCTAGTTGTTGTCTTTAATATGTAAAGGGGCTGTTCTCAAGCCCCGACTTTTTGAACATGCCTCTGTTTTATCTTTTACGTTTTTTCTTTCCCCCCTTCATCATTTGCGGTCGAGGAACAATATTTTGATTATTCATAGAACGTATTTCGTTTTTTCTTGCTTTGTTTAATTTTGCCACATAATCAACCGGTTCCCCTATGGGAGGAACACTAAATGAAAATAATGTTTGTGGCTTACCATCTACTTCTTCTATACCTAAATACATTTCTCCCATACGAATAATGTCCATTCCAATAAGCATTTTAAATTTTGCTTCAGTAAAGACACCGCTGGCTGCTTTATTAACAAAAACATTAAGCCCGCCCATTGCAATCTGAAAAGAATAAGTTGATACCGGTTCTGTAGATTTTCCAGAGACTCCAGACAATTCGCATTTTCCAGTTGGAATAAGATTTAGTTCTTCAGCTAATGATCTATCAATAGTCGAGATAGTGGCACCAGTATCCCATAATGCCATTGTTTGTATAGTTTTACCTTTTCCATCAGAACATAATCGAGCATCGCAAATTATACTAATCGGAACAATGATTTTGTTTATATTTGGAGAAACGTCTCTTAATGTAAAAGCATTTCCATTTTCAATCCAATCTTTATAATTCATAAAATCTTACTGCATGATTTACATAAAGCATAGGTTCATTATCTCTTGTTGCCTTCTGAATGATAAAATCCCCCGCTTTGCACATAGACAATGCATGTTCCAAAACTTCTTCTTGTTTATCACCTGCATAGATTACTTTCTCATTGCTAATGGCTAGATACTTGTCAGGATAATGTTGATACAATTCCTTCAAGTTCTCTTTGAACCATTTGTAATCAGCATCTTGCCGCTCCATATCAGCCTCCAGATAAAGTTTAATATAAAATATCAAGAAAAGTGAAGATTTTGTTCCTTGAAATTGAAAATTATGCCCGTAACGCCGCAACGCGACAACCTCACGGAACCGCGTTATCCTTATCTTGTGTTCGAAATCATCTAAGGAGTCATCCATGAGGAATATCAGGCATGGATATTTTTGTCATCTCTTCCGGGATGCTTGCTGTCGCGCTTATCCTCAATCTTCTTGGCTCCGTTCTCAAATACAGAACCGGAACACCTAATGAGCTGATTGCCGTTATCCTTACGGCCATTTCCTTCATTCTCTGGTGTCTTATTGGAGCTTGGAAGTCTCTGGATATGTACGGGGCAGAATTCTGGTATGAGGTTATTTTCACCCATGGCATCTCACTTGGTCTTCCGACAGCAGCGCTTGCAATTACAGGCTGGGACATCCTTCATGGAGTCCATCGCTTTCGGAAGAATAGAAGAGGGAATGCCACATGTAAGGAAGGGAAGAAAGCATGAAGGATAAGAATGCATTTTTCAGGAATGCCTCTGCGTTCGGTATCGTCATTGGTCTCTGGGTTCTGTACTCGCTTATGGCGACGGACCTTCCGACGATGGTTGATGGCCTTACTGCAGTCGTATTCATAACGGTTGTGACTCTTCTTGCATCCGATGCGATGGAGAAAGCTTTCACAGATCCAACACTGTTCACATGGCAGTACATGGTAGGAGGGGCTTTCATTCTCGTATGCTCAGGGCTCTGGCTCTTCTTTGCGGCATGTGAGACATGGCTCCAGTTCATTCTGAGAGGGCTTCTGCTTGCAGGGTCTTCTGCTGGTACGTATTGCTGGTTCTGGTTCTGCTACAGGTTCTCCGTGATGACGGACGATGAGCGCATGCTCGTTATCCTCTCGAAAGCATACAGAAAAGTCTCGAAGACTTTTCCTCAGCTTGATGACGAGGGGGTAAGAAACGCCCTGAAGGAGACACTGTTTTGCAGGCTCGAGGGCGATAGCCTGGAAGGTGTGCTGCTCACTGATCAGCCTTTTGTTTCTGGGTACGGAACCTACAACAGCGTCGCTCATTCCAGCACTCTCAGTGCTCAGGAGAAGTCTGCAGCTCTTACCAATATAGCAACGTACATCAATACGCTCATTGCCAGGAGAAACAGGGATACAGCCTCAGCTTGAATACAAAGAGAGGAGACTGCAAATGGATAACGATGATAAGGAGAAAAACGGAAATGAAGGAAAGAAAGGATTATGGAAGAGGATCGGGGAGGCGCTTCAGAGTCCTCCTGGCCGGTTTCTTTGTACTGTTCTTGGCACTGCTGCCATTGGGGGCATGGCCTATGTGGCAGGCCGAAAAAGAGGAAGAGCCGATCGTGATAGAGGCTCCTATCGCTACGACAGAGGCGCCAACAGCGGAGGAACAGTCGCAGAGCGAGCTCTCTGGGACGACCTTGAACGGCACCTCGACAGAGCCATCGCCATCGTTGGAGAAGGCAGAATCGGGAAGGAGGCTGAACGGTGAAGAAGCACTCGAGCTCTATCTTACCCTTGTTGAAGCAAGGAACGAAGCTGAAACCGCCCGCATTGCCTCTGAAGCCAAAGATGGGGAGATTGCAGACCTTAAGGCAAGGCTTAGTACAGCCGAAGCTGAAACAGGAACGAAGGCCTATGTGATGGTTGAAGGGATTGTCGGATTCGAGAATCTCATCCCTCAGTTCGGAGCTGGTCTGACAATCGGCACTAGGATCGGTAACAGCCTGCTGGCAGAGCTTGGCATCGATTACGAAATCGGCGGAGTCAACGGCTATAACCAGTTCTCTGTAGACAACTTCCAGTTCCGGTACGGTATCGGCTGGATGTTTTAACTTTTTCCCCAGGGGGTGCCGGCTCAGCAATGGGCCGGCTTTATCCCTTTCTCTTTAATGCCTTTTCCAGCGGTATGATGTCGCTTTCTCTGCCGCGCCGTTCTCTGTTCAGGAAGAAAGATTCACGGCTTTTGTCTATCATGCGTATGTAATCCTCGGGTTTCCTGTGGTCATAATCATCCCTGAGCTTAGTGTGTCCCATGGATACTGCAAGTATTTCATCGGGAAGGTCTCCGCGTCTGTCAGTCTCGTATGTATGGCGTAGACAGTACTGGACTATGCCTTCTTTATAGAATCCATATTCTTCCATCACCATCTTGAAGTGCTTGTTTGACGATTCGGCCCATAGAGGCTTCTTTGTTCTCGGCCCATGGAAGAGCAGGTCCTCTCCGCTTAGCTTCTCGTGTTCAACATAACCCATGAGAAGCGCCGCCGTATCATCATACAGAAGTCCTGGACGCTTGCTATATCCCTTTCCACTTGTCTTTACGCGGCTTTCTATTTTTCCAGACTCATGATTTGCTGAGCTGGACGTAAAGACAGCAAGTCCATTTGCGGTCATATAGACATCACAGACACGGAGAGAGGCGACTTCGCCAGGACGCCAGCCTGTATCATAAAGGACCGAGAAATAAGAAGCCCACATCTCCCCGCCCCATATTCTGATTCTCTCATCTGGATCAGATGGGAAAAGCACAGCTGCCTGATAGGGAGGTATAGCTTCTCTTTCATTGTATTCCGCAGATATTGCTTTTATATCCCGCGCAGGATTGTCGTTGCGATATCCATCCTTTTTTACCCAGTCCATGACGGTGCGGAAAGTGAAGAGTATCTTGTTCTTTGTGTTATCAGCCGCGTCTTCTCCGTTCACGAGACGTATATCCGGAATCCATGTCTCAATGCTTTTTGAGGTGATCGCGGAAACCAGCATGTTACCGAATCTCGGCAGGATATGATTATCAAGCATCGCCTGTTGCTTATCGTAGTATTTTGGAGCACGCTTTCGCTTATATAGGATATCTGCCTCTCTGAACGTGCCTTTCCCCTCATTGATGAAGAATCCTTTTGCATATTCGTTAAGTGTAGGAATCCTTGTTTCTGTCAGGCAGACACCCTGTTTTGCCAGATAATCCTCTGCAAAAATAGTGGCACCGGGCAGGTCATAGCACCCCGTTGAGATCCTTTTTCCTGGCATGAAATCAAACTCAACGGAGATAGGTCTGTCCTTATGGACCCTGAATCGGTAAGGTCTGTCGGAGCTTCTGCGTCTTCCCATATACTGATTTTCTCCCCTATAAATCGTAAAATCAAGTTTTTTCGGTAACGCTTATGGTAACACTTATGGGTAATATGGTTGGAATTATTCTTTTTGTGTAAAGAAAATATATTTAAATATATTATCCCCAGAGCGAGACTCGAACTCGCACGGCATTGCTGCCAAAGGATTTTAAGTCCCTTGTGTCTACCATTCCACCATCTGGGGATACCTGATTATTCTACACTTATTGTATGGCTATTGCAAAGCCTCCATCATGCCCTCTGCTGCCCTTATTCCAGAGGCCCATGCTCCTGTGATGCCGCGGCTCGTGCCAGCACCGTCTCCTGCGAAGAATACGTCCTTTGCGACCTGGAAATGGTCATCCTTGTATTCCGGTTTGTTTGCATATAGCTTGATCTCCGGATAATACATAATCGTAGATGGATGAAGTATGCCAGGAATGATTGTGTCGAGCTTCTTCATAGCAGACCAGATGTATCTGAGAATCTTGGAAGGCATGGCAAGCGAGATGTCTGACGGACAGCAGTCTTTCAACGATGGCTCGAAATCATAGAGGTCCCCATTGAATGTCGCTACCTTTGAGCGTTTTCCCATTCTGAAGTCACCGACACGCTGCATAAGAGGGCGGCCGCCACCCATCAGCGCAGCCATCACGCCTAGATGTTCTGCAAATTCCTGTCCAGAGGCTAGTGGTTCTGTAAAGCGCACTGTCTTGAGAATCGCGAAGTTCACAAGTCCGTTGTTCTTGGCTGCATCTGGGGCATAGGCATGTCCGTTCACGGAATACCAGACATCTCCCCGTTCTGTAATGTATTTCTCTTTTACGACATGTGCGTTGCCGCTGTTCGTGCAGAATGTGCGTACTTTTTCAGGGAAATAGAACTTAGGATCATAATAGTCCTTGACGATTGGATAGCGCTCGGTACGTGTTTCCACTCTGATGCCTACATCCAGGATATTGTCCATATAGTTAACACCCAGCTGGTGCATCACATCCTGCAGGAAATGGAAACCATGGCGACCTGGAGCTATGAGGATTGTTTTGTATCCAATTTCCCTCAGATCTGTCGTTATGAATTTCTGCTCGTTATTGATGCTGAGCATTTCCTCTTTTAGAGAAATGTCAACGCCACGTTCAGTGAGCTGTTTCATCAGCTGCTGTATAAGCCTGAGCCCGCCATCTGTTCCAAGATGCGTCTGCTGAATCTCAAGAAGTGAACAGCCTAGCTTGTCTGCACGAGTCTGATACAGCTCGATATTCGATTTAGGCAGGATATCCGGTTTGAGGAATTCCTTCACTTTATCAAGATAGTGATTTGCTTTATCTTCGCTCCAGTATTCGAAAGGAAAACCGATTGGATATGTGAAATTCATCTTACAGTCATTTCTCATACCACCTGTTGAGACAGGAGCTTTATCAATCATCAGTATGGATGTTCCCGGCCTTTTTTCAAGAATTGAAAATGCCGCACCCATGCCAGCAGGGCCTGTTCCTACTATGACAGCATCATATTTGTCCATTTTCTTCTCCCAAAAGATTATGCATGAATGCTATAATTTAAGCAATGGAAAATGTCGTGAATCATAATTGCTTGAAAATACACCGAAATTGGAGTAAAAATAAGAAATATGAAATATATTGATGTTAAAGAAGCCTCTGCAAAATGGGGTATAAGCGATAGAAGAATAAGAATTCTCTGCTCTGAGGGAAGAATTGATGGTGCAATTAAGCTTGGCTGGTCGTGGACAATACCGGCTGATACACCCAAGCCCAGAGATGGCCGTCAGCTGAGACCATACAGGAATATGGATATTCGTCCAGGGACTGTAGATGTCGATGCTCTCAACAATCTCATGGAAAAGGTTCCTGTAAATGATTCTCTTCTGGAGTCTGCGGGTTTCAGGAGCATTATAAGGGAGAGCACGGAGACATTGCTCTCCTATGATGGGACAATTATTGATGACAAAGACGCAAGGGCTGTTCTCTCGGGCCGCGTTGTTCCTTACATCCCTCTGGAAACACACCTTATCCTTCTTAATGCACGCTCAGTGATGTTTTCTCTCGTGCGCAACAAGGAACGCTGGAGTGAGAAAGATACAAAAGCCATGTATGCGCGTCTTATGCAGGGTATTGATGATATCTTCTCAGGTGAGTATCGAAAGGGTATCGCAGTATATCCATCAAACGAGAAGCGCAATGCCTCAGTCGGTGTGCAGATGGAGACTGCGTTCATGCAGTATGAGAATTCCTGGCGGAAATTCCAAGGCATCACATCCGCCGTTCTTCTCTATGCGGCAATGCTCCGTATTCAGCCGTTTGCTGAGTATCCGACGCTTTTTTCCTATCTTGTGTTATCAGGAGAGCTCCTGAGAAATGGCATACTGCCACCGCTATTTGATAAAGGAACTGAGGATGAGGCAAAAGCTGCATTCTCTCTTGCTGTGAAGCGTGGAAATTATGAAGATTTCACACATTTTATCGAACGGAAGATACATGATTCTTATCAGGTGATGGGCAATGTATGATTTAATGTTCCGCGATGCTCTTGTCATAGATGGTAGCGGCACTGAGCCATATAGGGCGAATGTTGCTGTCTTTGGTGACAGGATAGCTTTCATCGGAAGAGAGGATATTTCCAGGGCGAAGGTCATAATCGATGCGTCTCGCTTTGTCCTGACACCGGGCTTCATCGATATGCATACGCATACTGACCTTCAGGTGCTCCGCGATCGCGACATGAAAGCAAAACTTCATCAGGGCATTCTTACCGATGTGTCTG
The DNA here is from genome assembly GCA_949285905.1 of uncultured Spirochaetales bacterium. Taxonomy (GTDB): domain Bacteria; phylum Spirochaetota; class Spirochaetia; order Sphaerochaetales; family Sphaerochaetaceae; genus Ornithospirochaeta. The sequence continues at coordinate 1,545 of CASDZV010000056.1, read as the reverse complement.
GCAACTGCGGCATAGGTGTTTTCCCGAACTCATCCGAGGCATTGCATATAGCTGTTGAAGATGTGCTCGGAACGTATGATGCGTGGTCCTGGAAGACCTACAGCGATTATAAAAGAACCCTTCTCAGTGGCGGAATCGGCATTAATGAGATATTCCTTGCATCTCATTCAGCACTTCGTTATGCAGCATTGGGCAGTGAGGCTGGTCGTACTGCAACGGACAGAGAACGGGAGGCAATGTGTGAGATGCTTGATTCTCTTATGAACGAGGGAATAAGGGGTTTCTCAACAGGCCTCTATTATTCGCCATGCCTATTTGCTGATGAGAATGAACTTGCGGCTCTTTTGTCAGTAGTCCGCAGTCACGACGGGATTTTTGCAGTGCATCACCGTTGTGAAGGCGATGATGTCATTGCCTCGCTTGCTGAAGTGCTTTCTCTTGCAGAGAAGAATAACGTAAGGCTTGAAATCTCTCATCTGAAAGCTATCGGAAAAGCTAATCAGGAAAAGGTCCCCAAGATGCTTGAGATGATAGAGGCTGCGCGTTCTCGTGGTCTCGATGTGCAGGCCGACCAGTATCCATATTCATACGGATCTACGAGTCTTTTCTCACTGCTTCCTCCTCGCATCCTTTCTCTATCGCGCCTTGAGCAGCGGCTTGCTCTGTCATTGGAATGGGAGAGGGCGAATCTGAAGGATGAGATGATGCATCCTTCCAGCTGGGACAGTGTCTACGAGATGGTCGGACCTGAAGATATCAGGATAATCTATCTTGAAAGTCATAATGAGTATCAGGGGCTGTCACTTGCAGAGATTGGAAAGGAGCGGGGGACGGATCCACTGGATGCTCTTTTTGATATCCTCTCAGAGGAGCCCGGCCTTGCCGTTATGAGCGATGTGACACAGTCAGACGAAAGTCTGCGCCTCATCATGAAGCATCCTCTTGTCTCATTCGGTACAGATGCACTCTATTCATCGCCAATGCCCCATCCGAGATCTTACCATTCCACTGTTGAATATATTTCCCGATATGTGCTGAAGGAACATGTCATGGCACTTCCAGAAGCTGTGAGAAAGATGACTGGTCTTAATGCTGATAAGCTGCGGCTTAAGGATAGAGGATATATCAGAGAGGGGTATGTCGCGGATATCCTTCTCTTCTCTCCAGAGAAGCTGGGTGAGTCCGGTAATGATAATACAGGCTTTGAAGCTGTCCTTCTTGCAGGAAAGCCTCAGCTTATGAACGGAAAGTGGAATTACACGCGCTCCGGGAAGATTCTTTAGTCTTCAAAAGATGCAATGAACTTCCTCGTTCGTTCTTCTGATGGCGAGCCGAAAAGCTGGTCCGGTTCGCCTTCTTCAACGATGACGCCCCTGTCCATGAAGATTGCCCAGTCAGAGATAGCTCTTGCAAAATGCATTTCGTGAGTGACAACGACCATTGTCATTCTCTCTTCAGCCAGCTCTCTTATGACTTTCAGAATTTCCCTTGTAAGCTCCGGATCCAGGGCAGATGTCGGCTCATCAAAGAATAGCACCTCAGGGT
>CASDZV010000055.1 GCA_949285905.1 uncultured Spirochaetales bacterium | reverse complement strand
AGCGAGGATTATCCTCACTATGAGCTCCGCGCCCTTTATGTTGTCCCTCATGCAGAGGGCGAAGAACTCATGGTCCTCCATCGTTATGCGTCTTATGCAGTCATTCGTCTCCGCAGCTGTCAATTCTGCCATTTCTCCTCCCCCGGAGCTCAATGGCTCCTGTAAGGTATACGCAATAAACCCTCTATTTGGTCAAAAAAACATTTGAAAATTTGCAAAGCAGAGCTGAGAAGTCTTTTAGCACAATATTGCTCAACAACACGAAGAAGACTATATTCAGCGTATGAACGTCTTTGAGCATTTCCGGAATCTGGTTGCTCTTCCATCTCCTTCATGGAGAGAAGAAGGTGTCAGTGCTTATGTCATTGCAAGAATGACTGAATATGGATACTACTTCCGCGATGACGCGGTAGGCAATCTACTCTTCTGGAAGAATCCGACAGGTGACAAAGTCATGTTTGTCTGTCATATGGACACAGTCGAAAGAGCTGTGAATGCGCATATGCTTGAAGATGATGACCACTTCTTCACAGACGGGCACACAGCGCTCGGTGCAGATGACAAAGCTGCGATTGCTGCAGTGCTTACAGCAGCTGAGAAGTATCCAGATGCGCTCTTTCTCTTCACTCGCGCTGAGGAGCTGGGGCTAAGAGGTTCTGCAAAACTTGAGAAGTCTTTCTTCTCCCCGTTTGATATCAGCTCAGCTTACATACTCGATGCGGCAGGAGATGTAGGCACGGCCATCATCTCTGCCCCGGGGAAGAATATCATAGAGCTCAGTATAACAGGACGCACAGCTCATGCAGGATTCTCCCCTGAGAAAGGCATCAATGCAATAAAAGCAGCAGCTATGGCAGTTGCATCCACCCCCACTGGCCGCATTGATGAAGAGACAACATGCAACGTCGGATCATTTATTGCACCTGGATCCACAAACATCGTTCCTGACAAAGCAACAGTGATTTATGAAGTGCGTTCACTTTCCAATGAAAAGAGGAAGACACTCTCTGAAACCATCATAAGAAATGCAAAATGTGCTGCTGAAGAGACTGGCGCTGAGTGCAAAGCTGAACTGAAGGAGCTCTATGAGCCTTACATAATCGCAGAAACTGACAAGGCTCTGATACGGGCTGTGGAAGCTGCTGAGACTATCGGGAAAGAGCCAAGGACAAAGGCAACATCTGGCGGAAGCGATGCAAACAACCTCCGCACGCTCGGCCTCGATGCCATCACGCTGTCAATTGGATATGAGAACGCTCACAGCGTGAATGAACGCATTGCGAAAAGCGAGATGGAAGCACTGGTTGCATTCATAACTGCTCTGATTCCTTCCGAGCTTCCTCTATAGCATTCCAGAGTGCAGGAACAAGCAATGTGATGAATCTCGGATTCTCACAAGCTGTCTTCTCTTTCAGTCTCTCAATACTCTGAGGTCTATTCTTTGCAAGTTCTGTGATGAGGTGCTTATCCATCACATGTACAGCTGGCACGTTGAAGCGGCGCGCAATCCTGTCTCTCGCGATATAAATACAGCGCGCATAGATTTTCTCCTCCTTTGAAAGCCGCTTCCATCCCCCAAGTCTGGTCCATCCTGGCTTAGGTTTCTTTACAGCTGTAGCCTTCCTCATCTGAAAAGCCGCATTCTTTTCAAGGTTCCTGGAGGAGACTATCGGGGTAAGAACATCCTCAAGCTCTGCAAGATGCATTACATCTTCAAGGGCGTAGGCAATCTGCTCATCAGGAAGAGGACGCTTCAGCCAGTTCGCCTGCTGATTCTTCTTCTTATTTATATTACTTTCAATACCAAGATACTCACTCTCAAGCGCTTTCAGGTTTCCATGAAAGCCCAGCACTTCAGCAAGTACCCTGACATCAAAGATATTATTAATGACAAGTCCATACTGCTTGTAGACAAGCGAAGCATCCGACTGACAATCAAACCAGAGCTTCTTCACTGAAGATGAGAAGAATATACTGAGCCCATTCTTGGTAACACCCCTGGAACGCGGGTCGATGATATAATACCTGTCTCCGTCATATATCTGGATAAGACAGAGGTGTTCACCGTAGATATGAAGGTTGAACTCCCCTTCAAAATCCACAGCAATCCTGTCTTTGTTCTCAAAGCCTCTGACAGCTTGTTCTATAGCGCTGTCTGTATCTAGGTATGAATAATCCATAGCGACAATCTATCACAATCAGGCGAGAGGACTCCACATTCAAATCGCAGATTAAGGTGGAGATGAATCAGCATCCCATGGTATAATAAATCATGCTCACAGGATACGTTGTCAGGATATACCCGACAGAGGAACAGGAGGGCCTCATAAGGCGCTCCGGCGGTGCATGCCGCTTCCTGTACAACAGACTCCTGGACTGGGAGAAGAGCATATATGAGAAAGAGAAGCGCTTCGTCTCCGAATACGAGCTGAATAGCCATATCCTGGATCTCAAGAAGGAAAATCCATGGCTTGCGGAGGTGAATGCGCAGTCCCTGCAGCAGGTGTCGAAGAACCTTGTGAAGGCTTATAAGGCGTTCTTCAGGAAGAAGGCAGGATTCCCTAAGTTCAAGAAGAAGAGGAACGGCGACAGCTTTTCAAATCCCCAGTCGTGCAGGCTGGATTTCAGGAATCACACCGTGCACATACCCAAGGTCGGAGACATAGAGGCAGTATTCCATAGGAGGATAGAAGGGACTCTCCGCTCAGTCACGATAAGGATAGAGAAGGGCGGGAAGTACAGCGCCGTCCTTCTCATGGAGGACGGTAAGAAGGCTCCTGGAACAGCTGAGGCATTCACAGAGGAGGAGATAGCGAAGTTCGATGTGCTCGGCATAGACCTCGGGATAAAGGAGATGGCAGTCTGCACCGATGGAAGAGTATTCCACAACATAAAGAGCGCAAGGAGATATGATAAGCTCCTGAGAAGGAGGCAGAAGGCGCTGTCGAGGAAGCAGAAGGGCTCGAAGAACAGGGACAAGGCGAGGGTGAAGGTTGCGAAGGTGCAGGAGAAGGCAAAGGCGGCACGCAATGACGCAATCCACAAGATGGCATGCCAGATCAGCGAAAGCCAAGCTGATGTGATAGCCATCGAGGATCTGAACGTCAAAGGGATGCTGAAGAACCGTAATCTTGCATATTCCCTTTCCGATGTCTCCTTCGGGGAGATAAGAAGGCAGCTTGAGTATAAGT
>CASDZV010000054.1 GCA_949285905.1 uncultured Spirochaetales bacterium | reverse complement strand
TGTCCGGAGACGGAGGCGTCGGAGGCAAAGGCAAAAGTTCCTGGCTTATCCGCACGGGCCACATGCACCCTGTCCACCTATATCAGTCTTCTTGCGGCAAGGGCTTCGGCCTGAGCTGAGAGAAGACCATGCGGTGGAAGGTAAGTCCTTGCCCTCTAAAGGGGCAGGCACAGCTAAGCTGTGTAGCGGGACGCACCACCTTCTATAAGGTGGGGAGGTTCACTAGCTTAATCAAGAATTGATGTCTGGGGGTGTTTTTATTTGTCCGAAGCTGTCAAGCACTAAATTCCGGCTGATTGAAATAATTCAAAGACCTAGGAACCAGTACATATTCACGAGTGAGAAAACCTGAAAGAAATGACAATAAGGAGACATAAATAAGCGCCCCTTCACGAAATGAGGGTTGTGCAAAGAACCGATGGAAGCTATCCTGAACCTGCTAAGTGTTCAGGTGGTGCTATCCTTTCAGTTCTGGAAACATGCTGGTATCGATAGCACTCAGCTTTTCTTCCCTGAGTTTTCTCTCCAGCCTGCTGTAGTCTCCGAATCCGTTGTAAAGCTCCTTCTTCCTCAGAAGCATCCACCCTATGGAAAGCATCTTGTTCGCTACATGCACGGCAATCGTGGATTTACGCTTATGCCTTGCTGCAAGGGCCTCCCATTCATCCTTGATGGGGCAGCTGGCATTGAGCGATTCGATGCTCCATGCTCCCTGGACTATATTCTTCCTGACAGGCTTGCAACCCCTCCACGAGATATTCCCCTGGAAGTCATATTCCCCGGACTGCTGTACCATAGGGACAAGGCCCACATAGTTCCTGAGCTGGGATGCGGAGTAGAAGCGGCTTCCGTCACCTATATATGAAAGAAGGGATGCTGCGACGATTGTCCTTACCCCTGGGAACGACAGCCAGACAAGCGAGATCTCAGGATACTTCATGAGTGCCTGACGCATCATATCCATATATTCCTCAATCTGTGATTCTATGAGCGTAATCCTTGCCTCAACCATGCAGGCATCATCAATAGCCATGCCTTTCAGGTATCTTGCTATGTTCTCTATTCTGTCCGAATTGTTCTGCAGATCGGATTTCTTCAGGAATGGTATGCCATTCTGGTTGAAAGTGGCATGGAGCTTGTTGATGTTCATCGTTCTGTCCTTCTTGGCAAGGTTGTATGAATTGATTATCGCTCTCAGCTCCGATTCCTCCTGTGAGGGCACTTCTACTGTGCACCATGATGATTTCTTGGTGGCCCTTACATAATGGGCAATTCTCACCGCATCAAGTCTGTCTGTCTTGATCTGGGCTTCAAAGGCCTTATGCAGCTTCCCTGGATTCAGGACGACAACCTTGGCTGGCGAATATTCCATAAGCTCTCTTGCAAAGTTGAAGGATGATGTCCCTCCTTCCATTGCAACAAGGTCTCCGGCCTTCACTATTTCAGTGATGAAATGCACCCTGCCATCCGGATCCATCTCTCCCGTTATGATCTTCCTGTCCTCGAAGTTCTTCTCTTTTGTGAGGATGCATCCTTTGAACGTCTTCTTTGCAAGATCCAATCCTATGATGCGACTGAACCTCCCGATGTCCTTTGGCACTCCTTTCATGGATATGCCTCCTTAGATTGTATTCAGCCAAGAAAGAAACGATCCATTCATCGCGGAAGTGAGCAACGCCCCTTCAATTTTATTATTGGGCTCTGGCCTGCGCCTAAACGCTGACCAGTCCCTCTGAATAAGTAATCGATGAACTGAAGCTGTCTATTTTCAAAAAAGAGGTAGATGCAGATATTCTGTACTCCATCACTAAAAATTCTTGGCTTGCTCCAGCCTCTTCTGTCCGTCACCAGAAGATTAGCATCGCTTTTCTTCTTCAGCTAAGGACATCTTAATTTTAATCATCGGAGAGAATGTAGTTGTAAAAGCTCTCAGACAAGCAATCGATGTATCTGCAGGAATGAATATGGCAATAAGCTTCCATCAGAGGAGAAATACATTTCGTCTTATTCAGAAGCTATTTATAAGGATAGGATATTTGTGACTCTGAAGATTGAATAAGCAGTTTGTAGAAACTGCTGCAGCAGTGTTAACCATTTCGCTTTTCTGATACTCTTCCTGTATGAACATCATTTTTGTCTGTCATGGGAATATATGCCGTTCTCCGATGGCTGAATTCATCTTCCGTTATCTTGCAGAAGAGAAATGTGCTGGAAATCGCTTTGCAGTTTCATCGGCTGGTGTCAGCAGCGAGGAGACTGGCAATGATATCTATCCACCTGCTAAGCGGGTGCTCAGAAGCCATGGTATTCCATTCTCTTCCCACAGGGCACATCGTATCACTGGTAGCGAATTTGAAGAGAGTGATCTTGTTGTCGCTCTCGATTATTCCAATCTGAGAAATCTCGAGCGTAGATTCGGAAGGAATGAGAAGATTGTCATGCTCCTGGACAGGGATGTCGAGGATCCCTGGTACACAGATGACTTTGAAACTGCTTTTGATGATATCCTCTCTGGATGCACCGCTCTTATCACTTCGCTTTCTAAGTGGTCGAAATGAGAGAAGCTTGCTATACTGATATCAAGCAGAACATGCTTTTAGGAGAAAACTAATGGATATTCGCTATTCAACAGGCAAAGAGCCTTTCAAGAGAATGAACACGGATGAACTCAGAGAAGAGTTTCTCATTCAGAATATCTTCAGCCCGGATGATGTAAGTGCTGTATATTCCCATGTCGACAGAATCGTGACAATGGGTGCTATGCCTGTGAAGGAGACTATCTCCATCGATAAGAACATCGATTGCTGGAAGAACTTCGGCGTTACATACCTTCTTGAGAGAAGAGAGCTTGGTGCTATCAACATTGGTGGCAAGGGCAAGATCATTGTAGATGGAACAGAGTATCCTATGGATCATTTCGATGGTATCTATGTGCCAATGGGAACAAAGGAAGTGAAGTTTGCTTCTGATGATCCTGAGAATCCTGCAAAGTTCTATATGTGCACAACACCCGCACACAGACCATATCCTATCAAGCTTATTCCTCTCAAGGATGCAATCCACAAGCACCTCGGTTCTCAGGCTACATCCAATGAGAGAACTATCAATCAGTACATCCACCCAGATGTACTTGATACATGCCAGCTCTCAATGGGCCTTACACACCTTGAGCCAGGTTCAGTATGGAACACAATGCCTGCTCACACACATGAGAGAAGAATGGAAGTCTACTTCTACTTCGAGATTCCAGAGGACAATGTTGTCTTCCATTTCATGGGCGAGCCAAGTGAGACAAGACATATCATCATGCACAATGAAGAGGCAGTCATCAATCCTGCATGGTCAATCCACTCTGGCTGTGGTACATCCAACTACACATTCATCTGGGCTATGGCTGGTGAAAACCGCGCTTATGATGACCAGGATGTCCTGAAAACAGATAAGGATCTCAGATAATCCATATCAGACTCTGCTTAGATGCCGTCCACTGGGCGGCATCTTTTTGATGCAAATCAAGTAATCTGCTATAAATAGCCATCGGAGTGGTTTATGGAAATCAGATTGAAGAACCTGAGACGCAACTATGGTGCTTTGCATGCTGTGGATGATGTCTCATTAAATATCCCATCAAATACCGTTTACGGTATCATAGGACGCTCTGGTGCTGGGAAATCCACGCTCGTGCGTCTTATATCCATGCTTGAGAAGCCTGACAACGGTGAGGTCTACTATGATGACAAGCGGGTAGACAATCTGTCAAAGGATGAGCTTATCGAGGAGCGTAGACATATTGGCATGATCTTCCAGAATTTCAATCTATTCTCGTCGCGCAATGCAGCAGAGAATATCGCATATCCGATGGAAATCTGCCATATGGATAAAGCGCATATAAGGAAAAGGACGGAAGAGCTCCTGTCCATTGTCGGTCTCGAAGGACGCGGAAATGCTCCTATATCGACACTTTCCGGTGGACAGAAGCAGCGCATCGCGATAGCACGTGCGCTGGCAACGAATCCTTCTATACTCTTCTGTGATGAAGCTACGAGTGCTCTTGATCCGCAGACAACGAGGTCAATTCTTTCTCTGATCAAGGAAATACAGCAGAAGATGAATCTAACTGTTGTCATGATCACTCATCAGATGGAAGTCGTCCGCGATTCATGTAACCGCGTAGCTGTGCTCGACTCAGGTCACATCGTAGAGGAAGGCCTCGTCTCAGATATCTTCTCTGCGCCAAAAAGCGAAGTGACGAAGGATTTCCTTTCATCCCTTGCAACAACAAGGGAGTCGATAGTCCGCTGGTCGGCAGATGGGGGGCATTATACACTTCGCTTCCGCGGATCGACTACGGATGAGCCGATTATCTCTACTGTCTCTTCTGCAACCGGTGCTGTCTTCAACATCAGGGCAGCGGGTGTGCAGAATGTTAATGGCGAGGAGATCGGAGTGATGGTTACGGATATCGGACCTGATGAGGAGACCGCGAGAAAGGCCGTTGCCATGATCAGGGAAAACGGCGTTTCTGTCGAAGAAGAAGGCAAGGAGGCAAGGTGATGGAGTTCCTGCAGAGTTTTCTTGATGAGAGAATGTGGGGCCTTGTAGCTTCCGCAACCTGGGAGACTGTGGTAATGGTCTTTCTGTCCACAATCTTTTCTATGGTACTTGGCCTTCCTGTCGGTGTTCTTCTGCATGTGACAAGCTCGGAAGAGCAGGGAGGTATCATACCTCATCCAGTCTTCTATAATGTCCTGTCACGCATAGTTAATATCCTGCGTTCATTTCCGTTCATTATCCTCATGATAGTCTTGATGCCGCTTTCAAGACTGATCATAGGAACAAGTATCGGAACGATGGCTACAGTAATTCCGCTTTCAATTGCCGCTGCTCCATTTGTCGCCAGGGTTATTGAATCTGCTCTGAAGGAAGTCGATCCAGGAGTTGTTCAGGCTGCAAAGGCAATGGGTTCAACGAACTGGCAGATAATTCTGAAAGTGCTTATTCCAGAAGCGCTTCCAGCTCTTGCTTCCGGTGTCACCCTGACAATCATCAACCTTATCGGATACTCAGCAATGGCTGGCGCCATCGGAGGAGGAGGACTTGGTGACCTCGCCATACGCTATGGCTATCAGCGGTTCAGCCCTTCATATATGGTCTGTGCAGTCGTTGTCATCATCATAATGGTTGAGCTTATTCAATTCATCGGTGACAAAATCAGCGCACGGCTTATCGCGAAAAGATGATACAGAGCCCGGCAGGTCCGGGTTCTTTTCTCACACTCGGCAACTGTCATATGCAACTCAAAACAGCAATAAAATAGTTCTGTTTGTATATTCGCATCTGGAAAATTTGAAATATTTTAATCTACTTATTTGATTGTATTTAAATAAAATAATTAAAACAAATCTTTGATAATTCAAAAATTTAATCATTTGGGCATCAATTTTCATTGCATACTCTTGCAGTTTTATGCATAATGAAGCCATCAAAGATAAGGAGGACAAAGCATGTTTATTTCCAAGCTTACAGCTATGATGATGTCCTCTATGATGATGCCCGTCAGGGCATAATAGTTTTATTTCCACCACATGACTATCAAAATGAAATGGGTCCCCCCTCAGGGATATATTATGAACGGTATTATCCGTAAATTCTGGAGAGTAAATATATGAAGAAATTGTTTGTTGTCGTTCTTGCTATTGTCGCACTTGCTGTACCTGCATTCGCAAATGGAGCTGTTGAATCGGAGCCAAATGTCATCAAGGTCGGAGCAACTCCTGACCCGCATGCTGCTATGCTCAGCCAGGTTGTGGACCAGCTTGCAGAAGAAGGCTATACACTTGAGATCATTGAGTTCACAGACTATGTGACACCTAATGAAGCACTCGCTTCCGGAGAGCTTGATGCTAATTTCTATCAGCACCTTCCATACATGGAGTCTGCAAATGCTGAGAGGGGCTACAATCTTGTTTCTGCCGGCGGTATCCACATCGAGCCGCTTGCTGTATACAGCGAGAAGTATGACTCACTTGATGCAATCCCTGATGGTGCGACGTTCGGTATTCCAAATGACCCGACAAATGAGGGAAGAGCACTTCTTCTTCTCGAGAGCGCTGGACTGATCAAGCTCGCAGATGACGCTGGTCTTGAAGCAGTTCCTGCAGATATTGCAGAGAACCCGCACAACTTCAAGTTCACAGAGATTGAAGCTGCATCACTGCCAAGAATTCTTCCTGATGTCGATGCCGCCATCATCAATGGCAACTATGCAATCCCTGCAGGTCTTATCGCAACAAGAGATGGTCTTCTTGTCGAAGGCGCGGAAAGCCCATATGTGAACGTTATCGCAGTACGCTCCGGTTCTGAGAACGAGCCGAAGATCCAGGCTCTTGTCTCTGCTCTCAAGGGTGACACTGTGAAGGCATATGTTGCGGATCGTTATCCAAATGGTGAAGTCATTCTTGTAGACTAAAGAAAGGTTTCTTGCATAGCGAGGCTGTCTTCGGGCAGCCTCTTTGCTTTTCGGTACATGGAAGGATAGTATAATTACAATATGAGTGCACCTTTTCAGTTCAATACTACAGAACGGAATATCCCCTATATACTTTTCTATGACAATGGCGACCAGGTTGTACCGACTCATTGGCATCGTGAGCTCGAGCTTGCTTTCACTCTGAAAGGAGAGACGAGACTTCTCTGCAATGATGAAATGTATGAACTCGGGGAAGGTGAGGCTGTTCTTATTAATGGCGGGGACACTCATTTTTATTTTACTTCCGCCGAGCATCGAAGAATTGTCATCATATTCAGTTTGGATATCATCGATGGGACTTCCAATTCCATGAATGATAAAAAAGCATTGGCATATCGTCTTGGTGAAAATGCGAAATCAAGCAGTGAATGGACTGTATCAGACAAGGAAGAACTGAGAAGAATTATGCATCGTCTGGAAGATCTTAACCATCGTGACGTATTTGGTCGCGATCTTCTTGTGCGAGCACTTGTATTTGAAATTCTCTGCATGTTTGCAAAAGATGAATACGGAAGAGGCAGTAACGCAAACTATCATTCTGAGAATAAGGCAATGGATAAACTGCAGCGTATTTTCTACTATATCGAACGCAATTATATGCATCCGATAACACTTGCAGACATTGCAGATGAAGCCGGTTTTGATCCATCGTATTTCACACGGTTCTTCCGCGCATATACTAATGTGACTTTCCATGACTATCTTACAAATTACAGAGTAAGCAAGGCTCAGTACATTCTTATTAATCAGCCGGACCGTCCGATTGGATTTGTGGCAGAAGATGCTGGTTTCACATCAATAAAAACGTTCAATAGAGCATTTCTCCAAGTGTCAGGTATGTCTCCATCCAAATTTCGAAAAGTCAATTTATGAGGATATGCTGTCAAAAATCGCTGTATCGCCCGTATGATTACCCATTTATCCTATATCTGTAATTAAATGGAGGAATGAATGCGGAAATCACTGGTACCTCTGGTGTATTTGTTGCTTCTAGCTTTGCTGATGTCATGCAACTTTACAATTAATGGAAATACTTCTGGCTCTGGAAATGAAGAAAAACCTCCTGTAATCGATGATCCTTCAATTCCCGAGGAGAAAATACTGTCTCCTTATCCCTCCTTCTGCAATTATTCAGATTTTATTCAAGGTGCAACATATGAACTTCCGCAGTCGCCTTCTGCGATTTTTGCAGAATTAAGAGAAGCAAAAGAGAAGGCACATCTCAATTCAATAACAGTCTACGGACTTGAGAATGTGCCCGAGGCAGCCAAAGATGTTCTTTTCGCTGCGCTTGATGAGCTTGATATGAAGATTGCAGTTAGAATTGAAAGCTATGATTCCGATTTTGCTTTCAGAGTGGCAGATGCAGAAAAGGTCGTAGCTGCTTATGCCCCTCTGATACGATATCTCTCGGATGAATCAAGAAGCAGCTGTATTGCTTACTTTGCGCTCAATATGCCTGTTGATGATGGAGATGTACAGGATAATGCTGGCGGTCTGAATACGTCTTCATGGATTAATGCACAGCGAGAATATGCAGAAGAACTTGTTCGTCTTATGAAGGAGGAAATGGCAGCCTGCGGTCTCTCTGTCCCGCTTTATCTCAGTGTTTTCTATGGCTGGAACAATGATTTCAGGATTCCTTCTTATGCATCAGCAGGCGCTGATGGTTACTTCATGAATAATTATTCCTATCCTATAAGAGGTTATAATTATAGTGAATGGGAAAGTTCAAGGTACGAAGATCTTCCTTCAGTTTCCTGGTCTGACTCAGATCTCATCAATGCTCAGAGATTGGCGATAAGTCTGGAGACTTATATTGAACAGTATACGAGGGCTGACGGGACTCTTCCTCCTCTCGTGATGGAATGGGGAATACATACCGCTGATTATAACAACAAAAAGCCGACACAGCAGTCTGCAGGGCTTGTGAAAGATATTGAGGCGAAAAAGAACGCACTCACCGCAACGTATGAATTCTATTCAGATTATGACTTTGTTCAGGGCTTTATGTATTTCGGCTACAACCTCCTGAAGGCCGAAGGCTCTGACAATGCAATCATGGACTGGTGTCTCAATTATGACTGAGGTGTGAGATGAAAAAACAGGTTTTATTTGCGATAATCATGGTTCTTTCCACAGCGCTGTTTGCTTCTGTTATGAGCCCATATACTGATTGTGCGGATACTGCCGATTTCTATAATGGAGCAACATTTGAATTGCCAGGCGGCAATTTTGATGAAGAGTGGTTCAGAGATGAAATCAGGAAAGCTCATGATATTTACAACATAAACACAATCACAATTTACGGATTTGAGACACTTCCGCGTTCTGTGGAGGATTTCATATTCTCCGAACTGGAGAGCCTTGGAATGAAAGCAGTTGTCAGGATCGAGTCCTATGACAGCGACTTTGCTTTCAGAGAGCAGGACGCCCATAAAGTAATTGAAGAACACAGGGACATGATTGCATTCTGTGCAGAGGCTGCACATAGAGATTCTCTTGCTTACTTTGCCGTAAACATGCCTGTTGATGATCCTGTTGTCCAGAGAAATTGCGGTGGATTGAATACAAGGGCCTGGATAGATGCCCAGAAAGAGTATGCTGAGATAATAGTACGCTTAGTCAGAGAAGAGGCTGCAAGAAACGGCTGGCAGGAAGCGCCTGTTTATCTGAGTGTATTCTATGGCTGGCAGAACGATTTCAGGACTCCTTCTTATGCCTCTGCAGGTGCTGATGGTTATTTTATCAACAACTACAGCTATCCATCATCTTCAGCCATTCCGGACGCCCGGTTAAGTGATTATGACCTTATTAATGCAGAACGCTTATCCATAAGTATGGAGACATATGAGAAGCAGTATGGAGAGGCTCCGGTTGTAATGGAATGGGGATTCCATACACTTGAGTTCAACAATGGAGAGCAACCTAACCAGACAGCAGGGCTTGTGATGGACAAAGAAGCAAAAAGACGTGCACTGAAAGCGACTGTCGCATTTTATAAAGAAAATTATCCTCAAGTCAGAGGCTGTCTCTACTTTGGGTATAATCTCCTGAAAGAAGAAGGAAATCCCCCTGCACTTCTTGACTGGTGCCTTAATTACCCTCTCGAAGGGTGGGTCCCTGCATATATGGCAGAGATATCTGGAGAGGGTGTTGTCAATGAGGATGGTTCTGTTCTTCTCGTGGAAACTGGATCTTCAATTACGTTCACAGGAATCCCAGAGACTCAGATGATAGCCATCATCTATTCCTCATCGGAAGATGTGGAGATATCACTATATTCGTCAGGAAGAAAGAGATGCAGTGCGTGGCTTCCTTCTGTGCAGGGGACAGAGCGTATAGGCATTCCTGTCATTGGTATTGAAGATGAGACATTCATGATTGTCCTCGAGAAAGGTGTCAATCTATCTATAGACGAAGTTTTCTTCTCTCCTGTTCTTGAAGCTGAGTGGGGAAAGAACGCCTTTTACACAGAAGATGAAGATGCTTCATTAGGCTTTGCTGCTGTTCCGTATGGGGAGGCGCAGGCTGTTGTCTTCAGCGGAGTGCGCGGAGGTGATGGCATTGATTTCAGATACTCTGCAGATGAAGAGACCCTTGTCACGCTCTCTCTGGATGGTAAGCACGCCTCATTCAGCGTCATGCCCACTGATGGATATGAGAATCTGAGCATACGTGTGCCAGTATACAGGAATGCGGAGCTTTCAATCTTCACGGATTCTGATTCATTCAGACTGGATACTCTGGCATTTACAGGAATACCAGGAAACAAGAACTGAAAGGAAGTGTGTGTTATGAAAGCATACCGGACGGGTTTAAAGACAAAAGAAGAAATCAGTGAAGCTGTGAATGAGCTTCTCGTGAAGATGACAATAGATGAGAAAGCCGGACAGCTTTATCAATCAGTTGGCTCCGATATAACAGCAATCGGATCCAATGACATAAAAGTCGATGTAGTGACACTTATCAGAGAGGGGCGCATTGGCTCGATGATCCAGGTTGATGAACCTGAGAATCTGGCTCGCAAGGTGCGGCACCTGCAGGATATAGCAGTTAACGAGTCCAGACTCGGTATTCCTCTTCTCATCTGTCAGGATGTCATACATGGCTACGAAACTGTGCTGCCCATTCCTCTTGCATGGGCATGCTCGTTTGATCCGGAGCTTGTCAGGGAATGTGTGCGTACAGGCGCGGAGGAAGCATCTGTATCCGGTATTGATTTGGCTTTTTCTCCGATGGTGGATATCGTTCGTGATCCACGTTGGGGCAGGGTCTGTGAAAGTGCTGGCGAAGATCCCTATCTCGGGGCAAGAATGGCTGAAGCCGAGGTGTTTGGTTTCAGGGATGCTGGCATACTCAGCTGCCTCAAGCATTTCATAGGATATGGCGCTGCTGAGGCTGGCCGCGATTATAATACTGTAGAACTTTCCAATACTACATTGTTCAATACCTACCTTCCGCCATTCTTGGCGGGTATCAAGGCTGGAGCTGACTCTGTGATGACATCTTTCAATGTGATGGATGGCATTCCCATGGTTGCGAATGAAAAGTACACAAGAAAACTCCTGAGAGATGAAATCGGGTTTGGTGGTATCGTGATTTCAGACTACGGCGCTTTTATGGAAACGATGAAGCATGGAATAGCAGAGGATGAGAAGGAAGCTGCTTTGAAATGCTTCAAAGCGGCCGTAGATATTGAGATGACAACGGATTATTACATCCGATATCTTCCAGAGCTAGTCAAAAATGGAATTGTATCTGAGACATTGATTGATGAAGCAGTCAGAAGAATATTGACAAAGAAATATGAGGCAGGACTTATGGATGACCCATACATCCATATATCTGAAGATAGAATCCCTTCCACTGTGTTTACGGAAGAGCATCGCAGGAAATCAGAAGAGCTTGCCCTTGAGAGTGCTGTTTTGCTTGAGAACAATGGTGTTCTTCCACTTGATAGGCATGCAAGGATTGCTCTTGTTGGGCCATATGCAACAGAAACGGACCATGCCGGAGCCTGGAGTTTTTCGCATAAGCGCAATGAAACAGTGACAATCCATGATGGGCTTGTGAGCGCCGGCTTTGTTCATGTTGAATGCGAGAATGCTACAGGTATTTTCGATGAGCTGGATGGTGGTATTGAAAGAGCTGTCTCTCTTGCAGAACAATCAGATGTCATTGTTCTTGCTGTCGGAGAGAGCAGTGTGATAAGCGGTGAAGCGTGTTCACGGCAGGATATAACAATACCAGGTGAACAGAAAAAACTTATTGAGAAAATGCTGGAGACAGGAAAGCCGGTAGTTATTGTTCTTGTAACAGGCCGCCCGTTATTGCTTTCTGCATATAAAGAGAGAGCAAGTGCGATTCTTCTTGCATGGGACCTTGGAAGCAACGCCGGCGGTGCTATCGCAAAACTGCTTTCCGGGGATGTCGACCCATCGGGACGTCTTGCCATGTCTTTCCCATATTCAACTGGGCAGATTCCTGTGTACTACAACCACCTCAATACAGGTCGTCCTGCAATTGAAGGAAGTACAGATCACTTTGAGTCCAAATGGCTTGATGGACCTGTGGAGCCTTTGTATCCATTCGGGTACGGATTGTCGTATTCATCCTTCAGCGTAAGTGATGTTGAAGCTCCTTCTCATTTCTCGTCGGGTGATGATTTCCGTGTCTCCTGTACTGTTGCGAATACTGGTGCAAGGAAAGGGACTGCAGTTGTTCAGGTATACATAAAGGATATTGCAGCTTCTATTTCGAGACCAGTAAAAGAACTGAAAGGTTTCAGACGCATTGAACTTGAGAAAGGAGAGAGTCGGAGAGCCGAATTTGTGATTCCGGCGGATTCCTTCGGTTTCTTTGATTCTGATTTTGGTTTCCATATAGAACCAGGCAGATTCCAGATTTTCATTGGACTCAGTTCCAGAGATGAGGATTTGCTGAAGACGGAGACAGTATTAACGGAGGCTGAGTGATGGATATAGAGAAGACGCTGTCCTCGCTGACTATCAGGGAGAAAATCCAGATGCTCTCTGGAAAGGACTTCTGGCATACATGTGACTTTCTGGAGAAAGGTATAGATTCCTTTGAGGTCGCAGATGGACCATATGGTGTCAGAAAGCAGACTGGGCTTTGCGATCATATGGGATGGAACAAAAGTATCCCGTCAACGGCTTATGTCTCTGGCCCCGGACTTGCTTCTTCGTTTGACAGAGAACTTGCTTGCGAGACAGGCAAGCATCTGGCAGCAGAGGCAAGGACACTCGGAGTTGATGTCCTCTTAGGCCCTGCTGTCAATATTGTACGCACACCTCTATGCGGCAGGAATTTCGAATATTATTCGGAGGATCCCGTGCTTGCGGGGGAGATGGCTGCTGCGTATATAAAAGGTGTGCAGAGCCAGGGCGTCGGTACGTGCATAAAGCATTTCGCAGCGAATAATCAGGAAAAAGACAGAGAATATATTGATGCAGTTGCTGATGAGAGAACGTTAAGGGAAATTTATCTCAGGGTTTTTGAGATTGCTGAGGAAAAAGCACATCCTTGGTCATACATGACGGCATTGAATAAGATCAATGGCGCGTATTGTTCGGAAAATGAGTGGCTTCTGAAGAATATTCTCAGAAAAGACTGGGGATTTGATGGACTTGTCATGAGTGACTGGATGGGAATCAATAACAGGGAACGGGCTCTCAAGGCGGGACTGGATCTAGAGATGCCATATAGTTACGGTGTCAGTGAGGAACGTCTGATGTCAGCCTATGAAAGCGGAAGCCTTTCAGAAAAGGATATTGATAATTCTGTACGTCGTATCCTGCAGACCCTGGAGAAAGTCAGTGACGGAAGACGGATAAAGCCGGAATATATTAATAGTGACCACAATGAATTTGCCCGCGGGATGGCAGAACGTACAGCCGTACTCCTGAAAAATGATGATTCAATACTCCCGTTGAAGAAGAGTGAAAGGATTCTGGTTGTTGGTAACTTTGCAGTTAATCCCAGATTCAAAATGGCAGGATCAGCTCTTGTCAATCCGACTTCTTTTGACATTCCGTTAACTGAAATAGAAAACCTCTCTAGTTGTACTGTCTGTTTTGAAGAGGGTTATGATGAATACTCTGAGCTGAGCGATGAAGCACTTCATAGGGCGATTGAGAAGGCAGGAGATGCTGATAAGATTGTTATCTTTGCCGGACTTCCAGATGGTGTTGAAGAGGAAGGAAAAGACAGAAAGGATATGATGATGCCTCGTTCTCATATCCGGTTGATAACAGAACTATCCAAAGTGAACAGCAATATAGTTGTCGTGTTGTTGAATGGTTCCGTTGTTGATATGTCTTGGGACTCAGACGTAAAGGGAATACTTGAGATGTTCCTTGCCGGCCAGGGACTCGGAAGAGCGGTTGCAAAACTTCTTTTCGGAGAAGCCATTCCGGGAGGAAAACTGCCTGTCACAATTCCTGAAAGCCTTGAAGAGACACCTGCGTATCTGAATTATCCTGGCTATTCCGGAAGAGTGCGGTATGCGGAAGGTGTTTTTATCGGATACCGTTATTACACGACAAAGCATCTGCGCGTGAAGTATCCGTTCGGCTATGGTCTCTCTTATACATCTTTCCAGATCAGGAATGGTGGTTTTGTAAGAGAAGGAAACAATATAACGCTTTCCGTGGAAGTCACTAACACAGGCAAGATGGAAGGAAGCGAGGTCGTGGAGATCTATGTCGAGCCTCCATACTCGCGTGTGCCTCGTCCTGTCCGGACACTTCAGGATTTCAGCCGTGTATACCTTAAAGCCGGAGAGACAAAGAATGTAAGCTTCTCTCTCGGGGAACGCGCATTCGCTTATTTTGACCCCGATCTTTGTGACTGGTATGCGCCACAAGGTGAATATGTCATTCATGTTTCTGTCTCTGCAGAGGAAGATATATATTCAATTCCATTCAAGATTGAGACCTGTAGGCATAAATACGAGGAGATCACAGGATGGAGCAGTGTCGGGAATCTCCGTTCAACAGTAGCAGGTCGCGAAGCATTTGAGGAGATAAGACGTATTCTTCTTGCAAGCGGAAACAGCCAGGCCATGAAACTACCGATTCTGCAGCTTAATGGCGAAAGTGAAGAGCAGATTGATAAAATTCCTCTGAGAATGATCACAGTGCTTACGGATAATATCGTGAACAACGATATCATGGATAAGCTTATTCTCACAGTGAATCAGAAGAATCTGGAGGCGCTCAGATGAGATTTGTCCTCGTGCTTCTGCTTTCTCTCATCTCAACACATCTTTGCGCAGAGAGCATTGTCATCCCTCATTCATCTTTTATTTCAGAAAAAGAAACTGAGGCATACGACAGAGAAGAATCTGGTCTTGTGTGGACAGATTATTCCGGAAGCATCGCTGCAGAGTTTTATGTTGAGGAAGAAGATGATTACAGAATCACGCTGGAATATATTCCTCATTCAGGACGCTATGATGACATAGAGCTGTTTATATCAGTTGATGGACAGAGGGTGGCAAACTCTTTCTTCTCGGTGAACAGATATTTTGAATATGGTCCATTGCGGGTAGATGAGGATGGAAACGGCAAAAGAGCATTGACAGAAGAGTGCAGTATACCTTGCAAGGAGACACTCAGGAGAAAGGATAATACAACCAGTGAGTATTTCACGCTTCATCTCTCCGAGGGGCGCCATGTTATCGAGGTTGAAGGCAGACGGACAGATTTCACGCTGCTTTCTGTTTCATTCTCACCAGCTGAACCGCTTCAGCTCTGTGAGAGTCTGCCACTTTGTGAAGGAAATGGTTATATACACATAGAGGCTGAGGACATTTTCCTCTCATCCTCTACAACCATAACAAGTCAGATTGACAGATCAAGTCCGTCTGTAAGTCCATCTGATTCCGGTCATATCATCTACAATATAGCAGGTGGTTCATCGTGGTCAGGTGATGGAAACACTATTGTCTGGCGTTTCGAGGTAGAAGAAAGCGGATGGTATTCAATCGGTATCAAATACAGGCAGAATTCCAAGAAAGGCTTTGCTGTATACAGACGACTTGCTGTTGATGGGCATGTACCATGCAATGAACTTGATTCAATAGCATTCCCGTATTCTTCGGACTGGGCACTTGAGAAGACCGATGGTGTGGGGATATATCTTGAGCAAGGCGTCCATACAATAGCGCTAGAGGTCGTTCCTGGACCTTATTCCTCAATACTGGCGAAAGTGCTGAATACAGTTTCCGAGCTTAATGCAATTTACAGACGCATGATAATGGTCACTGGCACATCTCCTGATCTAAACAGAGAATATAATCTTGACAGGGAGATTCCTGGCCTTGTGGAAGCAATCATGAAAGCACATGACGCGCTTGTTGATTCTGAAACAGAATTGAGAGAAATCTCCGGTGGCGGGACGATGTCATACCAGCAGCTTTCTGCCCTTATAACACAGCTGGAATCGTTTGCAGAGAATCCAGAATCCATACCAAGCCGCATCGCATCGTTCAGAGGTAATATATCAGGGCTTACGAGTTGGATTTATCAGGCTATGGAAAGTCCGCTTGATCTTGACTGGATAGCTCTGTCCAGGAATCCAGATATGATACAGCTTGAGAGCTCTGGCGTATTCAGCAATCTCGCATTCTCGTTTATGTCTCTGCTTCATTCATTCCAGTCCGAAGAGAATGACGATGGAGATATTACAGTGTGGGTTGCTGCGGGACGTGATCAGATGGAAGTTGTGTCTGATCTTGTTGAAGAGCTTTTTACGCCGGAGACGGGAATCCGTGTCAGCGTGAATCTTGTCCAGGCAGGTATTGAACAGGCAATTCTGGCAGGATCAGGTCCTGATGTCGTGCTTTTTATCGCAAACACAGTTCCTGTGACACTTGCAATGCGTGATGCTCTTTATCCGCTTTCTTCATTCCCAGATTTTGCGGAGACAGTCGGATCCTATGTCTCGTCAGCATCGCTTGTACCTTATACATATCAGGGGGAAGTGTATGCACTTCCGCTTACAGAAGTTTTTCCGATGATGTTCTACCGAAGTGATATTCTCTCCGAGCTTGGCATTGATGTTCCACGGACATGGGATGAGCTGCTTTCTGTCATTCCTGTCATACAGCGAAGTAACATGGATGTAGGAATACCTTCGCAGTACACGACATTTCTGACGCTCCTTTTTCAAGATGGGGGGGCATTATACACTCCGGATTATGCATCAACTGAGCTGATGAGTCCTGAAAGCTATGAGGCGTTTGTCCTGTATACGCGTCTCTTCTCTGATTATGGCTTATCGCTTACATATGATTTCTTCAACAGATTCCGTTCTGGTGAGATGCCCCTTGCGATTGCAGATTACACGGAGTATGGAAGACTGACTTTTGCAGCCCCTGAACTTCAGGGATTGTGGTCGATGACAAGAATTCCTGTCTCTGATGAAGGAGATGATGTGGCTGTTTCATCGGGAATGGGCACGGTAATACTCAAAGATACTGAGGCACTGGAAGAAAGCTGGAAGTTCCTTAAATGGTTCGTCTCTGTAGACATACAGGCTGAGTATGGCCGTCGGCTTGAAAGCTTGTTAGGTGCAGCTGGGCGCTACCCGAGTGCCAGCGATGAAGTTATTACATTGCTCCCGTGGCTGCCGGAGGAGAGTGCCGAGATAGTCGCTGCGCGCCAAACATTGCGACAGATTGACCAGATCCCGGGATCTTATTACACGCAGAGGAATATTGTAAGCGCATTCCGCCGTGTTGTTCTTGAAGGTGAGAATCCGCGGGAGATGCTGGAGCATTATGCCTCTGTCATCGATAGGGAAATCGAAAGAAAGCGCTTAGAGACAGGGCAGGAGGTGTGAATTGGAAAAAAAGCGGATCAGAACAAGCACTGAGCAGGCTTTGATGCTTCTGCCATTCATGGCTCTATTTTTCTTGTTTATTGTCATTCCCGTTGTTCTGGCGATGATTCTGAGCTTCACTGATTTCAATCTGGTTCAGTTCCCGTCATTTGTTGGTTTTGAGAATTATGTGAGGATGTTCCTGGACGATGATGTATTTCTCATTGCGCTGAAGAATACGCTTGTGTTCGCACTTATTACAGGCCCTGTAAGCTATTTCCTGTGCCTGTTCCTGGCATGGCTTGTGAATGAACTTTCGCCAAGAATAAGAACAGTATTCACATTCTGTCTTTATGTCCCTTCGATGTTCACAGGTGCATACTCTGTCTGGGCATATATTTTCTCTGGGGATCAGTATGGATTTGTGAACAGTATTCTATCGCGGTTGGGATTGATGCATGAACCTCTGCAATGGCTCTCTGATCCTCAGTACATAATGGCTGTATGCATCATTGTGCAGCTGTGGCTGAGTCTCGGTACCGCATTTCTTTCCTTCCTCGCGGGGTTCCAGGGCATTGATAAAGAACAGTATGAAGCGGCTGCGATAGATGGCATACGCAACAGATTCCAGGAATTCGCTCTGATAACAGTTCCTAATATGGGGCCTCAGCTCCTGTTTGGTGCTGTCATGCAGATTGGCTCCAGTTTTGCTTCCGGAGCTGTAGGGCAGCAGCTGCTGATTGCGGCGGGGACTGCAGTAGATGGCGTTGCGACAGATAATGCGGTAACGACAATTGTCACTTACATGACTGACACCGGTACTAATTACATGGAGATGGGATATGCATGCGCAATTGCTGTATTCCTTTTTGTCCTTATGCTTTCGTTCAATCATGTCATCCAGGGCTTCTTGAAGAAGCATTCTGCCTGAAGGGAGGAAGAATGAGGAGTTTGTTCAGAAGTCAGGCAGGTTGCCGCGTTTCAAGATCGCGTTTCGGCACATTCATGATTTTCCTCTTTCTCATCATGCTGAGTGTTTTTATGATGTTCCCGTTTGTGTATTCAATCATCCAGTCACTCAAGCCATATGAGGAAATCTTCGCATTTCCTCCGCGCTTCATGGTTGATAATCCAACGTTTGAGAACTATAAGAATCTTCTGCGTCTTGCCGATTCGCTGTATGTACCATTCTCAAGGTATATTTTCAATAGTGAATTCATATCCATAGCGGGTTCTGCCGCTTATGTGATGATAGCTTCTATGGCTGCATACTCACTTGCGTTCGGTACATTTGCTGGGAAACGGACGTTGAATGAGCTTGTTGTCAAAGCACTTCTCTTTTCCAGTCCTGTAACAGCGGTTGCGCAGTATCTCATCATCGCAAGACTTGGATTGCTTAATACATATTGGGCTATTCTCCTTCCGTCTTTGGGCCTTCCTTTCGGAGTGTTCCTGATGCGGCAGTTTCTCGTACAGATGATACCTTCTGCATTGATAGAAGCCGCTCGGATTGATGGGTGTACGGAATTCAGGATTCTCTGCCGGGTGATTATTCCTGTTGTGAAGCCCGCGATTGCGACGCTTGTCATCTTCACATTCCAGACTCTCTGGAACAATACAGGCTCCGGATTCATCTATGATGAGAGCCATAAGGTCTTGCCTGCTGTCATGAATGAACTTATTGCAGGGGGAATATCGAGAGCAGGAGAAGGGGCCGCTGCTACTGTCCTGTTGATGCTGCCGCCAGTCATCATTTTCTTCATCACGCAACGTCAGGTACTTGAGACAATGGCTGCTTCGGGAATCAAGGGGTGAGCTTATGAGACGTGTTCTTCTTATCCTTAATTTATTCCTGATCTCAATCAGCTTATACGCAGATGGTGTTCCTTTCGCGTCATATACATATGACAGCAAAGGGAATGCAGTGGAGTCCCCTTCACCTTTCGAAGCTGTCAGAGTGATTTATCCTGAAGAGGAATCACTGTATTCAGACTTATTCATCTCTGATGGAGAGCTATACATCCTTGATACTGGAAAGAGCGTGCTCAGAACAGCTGATAGAATCCTTCCATTCTTCAATGCAGATGGCACTGAACATGTTTTCTGTGATGCACAGGGATTATATATATCTCAGTCATCTATTTATGTAGCTGATGCCGGTAATTGCGAGATTGCAGTATTTGACAAGGAGACAATGACGCTTGAGGCTGTCATTCGCAATCCTGATACATCATCAGTCGGTGTTGATATTCCTTTTGTACCAGAGTCCGTCGTTGCGGATAGGGCGGGGAATATCTATGCGCTTGTTCCGGATCTTTACTATGGTGCGCTGATGTTCTCCCCTGATGGTGATTTTATCGGATATTTCGGTGCAAATCCCACAGAACTCACTATTTCTCAGCGCCTTGACCAGGCCTGGAAGAAGCTTCTCAACAGAGAGCAGCGGGATGCAATGGAACGTTTTGTCCCAGTTGCATATACCGGTTTTGATATCGACAATGAGGATTTTGTATATACCTGTTCATTCGGCATAGAGAATGAATCAATGAAAATCAGGAAAATCAATCCATCAGGGCGTGGTATCTGGGATGATGATAATCTGTCATTCGGCGACATGATTCCTCCTGAAGAAGCAGTTGATGGACTTGAAAGTTCTAGCCACTTTGTAGATGTGGACATCAATGGGATTTTCCTCTCTGCGCTGGACACTGCTCGTGGCAGAGTCTTTACCTATGACAGCGATGGTAATCTCATAAGTGTCATAGGTGGCAAAGGTACGCAGACGGGCGTGTTTACAGATCCGCAACGAATTGAAAGTAATGATGAGCATATCTATGTTCTTGATGATGCAGATTCTTCCATAACTGTTTTCAGAGCCACACATTACGGCAGAATGCTTTTCGAGGCAGTCAGGTTGTATTCTGATGGCTTGTATTCAGAAGCTCTTCCATATTGGCAGGAAGTGCTGCGGATAAACCCCGGACTTGAACTTGCACATTTAGGGCTTGGCAAGGCATATGAGAAGAGCGGAGAGGAGGCAACGGCTCTTGCGGAGCTTCAGCTTTCAGGCGACAGAGAACGATATTCTGAAGTCTTTGATACGCTTCGTCTCGGGTGGGCAAGAGAAAATCTTGCATGGGTACTTGCTGTGCTTGTGATAGCAGCTGTCGCCGTTTTCATAGCAGAAAAGCGTGGTGTGGCGTTCCATGTTCCAGAGAGAATAAGAAATGCATTCAGTCCGCTTTTCCATCCTTCTGAACTGATGTGGGAGCTAAAGAGGGAAAAGAGGTTTTCTTTGTGCTTCTCAACGGCTCTCCTTCTTTCATTTTTTGTTCTGGATGTTGTCAGGTATTTTGCAGATGGTTATGCATTCAATCTCAACGACAGGGACGAATTCAGTATCCTCATGAGCGCGATGAATACAATCGGTCTTTATATGCTCTTTGTCACAGTAAACTGGGCTGTGAGCACAATATCTGATGGAAAAGGAACATACAAGGAGATATATGCCGCTTCATCATATGCTCTCATTCCGCTTATAGGGGCTGGAGTTGTTAATCTGCTGCTGTCACATATTCTGACACTTGATGAGAGTGTTTTCATGAGCTGGATTGCAGCTGTCTCATATATCTGGGCCCTTGCTGTCCTTCTCCTTGCATCTGCTTCCATTCATGAATACACAGCAGGGAAGATGCTCTTTACGTTTATTCTGATTCTTCTCGGCATGGCCTTCGTTCTTTTCCTGGTATTCCTTTTTGTGATCCTTGTTGAGAATACCATGAATATTGCATCGATCATTTTCAATGAAATAGCGCTGAGGAGGTGATATATGAAGAGGATATTAATATTGCTGCTGCTATTGATGAGTCTGCTCCCTCTCTGTGCGGAAGACATTGTGTTCACGTCACAGAATATGTCACTATCTGCAGATGCGGAGGCTTGTTCTCTGGTTTTTTCTGTTAATGGTAACGAATGGCCTCTTGTTGCCTCCCGCCCGATGTTTGGCTCATATAGGCTCAGAGGTGCGCAGAGGGTACGGTCGCAGAGCCTCTTTTCAGTAACTGCAATTGCGCCAGAGAATGGCAGGGTACTCACTCTCAATACGGACGTCGCGGATGATGTGTCATTTGAACTTCTGCCAGATGGTGTTTCCGCCAGATATTATTTTGAAGAAGGCATCGGCTTCTCAGCCCAGTTTACACTTTCCGACAGAGGTTTAGCAGTCACTGTAGATACTTCGGCTTTTATTGAAAGCGAGGATCTTTTCATTTCGCAGATTGAGTTCCTTCCGTTTATCGGGGCTGCATCTGTACGCGATTCAGGTTTTATTGTCATCCCGGATGGGGAAGGCGCATTTGTCAGCTTCAATAACGGGCACAGGGGAACGTATCGTGAACGTATATATGGCCGCGACAGAGCAGAGACAAGGGATGTGAGCACCACAGCAAAGACTCCAATCATGCTCCCGATGTTCGGCATGGAAAAGGATGGTGCTGGAAGTATTATTGCAGTCGCGACAGAGGGGGCGGCCATGGCTGAGCTGGTCTCTTCTGTTTCATATGAGAACAACCCTTATAACATTGCTTATTTTTCATTTTGTCTCCGAGCAAGTGCAGAAGAGAGTATTTCAAGCGATGCTGTGCAGATTGTATATGAGAGCCCCAGACTTTTTGATGGCAGACTTCAGGTAGTCTACACTCCAGTATCGGAATCTGGTTATACAGCGATGGCTGCTACGTTCCAGAAGCTGTATCTGAATAATGGTCCGTGTGAAAAGAGGAGTGTTCTGCTCATTGCGGAGGGGGAAGAGAAAAATGATGTTGATATTCTCGGACTCCCGACACCTTTCTCTGTCTATCCTTCTGAAGTTGGTTTCAGTACAGTTCTGGAAGCTTTGCAGGAACTTGAGAATCCTGAAGAAGCAGCAGTTGTCTTCGAGAACTGGAATGAAAGGATGCTTAATGGAAAAGAGCAGCGCAATTTCCGCTTTACACATGCTTTCGGAAGCAGGAAAGAAAAAGCGGAGCTTCTGGATTTCTGTGACAATAACAGTATTCTTGTTGCAGCAGCTTGCAATCCTCTGCTGACGTCATCGCGATCTGGAGATATTATCAGGGACCTTTCTGGGCGCCCATCCATTCAATATGAATATAATCCAGCTTCATCTGTCGGCGACGATGATACAAAGCGGTATCTGATCAGTATCAGTGAAACAGAGTTCTGTACAGATGATGATATGCTGTCAGCATTCTGCGTCATCGGGGAGATTGCATATTCAGATTATGGCTCAAAGCATCCAATGGACAGGGAGTCATATACCCGGACAGTGAAGGAAAAACTCCTGTCACTAGCTGCTCCATATCTTGTTTACAACGGGTTTTATTACACCCTTGGTGCGGCGTTGTTTGTCGTGGATCTTCCTGATACATCCAGTCGTTCATTCCTGTTTGATTACGACATCCCGTTCGTTCCCCTTTGTCTCAGCGGAAAAATCCCATTTGCTTTCCAGAGTGTTAATACGTCATCAGACCCTATGAGGATGCTGCTGAAAACAATTGAGACCGGTGGCACGCTTTGCTACTCAATCCGCCATTCTGAAGATCTGGAGTGGATTGAAAAGTCAAACAGCCAATATCTTGCTGCGATCTCTGCTGTTGCCTCAGAACGCATTGTCCAGCATGAGCAAATTGAAGAGGGCGTATTCAGGACAATGTTTGAAAACGGATTTGAGGTAATCACGGACTATGAGGCTATGGAGTATTCGATTAAGGAGGTTGATGTATGAAAGGACTGGCTGAAAGAAAAGCGAAGGCTGGATTTCTGTTCTGCCTTCCATTCATTGTCGGCATACTTCTCTTTTTCCTGAAACCTGCACTTGTATCCATCCGTTATGCGTTCAGTGTTCTTACATTCAACCCAGGCGGACTTGAGATGACATTTGTCGGATTGAAGAATTTCCGCGAGGCACTTTTTGTAGATCCTCAATATGTACGCACGATAACAGAGTCAGTGTATCAGATGCTGTTCAGGGTTCCCGTTCTTCTTGCGCTTTCTCTGTTTGTTGCAGTAGTGCTCAATACGAAGTTCCGTGGTCGCCTGTTCTTCCGCGGTGTTTTCTTCCTGCCTGTCATTATTGTCAATGGCATCATCATGGATATTCTTTCAAGTGACTATCTCTCACAGAGTATTTTATCAGGAGAGGCAGGCGGGAGCCTTTTTGGCGGGATGGATAGCTCATCAATTCTCCTCGCGTTCGGATTTTCCCAGGATGTCATCGACGTGCTCATTCCTTTTGCATATAGCATCTTCACACTTGTCTGGAGTTCCGGAGTACCGATCCTGATGTTCCTTGCCTCTTTGCAGACAGTACC
This sequence comes from uncultured Spirochaetales bacterium, assembly GCA_949285905.1. Classification (GTDB taxonomy): domain Bacteria; phylum Spirochaetota; class Spirochaetia; order Sphaerochaetales; family Sphaerochaetaceae; genus Ornithospirochaeta. Next base: position 15,898 of record CASDZV010000054.1, on the reverse strand, counting down.
AGGTGCGCTGTATGAGGTTGCGGAAATAGAAGGTGCATCGGGATGGGAAGCATTCTGGAAGATAACTTTTCCTTCTATCTCTCCAATGTTGCTTATGAATACCGTTTACATCATCGCAGACTATTTCACTACATCATCGAATCCTGTCATCAGGATGATTAACGAGCAGACTGCGAATATGCGGTTTGAGTACGCGTCAGGACTTTCCTGGATGTACTTCATTGTTGTCGGCGCGATTATAGCAGTCGTTCTTGCTCTGATAGACCGCTACGTTGTCTACACAGTTGAGTGAGGTTCTGTATGAATGCTAAAGCAAAAATCACAAGCACTGCAAAGACAATCATCAGGCTGATATTCCTTTTCGGTATCAGTGTGATAATCCTCTATCCTCTCTTTTACTCTTTTTCAGTTGCTATCAGAGAGCCGGAGGATCTCTATGATCCACTTGTCATCCTGGTGCCCCGGCACTTCACATGGGAGAACATAGCAAACGTGATGGAGAGAATGAATTACTGGCCATCACTCCTCGGGTCAGTCTTCCGCGACGGGATTTCCTGCGTTCTTCAGCTTTTTTCCTGTGCGCTTACAGGTTATGGGCTTGCCCGTTTCCAGTTCAGGGGCAAGAAAATAGTCGCTGCATTGATGTTCGCACTCATAATTGTGCCACCGCAGACATATGTAATACCGAATTACATTGAATTCAGATACTTTGATCCAATAGGTTTTGTATCGCTGTTTAACGCAATTACCGGGCAGGAGGCTGTAATAAACCTGATAAACAGCAATCTTTCATTCTTCCTTCCCGCAGCGCTGGGAAATGGCATAAGATCCGGAATCATAATATATCTTTTCAGGCAGTTTTTCAGAGGGATGCCAAAGGAACTGGAAGAAGCTGCATATATTGATGGTCTTTCTTTCAGGAACACATTCCTCAGAATCATGCTTCCGAATGCAAAAGCTTCTCTGGTGACTGCTTTCCTGCTGTCATTTGTCTGGTATTACAATGATTATGTTTATACGTCGTCGCTGATGCCGCAGTCAGAGACAGTTATGAACCAGCTTTCCATACTATACAACAACATAAGTTACATCATGCAGTATGAGCAGAATGCAAGCCCGTATGAAGGCATTCTGTTGCTACAGGCAGGAGTTTTTGTTTCGATAATTCCTGTTCTTATTCTATATCTTATTTTCCAGAAACAATTTACACAGAGTATAGAACGCTCTGGAATCGTTGGATAAAAGGAGGTTGTCTAATGAAGAAAACAGCAGTTATACTTACTCTTCTTTCTCTCCTGTCTCTTCCTCTTCTGGCAGAGATCGACACGGCAGGCATGCCAGATATCCCGCTTGATAACAAGGATGTTGTCGTGTATTCGTGGAGTGAATTTGTACCGCAGTACATCTATGACTGGGCAGGTTTCAGGTTTGTCGATTATTACGGCGGGAATGTGGATACGATAGTTGCCACAGGCGATTATTATCAGAATCTTTACAAGCTGCTTTCCGCTGGGGAAATGATTGACGCTGCCGTCGCGGAGGCAAAGAGTTTTCCTTCTCTTATAATCCGTGGCCTTGTTCAGCCCTGGGATGAGTATGTCGATTTTTCCGATCCTGTATGGGAAGAGGTAGGAGCTCTTGATGACATTGAGGCAATGCGCTGGAGTGATGGGCATATTTACAACATCACAGGTAACAGTCATGTCCTTGGTGTCATGTTCTATAACAAGCGCCTGATTGAAGATGCTGGCCTTGATGATCCAGCGGCTCTGCAGGAATGGGGAGAATGGAACTGGGAGACATTCTACTACTACCTTGAAGAGCTTACACAGGATACAGATGGAGATGGAATTACAGACATCTATGGTATTGTTAATACCGGGGACTTCCCAATAGCTGTTTTCTGTTCAACTGGAGAGACTCCAATAGAATATAAAGACGGAGTATTTTATAACAACCTTTCCAGCCCGATACAGAAAGATGCCGGAGATTTCCTGTACCGCATGATGAATTCAAACCCTCGTGTAATGAGTACGGGCGATCCTACTGCAACATTCCAGTCCGGCAAAGCGGCTTTCATCTATACAAATGATTACCGTGGTTATATTGACTTCAGTGATATGTGGGAGACTGATGGGCTGGGAGTGGTTCCGTTTCCCCAATACAATGAAGAGACACCACAGTACCAGGCCTCTCTCGTGGATTATTTCTACCTGATGAAAGGTGCAGAAAATCCCAAAGGCGCGGCACTTCTTGCACTCTCCCAGCGTTATGACACTCTTCTTAATGTTGCGCCGGGTGCAAAAGATTACAAGGATTCTGTAAAAGCAGAATTCATGGCGCACGGATTTACAGAAGAGGCTGCAGAAGCAGTGGCAGAGATTAACAGCATGCCGCATAAAGTCATCTGGTCAAGATCAATCCCGATGCCAGATGGAAATATTGAATACAGCGCAATGGTAATACCATGGACGACTCTTGCCGCATCAATGTCAGGCAGAGTGGACAGCGCTATCAGAACAGCAACAACACCAATCAGATAAAAGGAGGACAATATGACAAGGAATCTATTGGTAGTTTTAGTATTGGCAATTGTAGCATTATTCGCAGGGTGTGCAGGGGATACTGCAGCTCCGCCAGCGAACCTGACAGAGGCAGATATCAATCTTGTTGTTCATGGTGATTTTGAAGCACTCTCGGTTGGCTCATCTTTAGATTTCGGATGGGGAGGAAGCAATGTGACTATTGCAAATGGAGAAGGTGAAGGTAACTATGCCGTTCTTTCCGCTGAAACAGGAGAGGCCTTTATTTTCAGAACCAATCCTTTTGATTTTTCCGGCACCAGTGGTAAATTCTCAGCACGAGTGAAACTTGAAAACGCAGAAGATGCCGCGAAGGTAAGACTGATTGTGGAAAAGAAGAATAATCAGGACAAGCTTATTGAAGATGCTGTATTCAGCGAGAACCCTGAAGCTACTACAGAATGGCAGACCCTCTCTGTTGATGTCAGCAAGACAAGTTCCCATATTTTCAATTCTGTGTTCCAGGTAAAAGTAGACACAGGTGCAAATGGTGATGTTTATGTAGATGACATTCAGTTCACCGTCGATGATCCTGTTACTGTGAATTATCTTGGTTCATCAGATTTCATAAATGGTGACCTTGCTGCGGTTCCTGTAAATAATGACGAGTCAAAGAAATGGAAATTACCTGGTGGAGAATCGGAATTCCCAGTCTTCGAGGAAGGTGTACCTCTTGCAGCGGGACAGACATTGGAATCAGCCAATGAGTGGTTTGCAGGTGGTGCTGACAAAGAGAATTATCCTCTGTCTGCGGCAGATTTCCCGAATATTTACAATGGAGTATTCAGTGTTAACGTAACAGGAGAAGGAACAATAACACTTAGAGTTGAAGTTAAGCGTCCATCTTCAAGGTATTCAGAAAACGATGTGACATCACTTGATATAAGCAGCAAGGAATACACCGTTGATGGTACAGGTATCTTTTCTCTTGATATCCCAAAACAGGGAGAAGAGCACAATGAAACCGTTGTACATGTAACATGCAATTCAGGTGCAGTTACTGTTAACAGTGCCTCATTGAATCTCAAAGGTAATTGATTATGAAGAAACTAGCATCCGTTCTTTTAGCGGTGCTGTTACTTCTTTCCAGCTGTGCCTCGACATATGAGGCACGGCAGGAGGAGAATCTTGCACTTGCTTCAGAATCATCTTCCAATCTTGTAAGAAACAGCAGTTTCGAAACTGGTGATCTTACAGAGTGGGGCACTAGTGATGGTGTAGCTGTTTCATCAGCACTATCACACACTGGAAAGTATTCGCTCTGTTTCTATCCGACAGCAGGTGTGGAATATGCATACAATATCCTGCCAGATCAATTCGACAAGGATGCGGGCGCTGTCATTTCTGTATGGGTGAAGCTTCCTAGTGCTTTTGAGGCAGATAAGGTCCGTATTATCGTCGAAAAGCAGATGGACGGTGGGCTCAATCAATACACTGAAGTGCATCCTGAAAAGACAAGCGAATGGCAGCAGATTCATATGTATGTTGAGCCAACGTTCTCCGGTAGTGTACAGGATTTTGTCATAAAAGCAGAAGTCAATAGTGTCCGCGGTCCTGTTTATATCGATGATTATGAAGTTGTTTCTCTTAATAGTGAAAGTGTGAACTACCTGAGGAACGGTAATTTTATTGATTATGCGGATTCATGGGGAAATTACTCGGAGTCCTTCGGGCGGGACGAGACTGGTGCAATGATTGATCTTTCCAATCCTTCAAAACCACTATTCCAGTCTACTGGTTTCCTCCCCGCAGGTTGGGCAATTCGTTACGATGGCACATTTGATGTGACATTCTCTGTTTATGCAGCTCCTGTCGGTGATTCAGAAGGTGTAGTAAGACTCCGTGTAGAACGTATCCCTGATAAAGGAATTTATTACAAGGATTTTGTTATCAGCGGGAACTCAGGATGGCAGAAGATTTCTGTAGACATTCCTGCTTCTGAGACGCCATGTGACGAGGCGGTTTTCTACATTGAGGCTGTAAGCGGATCCGGAAAAGTGCTTGTTGATGATGCTTCTGTTACAATAGCTAATTTTGGCATAGGTTCCGATGGTTCATCTTCTGATGTTCCAATGGTCATGGATCCAGATGATGTCGTGAAGCCTTATCTTACTAATGGAGACCTTGAGGGTGGCAGCAATGGCGTTTCCAGTAATTGGGGTCTTGCTCCTGGATGGGAAGTGCTTCCTGATTCATATTGGTCGAATGATGGAATCGAAGCAAGAAGCGGAAGTGGCGCAGTATTTGTTCAGCAGCTTCCTGCCACTGAACAGGTTTTCCTTCAGGCCAATGGATGGCAGGACCGTGGTACTACAAAGGATTATGAGGCCTCTGAACCTATGGTCTTCAAAGCCTGGATCAATGCAGATAGCATCACGGGAGATGGAGTTTATCTCCGGGTTGAACGCAAGTATGACGTTAATGGTGCTGAGCAGGTTCTGTTTTCTACAAGCGAGGCGGTTACAGGAACAACTGATGGCTGGGTAGAGCTTGTAGCCTATATTGAGCCTTCAGATATCTCATTCAAGGAAATTCTCTGGGATGTTGTTGTTTCTCCAGGATCCGGGGCTGTCATCATTGATGATCTTTCCTGTGAGCTTACTGATGAGATGCCGGTTGTGGTAACTTCGGCACCTCAAGTAAAAGAAGACCAGAATGTTCTGAGAAACCCAGGTCTTGACCAGCTCAATCAAGATGGCAGCATTCTTCATTGGGATGTGTGGCCAGGCAATCCTGAAGAAGGTGTGAGAAACAGCGAAGTCATCACAGAGGATGGTCATGGTAATGTACTTAAGATCAATCTCGAATTCTCCAATGCGCAGGCAGTATACCAGTACTGTGTAGGTGATACAGCAGGAAAATTCGATTTTGATGAAGACTATACACTTTCTGTTGATCTCAAGTTCGATGGTGTCGTTACTCTTGATGGCCGTGGAGTGACTATTGGAATTAAACGCCGTGGAATTGATGGAGCTGAGTACAATGAGTATTTCCGTGTTGATGAATCAGCGGCCGGGTGGAATACATATACACTCACACCTGATTCTGCACCTGTCGAGATTGTCCAATATGACGTAATTGTTGATATCGGAGCAGGTGTAGGCTCTGTATGTATCGATAATTTCTCTCTGGTTCTTGCTGAAGCTCAGGAAGAATCCGCTTCTGACGAGATAGTACTTGCATGGGAGTGATAGAATGAATAAAACACTTAACAGAATAATTATGTTTAGCCTCGCTCTCATTGTCTGTGCGTCTTCCCTTGCTGCGGGGTTCTCAGGAGAGACAGGAGCTACAATTTACTATAACTTCGACAACGATGATTATGGGTTCAACGGAAACAATACCAGCGCACGTTTTGATTTCAATCTTCTTGGTGTATCTGATATCAGTGGAGGCAGTGGGGAAGTCAAGGCGCAGGTTGAGGCCTACCTCACGCTTGATTTCAACTTCGAGGAAGCTGGTTTTGCTGGTAAGGATGGCAGCGTAAATTTCGAGCTTGGCAATATTACTGGTACATTCCGGCTTGAGGATGCAAGCATCTACGGACCTGGATGGGAGTTCAGTCTCGTCTGGATTCCTGGTCGGCTGGATTATGCAAAATCTCCTATAGACTATACTGTTAATGACGATGGAACTTTCAATAATGCCACAACGGATATCCTTTATAACAAGGCACCTGGTGTGTACTTCAAGTGGCATGATAATGAAATTGGATTCGGAGTTGAAGGCAGTGGCGATGATATCAATCTGACAGTCTATGGGCAGACGCAGAGATTCTTGTTCTCTAATGGGCTTGCAATGCGCTTCGGTGCTTTCTATAGCTCTGCTAACTATAATGGCATCAAGCAGGCTCCGACACTTGGCGTTTCTGGGAAACTCGGTTATTTCGGCAACATCTTCCAGCTCTATCTTGCTGCTGATACAGGCTTCACTTTCAATGATGACACAATTGATCTGAAAGCTGATGTGATGGGGACTGCATACTTTGGTTTCATAGGGTTCGATATGTACTATGCCACTATATCTAATGTGCCTGGAGTAGGGAATCAGAGGCAGTATCTTTCAGGACGCATCACTGCAGATCTCGATTCTGTATGGCTGCCATTGCGCCTTGGCTTCACAGTCAAGGATATCCTTGCAAAACAGGATATGGAACTGAGTGTTGGGTATGCATTAGATGAGAATTTCCTTATTGAAGTTCATGGAGGATATATGATTGCCTCCAATGGACGTTCTGGCGAGTACATTCAGAGCTTTAATTCAGAGTACAGGAGAATCGGAGCATGGAATACCGGAGTCTCATTCATATTTGATGAGACAGCATTCATGCGAGCAGAAGCTGGCATTGACATTGACAAAGTTCTCGATGACAGCGACGCTATTATTTCCGCATATGCAGAAGTGTCTTCCAAAGCTCTTATCCCTGGAGCAGAGTTTAAAGCGAAGTGGGTTGCGGATGACATCACACATGCTTCTTCCGCGACAACTCAGAACGGCGATCTTGGTACACTCAGCATATCTTGCATGATAGAGTTCTAATCAGGTTGTCAAAATTGCCTGCTGTTTTCTGGCAGGCAATTTCTGTGACCAAAAAGTCAAATTATGAGTAGTTGCAGTCCATATCGGTCATTTCGGGTTCAAATTTCCCAATTTAAAATTTAAAAATAAGTAATGTTTTCCTGACATAGGGGGTTAGGATGAAAAAAAGATATCTATCTGTTCTGATACTAATAATAGCAATATTTGTATCCTGCAATCAGAATGCGGCAATGTTTCCTCTTCCACCGACAAAACCGGGAACAATTGCAACATATACAGTTACATTCCACGCAAATGGTGGATCTTTCAGTACCGGAGAAAGCGTAAAGCATCAGGTATTGAAAGATACACTGATTAATTCTATCGATGTTGAAGTTCCGGTACTGGAAGGACAGAATTTTATTGGCTGGAGTACTGAAAAGACCGGAGAGAATCTAATAGCTGAAGATGCAAAGGTTTCAGAAGATGTCAATCTGTATGCAGTATGGGAAGGACAGAAGATTTCTGTGACATTTGACTTCAATTATGAAGGAGCAGAGTCTCCGAGGACAATTGAAGTAGCTTACAATGCATCTCTTAGCAGTGTAATTGAAGCCCCTGAACGTGAAGGTTACACATTTGATGGATGGTATACAGCTTCTACAGATGGCGAAAAGGTTGAATCGATAACTGCGGCTCAGACTGTTTATGCACATTGGAGTGTAGTACAGTTTGATGTGACATTTGAGGCTGGAGAAGGCAAGTTCGATGATAGCAATTCTTCTATCACGAAAAAGGTTGATTACAAGAATACAGTAACAGCTCCCGATGCTCCTTCAAGAGACGGATATCTTTTCAATGGATGGCTTTATGATGGTAATCCTTATGATATGAACACACTCATTACTGAAGCTATAACACTTACTGCAGACTGGGTGATGGACCCGTTTGAGCAATATAGCTTTATTGGAGATGGGAAACTTGCAGGAACACTGAGCTCATCTCAAACTGGTATTGCATATAACTCATATCAAAATGTATCAGTTGCAGAAGGTGTATTTGCAGCCAAAATAAAACTTTCAGATCCTTCTGATGCCCCAAAGATACAGATATTTGTTGGACGTCATATTAAAGGTGCCATTGACTGGAGTAAATCAGAGACTTTTACGAATATTGCGGAAGCAACTACAAGTGAGCAGATAATATTTGCTCAGACAAAAGCAGTTGAAAATGTTTATAAAACTGAATTCAAAGTACAGGCGGACGGACTTTCAGGAACTGTCGAGGTAACTGATGCTGCTTTTGCTCCATTTGATAAGACAGCTGTAAGCTATCTGCCATATGGGGAATTTGATTATGTATGCGATGTGGATAGCACATGGCAAAAAACAGATCCGAATACTTGGACTTCGTCGACACAGTTGAATAATGAGCTTCAAGATGGATGTGTTGCTTTGGAAAATGGAGAATCCTTACTTTCTGTTACAAATTGGCAAGCCAATAATACGATTCCTATGCCAGCAACGGAGGGCTCGCTTGATGTAGCCGCTTATTGTTCCGATGGAAACGGAACGATTAATATTGCTGTTGCTCAAGAAGGCGATGATGAAAAAACCTATTTTAGTCAGAACTTTAATTTAACAGCTTCGCGTCAGACTATTAGGTGTTCTTTTGATCATACAGACGGCTGGGAGAATTTGAAAGTCGAAATCAAGAATGTTGGTACCGGTACTATCTATATTGATAACGTAAACTTGTATATCGCAGAGGAGTAGATGTTTCTGTGTTCAATGTTGAATAGAGGGGCTGTCTTCGGGTAGCTCCTTTGTTTGTAGGTATGTATGGGATTTTTGTATTTTCTTCTTCATCCGGATAGATGGATTGCTTCTCATATCAAGAGGGGAATTAAGCATGCGGTGTTCGGTGAAACAATTGCCGAATATAAAGGTGAGCGGGGTGAGAGAAATGTTGCACGCATTGCAGAGAGAGCTTGCGCTAGGACGACTGCTGTCCCTATAAAGAATTTATGTCTGCCGTGGCCTGATGGGAAGACATCACAGATAGATGAACTTATTGTTGCTGATAGCGGCATATATGTAATAGAAGTCAAGAACTACAAAGGCTGGATTTTTGGAAATGAGAAAAACCAGTACTGGACGCAGATTCTGTATACAGGTATACGTGGCGAATCAATCAAGAACAGACTATATAACCCAATTCGTCAGAATAATTCTCACATCCTATGTATAAAGAAGAATCTTGGTGATTATAAAGGTCCTTTTCATTCGTTAGTTGTGTTCAGTGATGAGGCGGAGTTCAAGGATGTTACTGTGCTTTCATCCAATGTATATGTATTGCATAAAAGTAGCCTGCACAGTGTTTTTCGTGACATCAATGACCAGCACAAGGGGCAGCTTGGTGATGATGAAGTAGATGATATCAAGGCAAAGCTGATTCATGCCTCGTTGAAAGCTGATAGCCAACATCATGCAGAAAATGTCAGAAAACAGATTTCTATGAAGGAATCTCAGATTGCAAATGGCTTTTGTCCCAGATGTGGTGCACCTCTTGTGATGAGAACAGCCAGGCGAGGGGCTAATGCCGGTTCTCAGTTTATTGGCTGTTCACGATACCCCAAATGCACATATACAAGAAACCTCTCATGATGTTTGTGCTATTATTGATTTATGAACATCCATTTTGATATCTCCCCTGATCCCAAAGAGCTTGGGAAAAGAGCTGCAGAGAAGATAGCTGCTCTGTTGAATGCGGCTATAGAACAGAAAGGCAGTGCAAGGATTATTCTTTCCACTGGCCAGAGCCAGTTTGAGACACTTTCTTATCTTGTGGAAGAGTGTGTTGACTGGGGTCGCGTCGAGATGTTCCATCTTGATGAATATATTGGTCTTCCGGAATCTCATCCGGCAAGCTTCCGTCACTATCTCAAAGAACGTTTTGTATCACATGTTCCTCTTAAAGCCGCTTACTTTGTCGATGGAGAGGAAAGCATTCCATATCTCACAGATGCGCTGAGAAAGGAAACGGTCGATGTCGGCGTGATCGGCATCGGCGAGAATGGTCACATTGCATTCAATGACCCTCCTGCAGATTTTGACACATCAGAGGCTTATAAGGTCGTTGCTCTCGATGAACGCTGCCGCCGCCAGCAGCTTGGGGAAGGATGGTTCCCTGCACTGTCCGATGTTCCTGAGAGAGCTGTCTCGATGTGTGTCAGAGAAATCATGAAGTGCGAGCATATTGTCTCAGCTGTTCCGCATAGTGTAAAAGCAGAAGCTCTTTACAATACAATCACAGGACCAGTGTCTCCATATGTACCGGCTACAATACTGAAGACTCACAGGGACTGGTATCTCTTTGCAGACAGCGATTCAGCGTCCAGACTTCTTCCGCTCTGACGCCTCTTTAGCTATTATTTATGTATGAACACGCTCTTATATGCTTCTATCGCGCTTGAAGCGCTTATTATAATACTTCTGATAGTCATCCTGCTGAAGGGTAATAAGGAAAAGGATGATTCTGTTTTCCAGTTCTTCCAGAGCTTCTCAGCATCGCTGGAGGCATTCAGACAGTCTCAGGAGGAGAGACTGAGGACAATGGAGTCACGTCTTTCTGATCTTTCTGTAACGCTCCGTGGCAGTATCGATAACCTTAATGCCTCCGAAAAGAAGCAGATGGAGCTCTTCTTTACGGAGACACGCGCATTTAATGAGAAGCTGACAGCCTCTGAGAAGGAGAGTGCGGAGGCTCTCCGTTCCTCAATCGATCAGATGCGTTCTGAGAATTCCATGACAATGCAGCGTGTCCTGAAGGAAACGGTAGAGCTTATTGAAAAGGTGAGAAGCGGTATGGATCAGATCCGGCTTGACAACAACAAACAGCTCGATCTTATCCGGGGAACAGTGGATGAGAAGCTGCAGAAGACTCTTGAGAGCCGTATCACAGCCTCGTTTAGTGAAGTCATTAAGAATCTTGAGTCTCTTTATAAATCCATCGGTGAGATGAACAGTCTTGCAAAAGATGTCGAGAGCCTCAATAAGATGTTCTCAAATGTCAAAGTGCGTGGCACATGGGGAGAGGTGCAGGCTGAGAATATTCTTTCAGATCTCCTTACTCCTCAGCAGTATGTGAAGAATTATTCTCCTGGCAGAAACGGCAGCAGTGTTGAGTTCGCTATCAGGCTACCTGGGAAGGAGCATGGAAGTGAGGTATTCCTTCCAATTGATTCAAAGTTCCCGAATGAGGATTTTGTCAGGTACTCAGAGGCTATTGCAGAAGGGAATGAGGACGCGACGAAGGCTGCACTCAAAGATCTTCGTATGAGAGTCCTTTCCGAGGCAAGGGATATAAAGAGCAAGTATATTGTTCCTCCTCGGACAACGGATTTCGCTATCCTTTTCATACCTACTGAAAGCCTCTATGCAGAGCTTCTGAGGATGGGAGATTTTGCAGAGACGCTGCAGAATGAATATAAGGTAGTGCTTACAGGTCCTACAAATTTCTCAGCCCTGATCAATGCCCTCCAGATTGGTTTCAGAACTCTGCAGATTGAGAAGAATACGGAAAAGGTCTGGAGACTCTTCAGAGATCTGAAGACGCAGTTCTCACGTTTCGGTGAGGAGCTGGAGAAGTCACAGAAGGCTATCGGAGCGGCTTCTGACAAGCTTGATGCCGCAGTGAAGCGCAGTAATGCTATCAGTGGGAAGCTGGAGCGTATTGAGCTTCCAGAGAGTGTGGATATCAGTACGCGGGATATATTGCCAATTGAATAAATATGCAATATACGCTGTAAATATTGACAACTATTGCATGAATATGTAATATTCGCGCATATAAGGAGATGAATATGAATCTAAAAGGAAGAAGTTTTCTTACACTCAAGGATTACTCTAAAGATGAGATTATCTATCTGATAAAGCTTGCTGCTGAGCTGAAGAAAAAGAAGAAGGGCAAGCCTGTGGACCCTGGTGTGCATGGACGTCTCCTTAATGGCAAGAATATCGTTCTTCTTTTTGACAAGACATCTACACGCACAAGATGCTCTTTTGAAGTTGCTGCATATGATGAGGGCGCTGGCGTGACATTCCTCACGAACTCCCAGATGGGTAAGAAGGAGTCTCTTGAAGATACAGCTAAAGTCCTTGGCAGGCTCTATGATGGCATAGAGTACAGAGGGTTTGCGCACAAGATTGTTGAGGATCTTGCAGCATTTTCGGGTGTTCCTGTGTGGAATGGCCTGACAGATGATGACCATCCGACCCAGGTTCTTGCAGATTTCCTCACAGCTTATGAGCATTTAGGCAAGCCTCTGTCGGAGATGAAGCTTGCATATGTCGGTGATGGCAGGAACAATGTCGCAAACGCTCTGATGATCGGAGCAGGCAAAGTCGGAATGGACTATGCTGTTGCTACCCCTGAGTCACTCTTCCCCGCCAAGTCATTGGTCGCTGAGTGTAAAAAATGGGCGGAGGATAATGGCTCTGAGATTACTGTCACAACAGATCCGATGGAGGCTGTGAAAGGTGCGGACATCATCTATACTGATATCTGGTGCTCGATGGGAGAAGAGGACAAGATGGCTGAGCGTATCAGTCTTCTTAAGCCTTATCAGGTGACGATGGAGCTTCTTAAATCTACAGGGAAGGATACAATCTTCGAGCATTGTCTGCCTTCGTTCCATGATATGAACACAACAACTGCTGAGATGGTTTATGAGAAGTTCGGTCTCAAGGAGATGGAAGTCACTGACGAAGTCTTCAGAAGTGAGGCATCCGTTGTATTCGACGAAGCTGAAAACAGGATGCATACCATCAAGGCTGTGATGGTTGCAACACTTTCGGACACTCTCAAGTTCTGATTACCCGATAATGCGTCTCAGTGCAGCGTCTTCTGTATCCTTGAAGACTGCTCTGAGGCGAGAAAGGAGCTTTGCAGAAGCATCTGCAGCCCTCGTCCCATTCAGTGACTCTTCAAGATCCGGGTAGATGTTTTCTGCAAGCGAATATCTTGCAACTCCCCATCCATATGGTCTGCCGTCTTTCGTGGTTTTCCTGTCAAAGCCAGATATGACAATGAATGTCTTCATCTGCAGCCGCGTGTTGGCACTGTCGAATGATGACTTGGACATTCTTGCTTTGTAACGGAGGAATGTGGATGTCTCGCTTCCGGTTTCTTCCAGTATCTGGTAAAAAAGACGCTCACTGTGTGTCACAAGGCCATCGTTGACCATGCCCTCGAAATCGTAATCATCGCGCCTGTATCCGGCGAGAAGGAAGAAGAAATCCTTGGAGACGAAGCCCGGACGGGATAGGAAGAACTTTCCATACGTTCCACCTGTCCCGTTTATGACATCGTCCTTCCAGTCCCATACACCTTCCCCCTTTGGAGGAAAATATACAGATGGGTCTGCCATCTCCTCAACAGAAAATCCTGGAATCGCCGAGCGGAAGAAGGGGAGGAACCCATATTCCTCCACCACGGCTTCCATATCTTTCTCGCTTTTTATTGTAGGGAACGTTTTCATTTCTTGTAACCAAAATCCGGGATATCATGCCATCTCTTACGGAAATAGTGTGCAGCCATCTTAGGCCTTCTGTCACGTGTCAGCAATCCTTTCCTGTTGCCATCTGCTCTCATTGGCCCCTGAATGGTGTTAAAGTCTGCAAAATTCCAGGGATGCTCGCCAATCATGAATGCGCGTTTGTCGAATTCCTTGTTCAGCGTGTCATAATAAAGCACCTGGAACTCTTCACTGAACATCTCTGGTGATGAGAGATGGAAGCCCGGAAGAGTATCTGCTCCATATTCTGTGAGTATCACTGGTTTCTGCAGCTTCTCCCAGAAATCAAGTTCCATATTCAATGCGTATTCTGCAGCTTTCAGATCTCCGGAGAGATTGTACCAGCCATAGTAGCGGTTGATGCAGACTACATCCATCTCCCTTGTTATCCTGTCTCGTTCATAGTTGTTCTGGTTGCATACGAATGTTACAGGCCGCTTTGCCGGGTCGAGCGCTTTAGTGTAGCTGTATAGCGTGTGCCAGTACTCATAAGCTGAGTCTGGGAATGAGACGACATCAGGCTCGTTTCCCATTGACCACATGACAACTGATGGATGGTTCTTGTCGCGGTCGATCAGGTCTCTTATCACATCCTCGTGATGGCTCCTGAATCTGCCGACGCTGTAGATATCCTCACTTGTGCCTCCGATTCCGACAGCAGGAGTTTCATCGATGATGACAATACCTTCCCTGTCACAGAGCTGATACATCTCCTCTGCATATGGATAATGGCTTGTCCTGAATGAGTTCGCGCCCATCCAGTGGATCATGCTGATGTCTTTCATATCGAGAACAAAGTCAAATCCTCTTCCATGGATTGCCGAGTCTTCATGCTTGCCAAAACCTTTGAAATAGAATGGCTTGTTGTTGATGAGGAATTCTATGCCTCTTACTTCAACTGTCCTTATACCGAATTCAAGTATGTATAAATCATCGCAGAAACGAACCTCTGCCTTGTATAGGTATGGGTCTCCGGGATATGGCCACCAGAGCTTTGCATTATTTATTGTAAGCTTCCCGCTCGCGCCTTTTCCTCCTGCCACAGTCTTTCCTTCACTGTCGATGATTGTGACACTTACATCCCCGTCTCCGATGCATGATGTGTCATAATTGACAATGCCGTCACTGCCTCTGATGTCTGTTGTGATTGTGATGTCCCTGATATATGAGCGGGGTGTTGTGTAGATGCGTACCGGACGGTTTATGCCAGCGTAATTGAAGAAATCAAAATTGGGAAGGTTTACAGGTTTCCGCCACTTCTTCGCGGCAGCCACGCTAGGCACATCTGCGTTGTCTGATCCGAAGAAGGCTGTCCCTTCCTCGTTGCCCATCGGTAGCGTGGAGTGATTAATCCTGTTATCTACCGCAACAATAAGTTCTGCTTCCTCCCCGCATCTGATTTTATCTGTGATATCTATTTCAAATGGCAGGAAACCTCCCTTATGTTCTGCAATAAGAGTACCATTGAGATAGACTTTTGCATAATGAGTCACTGCATCAAAACGTAGGACAATTCGCTCAGTTGCAAAAATTCCCGGTATTGTGAATACTCTATGATAATAAGCCCATCCACAGTGGCTGCGGTATTCAGGATCTTCTTTCAGGTCGTTGTATGATGCGGGAACTGCCATCGTGGTACCAGCTTTGATGAAAGCCCGGTCTGCTTCTCCATTATCATGATTTTCATCGCTGAGGCGGAAATTCCATTCACCTCCAAGGTCTATAATACTTCTTGCTTTGTTTATCTCCGGATAGAGCATAGTTTCTCCTTTGGGATATCATAGCATAGGATGTTGATACGTCGGAGGTGAACATCTGATTTCTTCATCAACTCTCAGCATGACAGGAAATTATTTGCCATGGACATCTCAGTGCTTGTTTTTGGAAGTTGAGGATTCTGGAAGTGACGCTATGGGAAAATCTTCTTGACATCTGCGATGCTGTCTTCGATACTTTCAGTGAGTGCACGAGCACACCGGCTGTGTTTTTACACTGAGGAGGAAAGATGCATAGCAACATACCGGAAGTGAAGGTTGGAATGATAGCGGTGAGCAGGGACTGCTTTCCGATAAGCGTATCGGAAGGGAGGAGCCGCAAGGTGGTAGAGGAATGCGGCAAGCTGGGGCTTGAGGTGTTCCTTGCGCCGACGATAGCGGAGAACGAGAAAGACGCGGTGAGGGCTGTTGAGGAAGCGAAGGGAGCTGGGTGCAATGCGCTGGTG
>CASDZV010000053.1 GCA_949285905.1 uncultured Spirochaetales bacterium | reverse complement strand
GCTCGCTTACTGATAGTAGCTCTCCCGGCAACCGTTTCATGGAAATGATGGAATCCTTGAGATTCTTGTAGATTGCTTCTGGATCTGGCCGCTTCGACATATTCACCTTCCTACTTCATTTATACATTAGTTTTCAGAGTTGTCAAAATATTTTTGAAAATTTTAATTAAATTTTCTTGGAAATTTTATAAAACTATTTAAAAATATTTGTAAAGGAGAGCATATGGCGCTAATAAACAATCCAGTATTGAGAGGATTCAATCCAGATCCGTCCATCTGCAGGAAAGGCAGTGATTTCTATATCGCGACATCAACTTTTGAATATTTTCCAATGATTCCGGTTTATCACTCGAGGAATCTCTCTCAATGGGAATACATAGGTTCATGCGTGACTGATCCAGACAGCGTTATCAATCTCAGAGGCTGCCGTTCAGGTAAAGGCATTTACGCGCCATGCATCAGGTACAACGCCCATGACAACATGTTCTATGTCATCACGACACTTGTCAGAAATGACTCATACAAAGACAATATCTGTTTCTTCGTTAAAGCAGAGAATCCTCAGGGCCCGTGGTCTGAACCGGTTATTGTCAGCCAGGCTGAAGGCATAGACCCTTCTCTGTTCTTTGATGATGATGGCTGTGCTTATATCATCGGCAACATGCGCCCGGAGCCTGAGAACCAGAGCAACAAGCACAGATATATCTGGATGGATACGATAGACACTGTGACAGGAAAGCTTGGCGGAAGGAAAACAGTCGTTCTGAAAGATGGAGCTGTTTACAATGCTGTATGCCCTGAAGGTCCAAGACTCATGAAAAAGGATGGATGGTATTACATATTGCTTGCAGAAGGAGGTACAGAGCACAATCATGCACAGTCCGTATTCCGCAGCAGGAATCCTTTCGGCCCATATGAGATAAATCCGCGCAATCCTGTCCTCACCCACAGGATGCTTGGAAGGGGAAGCGAATTCAACAGCATCGGACACGCAGATTTAGTTGACACAGAAGATGGCAGATGGTTTGCCTCCTGTCTGGGAGTACGTCCTTATGAGAATCCTTTTCTGAGGAACATCGGAAGGGAGACATTCCTTGTCCCTGTAATCTGGGAAGAAGAGTGGCCTGTATTTGCCCCAGAGACCGGAAAAGTTGAACGCGAATACCAGAGCTGCATTGATGAGGCAGTTGTCAGCGGCAGCAGTGATTACCCCCTCTTCCTCCGCTCAGATAATCATGTCCGCTATTCAGAGAAGGAAGGAAAAGCTGTTCTGGGCTTTGCGGAAAATGACATCACAGGAGATGAAGATGCTTCATTCATCGGATGGAGACAGCGCGAGAAAGACTATTCATTGACAGTCTCGACGGAATTCATCCCTTCAGAAAGAGAGGAAGCGGGTCTTGTTATCATGCTGAATTCCAGATGTTTCTTCAGATTAGCACTGAGAGCAAGGAATGAAGAGACAGTAATCGAAATCGAAGATGAGCGTGAAGTGCTTTTCCACTCCTCACTGAGATGGAAGACAATTCATCTCAGAGCAAAATGCCATGGACTGAAATACTCCTTCAGCTATTCACTCGATTGCAAGAACTGGATCCAGGCAGGTGATACACTCCCCGGAGAAAAGCTTTCGATGCTTGAATTCGGATTCACCGGTGTCGTATTCGGAATCTATGCTCTTGGAAAAGGAACGGAAAGCACGAAGACAGCAAATTTCACGTCCATCCACCATGAATGAGAAATCTCCTGCTGTACTTACCGGTACAACAGGAGACGCTATCAGCAGGCTGTGCTGAACACTCCAAGGTCCCGCTCGTCGGAAACGACTCTCAGACGCTCAAGTGCTCTCTTCTCAATCTGTCTGATTCTCTCCTTCGTGAGACCATAGACCTCTCCGATTTCCTTCAGTGACATCGGCTTTCTGTTATTGAGGCCGAATCGCATTTCTATTATTGCCCTTTCCTTTTCGGAAAGTGTTGAGAGAAGCGCTCCGACAGCATCCTTCATTGAACCTTCCATCACAGTCTCCTCAGGCCCTCTTGACTCATCCTCGATGAAATCACCGAATGTCGAGTCGCTCTCCTCACCTTTCTTGATAGGACTGTCAAAGGATACGACCTCGCTCGAAATGGAGAGAAGATCGCTGATGAGCTTCTCATCAAGACCTGTCACAGCCGCTATGTCCTCAGCAGATGGATCAGATGTCTCTTTTTCATGCATGATGGCTTTCTGAGCTTTCTGGATCTGCATAAGCTCATTTGATCTGTTCAGAGGAAGTCTTACTGTCCTGCCCTTTTCAGAAATCGCTTTCATTATTGACTGCCTGATCCACCAGACAGCATATGAAATGAAGTGATAGCCTTTGTCCGGCTCGAATTTATCAAGAGCGGTTATCAGCCCGATATTCCCCTCATTGATCAGATCCGAAAGAGGCAATCCCTGTCCGCGGAATTTCTTCGCAACAGATACTACAAAGCGGAGGTTGGCATTCAGAAGCTTCTCCCGGGCAGCTTTATCGCCGTTTTTAGCCTTGAGGGAAAGTTCATACTCCTCTTCGTGGGAGATAAGCGGGATTCTGTTTATTTCCTTAAGATAAATGGAAAGCACTTCATTGTCGTTATCCATCATCTCTTTTCTCATTGCATCTTCCATGGTCATCCTCCTGTATCTGGATTACACTTCTATTTTGCAGGAAGCGTGCCAAGTTATTACAATTCGAATTAATTACTTGTAATTAATAGAATTAAATATATGTAGCATATATGAAGAAATAAGCAAAACGGGTCAAATTGACCCACCTGACTCAAATTTCTATCACATTGGGTCATAATGACCATCACTGTACATCTGGAAGAGCATCCGGGTCACTTTGCCACGGAAACACGATTTTCACAGATTCCAGAAGATTCTCACGCCCCTCTCCAGTAATATTGAAAGGTGAAGAATCCATTGCCTCAACAAAGCTGTCATAAGCATCTTTGATGAGATCTGAGATCATATCGCCCTCGGGAAGTGAGAGTGTGAAGACTGGTTTTGACAGAAGATACCTAGAAAGCTGGTAGCGATAGAACGAGACAAACTCCAGCGTGTACTCGCACATGGAAAGCCTTGGAAGGAACGCATTCACATAATCCTCGAATGCATCCGCATAGGAAAGCTCCTTCGCCTTTCTGTTTCCTTCTTTATATAGAACAAGACTTACTCTGCGTTCCATGATATCCACCTGTGCCTTACACAGTGAAGATAATAAATATGTAGAAAAAGTGAAGAGGAAAAAAGAAAGAATTCCTTACCCTCTTGCCGCCTTTACTATCCCTTTGTATATTCCATATTGGCTTATGGCCTATTATTAATACGAGGTGATAACATGAAGATTATTCCACTTGGTGACAGAGTTCTTGTAAAGGCAGAAGAAGTTGAGGAGAAGACAGCTTCCGGTATTTTCATTCCGCAGACAGCTCAGGAGAAGACACAGATCGCTACTGTCGTCGCTGTAGGTGATGATGAGAGCATCAAAGTAAAAGATGGTCAGAAGATTCTCCATGACAAGTATGCGGGCACAGCCATCAAGGACAATGGAGAGGACTATCTCATCCTCAACTATGCTGACATACTGGCAGTAATCGAGTAAACAATACAGATGCTCATGGGGCCATCTCGCGGGATGGCCTTTTTCATTAATATAGGAAACGCTCTATCTTATCACCAAGATTCCCGATCATCGCATCTTCGGGGATGTAGCAATCAGGGATGGATGAAAGCATGATCCGCCCATAGCCTTTACGTAGAATGCGGCCATCGAGGATGAGCACTACGCCCCTGTCTGTCTCTGTGCGTATCAGACGTCCTATACCCTGCTTCAATCTAAGCGTCGCTTCAGGAACAACCATTTCCATGAATGGAGAGAGACCTCTGCGTTCAAGAAGCTGTGAGCGTGCCATAACAACAGGTGATGTGGGAACTGTGAATGGCAGCTTCACTATGATGACCAGCCGGAGCGTGTCACCCGGAGCATCGACACCTTCCCAGAATGAGGAGACTGCAAAGAGCGAGCTGTCCTTCTTTTTGCGGAATAACTCCAGAAGCCTTCCGCGCGGGGTCCTGTCATCCTGGATCATCAGACCATCAAGCTCATTGCTGAGAAGCGTATAGACCTCCTTCATCATCTTTCTTGATGTGAAAAGAACGAGCGCACCGCCTCCAGAAGCTGAGATAGCATCCCCAACTGCTCTGGCTGTGTATCTCATATACTCCATGGTATTCTCGTTTGAAAACACCGCTCCATCCTGTGGAAGAAGCATCAGAAGGTTCTTCCTGTACTCAAAAGGAGATGGAAAGATTCCACTGCGCACTCTCTCCTTCTCCTCCCAGAGACCTGAACGCTTCTCAAAGTACTCAAAGCTCCCATTTACAGAAAGCGTTGCAGAGGAATAGATCATGGAATCGAGATGAGAGACAAGCGCCCTGGAAAGTATTGTGCCTGTATTCATCGGAGCAAGATGTATCTCTGCTTTGCCATCAGCGCCTGTGACTGCATATGGTATCTCATCATCCCATCTGGAGAAACGCAGCCAGTCGCGTAGTGTGTCAGAAAGAAGAGAGAGCGTTCTGCCATAGCGCCTGATGAGACTGACAAATACCTCATTGCTCTCTGCAGGTGATTCATTATAACCACCTGCAAGAGCATTGCCGATTCTCGCCATTTCTTCAGCAACACTTTCACCTCCACTGATGGAATGCCCATATCTGGAGTAGAACTCGGGAGTGAAGAGAATCTCCTTTCTCTCCAATGTAAAAAGAATTGATGAGAGAATAGAATCAAACTGGTCAAGCATTGTCCTCAGGTGCGCTATATCATTCTTGAGTCTGACCCCGCTTCCCCTTTCCTTCTCCTCTGTGGAGAGGAAATCGAGGATGGAAGATGATCCGAAACGCTTCTCTTTGCGTGTCAGGTAATCGAGAAGACGAGAGACTGCAGCTGATGAAAAGACACGTGACAGAACATCCGTAGCTTCGTCTTCTGTGTGATGCGCCTCATCCATGACAACGACAGAGTATCCCGGAAGCACTGCATCGTCTTCATAACCGAGCTCACTTTCATATCGGTTCTTAACATCCAGAAGCAGGAGATGATGATTCGTCACTATCAGATTCGCTTTCTGGGCATTGCGTCTCGCGCTGTAATAAAAGCAATCCCCTGCAAATGGGCATTTATAGCCAAGGCAATCCTTCTCATCAGAGGAATATGGATAGAAAAATGAAAGAGGTATACTCTCGGGAACATCCTGCATAGCTCCGCTTTCAGTTTCAGTCACCCATTCTTCGAACCTGAGTTCTTCCGTGCTCCTTTTTGAACCGCTGAGGCTTTTCTCATTTCTGGAATCATTGAAACGGCGCAGACATAGATAATTACCACGGCCATAGATTATGGAAACAGGCACATCAAGATCCAGAGCTTTTTCAAGTAGCGGGATATCCTTGTCGTATAGCTGTTTCTGAAGCGTTATGGTGCTTGTTGCGACGACAAAGCGCAGGGAGCGGTTCTGAGACAACGAGAGGAGCAATGGGACAAGATATGCAAAGCTCTTGCCTGTTCCTGTCCCCGCTTCAATGATTGCATGTTCTTTTTCCTTAAGTGCTTCAGATACAAGCTCTGCCATCTCAAGCTGGCCTTCCCTGTATGAAAAGGAAGGAAGAGCGCTATCCAGCTCTCCGCCAGGTGAGAAGATATGGGAAATATCCATCACTCCCCTTCCTCAATCTTCAGTTCCTGCATGCGCCGGGTTATAGTCTTCCGTCCTATGCCAAGCAGATCCGCGGCTTTTGTCTTATTGCCCTTTGCATATGAGATTGTCTCAAGAATAAGCCTCTTCTCAGCTTCCGCCATCGTCACAGGAAGATCGAAAACCACCTTTGAGCCAGCTGCTGAATCACGTATATGCTGAGGCAGGTCATCTTTATCAATCATATTGCCACGGGAAAGAACAACAGCGGACTCTATTGCATTCTTCAGTTCCCTGATATTCCCGGGCCATGAGTACGAAAGAAGCGCTTTGCGTGCTGCTGGTGTGAATCCTTCTATCTTGCGCTTGTCCTCGGAATTGAATGTTTCCAGAAATGATGCCGCAAGAAGCTCGATATCCTCTTTTCTGTCCCTCAGTGGCGGCACTTCAATATGGACGACATTCAGGCGGTAATAGAGATCCTCCCTGAAATTCCCTTTCTTCACTTCTTCGTAGAGATCGCGGTTTGTTGCGCAGATGACTCTTACATCTACTGTTATTGTCTTCTCGCCACCGACCCTCTCGAACTCCCTCTCCTGCAGGACTCTCAGAAGTTTCACCTGTGTGGCACTGTCTATCTCCCCGATCTCATCGAGGAATATCGTACCTCCGTCAGCAAGCTCAAAACGTCCTTTCTTCGCAGAGACAGCTCCGGTGAATGCACCCTTCTCATGGCCAAAGAGCTCATCTTCCAGAAGCGATGAGGAAAGGGAAGCTGCATGTACTTTGACAAATGGCTTATCAGAGCGTGACGAAAGAGCGACAAGGGCATCGGCCACCAGTTCCTTTCCCGTTCCGGACTCTCCTGTGACAAGCACAGTTGCTCTTGTATCTGCAACCTGCTCAATCAGGCGCAGCATATCAACAACACTCTGTGAACGCCCGATTATACGGGAATACCCCTTCTCCTTCCTGAGTTTTCTCAGCTCTTCTGAAAGTCTCTGGTTCTGTTCCTTCAGCTCGGAAGCGGTAATGCTCTTTTTTACTACGAGCGAGAGCTTGTCGATATCAACAGGCTTTGTGAAGAAATCGACAGCACCGCTTTGCATTGTCTCGACAGCAGTCTCGATTGTTCCATGACCGGTAAGTACGATGACAGGAAGCGCAGGATAGGAAGAAGAGATGCGCCTGAGAAGCTCATAACCATCCATCCCCGGCATTCTGAGGTCTGTGATGACAAGGTCGACAATGTTCTTCTGGAGTTTGCTCCAGGCTTCGTTGCCGTCAGATGCAGTGATAACTGTATATCCCTCATCCTCAAACGCGAGCTTCAAACCTGAAAGAATATTCTTCTCATCATCAGCTATCAGCAATGATGCCATCTGTATCCTCCTTATCCCCCAGTGCCTTCCTCTCTGTCGACGGAACAGGAAGCTTTATTGTAAATACAGTACCTTTTCCCGGCTCAGATGAGACAAAGATATCGCCACGATGCTCCTTGATGACTTTATAGACAACTGTAAGCCCAAGACCCGTTCCCGATGCCTTTGTCGTAAAGTACGGCTCGAAGATCTTCCCCAGATGCTCTGAGTCGATACCGGTTCCCGTATCCTCGATTCTCACAGTCTCCCAGTTTCCATCAAGTTTCACGGATACAGCAAGTCTGCCACCGCCCGGCATGGCCGCAAAGGCATTCTCTACGATATTCAGCAGACTCTGCCTGAGATAGCGAGGATCAATCTCAACCCTTGGCAGGAATTTCTCGATTTCGGAAACAACCTCAATATGCTTCTCGTCAGCTTCTGGGGTAAGGAATGTGATGAGATCGTTTATGACATCTTCCAGCGACCCGAGTCTCAGTTCAATATTCATCGGGCGTACAGCGAAAAGGAAATCAACGGCGATTTTATTGAGGTGATCAATCTCCTCATCAAGCACAGAGAGATATCTCTCTGCACCCTCCTCATTGATAGAGCCCTTTGTCTTAAGAGCCTTTCTCATCAGCTGAAGATGAATCTTCATCGCTGCAAGAGGATTCTTGATCTCGTGGGCTATGCCTGCAGCCATTGTCGTCATCGAAGCGAGGGACTCTGTACGCCTCAGCCTTGTCTCCTTCATAATCTCATCTGTGATATCGCGGATGACAACATCGGTGTAACGGCCTGATGGTATGGAGAAAAAGGAGAATGAGACGCGCTCTGTCCTGATCTCATCACCTTTTGTGAAGGCAAAATCCTTCGGATCAGGCTTTTCCCTCCCCGAGAAGACAGCGAGTATGAAGGATCTGACATCCTTGTCAATCATCATCTCCTCAGCGCTGAGCCCTGGTTTGAGCTTCCTTCTCCTGTCCGATGGCAGAAGATGGTAAGCAGAATTATTGATGAACGCGATACGCTGGTCTGGAGAGAAGACAATGTGGCCTTCCGGAAGGGATCCGATAAGAGCCTCCATGATATCTGCATCGTTCATCTGGGTCTCTACGAGCTTCCTCAGTTCTCCCTCTGGAAGTGAACAGAGATCATCTATGACTTTGCTAAGCAGTTTATTTGCCACTACTTGCCTCCCTGAGTGCTGTATCAAGCGCGAATCTGATACTCATATTATAAACATCGCTTCTTTCCATCGCCCTGGAAAGCGCTGTCCAGGCTTTTCTGACAGATGATGGATTTCCGCTCTCAAGGAGGGCTTTCTCCACCATGCTCACAACTGTGGATCGGAAATAATCATAGCCTGCAATTTTCTCAAGTGCGCTGAAGAGGCTGTTCTCCTCGTCAAGTGTGAGCATTTTCCCAGAGATGAGAGCTTCCGAATAAAGCATTGCGGCCTTGTCCATCGTTTTCCTTTCCTCTTCATCAGTGCCATTTGCGAAGAAGAAATCATCAAAGGAAGCGTACTCTCCATAAATTGTGAATATATCGCCGATGACGGAAGAGACAGCACACGCTGGAAGCTGTGGAAAACGGAAATGGCGCACGCGCGAAAGAATTGTCTCCAGAATACGGGACGGATGCTCTGAAATGAGAATGATATGCGAATGTGCAGGTGGTTCCTCAAGCATCTTGAGCATGCTGTTCTTCGCGCCTTCTGTGAAGTCTTCAGGACGTTCGATAATCACACACTTCTCATCAATTCCATCCTCAAGCCAGCCCTGAACAGCTCTTATCTCATCAATCGTCGCACCTTTCGTCTTCTTGCCTAGGGTATAAAAATCATCAGAAAGCCTTGCCTTGAGCGATTCTATGATTTCACTCCACTCCTCTCTCTCCCCGTCTTCAAGGCGCATGACAAGAGCGTCGATGGCTGCAGCATTCGAGAAAAGCGTTCCACCTCTGCCCTCATCATCGCGGAGCTTCACACTGCTCTTCTTGTTCTCATAAAGCGGAGAGACAGAAGAATGATAGCAGAGGAGAGTCTTTCGCACTGTCTGGATCAAAAAGAGCCTCGTACGGTCATTCTGCTGCTTCTCGAAAAGAGCAATGGCAGCTTCAGTCTCCATCTTCATCGAACGCGACATGAGATAGACAACGCGTCCGGAGCGGAGGAAGCTGCGTTCCCTGCTCTCTGTAAGATAGAATGAGAGATCGAGCGCGGCTGTCAGACGGGAAGACCCTTTGGGACCGGAAAAGAGCAAGGACTGTGGAAGCATCCCATTTTCTATAGCATTCTCCAGCTCATCGCTGACTCCCTTCTGCGTCCTGGAAAGCGTCTCAAACATCAGACAGCTCCCTTCACAACATCCACAAGAGCCGGAAAAAGCGGCTCTATCAGGTCCTGTACGATGACACTTGTATCTGTGAATGAGGAGATATCAAAAAAGGATTGGTAATTCAGCAATGCAATGATGATTGACAGTGATACTGCTGTTGCCAGCAGTCCCCACACAAAACCAAGCACGTGATCAAGGGCCGGAACAGTCTCGAGCACACGGCGAAGCATCGAGCCGAAAATCGCGACAACAATGAACACAACGAGACAGATAGCAACAAAAGCAATCAGAGAAGACCAGAGTATTGAGAGGCCTGTATTCTCCGCAAGCGCAGATGCGATAGGGCGTGTGAATAGAAGTGCAACAGGGATGGAAATCACAAACCCTGCCAGATTGGCAACCTGCCTGGCAAACCCTGAGATACATCCAGAGATGGCGCCGATAAGCACTATGACAAGTGCAACTATATCCAATATGCCGATAGTCAGTGATCCGATAGTCAGTGTCCAGTCCATATGAATATAATACCTGCAATTCCGTTTTTATTACAGAAGCCTTGCTGTTTTTCATCTGAAAGAAGAGGAAGATGAAAAATCTCAACTTGTTCAAATACATACATAATAAGCAGATACTCAATCTGATCAATTGTTTTTCTGTTCCCTGATGTTTTCCTTTTCCATCTTTAGTGCTAACTTCAGGACATGGCGAATTTCTTTGCAGCTCTCTTCGGAGGGACAAAACACGACAAGGACATGAAGCGCCTCCGCCCGATTGTGGAGAGCGTGAAAAAGGAATATGGCTGGGCTGAATCGCTGAAAGATGAAGATTTTCCCAGGATAACAGCAGAATGGAAAGAAGAGGTCAGGAATGGCAAGAGCCTTGATGAACTGCTTCCGAAAGCATTTGCGCTTGCACGTGAAGCTGCTGGCAGGGTTCTTGGCGAGAGACACTATGATGTACAGATAATGGGTGCTGTAGTTCTTCATCAGGGATCGATACTTGAAATGAAGACAGGTGAAGGAAAGACGCTTACAGCTGTCCCTGCCGCATATCTGAATGCACTGGAAGGAAAAGGTGTTCACATTGTCACTGTCAATGACTATCTTGCCCAGAGAGACGCTGAATGGATGGGCAGAGTCTACTCTTTCCTTGGCATGACAACAGGCTGCATCATCGCAGGTCAGGATGAAGCGAGGAAGAAGAGCGCGTACAGCGCAGATGTCACATATGGCACTAACAATGAATTCGGCTTCGATTACCTGCGTGACAACACCAAGATGTCGATGCAGAACAAAGTGCAGCCAAAACATCACTACTGCATTATCGATGAGATCGACTCCATTCTCATAGATGAGGCAAGAACACCGCTCATCATCTCAGGACAGGCTGAGGATGACACACCGAAAGTCAAGGCAGCGAAAGCTGTAGTCCCCTACCTCAAGGAATGCGAGAAGGACCCGGAGACAGGGGACTATTACGAGCTGACAGAGATGGAGAAGCTCGACCATGCCGCTTATGCTTCCTTCGATGAACGAGGCGATTTCAAACTCGACGAGAAGTCGAAGAAAGTCACATTCACGAAACAGGGCATGACACACATAGAAGAACTTCTCAGGAAAGAAGGCGCACTCAGAAGCTCAAAGGATGAAGAAGGCAATTCTGTCACATCGCTTTACGATGATGAGAATTTCGAGCTTGTACACTATGTGACGCAGGCTGTCAGGGCTCAGTACATGTACCATCGCGATGTCGATTATCTCGTGAAAGACGGAGAGGTACAGATTGTCGATGAGTTCACAGGCCGCGTGCTTCCCGGAAGACGATATTCAGAGGGGCTTCATCAGGCAATTGAAGCAAAAGAGAATGTGTCGGTGCGCGGTCAGTCCAAGACATTCGCGACAATCACATTCCAGAATTTCTTCAGAATGTATGACAAGATTTCAGGCATGACTGGTACAGCTGACACAGAGGCGACTGAATTCAAGCAGATTTACAACCTCGATGTTGTTGTCATACCGACTAACGTGCCTGTCCAGCGTATAGATCTTCCTGATCTCACGTTCTATGACGAGGCAATGAAGTTCAGAGCCATCGTCAGCGACGTCAAGCGTATACATTCAACTGGTCAGCCGGTGCTCATCGGCACGACCTCAATCGAAAAAAGCGAGAGACTTTCTTCCCTCCTCACAAGAGAAGGGATACGGCATGAGGTCCTGAACGCTAAAAACCATGCAAGGGAAGCTTATATCATCGGAGAAGCAGGCAGCAAAGGCGCCGTGACTATTGCTACTAACATGGCAGGACGCGGCACTGATATCAAGCTGGGGGGATCTCCAATGCACCTTGCTATGAAGAAGGTTGGAACAGACGCAGATCCTGAGACGCTGAAGAAAGCTATGGAAGCTGTCCAGCCAGAGTACAGGAAAGCATATGAGGAAGTAAAGGCACTCGGAGGCTTGTACATCATAGGGTCCGAGCGTCATGAATCAAGGCGCATAGACAACCAGCTCAGAGGCCGCTCCGGCCGTCAGGGTGACCCTGGCAAGAGTCAGTTCTACATCTCTCTTGATGATCCGCTGATGAGACTCTTTGCAAAAGAAGGACTAAAGGAGATGATCGGACGCCTTGGCCTCAAGGACGGAGAGCCTATACATCACAAGATGCTGGACAATGCCATCGAGAATGCCCAGAAACGTGTAGAGGAAAGAAACTTCCAGATCAGAAAACATCTTCTTGATTACGATGATGTCCTTAACGAGCAGAGAAACTTCATCTATACAGAACGCGATAAGATTCTTGTTGACAATGAGCTTCTCAGCAGAATCGAAGACCTTACAAGTGAGTATATCGATGAAGCCTGGGAAAGTGCCGCGGGAGACAAGGAGAAGGCTGCTGAGAATTTCCAGAGCGTATTTGCATTCCGCCCGGATGATGCGCTTCTCAGCGACAAAAACGCTCTCAAGGACTCGATGACCTCAAGTCTGAAAGACAAGGAAGCAAAGGTAGGAAAAGAGAACTTCAACTCATTCATCCGCTATGTCTATCTCAGGAACATCGACAAACGATGGATTGATCATCTGGATGCACTTGAGGATATAAGGGATGCGGCATCGCTTATGAGCTATGCTCAGAAGAATCCACTTGTTGAGTACAAGAATACCGCCTCAGATGCATTCGACGAGATGATTTCATCAATAACAGAAGTTGTTGTGAGAACAGTGAATGCCGTACGGATCACGATTCAGCCACGCCCAGCATCTGCACAGGCTAGGATGCAGGCAACGCACCACACTCCGGGTTCTCCGATGGTGCAGAGAAATGCAGGTACAGCAGTCTCTTCAGCGTCTCAGGCACATAGCACGACAATTGTACGTACAACGCCAAAAGTCGGACGCAACGACCCCTGCCCATGCGGTAGCGGCAAGAAATACAAGCACTGCTGTGGAAGAACACAGTGACGCAAGGGAAGACGGGCCTCTCAGATGAGGCCCATTTTCTTGACTCTGAACTGTAAAATCGCTTTTCCCGTAACAGTGATATAATACTCGACTTAATTGTGCAAAAGATTGGCACCATAATTCATTCAGCTGAGATAGAATCAAAGATGAGGTTATTATGACAAAGAAACTTGCACTTTTAGCATTAGCTCTTCTTATTGTTGTCCTCCCTGTCACAGCAGGAGGCTCTTCAGAGAAGTCTGTAGTGAATGAGGATGGCACTGTTGACATCGATCTCTGGTATGGTGCTGCTGTCACAGAGGCAGGACCTATTCCTGAGGACTGGGTCGGATACGACATCATCCGCGATGAACTTGGTATCAATCTCAAGCTCACTGTTCTCCCCTCCTCCGATCAGGATCAGAACGTCAAGATCCAGGCAGCAGGGGCTGGAAACAATCTCCCAGATGTCTTCATGGTCTCCCGCCCTGTTCTTGTAAACCTTGTCAATCAGGGGCTTATCGCACCGCTTGATGAGGAGTTCTTCGCCGCGATGCCTGAACGTACTGCGAAGTACCATGATCAGGATTCTCTGAATCATACCACATTCGATGGAGCATGCTGGGGAATGGCAGTGCCATCATCGACAATCGGTGTGGAGTTCCTCTGCATCAGGCAGGACTGGCTTGATAATCTAGGCCTTGAAGTTCCGACAAATCTCGACGAGTTCTTTGATGTGATGTATGCATTCACATACGACGATCCAGATGGGAACGGACTCGATGATACATATGGCTTTGGTGCATTTGTTGAGTCAAATGCAACACTCAAAGGTTACCCAGGTGCACGTCTCTGGCCAATCATGGGTGCTTTCAATGTGCCAGGTCTCTGGGACTTCCACAAGGACAATCTCGGGCTCTCGATCCTCAACCCAAGCTACTACGACTTCATGGTATTCATGAAGAAATGCATCGATGCCCATGTAATCGATCCAAACTGGCTTTCATACAAGAAGGACGACTTCAGAGCAGCCTGGAAGCAGGGAAGATTCGGAATGATGTATGAGCAGTGGGCTGCACTTTCAGCAGAAGCGAACTATGCGCCATTCGATTCGAATTTCCCAGATGGCGAATGGGTTGTCATCGATCCTCCTGCAGGACCTGACGGATATGCATTCACAGGTGCCCTCGACAAGACTTACCGCATCTATGCTGTCTCACAGCGGGCAGCGGATGCCGGAAAGCTTCCGTATATCGAGAAGCTCTTTGAATGGATGGGAACAGAAGAGGCATATTACCTCCTCGGCTATGGTGTCGAAGGAGAGAACTATGTCTTCGATGAAAACGGCAATGTTTCTATCGGAGACCTTGGAGATAATGCATTCACCGGAGCAAAGGGACAGGTCATGACACAGCTCAGAAACCTTGTTTACTTCAACACAAATGATGAGAATGCAATGAGATTCCCTGATTACACATGCGCGAACTCCGGGAAAGTCATGTCTCCTATCAGCTATGCACGCGCTGCTGAGAATTCACCATGGAAGATGGCAGTAGGATCCGAGATCATGCCGACACCAAGCTCTGATGTGCAGCGTTTCTACGAGCAGGGTCTTGCAGAGTTCTTCTCCGGACAGAGGGAGCTCACTCCGGAAAACTGGCAGTCATTCCTCAATGACTTCCTTAAAATGGGTGGGCAGGCCTGGAATGAAGAAGGTATTGCTTTTGCAGAAGAAAGCAATCTCGTAGTTGAGTGATGATAATATGGCCGGGGTCCATTCCCGGCCATTATTCTGAGGTGACGATGCTCGATATAACAACACCTGAGAGCGTGGGACTCTCAAGGAAAGCAATTGATAAAGCGCTCAGCCTTCTAGAGAGAGAGGGCGTTCCGATGCACAGTCTTCTTGTTGCTAGACATGGAATGATGTGCACAGAACTTTACTGGAAGCCATGGGACAGAGAAAGACTCCACAGGATGTACTCGGTCACTAAAAGCTTTGTCTCCATCGCAGTATCCTTTTTATTGGATGACGGCCTCATCTCTCTTGATGACAGGATAATAAAGTACTTCCCGGAGTATCTGCCATCCCCCTGCCCTCCGGAGCTGGAGAAGATGACAATACGCAATATGCTGATGATGCGTACCTGTCACAGAAGGACTACATACAAGGAAGGAGGAAGAGGAAACTATTTTCCATCTTTCAGAAAGGACTGGACACGTTCCTTTTTCGTTGTTCCGCCAGATCATGAGCCGGACGCCTTCTTCATTTACGACACATCATCACCACATGTGCTTGGAGCACTCACAGAGAAACTGACAGGCATGAAGCTCATCGACTATCTGAGAGTGAAGCTGCTGGATAAGCTCGCTGTTTCCGAACGCACCTATATAATTGCAGACCCTGAAGGAACGCCAATCGGCGGCAGCGGACTGATGATGAGGCCTGTTGATCTTCTTTCTGTGATAAATCTTGTCATGCATGACGGAGGAGGGATTATCAGCTCATCATACCTCAGAGATGCGACATCTCCACTTTCTGTGACAGAGTTCGGCTCTGCGGGAACAGAAAGCGACCAGAAATGCGGATATGGCTATCAGTTCTGGAGAATGAGCCACAATGCATATGCGATGGTAGGCCTCGGCGGTCAGTTTGCCATAGCAGTACCTGACAAGGACATTGCTATCGTGACAACAGCAGATACCCAGGGAGACAAAGCATGGGACAAGGTTCTCCTGAATGCAATCTGGATGATAGTGGATTCACTTGATGATGAGAGCGTCCCCTCTCCCCGGGCTCTCTCAATTCCATCGTCCAGGGGAAAGATGAAAAAATCCGAGCATTATGGCAAGGTCTACTCCTTCTCTGAAAATATGCTCAATCTGGAATTACTGGAACTCAGAGAAGACATGCTCTCGTGCAGAGTACGCGGCACCGATTACTCATTCCATTATATTTCCCGTGATAATGCAGAGAACAGCTTCCCTGTGAAATCTATGAGTCCATGCTATGTTTCAGGCGGATGGCTTGAAGATGGCACATTCTCTCTCTTTGTGCAGTTCGCTGGAGAGGAACTGGGATCGCTGAAGATTCAGCTTGGTTTCTCAGACAATTGTGTATCGGTGCTGATGCACATCTATGGAGAAGTAAGTCTTGAGGGCTTCGAAGGTGTAGCTTCAGGCTATGCTTCAGAATGATGTCAGATTCTCAGGATCGAGGGAGATGCCAGACTGCTCGACGGAGAAGACAACAGCGCTCTCATCAAAAAGACCGTTGCTTGTTCCTATTGCGCCAATGACATCTCCTTCGCTGAGGCTCTCGCTTACTTTGACTGCGACTGTCTCCAGCGCATAGTAATCTGTCTGATAGCCATTCTCATGGAGAAGCGAGACAGAGCGCCCGAAACGGGGATGGCTGAAGATATCTACGACTATACCATCCCCTGCAGCAAGCACTGCAGACCCTGGGGCTGAAGCAATGACGACACCATTAAGAGGCTCTCCGTCTACAAGATCCCCGAAGCGATACAGGATGTTTCCTGCAGGAAGCGGCGATGAGAACTTATATGAAACACTGCTTTCAATGGCTCCTGGGGATGGCACGAAAATCTCCTCTCCAGGATACACCGCCGTGTATGCCTTGCCGTTGATAGCTGCAAGCTCTGCTGCTGTAAGCTCAGGATTGCGATCAGCTGCGATAGTCTGGAGCGTATCCCCGCCCTCGATAGTGCAAAGCGTGCCATCAACAGGAGGAACGCGGAGAACTGTCCCGGGAGCAAGGTCGGCACCTGAAAGCTTATTGACTGATACAAGCGTTGCGGTGCTCAGGCCATAATCATCAGCTATGCTCTGAAGCGTATCTCCATCAGCAACAACACGATCTGTATAAACAATGGCACTGTATTCATCAGAGGCCCTGACATAAGGTTCCTCTTCTGCTATCCCGACATCTTCCTCCACCTCTGCAATTTCTGTGGTGACAGCACGCGACTGGATGATCTCAGGCTCTGCAGGAACCACAGTGACAGATGAAGACAAGGAAGCTGTTTCCTCTTCAGAAGTATCATGAGGAGTGAAGAGAAGATAGATGATTATCGCTATAAGCGTGACAATGACGCCAATGGAAGCAATAGCAGCTGTCATTTTCCCGCTGCTTGCACGCTTTTCCCTGTAGCCTTCTGGTGGCATGTCATCGTAGCTGTATCTACCCATCTATCGACAATTCCCGGTCTGCCGTTTATTATTTGTCATATGACCGAAAATGGCAATAAGGGTGGCAGCAGGCTTTTAGCTATCATGCTCTTTTCTGCGCTGATTGCAGCTGCTTTATCCATCTGCGCTACGATTGAATATGGAACGATCTTCAGATCTGCATATGATGATCCGGAACTCTCCCCGGTGCTCATAAGGGGTAATATACTGGACAGAAACGGAGAGTATCTGGCAATACAGGCTCCGGACTATGGCTTTCAGATACATCTTCGCGACGCTTCCGCACAGGAAGCCGCTGCTTATATCTCCGGCTATACTGAGGAAAATGCAATCTCTATAGGAAACAAGATCGAGAACGGAGCGGAATTCATAAGAATAACAGATCTTCTTGAAGCTGAGACATTCAGTAAAATCGAGAAGGATCTGAGGGATTTCTCCCTTTCTGACGACATCACGCCAGTGTCTGTCGAACGCAGAAGGCTGTTCTTCAGATCCGCTGCTGCAATTGTTGGTGAAACGGGAGATGACTTGCATGGTATAAGCGGAATCGAAAAGCTCTTTGACAGCCAGCTGAGCGCAGTCCCTGAACCGGACAGCGCGATATCCCATGGAGAGGACATCACACTCACTATAGATATTGGTGTCCAGCAACTGCTCTACGATGCGGCAATCATCACCGACCGAGATGCTGAAGCTGCTATCATTTCTCCAGATGGAGAGGTCCTCGCCCTTTACGGCACTGACGATGAGGCGATACTCAGATGCACAGTAAATCCTGAGCCATTCCCTTACGGCACATACAGCGCCCGTGACGGCTACAGGGTATACGTGAAGAGCATTTCAAAGACTGCTTCCATGCGGGCTATGCTCAACACGATCATCGCCCGAACGACAGCTGAGCTTTAGAACGCTTCATATCAAGTCCGAATCCTTTGAGATTATCAAGCAGAACCTCCCCTGATGCCTTTTTGATATCATCAGGGACCTTCTGACCATCTGCGAAGAAAACTATGGGAACCCCTACGCTGTATGAGAAGGAGAGCACATTGCCTATAGTCTCCGTCTCATCGAGTTTTGTGACAGCAAGTGATGATGGAGAAAATGAAGCGTAGGATGAATACTGATCCATTATATCTTCCTCCTTCATGCTGGCACTGACGGTAAGCACATAGTCCGTCCTGTCGTTGTCAAGAAGGGAGAGCATACCTCTCAATTTCAGATTCAGCTCCTTGTCGCGAGGAGAGAGACCCATCGTATCGATGAAGATCATATCCTTCCATGAGAAACGCTCAACTGCAGTCAGAAGCTCATCCTCAGCACCTGCGGAAATGACAGGGATGGAGAGTGCGTTGCCAAACGCACTCATCTGTTCAAATGCTCCTGTCCTGTATGTGTCGAGTGTGATGATTCCGACACTCTTGCCGCTCTGAGAGAACAGATAAGCTGCTTTTGCGAGCGTTGTCGTCTTTCCCGATCCTGTCGGACCGATGATGACCACAAAGTGTCTCGGATGCAGTATCTTGTCGTAACTGAAATCAATGAGCGAGAGAAGACGCGAAGAGAGAGCTATCGGAACAGCTTCGTTATCAGGAAGATTATCCAGAAGGTCATTCCTGAGCTTTCCTGTTATATGATTGAGATCAAGAAGCCTGACAGCTTCCTGGTTCTCTTCCTTCTCCCTGTAAATTTCTGTATCGAGCCGCTCAGATGGGGAAAGCGTCGAAGGATCGGGAGTCCATGCTTCTTTTGCGAATTCAGAGATATCCTTCTCACCTGTCTTCTCTTCTTTCCTCTCCTCGCGTCCTTTATAGCAGACAATCTCGCAGCGCTTTCTCTTGCGGGAGAAGAGTCCGCCACCTGTTGTATAGTCTCGGCGCGAATGGATGCGGATGGAAGAGCCATACATCTCCCTGGCCTTTCTCACCGCTTCCTCATAACTGTCACCGACAACCGTATAGTATTCCATCAGAGAATATACCTCGAAAGATCATGGTCCTCAGCAATATCCTTGAGCCTCTCCTGCACATAGCCCTTTGTGATATTGATAGTCTGGCCATTCAGCTCATCTGCCGAGAATGCAAGCTCCTCAAGAAGCTTCTCCATGACTGTATAGAGCCTTCTGGCCCCGATGTTATCATTAGTCTGGTTCACTTCGCTTGCAATCCGCGCAATCTCATGCAGTGCCTCATCATCGAAATCTACTGTCACACCTTCTGTTGAAAGCAGTGCCTTATACTGCTTTGTGATAGCATTCTGAGGCTCTGTCAGGATGCGGTAGAACTCATCTGCAGTGAGATCATGAAGCTCCACGCGGAGGGGGAAACGGCCCTGAAGCTCTGGAATGAGATCGGATGGCTTGGAGAATGAGAATGCACCAGCTGCGATGAAGAGTATGTTCGTAGTATCGATAACACCCCACTTCGTCGAAACCTTAGAGCCTTCCACGATCGGGAGGATATCGCGCTGGACACCTTCTCTTGATACATCGGAATTGGATGTGCTGTTGTGAGAAGCGACCTTGTCAATCTCATCGATGAAGATGATTCCCATCTCCTCAGCTCTTGTCTTTGCCTCATCTACAGCTTTATCCGGATCGATGACTTTATCGAATTCCTCTTCCTCGATAATCTCACGGGCACGCTTTACAGAAATCTTGCGCGTCTTCTTTCCTGGATTGGAGAACATGCTGCCGATGCTTGAAAGAGCGTTCTGCAAATCCTCCATATTCCCGGAAGAGCCCATCAGCTCAAAGCCGACATGTGTCTTCACATCAACAGGCATCTCGACTTCCTTCTCATCAAACACACCGCTGCGGAGCATCGCGCGGAAGCGTTCCCGTGTCTCCTCGACAGCTACATCCGTCTCCTTCTTCTCCTTGTCGAGAGCAGGAAGCAGAAGGTCCAGAAGTCTTTCCTCAACACGCTTCTCAACATCGTCATGGCGGCTCTCAGCCATCTCCTCCCTAACCATCGAAAGCGATGCGGCCATCAGATCCCTGACCATTGATTCTACATCACGCCCGACATATCCGACTTCGGTATACTTCGTTGCCTCAACCTTCACAAAAGGAGCATTTGCAAGTTTGGAGATGCGCCTCGCGATCTCCGTCTTTCCAACACCTGTCGGACCGATCATCAGAATGTTTTTAGGAGTGACTTCATCCCTGATATCCTCAGGAAGCCTCTTTCTCCTGACTCGGTTGCGGATAGCAATCGCAATCGTACGCTTTGCCTCATCCTGACCGACAATATATTCATTAAGGCTCTTCACGATCTCGGAAGGGACCATATCATCAAGACTCTTCTTATTCTCCAGCATTCTGGACCTCCACAATAATATTGTGATTAGTGTAAATACAGATATCTGCAGCGATACCTACGCTCTTTCTGGCAATTTCCTCTGCACTCCAGTCGACACCGGCATCAAGGTATGCACGGGCAGCAGCGAGAGCATAGCTGCCTCCAGACCCTATGCCCATGACGTCCCCTTCTGGATCAAGCACATCACCGGCACCTGTGATCATAAAAAGCTTTGTACCATCGGACACAAGCATCATAGCGTTCAGGTTCTTGAGAGCCTTATCAGTCCGCCACTGCTTGGCAAGCTCCACTGCGGATCTTGTAAGATCGCCATTGTACTGTTTCAGCTTGCCCTCGAAGAGCTCGAAAAGCGTGAAAGCATCTGCTGTGGATCCGGCAAAGCCCACAATGACCTTGTCGTTATACAGCCGTCTTACTTTGCGGCAATTGCCTTTGATGACAACCCCGCCCTCTCCTGAAGTTGCCTGTCCGTCTCCAGCAATGGCGACCTGATTGCCTTTCCGGACTGCACATATAGTGGTTCCATGAATTTCCATAATTACTCCCTGGCATGAGGATGTGTCTCGTCATAGACTTTCTTGAGCCTTGAACGGGAAACATGTGTATAAATCTGCGTTGTGGAGATGCTCTCATGCCCAAGCAGCTCCTGCACCAGCCTGATATCTGCCCCGCGGTCCATCATATGGGTCGCGAAGGAATGCCTGAGCGTATGCGGAGTGAATTCCTTCTGCCAGCCAAGCAATGACCTATACTTATCAAAGATAATATGAGCAGAGCTGAAGGGCAACCTTCCACCTTTATCTCCAATGAAAAGAGCTTCCTCTTCGCTCCTTCCAAGACTGGCAAGATACTCGTTTCTTGAAACTATATAGTTTTTCAGCTCTCCTTCTGTTGACGGTGAGAAGAACACATAGCGCTCCTTGCTGCCTTTGCCTATAATCCGTATTCTGCGCTTGCTGTATTCGATGTCGCGTACATTGACACTGACAGCTTCTGCTATACGGCATCCGGTATTGTAGATGAAGAGAAAGAGCATATGATCACGCTCATCCTGGAAGCTGTGGCGGGGGATGGACAGAAGCTCATGAACCTCATCCTCAGTCAGGACAGATGGAAGCCTCCGTGCCTTCTGCCGCATCGAGATCTCTGCAAACGGATCAGAGTGTACAACAGAACGTTTCTCAAGGTATTCATAGAATGTCCTCAGCGCTGTAAGCTTTCTGAGCACAGACCGCTCTGCAAACTCATCCTGGAGGTATTCAGCATAGAGCGCAGCATCTTCAGATGTGAAATCAACAGGACTGAGAGACCTGTCTCTCATGTAGCGCTGCCACTCTTTAAGATCGGTTGCGTAGCTTTTCACAGTATTGTCACTGAGGCGGCGGACATCCCTGATATATTCGATGAATTCCTCGACAAATCCCATGTGAGCATTCTTCCACCCTCCTCCTTTTTCGTCAATAAAGCCTGGTGCTGTCATACTTCTCCCCCTTGAAATCATAGCGCCCGTATTGTGTTCTGTAGACATAGTATCTCGTGAGTCCGTACCATGAAGAGAAAGAGTCCGCAAGAGGACAGCCTTCAGAGACAAGGAGCCGCCCTGCTCTGCTTTGCAGAGAGGACCGGAGAAGAGCAATCTCCTTTCCTTCATCAAGAAGCATGCGGACTGGATGCTTTTCACTCAGTCCATTTCCGCCGAGGACGGCTAGTGCTGCATGGGAGAGCGTGTATGAGAGGAACCTGGCTGCCTCACGGTTCTTGCTTATTGCATTGGGTGCGATGACTGCGCCTCCTGTAAGAAGCACTCGACGGAGAAGAGCTGTGTTTCTGGATGAAAACCAGGAAAGCCCTTCTGAAACGATAAGGCTCATCCTTCCTCCTCCATCCTCAACACCCTTTACAACTGCATACACGCCGTTTCTCTCCCCGAACGCGATGATCTCAAAATCATTCAGGGATGCCTCAAATGCTGAGATGTAAAGCTCGCGTTCAGCCTCTGTGGAGAAGGCTGAGAACGAAGCAAGAAGGAGGGATTCAGACTCAGGCAGCATGCCTTTGTAAAGAAAAGGCAGACCATTAGCAATAGCGGATCCGGTGCCGCTTTCTATCATTCTTGCAGCCTCGTCCCGCTCTCTGTCTTCATACAGTGCCAGAAACGCATCGATTCTCATCAATTAATATACGCTTCAGACAGCGCTTCCGGTCAATTTTCCTCGTCACTTAAAGGAGAGAATTTATCGAAAAAGGAAAGAAGGGAGGATGTATCGAGATGCGTATAGATCTGGGTTGTCCTAACATCGCTGTGTCCAAGCATCTCCTGCACAGAGCGGATGTCTGCGCCATTCTCTATCATATGGGAGGCAAATGAATGACGGAGCGTATGAATCGTTGCATCAATACCAAGCTTCCCGACAGCTTCATGGAAGCGTTTATGCGCAGCTTGTCTTGAGATTCTCTCCCCCCTCCTGTTGAGAAAGAGAGCTGTCTCCCTGGGGTTTCTCAGCAGAAGAGGTCTTACATCTTTCAGATATATCTCCACCGCCTTCTCCGCTGTCTCGCCAATGAATACAATTCTCTCCTTGTCACGCTTGCCGATAACAGATATGGAATGCTCCTCGCTTCTATATGATGATACATCGAGCGCCACTGCTTCTGATATCCTCATTCCAGATGAGTATATAAGCTCAAAGAGTGCCCAGTCGCGGAGCGAGAGTATATCATCGCGGGAAAAAGACTCAAGGAGCCTGTCGACTTCTTCCGGTGTTATGACACGCGGCAGATGCTGCTTCTCCTTCGGCTTCTCAACAAGTTTTGCAGGGTTATCATCAGAGCCATCTCCCTCATATGCCAGGAAGCGGAAGAATGAGCGCAGCGATGAGAGAATCCGGCCCTCAGTACGCTCCCCAGCTCCGTCGCCTTTACGCTTCACAAGATATGCCTCGATATCCTCTACTTTTGTATCAGAAAGATCTATACCGCATTCAGAAAGATAGAGAAGAAAGCGCTCAGCTTCAGAAGAATAGACCTCTCTGGTCTTCTCAGAGAGGCGTCGCTGATAGATTATATACCGTGAAAATGATCTCAGCTCCTCTTTATAGCGGGGAGCAAGCTCAGTTGTCATCGTTTCTGGAATACCTCAGTACTGCAGGGATGGAATAATCATTCTGCTGTGCAGAGCGCTTGCCAAGCTGCTGCTGGAGATCCTGCCATCTGTTTACTGTGATTGTCGCAGGATCTGACGGCTGACGCTGCACCTCATGCTGTATAGGCTCCTCGCTCTCAGCTGGTTTCTGAGCACTTGCCTTCATCTCCTCTTCCTTCTTCGCTTCATCTAGCCTCTTCTTGAAGACATCTGTCTCAGGATCGAAAGCTGTGGAGACTTCGCGATGCTCGAAACCTGTAGCAATGACTGTGACTTTGATACGATCTCCCAGCGCCTGATTATAGCTCTGGCCTGCGATGATGAGCGCATCATCTGCACAGCTTTCAGTGATGACTTCAACAACATCCTGATACTCCTGGAGCGTGAGGTTGTCACCACCTGCAAGGTTTACAAGAACAGACTTTGCCCCTTCTATCGAAGCATTCTCAAGAAGTGGATTGGAGATTGCGAGCTTTGCTGCATCAACAGCTCTGTTCGCGCCTTCGCCAAAGCCAAGACCGATAAGAGCATCACCCTTGCCCTTCATGATTGTCTTCACATCTGCAAAGTCTATATTGATCTCGCCAGGCTCGGTGATGAGATCGGAAATACCCTGCACAGCCTGAAGAAGCGCACTGTCTGCGATGAGGAATGCCTGCTTGATCGGCGTATTTGCTTCCACGACTTTCAGCAGGTGCTGATTAGGAATCAGGATGAGGGTATCAACCTGCTTTCTCAGCCTCTCAATTCCCTGCTGTGCAAGCATGAGCTTCTTCTTGCCTTCAAATGCAAACGGAGTTGTAACAACAGCGACAGTCAGAGCACCAAGAGATTTGGATATCTCTGCAACGACAGCAGCGGCTCCAGTTCCCGTACCGCCGCCCATGCCGGCTGTGATGAAGACCATATCAGAATTCTCAAGCTCTGCCTTGATCTCTTCCTTAGACTCCAGTGCAGCTTTCTCACCGACTTCGGGTACACCACCAGCACCAAGTCCGCCTGTAAGCTCTTTGCCGATGGCAATCCTTGTCTGTGCATTGGAACGCTGCAGAGCCTGGACATCTGTATTAAGCGCTACAAACGAGACCTTCTTCAGGCCGGAGGCAATCATACGGTTGACAGCATTGCCACCGCCGCCACCTACACCTACAACCTTGATGATAGTAGGGGCTGCCTCCCCTGCTGCTGTTGCGTCTTCAATATCGAAAATATCAAAATCCATATGCACACTCCCTTAGAAAAGCTTTCCGAAGAGATTCTTCATCTTCTCACCAATGCCGCCTTTTTCCTTGCTGCTTCCCGGCATCGAGGAAGCATCCTTGTATTTCTTCGCTTCAATCTTCAGAAGTCCCAGAAGCGTCGAATAACGAGGATCGATATACATTCTGTCCAGGCCGTTGATTGCTTCCGGAAATCCTATGCGAGCAGGCATGCGGAAAATCTCAGCCGCAAGCTCCGTAGCACCTGAAAGCAGCGAGCCACCGCCCACCAGCACGACACCGGCACCGAAGGAACCTGAGACATTATTTCTCTCCAGCTCAGCACTGAGCATGCTGAATATCTCAGCCATGCGAGGCTCTATAAGCTTTGCAAGCTCCTTGCGCGGGAAACGGATAGAAGGCTTTCCACCGACTGCAGGTGTGACTATCATCTCGTCAGCACTGACAGATGGTGTGTGGCAGCATCCATCGGAAACCTTGATTGACTCCGCGGCGGAGCGTGGGAGCTGAAGCATATATGCAATATCTCCGGTAACGTTATCACCACCGAGCGAGATTGCACCGGTATATACAGGGGCACCACCAAGATATGCAATCGCATTTGTCATTCCTGCCCCGATATCTATCACGATAGCTCCCATCTCCTTCTCATCGCTGCCAAGGACCACTTCACTGTCAGCAAGCGGCTGAAGCACCATGCGCTGGACCTGGAGTCCCGCCTTCTGCACGCATTTGCGGAGATTCTGGCAGATTGAGGAGGAACCTGTGACAAGAAGCACTCTTGTATCAAGTCGATGGCCAAGCATATCGATAGGGTCTTTGATACCGGAACGCGAATCGACCTGGAAATCCTGTACAAGAGTGTGAAGGATCTCTGTATCCTGAGGGAGATCCCGGGCACGTGCCACATCGATGGAACGCCTGATATCCTCTTTCTTGATCTCCTGGTCCTTGCTCTGTATACCTACAACTCCGCTGGACTGGATACCTTTCACATGGTCGCCCCCGACTCCGAGGATGACAGAACCGACTTCCGTTCCTGCCTGAAGCTCGGCATCGGAAACAACGGAGTTAATAACCTTCAGCGTCTGCTCTATGTTAACAATAGCACCAGCCCTGACACCTTCCGACGGACGCTCTGAAATGGATTCAACCATCAACTGTCCATCGCGCGTTGCTGACCCGATCACACATCGTGTCCAGCTGGTTCCTATATCTAATCCTACTAGCGTCTTATCCTGCGCCATAACTACCCCTTGATCCTGACAAGCCTGTCGCTGTGAAGCTCATACACCGAAGGAGATGAGAAAACAGTGATCCCCGGCCTCGCGAGGTTCTCCTTCTCAATTATTCCCATGCTCTCATCTAGTCTCGATAAAGCAGCTGGATCTGTGAGCACAACTGTGGCATTAAGCTCCGGCAGAGCTATGCTGAGCGATAATTGCCCATCCTTGTTATTATTGACACAATAGGCCCATGTTATCAAGCGCGAAGAGGAAGGTACCGTTTCCAGATAAGGTAGCACTGAGCTTAGATAGGAACGGACCTCTTCGCTGTCGCTCTCTGCACCGAGCATAGGATAAACGCCATAAAGCGAGCCCGCGTCTTCGAGTGAAATCTGATGATACTCACCTGATGAAACGAAATAGGCTGTATCAGGCGTGATGAAAACTGCACCCGAAGAGGGCGTGATGAAAGCAGAGAGCGTGTTGCGGCTGTATGATAGATCGGCATCGTCGACATATGGAAGCGACGAGAGATCTGCCCTGATTCCTCTTCTGTCGAGACCAGGATAGTACTCATGCAGGGAACTGCTTAGAATGCGTGTCATAGACACGGAAGCCTTCATACCTTCCACGCTTATTTCCTCAACGGGGAAAACAGGGAGAGAGCGTACAGAGACAACTGCAAAAGCTCCTGCGACAAGCAGAAGCGATAGAGCTATTGATACAGTCTCACCTCTTTTCATTTTCCCTCCCCATGATGAAGATCAGACGGTAGAGCATAGAAGCGATCATGATCGTCAGGACTTCATCTGATGGACTGTAGCTGAAAAAAGGCAGAAGCATTCCGGGAAGCGGAAGGACAAGGGAGGCGTAGAGCATGTTAACAACGCTCTGCAAGACAATATAGATTGTGAATCCTGCGACAAGGACTGCAGATGCTGTATCCCCCTTTTGCTTTGCCCTCCTTACTGTGCGTGCCCCGATAATCGAGATAAGCAGCAGGAGAAAGAGAAGCGCAAGTGCTCCTATATATCCAAGCTCTTCGACAAAAGACGAGAAGATGTAAACACTTTCAGGAGATGGGAGCGTTCCAAGCTTGTACAGTCCTTTTCCAAGGCCCACACCAGCAAGACCTCCGCTTACAATAGCGCTTTCTGATGCAAAAAGGTCTGGATTGAAAAGCCCGCTGTCATTCACAGGCAGCAACGAGTACATGACAGGGGAAAGAATGCGCTCAGGAAAGAGCACTGCAGATGAAGCACCAAGCGCTATGAATGCAATGAGGACAGCAATAAGCGGCAGAATGCGCATTCCTTTGATACGAAGTGCTGTTATCAGCGAAAGCAAGAGTACAGTATACCAGCTCAGTCCGCCAGAAAATAGCGAGAGTATCATCAGCAGCGCAGAGAAAAAGAGCGGAAGGACAAGGGATGAGAAAGATGAAACACTGCTATCATCCACTGTTCCGGCAATAGTGAAAGGCAGAGCTATCAGGGCAAGAGAAAGCGGTGATATCAGGCGCAAACCTCTGATGACAATGAAATTCCCAGAGGAAAGACCGGGAATGAACATCAGAGAAAGGAGAATCACAGAAAGCGGAAGGAGTACCAAATATCCCTTTCTCAGCACTTTGATGCTCATAAAGCGGAAAACAAATCCAAGAGCAAGGCCTCCCAGCCCTCCAAGAAGGTTACGGAAGA
This sequence comes from uncultured Spirochaetales bacterium, assembly GCA_949285905.1. Taxonomy (GTDB): domain Bacteria; phylum Spirochaetota; class Spirochaetia; order Sphaerochaetales; family Sphaerochaetaceae; genus Ornithospirochaeta. The sequence goes on along the minus strand of CASDZV010000053.1, from coordinate 10,940 downwards.
AATAATAGTAGTGAGGAAGTCCCTCCGAAATCGCTTTTGCGTATGAAGATGAATAGAGAACTGTAAGACCGAGGAGCGCGATAATCAGCACTGTACAGAGATATGTGAATGGAGAAAGAGATCCTGATGTCTCTTTCTCCCTGTATACGGCTGAATATTGAAAATCATCATAGCTTCTGAGTTCGCTCTTCGGCATATCACTTGATATTATAGTCGAGAGCTCTCAGCTTTGATAGCCATTTCCTGCACTGACGAGGAAATCTTCCTCTGCAGCAGGAATACCAGCTGCAATTGCAGCTCTTAAAGCCCTGCCTTCTCTGTCAGCATCAACACTTACTGCCTCTGCTGAGATGATAGCTGCAGTCCCAGCACTTGTCACGCCAAGCTGCCATAACGGAATGAATGCCACAACAAAAGCGAGAACGAGCATCACGATGATCGCGCCTCTTACAGGCCTTGAGATATTCTTCGATACTTCCAAATCGTTCATAGCACGCTGCCGGTTTACCGGCCCTCCTTATATTCTCTCAACCACCCTGAGCTTTGCGCTCCGCGATGGCGGATTCTCTTCTTCTTCCTCCGGAGAAGGCACTATTGGCTTCTTCGTCAGGATGCGGATTGAAGGATTTTCCTTTCCAGCCTCATCCTTGAAGAACCATTTGACCTTCCTGTCTTCCAGGGAATGAAATGTGATCACTGCGATACGCCCACCCTTCTTCAGGACTCGTATGGCCTCTGTCAGAGCAGGTGTTATCCTATCCAGCTCGCTGTTCACTTCAATCCTCAGAGCCTGGAATGTACGCGTAGCAGGATGGATCCTTCCATAGCGATATTCCTTCGGAACCGAGTACTTGATGACATCAGCAAGCTCGGAAGCTGTCACTATCTCTTTCTCCCGACGCTTTTCAGAGATGGCTTTTGCAATCCTTCTTGAATAGCGTTCCTCTCCATAGCGGTAAATGACATCAGCAAGTGCTTCCTCACTGTATCCATTAACCACATCTGCGGCGCTCATTCCGCTATTGTTGTTCAGCCTCATATCAAGAGGCTCATCAGACCGGAATGAAAAACCGCGTTCGCTCTCCAGATAATGGAACATGGAGATTCCAAGATCGAAGAGCACTGCATCGGCAGATGATGACGGGAGCGATGCAAGATACTCATCAAACCATGCATTTACAGGTCTGAAGCGGTCCTTGTAGATGCTCAGCCTCTCAATGGCTTTCTTCTGTATCTCACTGTCCCTGTCGATCCCGATTACAGAGAGAGATGGGTATTTCCCGAGGAAGAGCGATGTGTGTCCGCCTTCTCCTGTCGTGCAGTCAATCAGAAGAGCATCCCCCTCAGGGATAGGGAGATTCTCAAGGACTTCCTTATGCATGACGGGATAATGAACAATCTCCATCACTCCTTCTCCTCGAACAGACTCTGAGCAAGGTCGGAGATGGATTCACCATCATCTGAGGTATCGAACACTGAAGGGTTCCAGAGTTCAACACTATACCCAGCCCCGACCAGAAGCGCTTCAGATTTATTAGGAAGAGAGTATCGTTCTCTGATCTGGGGAGGAATATTGATCCTTCCGGAGCTGTCGATATCCACATAAATCGCAGGAGAGATGAGCTTTCTTATAAGGATGCGCTTTTTCTTATCGAGCATAGCCATTGGGGATGAGAGAATAGGCTCGGAAAAATCCTTCTCGAAATACTCAGGTCTCATGATCATCAGGTGGTTCTCATCAAGTCCCGGAAGGACAACTACCTGCTCAGTGGCGAGTGCATTTCTTAGTCGTGCTGGCAGAGATAGACGCCCTTTATCATCAATCTTTGCATTATACATTCCTGTAAGAAGCTGCATCTGCACCACCCATTTTATGGGATTTTGTCCCACATCTTGCCACAACTTTACACCAGAGCGGGCTTATAAGCAAGAAGAATCAGCAAAATGATTTATTATTACAATTTCAATTGATGTGTCAGAAACAATGATGCAAGGCAAAAGAAAAAGCGGCCGAAGCCGCTTCTATGTAAAATCGAGCAGAATTATCAGGCTTTGTACAGCCTGTAGTCGATATCTGGGAAAATCTCACTGCTCTTCTCTGCGTTGATGAGCCATTCTGTGTTGACTGTATTCCTGCTCATCGCGCTGTAAACGACATTGAATGACCCAAGATGATTCCTGAGCCTCTTCTCTGCATATGTCACAGACGTGCCATCGTGCATGATGCATGGCCAGTCGGAGGACATGGCAAGGAGAAGCTCCCTGAGCGCCTGATTGAGGAATCTGCCTTTGAGTGTCCCCTGCTCCGGGAAGCGTTTCGTAAGCTCCTCCATTCTCTCCAGAGCTTTGAAGATGTGGCGGTAAATCCAGCCATTGCTGCCATCGAGCCAGATATCCGAGTATCCTCCGCTGCCCCATGATGACTCATTTACTCTGAGTTTCTCGACTTCGCCGTTCTCAAGAATGATTGACATCGGCGTAGTGAGCGTGAACTCCTCCTGCTCTGCGGCCTTTCTCATGAAGCCTTCAAGGAAATCGATACCTTCATACCATCTGTGCCCGAAGAGCTCAGCATCAAAGCAGAGATTGAACACAGGATCATTGACACCTGCACTGGAGACAGTAAAGCCGCGGCGCTTGATGTTATAGAGGAAATTATCTACGTGGAGTTTCACCTTCTCCATTGCCTTCTGGCGGGAGTAATATGCTTTGTCCTCAGTCTTTCCTGTAATCGCATGGTACTTATAGCCTGTGAAAACCCTGACCTCCGGCTCATGGATGAAAGGACGTACGTAATCGATGGGAAGATAATACCCGATGTCCCTGTAGAAATCACGGTAATCACCATCGCATGGGTATCCTGAAACAGAAGACCACACAAGTGATGTTATACTCCAGTTCCGCACAAAGCCATACAACCCAGAAGGAAGCTCAACAGGCTTATAGCCGGAATATATGGACTTGTCCTTTGCTGTGACAACAGCATGGGATGCAAGCTGGCACCAGGAAATACCATTTTTCGTGAGTATCTCATCCAGCCCAGGGTAATAACCGCACTCTGGAAGCCAGAAACCGCGTGCGCTCTCACCGAAGATGCGCTCATGCGTTCTCAAGCCCATTGCAATCTGTGTGTTAACAGCTGCCTGGTACTCTTTGTATATCGGAAGATATGCATGTGTTGCTGCTGTTGTCAGCAGCTCAATCCTGTTCTTCGCATGAAGATCCCTGAATCCAGAAAGGATATTCCTCTCAAGCTTCTCAAAAAGCGCAAGATTGGCTTCAGCCTCCTCCAGGTAATGACATGCCATATCGTGGCACGCAGTATCCTCTGTCTGTGTTCTCTTCTTCTCTTTTTTTCCGAGTTCAATGCGTCCGTTCATGTAGTCGACGAAACGCTCCTGAAGTGCCGGGTCAGTGAGCATTGTGCTCAGTGTCGGCGAAAAGCAGATGGAGAGCTTGAAATCGACGCTGTCCTTGTCCAGACGCTCCAGCATCCGGAGAAGTGGGATATATGTCTCATTCAGTGATTCGAAAAGCCAGTTCTCCTCAAGGAATTTCGGATACTCAAGGTGTCTCACGTAAGGAAGATGTGCCTGAAGTATAAGATTGATTTTATTCATTCTGCAGATCCTCCTTTCTGAAAAGCTGTATGATATCCTGCACGACAGGGTTATCTACAATGTTTCCTTCCTTTGTTGTGACAAGTGTGAGATAAAGCCTGTAAAGAGAGTCGTTATACTTCATCTCATCAGTGTGTCTCAGCCAGTATGAGTCAGTAAGCTCCTCTGGCTGGGAAACCGCGAGGATGCTCTTCTCGCCATTCCTTATTGAGGAAAGCGAGACACGGCAGAAGCCACAGCCATATGGAATACCTATATTCCAGGCACTATCAAGAAAAGACACAGGGATGTCATACTCCTCTCTGCTGCCGTTGTTGTCAATCGTAACTGAAAGAACAAGCGAGGCGCCTTCATTCTGAAGTCTGTCACTGTCATTTGGAGAAAGTGACCAGAATGCATAAAGCCAGGCTCCGTTCTTCTTGATCAGATGGATCTCTGTGTCCGGATAACTATCCGGAAGGTCTTCGACACCGGGGAGATTCTCAACATATTTGCTTATGTCACGGTAATCTGTAAGTCCCGACATATAACGGAGGTTGGGATCCTTCGACTGTGAATCAGAATCTGAATCCCCATACATATCTTCCAATAATGAAACTATCTCCTCGCGGGACAGAGCACCAGCCCCATCTATACCTTCCTGCATTGCGATGCTGCGCAGTTCGGACTCAGACAGGGATTCGACATTGACTAGAATCATTTTTACCCCTTTTCCAGTTCTTCTTGAATCCTAGGGAAAACAGCGAAAATAGTCAACAAATCAGTGTTTAAACGCACCAGATGATGTTTTCGGCTATAGTGTGCACTCTCACTATATTATGATAGAATGCTCCTATGACAACGAAAAGCAAGAGAACGTCCATCATCCTTCATGGACATTTCTATCAGCCACCGCGCGAGAATCCTTTCACAGGCATTGTCCCCAAACAGAGTTCAGCATCTCCGTACAACGACTGGAATGAGAGGATTTTCCATGACTGTTATGGAGCGAATCTGCATTCCCGCTACCTTGACAGCGCAGGCCGTATTATCAGCATAACAAACAACTTCTCATATATCTCATACAATTTCGGGCCGACGCTTCTTTCATGGCTGCAGGAAACACACCCAGATGCCATTGATCTTCTTGTCCAGTCGGACAAGGAAAGCATCCAGCGTCTCGGACACGGCAATGCCATGGCCCAGAGCTTCAACCATACAATCCTGCCACTTGATAAAATCCCTGATGCTCGTCTCCAGATTGAATGGGGCGCAATGGATTTCGAGCATTTCTTCGGACGCAAGGCGGAGGGTATGTGGCTCCCAGAATGCGGAATCAACAGAGATGTGATCCAGCTTCTGTCTGAAGAAGGCATCAAGTTTGTAGTGCTATCGCCATGGCAGTGCAAGGCTGTCGAGGAAGATGACGGAAGCATGAGGATGCTTCAGGGAAAACCGGCACCATACTGGGAACCGTACATCCTCACAGGCACTAACGGCGGAGAGATAGCCGCATTCTTCTACCATCCGGGGCTTGCTGAGTCCATCTCATTCGGTCACATGCTCAGAAGTGCTGACAACCTCTATGCGACACTCAAGAGCATCAAGGCATCAGATGGAAAACCTCTCATCCACACAGCAACAGATGGAGAGATCTACGGGCACCATGAACCTTATGGAGATATGGCGCTGGCAGCTCTTATCCGCAAAGTAGAGGAGCGTGATGATTTCGTTCTGGACAATTATGCTTCCTATCTCGAACGCCACCCTGCTGTGAAACATGCCGAGCTTCATCTCGGAGAAGCAGGAAAAGGCACATCATGGTCTTGTTCGCATGGTGTTTCCAGATGGTTCAAGGACTGTGGCTGCCATACAGGCGGCGAAGCCGGATGGAATCAGGCATGGCGCACGCCTTTAAGGAACGGGCTGACACAGCTGGGAGAGAAGATTGACAGTATATTCAACGATGAGATCAGGAAGATATTCGGACCTTCCGTGACACCGGAGGAGATCCTCAGAGAAGCTGGGAATGAATACATCGGCAAAATCTCCATGAGGGAACTGATTGAATCTCTGCATAAGAAGTACTCATTCGCATCCATGTATGATGTCGAGATTGCACACCTGCTCTCAGGCATCAAGAACAAGCATTTCTCATTCACATCCTGCGGTTTCTTCTTCGCTGATATCTCCGGCATAGAGCCACGGCAGGATATAAAGTACGCGCTCTATGCAATCCGTATGTTCCAGCCATATTACAAGGGAGATCTCCTTTTCCCGTTCCTTTCTGACCTGAGAAAAGCAAAGAGCAACATAAAAGCACAGGGAGATGGAATGAACATCGCGCAGGAAGAGATGAAGGACCTGCCGGGAGAAGCAGAAGCCGCGCTTTATTTCTATCTCAACCGCTCACTCGCAAGACCTGAAGATTATTCAGACAGATATGGGCGCTTCATACTCTGCCACATGAATGTCGATGATGCAGAGAACTATGCTGCAGATATAACTGACACTGTCACGCTTGAGCTGTTCCGCTTCACAGTCCTCTCATCCTCGTCAATCGACAATGGTCTGAACCTGTATCTATGCGAGAATGATGAGTCAGACAAGCCTATCAACAGACTGAGACTGACTAATCAGGATATTCCTGACAGGATGCTGGACGAAGTGTATCTCTGGATAGACAACTCAATGAACCGAATGACATTCACAGAGCTTTCTGCCCTCGCCCGCGATATGAGGCACTTCTCGATGCTTGTGAAGAACAGCCGGTATATTCCTATGGAGACTCTTGTGATGGAGAATCTGGGGCTCACATTGAAAATCATAAAAGCGCTCTTCACCATCTACGTTGATGTGACACCAGCTGAGAGGAAGGAAATTCTGGGAAACATGATTGACTTCGTACGCAAGTGCGGACGCGATTCTGACATAGCATCTATCAACACGATTCTTACAACACACTCGAGATATCTCGCTGATATTGTAAGGCAAGAAGGACTGACAGAGAAGACTGCGGACTCAATCATTGAACTCCTGACACTTTCCCGCTCGCATGGATTCGAGCCAAACACAAAGGAATTGCAGAATGCTGTCTATCCATATTACTGCAAAGAGAAGGAAGCCGAATGCTCTTCTGAGCACATGAGCGAGACTTCAGCTGTCCTGAACTTCCAGTAATGCACGTGCATGTCTGAGTGATAGGTCGCTCGTTTCCCCAGAGAGGAGACGGGCGATTTCCTTCACTCTCTCCTCCCCTGCCACAGCCCGTATGCGTGTCATTGTGCGGCCATCCTTCTCTTCTTTCTCAACAAGATAATGGCTGTCTGCACGCGACGCAATCTGGGGAAGGTGTGTTATTGCGATAACCTGCTCAGATTGTGAAAGCTCTTTCATCTCTTCTGCAACTGCATTCGCAACCGTACCGCCGATACCAGCATCAATTTCATCGAAAAGCATCGTACCGACCCCTGTCCCCGAGAAAAGCGAAACTTTGAGCGCAAGCATGATCCTCGAGAGCTCTCCGCCTGAGGCTGTATCCTCAACAGGTGACAGCTTCTCACCCTTGTTCGGGGCTATCAGGAAGGAGATTTTGTCGATACCATCTGGCTGAGGCTCTGGAAGTCTCTCGACTTTGATTGTGAAGACGGCGGAAGACATGCCGAGCTTCCTGAGATTATCTTCAATACGCTTTTCAAGCATCAGCGCTGCTTTCTTCCGTTTTGTAAGAAGAGCCTCTCCTGCGGCAATGAGCTTTGCCTTATCATCTGAAAGCTTTTTTTCCAATCCGGCAAGGAGCGCTTCGCCATTCTCTGCCTCTTCCAGACGCTCTCTGAAATCATCGCGTCTCCTGATGGCTTCACTGATACTGCCTCCGAAGCGTCTTCTGATACGCTGTAGCTGCATTAAGCGTGCGTTCTTCTCTTCAAGCTCTGCTTCAGGGAAATCTATAGTTGTAAGATGATCGCGGACAGAGAGAAGAATGTCATCATTTTCAATGCTTATATTCTCAGTTCTGTCAGCAAGCTCAGTTATTCTCTGGTCCTTGCGTGAAGCTTTCCTCAGCAGATCCATTGCCTCTGAAAGCGAAGATGATGCAGCCCTGAGCTCTGACAATGCTGCCGAGAGCGTCTCTTTCAGGAATTCAGATGAGTTCATCACCTCAACTTCTGCCTTGAGCTCATCCTCTTCTCCTTCCCTGAGCTCCGCCTCCTCAAGTTCCTTGAGAGAGTAGCGCATGTAATCAGCTTCCTCGCTCATCCGCCTTATTCTCTCCTGGGCTTCTGCAAGTTCCCTCTCTTCATTCTTCACGCCTGCATAAAGATCCTTATATGAGGCACTTTCTGATTGAAGGGACGCGGCCTCATCAAGCATGGTGCGAAGGACAGAGTGCTTCATGAGAGACTGATGGGAATGCTGAGAGGAGACATCGACGAGAAGATGGCCAAGCTCCTCTCCCTCTTTTACTGTCACTGGTGTTCCATTCACTGTGTATGCCGATCGTCCGTTTGTCTTGATAAGCCGTCGTATCAGTAACGCGTCATCCTCTATCTCGACACCATGTTCTTCCGTCCATCTGGCAACACTTTCAGAGGAAACTGTGAATATACCTGATATCTCAGCGCTCTCCTCGCCCTGCCGTACAGCGTCCTTGTCAGTCTTTGCGCCGAGAAGCAGTGACAAAGCACCAAGCATGATGGATTTGCCGGATCCTGTCTCACCTGTAAGGACTGTGAAACCATCCGAGAAGCTGATATCAAGATAATCTATCAGAACGTAATTCCTGACTTTCAGACTTTCAAGCATGCATTTCCCCCGACCAGTGAAGTTTGTCACGGATGACTTCCGTGAAATTCCTTCTCAATGATTTAACAAGAAGAGCCCTGCTCCTGCTCTTTTCCACAGTGACTGTATCCCCCTCTTCAAGCGGAAAGAAAAGCTGCCCATCTGCAGTAAGCAGAAGTTCTGTACGCTGTCCTTTCTTCACAGACAGAGTGACAACTTTCCCAGATGTGACAAGCGGCCTGTTGGAGAGCGTGAACGGGCATACTGGCGTGATGATGATTGCTGACATATCAGCATCGAGAATAGGACCACCTGCTGCCAGCGAATATCCTGTAGAGCCTGTCGGCGTTGCGATGATCATTCCATCGGCCCGGAAGGAACCGGCAGGTGTCTTATCAAGAGAGAGATCGAGCGATATGACTTTAGCAATACCTGCGCTGCTGATAACAGCTTCATTGAGCGCGCTGGCATGCCATACGCGTTTTCCACCGCGATGAACGGAGATACGGAGCATAAGGCGTCTTGAGATATTGCTTCCGTTCTTAAGGTAATACTCCAGTGCCTCCTGCCATTCATCCTTGCCGACTTCTGTGATATATCCGAATGTACCGAGATTGACAGGCAGGATGGGGATGCCAAGCTCATTAACAGCTCTTGCAGCATAGAGCACTGTGCCATCTCCTCCGAGGGTTATGACAAGATCTGTGCTGATTGGCACAGACAGCTCATCCTCATCTGTCACGGTACTCTTCACATCACATGAAATGCCAGCAGATTCGAGATAGTGACGAATCTCATCAGAAAGCCTGAGGCTTTCCTTCTTCATGCCGTTAGCGATAATAAACACAGAGTGCACTGACATAATGCTTTTTCTCCTACCCCAGATGGCTCACAACGCGCTTTATCACTTCAATCTCAGATTTTGAGAGGAATGGATAGAGCGGGAATGAGATAGCTCTGGTAATGGGTGCGATCGCATTTGGGAATCGGTCAAACTTATCCTGATACCTCATTCCGATAGACGATGAGAAAGTTCTTCTCGAGGATACCTCCTTCTTCTTCGCGAATTCTATTGCGTCATCCGGCTTTATATTAACTATTACGCTGAAACCGAAGCCATTGGCAAAAAAAGACGGAGAAGAAGACCCGAAAAGTTTCGACCCGCTCTTCATCTGGGCCTGCATGAAGAGTCTGTAGAGCTCATTGCGGCGCATCAGGAGTGTATCGGCTTTTGCAAGCTGCACGATACCAAGGGCTGCATTCATATCAGGAAGATCCACATAAGGAGAACCGATAGCAGCTTCTTTCTTCAGGTTTTCTATGTATTTCTCATCAGAAGAGACCGCTGCAGCGCCTCCCCCTGTGGAGATAACTCCGTTCTCCTCGAATTCAGATATCACGATATCTCCCCCCATACCAGCTTTGACAGTATCTGCATAAACAGAACCAAATGACTGGGAAATATCCTCAATAACCGGCAGCCCCAGCTCCTTAACGGCATCAAAACTCTCAGGAATCTGGCACACAGGTTCATAATATATTATAGCTTTAGGATTCTCTCCAAGCTTTGATTCAGCATCCTGTATATTGGGAAGACCCATTTCATCCGTATCAATCAGTATGGCTTTGACACCGACGCGTCTGAAAGCCTCAAGATAGATTCTGGGTGAAAGCACTGAGATGAGGACACCATCGCCTTCCTCAAGTTCAAGAGCCTTCAGAGAGGAGACAATGACATCAAGATATGAGCGAAGAGCAATACCATCTTTCTTTCCTATATACTGAGCATATGAGCGAAGAAACTCTTTCTTTCTCTCCCCCGGCCCGATTTTCTCATCGACCATAGTCTGGAGAACAGCGTCCATATCTTTCCTGTACAATGCTGGTTTATAGAATCTTATTAATGCCATACATGCATATTATCAAATTAAGGCAAGAGGAGCAAAAGAAATGACCAGCCGCCTGGGACTGGTCGCTAAGCCTAACGGAAACAGTGAGATACTTCAGGGAGGATAGGAAATGCATCGTCTGCTTCCATTATGATTATAGCAAATTATCTGGAAGCTGTGTTGCACTTTTTTCCGTAAGTTTCTATATAGCAACAATATTTGTTATACACAAAGAAAAAAGCTCCCGGAGGAGCTTAAGAAAAGGAGGTATATATGAAGGGACAAGCGTCCCAGAAGGACGAAAAAAAACCTGGCAGCGACCTACTCTCCCGCAGAAATGCAGTACCATCGGCGCGAGGGTGTTTCACTTCCGTGTTCGGGATGGGAACGGGTGTAGCCGCCCTGCTATGGCCACCAGGAGGTCATCTGGGAGCGCAGGGCGCCCGATGACCCGTCACGGAAACCGGAACGATAATATGGCCAAGCCTCTCGGATCATTAGTACCGGTCGGCTGAACGCGTTGCCGCGCTTATACCGCCGGCCTATCGACCAGCTAGTCTCGCTGGTTCCTTCCGGGCCCTCTAGGGGCCAGGGATGCCTAATCTCGGGGAGGGCTTCCCGCTTAGATGCTTTCAGCGGTTATCCCTTCCGGACGTGGCTACCCGGC
>CASDZV010000052.1 GCA_949285905.1 uncultured Spirochaetales bacterium | reverse complement strand
TTTTTCTGAAAAAGTTAACCGAAACGCTGACTCAGAGCGTATATCAGTCAGGAGGTGTTATGCCTGTAAGACGAATACGCATTGAGGATATCAGGGTGGACGATCTTTCTCTTGCTGATGATTTCGCGTTCCGCGTCGCGATGAAGGACAACACGGAAGCGGTCCAGCATATCGTCAGGACGATCCTCTCCCGGGGCGATATCATAATCAGGAGGGTCCGCGTGCAGGATGTTCAGGAAAGCCGGGAGACGCATGAGGCAAGGCTCGACCTGCTCGCGGAGGACGGGGAAGGGAACAAGATCGACATTGAGATGCAGAAGATCGGGAAGAGAAGCATGAAATGGCTTGTGAAGCGCTCTGTCTACTATCTGGGGCTTCTCATAACGAGGACGCTGCACAAGAAGGAGGAATACAGCAGGGCGCGCGATGCGATTGTCATATTCATCGTTGACCGTGATATAATCGGGAAAGGAAGGGCGGTGTACAGCTACTCGCTCCGCTCTGATGAGGACAACGTGAAGCTGAAGCATGCGGGGGCGCGGATAGTGATAGCGAACGGCACATACAGCGATGATGAAGGGAGTGCCATAAGCGAGATGTACCGCGATATCTACGAGAAGGACCTTGGGAAGTGTACTGAGGGAGGCATTGGGAAAGGTGAAAGGAAACAAGACAGCGAGAAGGAATTCGCAGAGCATCATAGAAGGACTCTGGGAAGGCGGCAGGCTGCAGGGGGCAAAAGAAGGAAAAGCAGAGGAAAAGACAACCATTGCCAGGACTATGCATGCTCTGAATTACACCATTTCACAGATTTCTGATGTGACAAAGCTCTCTGAAAGTGAGATAAGAAAAATCGTAGCACTCTGATATTACTGCATTTCTCTGCAGGGTAATCCTCAGGAGAAATTGAATCCTTTGATTTCAAAAAGAGCCGGGCAAAAGCCCAGCTCTTGTGTTCAGGTTCTTATTTCTCAAGGACAGCCTTTATTCTCCTCACTCCTGCAGATGATGACTGCTCTTTAAGGATATGGAAGTGTCCCATATCGCCAGTGTGAGTGACATGAGGACCTCCACAGACTTCTTTGGAGAAATCTCCAATAGTATAAACAGTGACCTTCTCACCATACTTTGAATCAAAGAAGGCTATAGCTCCCTGCTCTCTGGCTTCCTCAAGGGTCATTGTCTCAACAGTTACTGGCAAATCACGCTTAATCTGCTCATTCACAAGATCCTCGACCTGCTGGATCTGCTCTTTTGTCATTGGTTCAGGATGCGTGAAATCGAACCTCAGCCTTTCAGCAGTGATGTTTGAGCCCTTCTGTCCTACATGTGTTCCGAGAATCTTTCTCAAGGAAGCATGAAGAAGATGAGTTGCTGTGTGCAGAGCTGTTGTCTCGTTGCTATGATCGGCAAGCCCTCCCTTGAACTCCTTCTCAGCACCTGCACGGGAAAGTGCCTGGTGTTTCTCAAATGCTTCATGGAAACCTTCTTCATCAACCGTGAAACCATGCTCCGCGGCGAGCTCCTTTGTAAGCTCAATCGGGAAGCCATATGTATCATACAGGCGGAACGCAAGACGCCCGGAAATAATCCTGTCCTTACCCTTGAGGAGGTTCGGCAGCATCTTCTCAAATTCCTTCTCGCCCTTTGTAAGCGTGATTGAGAACTTCTCCTCTTCCTTCTCAAGCTCCTCATGAATGAACGCCTCATGCGCCGCAATCTCAGGGTAAGGCTCCCCATAAAGCTTGATTACAACATCGGAAAGACCAGAAAGGAATGGATGATCAATGCCAATCTTCTTGCCATGGCGAACAGCCCTTCTGATAAGACGGCGAAGAATATATCCCTGGCCTACATTGGATGGTGCTACGCCCTTCTGATCACCGAGAATGAATACAGATGTGCGAATATGATCAGAGATAATGCGGATAGAGATATCATCTTCCTCATTCTCGCCATATTTCTTTCCTGAAAGCTTCTCAATCTCCCTTATAATCGGCTGGAAGACTTCTGTCTCATAGACACTCTTCTTCCCCTGGAGAACAGCAACAGTGCGCTCAATACCCATACCTGTATCGATGCACTTCCTGTCCATCTCATGGAATGTGCCGTCTTTTTCCTTACGATACTGCATGAAGACATCGTTCCAGATCTCAAAATACTTTCCGCACTTACATCCAGGCTTGCAGTCAGGACCGCATGCGGGACGACCTGTGTCGAAGAACATCTCTGAGTCAGGACCGCATGGTCCGGTCTCCCCTGCAGGCCCCCACCAGTTATCCTCACGAGGCATGAAATAGATCCTGGATCGGTCGATACCAAGTTCTGCCCAGCGGTCTGCCGCTTCGTTATCACGAGGAACTTCACCATCACCTTCAAAAACAGTCACTGAAAGCCTGTCTACAGGAATCTCGAGAATCTTTGTCAGGAACTCAAAACTATAGCCTATCATCTCCTTCTTGAAATAATCTCCGAGAGACCAGTTGCCAAGCATTTCGAAAAACGTGAGATGGTGCGGATCTCCTACGCTGTCGATATCGCCGGTTCTGATGCATTTCTGATAATCACAGAGCCTCTTCCCTGCAGGATGCTCTGCGCCGAGAATATACGGCACCAGTGGGTGCATGCCGGCAGTCGTGAAAAGAACTGTCGGATCGTTTTCCGGAATAAGGGATGCTCCGGATATCTGCTTATGTCCCTTGGAAACAAAGAAATCTATATAAAGCTTTCTTAGCTGATCTGCTGTGATTTCCTTCATTGTTATATTCCTTATACGCGCTATATCCTATTCAGCAGCAATTATGAGGTCAAGAGAACAAATCAGGCTCTGCCACTGAACGCCCGGTTCTAGGAAGAAGCCGCTTCAGATCTTTATCAGAAGAACAGGTCAGCGCACCACTCTCGATATGCTTACGCGCCCATGTGTATGAGGGGACATCAAGCATTGATGAAGAAAGCATCGCCCGTCCTCCTTCTGAGAGCACTTTATCAAAAACGGACCATGAAGGACCACCATCCTTCTCCTCTGGAAGATAGACACACTGCGAAACAGAAGCAATGAAACTATTACGGACCATCACATGCCAGCGCTCCATCTTCTGGCTTGGAGGAAATACGGACAAGAGAAGCCCGGAGGAATAGATTTTCCCTCTTATGACAGCTTCACGCTCCGATGAGCATTTGGATATGGGGCCGGCAAGAACTCCTATGACTTTGCCGCCTTCCTTTATCATGACTTCTGCAGAAAGAAGAGGAATTCCATCATCAAGCGATACAAGTGCTGCTGCATCATTTGAGATGAGGAAGGACAATGCTTTTAGCGTATCTGCCCTGCCCTGCATCGATGGTTTCGGCATCCCGACAATCGTCATTGACCGCTCCCTGAGAAGCTCGAGATTGCCAGAGGCATAGATAACAGGGAAATACTCTCCATTCTCATTTGGGAAATATGGCGACTCTGGAAAGAGAGCATGCGTCTCAATGCGTTCACTGAGAAAGGTATCTGCAATTGCCTGACGTGTCCTGATAATCTCATTCTCTGGATGCTCAGTGGTCTGAGAAAGAAGTGCTGCGGCACTGTCGAGCGGTTTTTCCGGATCAGGAAGAGCCATAACAAGTTTGTATGAGCGCACTCTGTCTCCTGTGATGGCATAGAGTGTTTCATAGTTTATTGCCCTGATTTTATCTGGGGTCAGATGCATCTCCGTTTAGCCTCCAGAAGAATCGAAATGAAATCAGAGACAGGGACAGGAATCGAATGACGCCTGCCCAGCCTAGAAACAGCTCCTGCGAAGTATCTGTTCTCTGTTTCCCTTCCTGCCAGCACATCCTGCAGCATCGATGTCTGCCCATGATCGCGAAGCGCAGTCACGCGCCGTATCATCTCCTCAATATCCTCCTGAGTAAGCACGATACCTTCTGCAGCGGCAACCTTCTGCACCTCTCTGGCGACAAGACGCACAGCCCTGATGAAATCCTGATTCTCCGAAATAGCGGCATAATCTGCCTCGAGAACCGCAGAGAGTGTGTTGAAACAGGTATTGAGCATGAATTTCCACCACTTCTCGTGCATGATGTCTTCAGGAATTACATAGCGTTGTCCTGCTTCGTCAAAGAGCTTTGCTATACGCATTACCCGTTCAGATTTATCGTTGTTCTTCTCACCGAATATGATAGTCCCGCCACCGGAAAAACACGTTGTCTCTGTTCCGCTGTGATTCGATGAGATATCTGTAATGAAAGCGTAGAGCACCTTCTCTTCCCCGAATGCCTCAGAGAGCTTCTGTTCTGCCTCTATTCCATTGAGAAGCGACAGGATAACTGTCTCTTCCGTGACAAATGGCCGGGCCTCTTCAATTGCCTCCTCAAGCTGCATATTCTTCACTGCAAAAACAAGAAGATCTGCCCTTTCAGCTCTTTCTGGCGTGCAAAGAGGAAAGACAACCCTCTCGCCGTTGATGACAAGTCCATTGCTATAACGCTCCTTCCGTCTTTCATCAACGACAAGAGCAACATCCGCTTTTTCCCTCAGGCGCATGGCGACAACCGATCCAACAGCGCCAGCTCCTAC
Source organism: uncultured Spirochaetales bacterium (assembly GCA_949285905.1). Lineage (GTDB taxonomy): Bacteria > Spirochaetota > Spirochaetia > Sphaerochaetales > Sphaerochaetaceae > Ornithospirochaeta. Next base: position 29,129 of record CASDZV010000052.1, on the reverse strand, counting down.
TATTCTAACGTTCATACAATGAGAATATTCCAGAGAGAGTGTGCAATCAAGGTGGGTTGTGGTATGCTTTTTCCATGGCCGCAGTTCTGCATCTGCTTTTATCTTTAATCGTCGCATGGAATATCAGTGCCGCTATCCCGGCGCTTCTGAAACCACGATTCCAATCCCGCTTCTCCGTAGTACTCAGAACTGTCGCACTTTACATCATCTGCCTTTTTCCCATCATTCCGGATTTTGTGCAGACATACATCGTCTCCTTTGCTGTCTTCATGCTCTATATCTTCACATTCTTCAAAGCAGAAGCAGAGAAAAACATAGCGCTGTCAGTCATCTTCTTCTCAGTGATAGGATCATGGTCCTATCTCTCTGCATGGTGGATACAGCGTATTTCCACCACGCTGATGCCGGGGGCTGTGGAAATAATAGTCGCAGCACTTCTTGTAATACTTGCAATGCTCTACTTCAGCATCTACCGTGTCTATTTCCGACAGGTATCAGACAGCATGCTCCTCTCGTTCTTCACCAGAAGGATGTGGAATTACTCGACATTCATAGCGCTCGCCCCTTCTGTGATAATTCTCACATTGGTGCTTAACCCTCCCAGAAATCTCATGCTGCAGCAGATTATCACATTCTTCACAATCGCTGACTCGACCGTAATATTCCCTCTTCTCTATCAGATGGGCAGGAGCGCCAAGCTTGCGGAAGAAAACTCAAAACTGCGGTCCCGGGGAGAATATTACCAAGCAATCGAAGCCCAGCAGCAGGATATCAGGAAGATAAAGCATGACCTGATGAACCATCTGACAGTAATAGCGACATATCTCGATCTTGGCGAGACTGACAAGGCAATGGAGTATCTGAAGGAAATCGGTGCCCGTTTTTCTGAACTGACGAAACAATACACTCCCAACACTCTCGTGAATGCCATCCTCAACTTCAAATATCAGCAGGCTGGCATGAAAGGAATCAGGCTTGAGATAAAAACAGATATAACAGCTAAAATCGAAGCAGATGAGACCGACCTGTGCACACTCATCTCAAACTCACTCGATAACGCAATCGAAGCAGATCCTCCAGACAAGAATATCGAGCTCGAGATGCACGAGGATGGAAAGATACTGCATTTCTCCGTCACGAACAGATTCGACAGAAAACCTGAAACTGCATCAGATGGAACATTCATCTCACACAAAGCTGACAAGGAAAACCACGGGTTCGGTATCAGGAACATAAAGGATGCAGTGGAAAGAATGGGTGGCAACACCGAGATAACAGCTAAAAATGGCATCTTCAAGGTGTCCGCAGAGGTGCCTCTGAAGAAATGAGATACCGTACTACTCTTTCCCGCCGTCTCATTCTCTATTTTCTCATAGTCATGCTGATTCCATTCATCATCTTCATCTCGTTCTACCTCATTTCCGGAGAGAATACGCTTCGCCGTATCCTTGACGAACAGGCGGAGATGCTCATCGATCAGGATGCTGCATTCCTTCGTTCGGTCGTTGAAGAGTACAGGCATAAGTCATACCTCGTGACAACAAATGAGCGAGTGATAAAAGCACTCGCCGGCGCTGTTCAGCCTACCGGGGACGATGCAAGGACGATGTATGCAGAACTTTATTCAATCATGTCAGGAGACACATACCGTGCTTCGCTCTCTGTCGTATCTAAAGATGGCAGTGTAAGACTGTCAACACACGAATTTCCGGAGAAATATGATACGCGGACACACAGCAATGAATGGGATGAGAGCAATATAATCGCACTCTCAGAGCGCAGTGCCAATAAGAACAAGCAATGGTTCATATCAATCACGGACCATCGTATTGAGAATGGGCATCAGATTGCGTTCTCCCTTCTGCGCCGCATCGGTGATATCGGTTATGCAATCATTGATGTCTATATCGATACAATATCCCCTGGGCTCGGAAGCAGCGGTTTCTTCTCAGACATTATCGTCATAGACAACAGTATTTATCAGGCATATTCTCTCATCCATACACAGAATTACGGAGCATTCTCGCTCTTCCCGGCCCTGAAAAACAGCGAGAACCTCACAGTCAGGGCAATACCGGGGACAGAAATGGTGATTGTCGGTGTGATGAGCATGGAAAATGCAGAAATCGGACTTAGATCGACAATGTTCTACCTCATTCTGAGCCTTGGCGTCGGAATATCGGTGTCCATGCTTCTGACATTCGTCTTTTCCAGATCAATTTCAAAGCGCTTCTCGCTTCTCAGCTCTGGAATGAGACGTTTTGAACGCGGAGATTTCAATACAAAACTGGAGAGCACTGGCATCTACGAGTTCGACAGACTCTCACTGGCATTCAACGTGATGGTCAGCCGCATCGAGAATCTCATTTCCCGGCAGAGGGAGGAAGAGGCCAAGAGTGCGGAAGCTGAAAGAAAGGCACTGGAAAGCCAGCTCAATCCCCATTTCCTCTTCAATACGCTCTCCACGATAAAGGCGCTTGCTCGTCTCCATGGAGAAGATGAGATATACACGATTGCATTGCGCCTCGGGAAACTTCTGAGATACAGCATAGATAACCACTCATCTACATCTACAGTGAAAGAATCCCTTGATCTGGCAGAAAGCTACCTGATGATCCAGAAGATACGTTTCGGAGAACGCCTGAAATATGAGATACGCTGTCCTGAATCGCTATACAGTATCAATATACCACGCCTCATCATCCAGCCTCTGGCAGAGAACTCTGTGACACATGGTCTGGAGAGCAAGACTGGCAGCTGGGAAATTACAATAACTGTTGAGACTGCCGATAATGACATTGCCATAAAAGTCATTGACAACGGCCTCGGCTTCGACACATCCAGACTCTCTGAGGATTTTGTTAACGAGGGGCATACAGGGCTGTATAATATAAGGCGGAGACTTGAACTGAGATATGGCAGTGCATTTTCCTTCGATATCTCTTCAGAGATAGGCAAAGGTACTGCAGTCTCCATAAAACTGCCTATGGGGGAATAATGCGGACTTACAGTGTTGTACTGGTAGAAGATGAGACACTGATACTCCAGGAGCTGGTTCTCACCATTCCCTGGAATGACATAAACATGAAAGTGCTTGGCACTGCAGAGAACGGGATTGACGGCGAACAGCTGATAAAAGACACGGACCCTGATATCGTCGTCACAGATATCAGGCTTCCGGGAAAGACAGGGCTTGAGATGCTTGAAGATGCAGCAGTGGAGCACGGAATCATCCTGTCAGGCTATACAGATTTCCAGTATATGCAGAAAGCTATCAGGCTCGGAGTCTTCGATTATCTCCAGAAACCTGTAGAGAACGAGGAGCTTATTTCCTCGCTTGAGAGGCTAAGGGATATGATAGCAGAGGACGAGAAGAGCCAGGAAGGAATCATTGGCAGCGGTGATGGAATCTCACTGCCGGAGGATATACACAACCATACAATCCGCCTCGCCATAGATTTCATACACGACCACTATGCAGAGAACATAGGACTTCAGGATATCGCAGCAGTGGCACATGTGACAGAAAACTATATATCCACGCTATTCAGGGAGGAAACAGGCATGAATTTCCTTCAATACTTAAGCATCGTGAGAATAAACAATGCTCTTCCTCTCCTGAAAGACAGCAGCATGAATATCTCGGAAATCGCAAGCTCTACCGGTTTTCCCACTCCTGGATACTTCACGAAGATCTTCCGCCGCTTCATCGGGAAGACACCGACAGAGTACAGGAACCTGCCCTGAATCGGGGAAGCTAATTTTCCAGGAGATCGCTGATTGATGATCTCAGAGCCTGAACAGCTTTCTCTGGCGGGACAGAATAAAGCATTACGGACTCAACAGCTTCTCCTATAAGGGACTGCACTTCTGAAGCATGGGGGCCAGAATAGACAGGCTGGCTCCTTTCAAGATCTGACAGGAAGACATCGGCAAACGGCTTGTCAATAAGCGCTTCAGAATCCATGATACTTTTAAGCGGCATGACAAGCCCTATTTCATCAAGATACTCCTCAGCATGTGCTGTAAAGTATCCGGCAAGCTTCCATGCAGCATTCTTTGTATTTGTATCCGAACTGCCATTCACAAGGAAATAGTGGTAGTAATGGGAAGCAGCTTCATTGGAAACGGAATCTCTGAAAACAGGGAACGGCGCTACAAACCACTCTTCAGATGAGAAAAGCTCGGGGTTCTGCTCCCGCAACCTGCTCTCCTGATAAAGCCCCGAAAGACACATCGCGATATCAGCGCTATTGAAGAGCGTGCGGGCATTGCGGTATGTAGGAGAGCCAAGATTATCCCCGAGCGGGCCCCAGTCATGCATGAACTGCAGAGCTTTCTCCCATGCGCTCTCATTGTAAATAATATCCCCATCCGGCGAGAAGACATCCCCGCCCAGCTGCCTGACAAGAGGCACGAAGAAAGCAAGATAATATGGATAACGGAAATCAAAACCGCGTCTTACAAGAACTCCGCCATCTCGTACAGTCAGCGCTTTCGAGATATCTGCAAGTTCTTCCCATGTCTCAGGCGCTATCTCTTCCAGTCCTGCTTCTGCAAGACGGGCTTTATTCACATAGAGACACCAGATAGTGTACTCGAGCGGCACACCATAAATCCCTGAGTCCAGAGTCACAGCATCAAATGCACCCGGTATATAAGCCTCAGAGAGTGCATTCTCAGAATCATAGCCGAGCGCGGCGCTGTTGATTTCTGAAAGCCTGCCGCTGTAGAGAAGATCAGAAATCTCCTCAGATGGCAGATTGAAAAGGTCCGGACCTTTTCCAGCCGCAAAAGATGCTGTAATCATATCAAGAAGCTCAGCGGATCCATATTCTGTCCTTACTACGTCGATATCCGGGTTCTCTTTCTCGAACTCTTCGATAAGACGTTCTTCCAGCGCTCTTCTGCTGCTGTCTTCATGAGTCCAGTATTCAATACTGACAAAAGCATCCTTCTCCCCTCCACAGGAGGAAAGAAGGATGAGGATAAAAAGGTATATGAAGAAATCAGCCTTTACGCGAGTCATATACAGCGGCACCACCCAGGAAGTACTTCGAGAGTGAGAAGAAGAGTATGAACATAGGAATGGATGCAAGGAAGGCGCATGCCATCATAGCACCTTCATCCGTCATTTTCTCCTCACTGAACTTCGTAATGTACTGGGGGATGGTCTTCATGCTCTCGCTCTGAGCGACCAAGAGTGGCCACAGAAGGTTATCCCACTGGTTACGGAACGAGAGGATGCCCAGTGTTGCAATGACAGGTTTCGAGTTTGGAAGCACGATACGCGCGTAGATTCCAGGCTCCGAAAGACCGTCAACTCTTGCAGCATCCAGATACTCGCCAGGGAATGTCAGCAGATACTGCCGCATCTGGAAGACTCCGAAGGCTGAAACCATGAATGGGATAATCATTCCCCTGTACGTATTAATCATATCCATTCCAGATACTACCATATAAAGCGGAATCATGATCGCTTCAAACGGAATCATCATCGTAGACATGATGGCGAGGAAGATCAGGTTGCGTCCTTTGAAGTGGAATTTCGCAAGACCATAACCACACAGCGACGCGAGGAAGACTGTCGTGATACTGTCTGTGATGGCGACAATCAGGGAATTCAGCAGGTTGCGGAAGAACATCGGGTTATTGTTATTACCCATGATCGCTCTGTAGAAATTCGTGAAGAACGTTCTGTCCGCTGTTGTGAAATACTCTTTCGATGGTATCCACGAGAATGGCATAGCGAGTATCTGCTTGGCGTCCATGAAAGAAGCCACAACCATGAAAAGTATCGGAGTCACTGTGAAAATCAGAACTGCAATAAGGAGAATCCAGATAAGAACTTCCACAACGGTTACTTTGCCGACAAATTTGTTCATATCCCCTCCTTAATATTCCACATCCTCGCTTGAGCGGGTGAGCCTGAGCTGGATGTAAGTGAAAATCAGCATGATAAGGAAAAGCACAATCGACATTGCACTGGCCCTTCCTAGTCGTCCGTTTCTGATACCTGTGAAGTAGATATTCATCGTTATGACATCAATCGGGAATCTGGAGGAACCTCCCTGATGAAGCATATACTGCGTACTGAATGTCTTCAGACACTGGAGCATCGCCATGATGGAGACCATTGCTGTCGTAGGCTTCAGAAGCGGAAGCGTTATCTTCCAGAATGTATGCCAGCGGGAGGATCCATCAACAGTTGCCGCCTCATATATCGTATTCGGTATCGCAGCCAGTCCTGTTATGAAGAGAATGACGAAATAACCGATATACTTCCAGAAATAAATCATCATCGTCGAAATCTGCAGCATCGTGGAATCAACAAGCCAGTTGTAATCCACACCGGATGTATGCATGACGAAATTGGAAATCTGGTTCATCAGACCTCGCGGGTCGAAGATGATCATCCAGATTGATGCAGCAACTACAGATGAGAGAACAGCCGGTGTATAGTACATCAGCTGGAAAAATCCTCTGTAACGGTCCTTTCTGAGCTGCATGAGGAATGTTGCGATAATCAGAGAAGCAACAATCATCGGAAGGAACGTACCGATGGTGAAGATAAGTGTTGCTCTTATTGAATTGGAGAGCGGGAAGCCTCCATTGTCCTTTGTGAAGATGTAGATATAATTCTCAAGTCCTACGAAATCACTGGTTCTGGCGATAGCTCTTCTGTTTGTGAGCGATGTCACGAACGCATTGATAATCGGATAGAAGCTGAAAACGGCGAAGAAAATCAGACAGGGAATAGTGAAGACAAGTCCCCACTTGGCCTGCTTACGCTCGATGCTGTAGCCCTTCTTTCCCACTTCGTCCTCCTAAGTATTGCCCAAGGGGTTACCTTGGGCATTTGATGAATCAGGCTTCTTCGTCAAGAATCTCCTGGCAGTTTGCCTTGAGATCAAGATATGCCTGCTGTGGTGTCACGCCCTGAAGCATTACTGCCTCAACTGCACTTCTGAGCTGTGCCTGGAACTCTGCACTGGCAGCACCATAGTAAACAACGTGACCGCGCTCGAAGTCTCCAAGGAAGACATCTGAGTATGGCATGTTCTTATATGCTTCAGATTCCATAAGAGCCTTAGTAGGCTGGATCAGCTGTACTTCTGTAAGGTATTCCTCACCGTGGGAGAGCATATAAGCGATAAGTTCCCATGCAGCCTTCTGTGTCGCTTCGTCAGCATCGGCATTAACCATGTAGTAGTGACCATAGTAGCAGGCTGCTACATCATTGACAGCGTCCTCGAAAACCGGGAACGGAACAACCATCCACTCTCCGGAATCATAGAAAGCAGGATTATCTGCCTTGATCCTGGCTTCCTGATAGAGTCCTGTTGTTGCCATTGCGATGTCATTGTTGTCCTTGTTGAAGAGAGAACGTGCGTTGGTGTATGTAGGAGAACCGAGATTGCGGCCATTTGGACCCCATTCCTGCATGAATGTGAGAACCTTCACCCATGCTTCCTCTCCGATGATAGCTTCTGTTCCGTCATCGCTGACAAGCTGGCCACCGAGCTGCTCGACCATAGGAACGAGTGTTTCAAGATAATACGGATATCTGAAATCATAGCCTCTGCGGACAAGAATATCACCATCGCGGATAACAAGCTTCTCGGAAAGCTCTACCATGTCTTCCCATGTCTTCGGATAGTCGACTTCAGGATCGAGTCCTGCGCTGCGGAAGACCTTCTTGTTGATGAAGATACACCAGTTCGTAAGCTCGAGAGGAAGACCATAGACTTCACCGTCATATGTCACTGGATCAATCATGCCATCAAGATATGCATCCTTGACTGCAGCGGCATCTGCATATCCAGCTGCCTCATAATCCACAGGGGCAACACGACCTGCTACGATGTACGGATACTCGTCACTGATTGAGAGATTGAACATCGTCGGGCCTTCCCCTGCTGCAAATGCTGTCTGAACAAGTTCGATAAGCTTTGTGGATGCCTGTCTTGTCACATTGACAGTTACATTCGGATGAGTCTCCATGAACTCCTGAATATATCTATCCTCAAGAGCCTGTCTGTTGACATCCTCATGTGTCCAGAATTCGATGACGATCTGATCATTCTTGCTTTCTCCGGAACCGGAAGCAAAAAGTGATACGACCATTGCCATTGCCAGAAGAACTGCTAGAGCTTTTCTCATCTCTGACCTCCTTTTGGTTTCATTCTTCTACTTAAATTCTCAGATGCCGCGATTTTTCCAGCAATGAATGGATTTTACGTTTTCTATAACGAATTGAAGGAAAAACATCTTCATATATATCTGCAAATAGGTGTTTCCAGCAGTACTGCCCTTCCGGGAATTCAGTCCCTGAACATACATCACACTGTCAGGAAGCCTCGCATGTACAAGATGCAAAGCGCCAACGACAATGAGGATAAAGCGTCGAAAACCTCAATGAAAACGTTCAGAAAGGGGCCAGACACATGTCAGAACAGGCTCCTGTAAAAGGACAATGTCAAACAAACGACAAACAAAATGTCCAAAGTTGTTATAGTTAGTTCTAGCTACTGGCTTATAGTTAACTGACTATTTCTATTCATTTTGCGCGCGTGAGAGAAAAAACTTTACATGTTTTTCTTGACAAAAACCCGAAATTTGTCAAATTGTATTAGCAGCATACAGCTAAAGGAGTTCTAAAAATGACAGAACAGGAAATCTTCAAGGCAATTGCAGAGACAGTTGCAGAGAGAACAGATTGCAACGCAGATGATGTGAAGATGGAGAGCACATTCCGTGATCTCGGAATCGACTCACTCGATACAGTCGAGCTTCTGATGGAGCTTGAGGACAAGCTCGGAATCTCCATTGAGCTTGACAAGAAGATTGAGACAGTAGGTGATCTCGTTTCCTTCATTCAGAGCAAGGAGAACTAATCGATGATTGAGACCCCGATATGCTCAATGCTGGGTATCAAGTACCCGGTGTTCCAGGGAGGAATGGCCTGGATAGCTGATGGGCGACTTGCCGCGGCCGTCTCGAATGGAGGCGGTCTTGGCATCATCGCAGCGGGCAATGCACCTGCAGATTATGTACGCACCGAGATCAGGACAGCACGTTCGCTTACAGACAAGCCATTCGGTGTGAATATCATGCTGATGAGTCCGTACGCTGACGAAGTTGCTGCAGTCGCTGCAGAGGAGAAGGTTGCTGTTGTCACAACAGGAGCTGGCAATCCCTCAAAGTACATGGATGCATGGAAAGCTGCCGGAATCAAAGTTATCCCAGTTGTTGCTTCAGTAGCCATGGCAAAGCTCATGACAAGACTTGGAGCATCTGCACTCATCGCAGAAGGCGGTGAATCAGGCGGGCATGTCGGAGAGCTCACAACGATGGTTCTGGTCCCTCTCGTAGCCGATGCGACAGATCTTCCAGTCATCGCTGCAGGAGGAATCGCAGATGGACGCGGAGTTGCTGCGGCATTCATGCTCGGCGCCTCTGGTGTCCAGATGGGCACACGTTTCCTGAGCGCGGAGGAGTGCTCTATCAGTCCGGTCTACAAAGAGAAGATCATCAAGGCAGGAGACCTCTGCACGATGGTCACAGGAAAGAAGCTCGGACACCCTGTACGCTCACTCAGAACGGCATTTGCCCGCGATTACGCAAAAGCGGAGTTCGGAGGCATGTCAGACGAGGAGCTTGAACAGCTCGGCGTCGGCGCACTGAGGAAAGCTGTCAAGGACGGTGATCTTCAGCATGGATGCTTCCTCTCCGGACAGATTGCTGCAATGGTAAACAAGATTGAGCCAGCTGCCGATATCGTCAGAAGCGTCATTGAAGAGGCAGAGCCGGTTCTCAAAGGAGCTACAAAATGGATAAAGTAGCATTCGTCTTCTCAGGACAGGGAGCCCAGGCTCCCGGCATGGGCAAGGCTCTCTACGATGCCTCTCATGCTGCAAAAGCAATCACAGACACACTCGACACTCTCCGCCCTGGCACACGTGAAATGTGCTTTGCAGGCACTCCCGAAGACCTTAAGAAAACAGTGAATACCCAGCCATGTCTGTATATGACAGAATTAGCGGCTGCGGAAGCTCTGAAGGAAAAAGGGATTATGCCAAGAGCAGTTGCGGGTTTCTCCCTCGGGGAGATCACTGCACTGGCTTTCTCTTCTATCGTAAGCGCTGAAGACGGATTCAGGCTCGTCTCGAAGAGAGCGGAGTTCATGCAGAAGGAATCTGATGAGCATCCTGCAGCAATGACAGCTGTCGTGAAGCTTTCAGATGAAGCTGTCGAGAGCATTGCATCACAGTTCGATGAAGTATATCCGGTGAACTACAACTCCCCTGGACAGGTTGTGGTATCCGCTTCGGAGAGCTCAGTCGATGCATTTGAAGCAAAAGTAAAGGAAAACGGCGGACGGGCTATAAGGCTCAATGTATCCGGCGGTTTCCACTCCCCTTTCATGCATGGCGCAGCAGTTGCTTTCACAAGCGAGCTTGAGAAGTATGCATTTTCTGCCCCGAAGCTTGAAATCTACTCAAATGTCACAGGAAGAATATATGAAGGTGATGTGAAATCCCTTCTTTCAAAACAGATTGAATCACCGGTCAGATGGGTGACGCTTGTCAGCAACATGATTGAAAGCGGAATTGATACATTCATCGAATGCGGACCGGGAAACACACTCACAGGACTTATTAAACGTATTAACAAGGATGTGAGGACATATAACGTATCAGATGCACAGAGCATCGAGACAATTTGGTCGGAGGTCAGCAATGGCTGATGGGAAAACAGCTATAGTAACAGGTGGATCAAGAGGAATCGGACGCGAGGTTGCACTCCGTCTCGCATCTCTTGGCTATGATATCGCAATTGTCTATGTAGGCGACGAGAACGAGGCCGCAGAGACAGTAAAGGACTGCGAGGCAAAGGGTGTCAAAGCAAAGGCATATGTCTGCAACGTGGCATCTTTTGAAGACACAAAGGCAGCTGTCGCAGAAATCAGGAAAGATTTCGGCAACAACATCGAAGCACTTGTAAACAATGCAGGCATCACACGCGATGGACTGATTGCCTTCATGAAAGAAGAGGACTGGGACAGTGTCCTGAGTGTCAACCTCAAAGGCGCATTCAACATGATCCGCCACACAGCCGCTCTTTTTATCAGAAACAAATGCGGAAGAATTGTTAATATCAGTTCCGTCTCCGGATTGATGGGAAACGCAGGACAGGCAAACTACTCCGCATCCAAAGCCGGTATCGTTGGTCTGACAAAATCAACAGCACGTGAACTTGCACCGAAAGGAATCACATGCAACGCTGTCGCTCCCGGATTTATCAGAACAGATATGACTAAGAACATCACAGAGGACAATTCAGCACTGCTCGGAACAATCCCGCTTGGAAGGATGGGAGATGTATCCGATGTCGCTTCTGCAGTCGTGTTCCTCCTCACATCTCCATACATCACTGGAGAAGTGCTGAGAGTCGACGGCGGAATCGCAATGTAAGGAGATAATAATGAACGAATACAGAAGAGTCGTAGTCACTGGACTCGGCGCAATCACACCGATCGGAAACAGCGTTGCTGAAGCATGGGACAGCATGATCAACGGCCGCTGCGGAATCGGAGAAATCACATACTTCGATACAACAGATTACAAAGCAAAGCTTGACGCAGAGGTCAAGAACTTCAATGCACGCGACTGGATGGAAAAGGCTGACACACTCAGATCTGACAGATTCGCACAGTTTGCTATAGCATCAGCTGTGCAGGCTGTTGAGGAAAGCGGTGTGATCGGAACACTTGAGCCAGAGAGAATCGGAGTTTACTTCGGCAGCGGTATCGGAGGAATCCAGACATTCACAGCTGAGCATAACAAGCTTATCCAGAGAGGACCAGGAAGGGTCTCCCCGTTCTTTGTTCCTATGATGATTGCCAATATGGCAGCAGGAATGATCGCAATCCGCTTCAACTGCCAGAATGCTGCGCTTCCAGCTGTCACAGCATGTGCTTCAGGATCAAACGCAATCGGCGAGGCACTGAGAGCTATCAGACACGGATACGCTGATGCAGTGATTACGGGAGGTGCTGAAGCTGCAATCACAGAGCCTGGGGTTGCTGGATTCATAAACATGCAGGCGCTTTCCACAGCAACAGATCCAAACGCTGCTTCTCTCCCGTTCGATAAGCGCAGAGGCGGTTTTGTCATCGGTGAAGGAGCTGCAGCACTTGTGCTTGAAGAGTATGAGCATGCAGTGAAGAGAGGTGCAAAGATCTACGGCGAGGTCGTAGGCTATGGTTCAACTTGCGATGCATACCACATCACAGCTCCTCGTCCGGATGCAGACGGCGGAAGAAGGGCAATGGTCGAGGCTATGAAGGAAGCAGGCTACAAGGCTGGAGAAAGCGTCTATGTCAATGCACACGGCACAGGAACTCCGCTCAACGACAAGGGGGAGACAATCTGTATCAAAGGCGCTCTTGGTGAAGAAGATGCAAGAAAGGCTGTCATCAGCTCCACAAAGTCAATGACTGGCCATATGCTTGGTGCAGCAGGTGCTATTGAGGCAATCGCATGTCTCAAAGCTCTTGAGACAGATATCATACCTCCTACAATCAATCTTCTCGAACCTGATCCGGAATGCGATCTTGACTATGTGCCTAATACAGCACGCGAGAAGAGAATAGACATAGCACTTTCCAACTCACTTGGTTTCGGCGGACACAATGCCTGCCTTGCATTCAGGAGAGTCTGATGAAAGAAGAAGCTATCAGGAAATACGCCAGCCTCATGAGGGAACTGGATCTTTCCGGTCTGGAAGTGAAAGAGGATGGCTACGAGTTGAGACTCGAGCGTGGTAGCAGGCAGGAAAGCGTAAAACCAGAGACATATATTGTAGAAGATAAAGCAGCTGCAGAAGCTGCACCTGAGATGAAAACGGAGGAAGGCACCATCGTGTCTTCCCCCATGGTCGGTGTCTTCTACGCATCCCCAGCTGAGAACGCGGAGCCATTTGTGAAAACCGGATCTGTCGTGAAGAAAGGCGACACGCTCTGCCTGATTGAAGCAATGAAGCTGATGAACGAGATTACAGCTGAAGAGGATGGGAAGATCCTGGAAATCTTTGCTGCCAATGGCAATATCGTGGAGTATGGTGCTCCGCTCTTTAGAATTGGGAGGGCATAATGAACAGAGATGAGATCATGAATATACTGCCTCACAGAAACAGCATGCTGCTTCTGGATGAGGTAGAGAAAGTCGGTGACGAAGCACATGGGAAGTATACAGTAAAAGGAACAGAATTCTTCCTTGACGGACACTTTCCTTCAGCTCCGATTGTCCCCGGCGTCATTCTCTGTGAAATAATGGCACAGTCAGCATGCGTTCTTCTCAACGGAACGATTGGCAGTGACAAACTCCCTGTTTATGCAGGACTGGATAAAGTACGCTTCAAGTCCCCAGTACGCCCTGGCGACACATTCGAGACAAAGTGCAGAATAACACGCTCAATGGGTCCTTTCTATTTCGGCGAAGGTGAGGGATATGTAGATGGCAAGCAGTGCATTTCAGCCTCTTTCTCCTTCTGCATCACTGACAAGGAGAGCGTATGTTCTCCAAAATCCTGATTGCAAACCGCGGGGAAATAGCTGTCAGAATCATACGCGCATGTAAGGAGATGGGTATCAGGACAGTTGCTGTCTATTCGACCGCTGACCGCGATACACTTCACACAGCCCTTGCAGATGAAAGCATCTGTATAGGACCAGCTCCAGCAGCAGAGAGTTATCTCAACGCGGAGAGGATTGTCAGCGCAGCCCTTGCCGTGAAGGCATCTGCAATACACCCAGGTTATGGTTTTCTCTCAGAGAATGCGGAGTTTGCAACGCTCTGCCGCAAGAACGGGATTGCATTCATCGGACCATCTGCAGAAGAGATGGAGAGACTGAGCGACAAATCCCGTATCAAGGCAATCGCAAAAGAAGCAGGGCTCAGTGTCATTCCCGGAACAGACGCGCTCAGCGACGTAAAAGAAGCGCTGGAAGCGGCGGAGAGCATCGGGTACCCTGTAATGCTCAAGGCGCGCTCAGGTGGCGGCGGAAGAGGAATCAGGCCAGCATATACACCGAAGGAACTTGAGGAAGTATTTCCATTATCTGTTGCTGAAAGCCTTGCCGCCTTCGGAGACGGAGGTGTGTATCTCGAAAAGTGCATAACCCCAGCCCGCCATATAGAAGTACAGGTGCTCTCCGATGAGTATGGCAATGCAGTGGCTCTGGGAGAGAGGGACTGCTCGATACAGCGCCATCACCAGAAGCTTCTGGAGGAATCCCCTTCTCCTGCTGTCACACCTCTGATGAGAGACACTCTGATGAGCAAGGTCGAGAAAGCTATAAAGAAGATCGGCTATACAGGTGCTGGCACACTCGAATTCCTGATGGACAGAGAAGGAAACTTCTGGTTCATGGAGATGAATGTAAGACTGCAGGTTGAGCATGGAGTGACGGAGATTCTCACAGGAGTGGATCTTGTGAAATGGCAGATCAGGATCGCTGCCGGCGTTCCTATCCCGTTCTCTCGTGACAGCGTGAGGCTCAGAGGTGCTGCGATGGAGTGCCGTATCAATGCACTGACACCCGGTGTCATCAATGCTATACATGTTCCAGGAGGGCCATTCGTCAGATTCGACACATATCTCGAACCAGGCACGATGGTGCCGCCATACTATGACTCTCTTGTTGGCAAGCTGATGGTCTTTACAGGAACAAGGGAAGAGGTAATCCGCAAGATGAAGGCCTACCTTTGCGAGCTGATTATCGATGGCGTGAAGACAAATATTGAAGAAGAGCTGGAGATTATAAGCGACCCGCGATTCGAGTCCGGCGACTATGACACCAGCTTCATGGAAGGAAGATAATGAGTATTCTGAAGTTTCTCTATAAACCGCAGAACGAACTTGAACGCGATGGCAGAAGCGCCGAGCCGAAAAGCGGAGAGAAGGAATATACCTGCCCGAACTGTCACCGGACACTGACAGAGAGCACTCTGGAAGACAACCAGTGGGTATGTGCCTGTGGCCATCACTTCCGCATTGAAGCGAGAAAGAGAATCGCGATGATGACAGATCCTCATTCATTCAACGAGCTCTTCTCCTCTGTTGTAACTGATGATCCGCTCTCGTTCCCTGGCTACCAGCCGAAACTGGAGAAGGCGCGCTTACAGAGCGGTGAGACAGAATCAGTTGTCACAGGAACAGCCACAATAGAGAATATAAGGACAGCCATCTTCGCAATGTCTCCAGGTTTCATGATGGGATCAATGGGGACAGCGACAGGAGAGCGCATCACACGCCTGTTTGAGTATGCAACAGAGCACAGGCTTCCTGTTGTAGGATGGACTGTCTCTGGAGGCGCCAGAATGCAGGAAGGGCTTCTGTCGCTCATGCAGATGGCAAAGACAAGCGGTGCGGTTCTGAGACACTCAGAAGCGGGACTTCTGTATATCACTGTGCTGACTGACCCGACAACGGGAGGTGTCACGGCATCTTTCGCGATGGAAGGGGACATAATCATTGCAGAACCCGGTGCAACTGTAGGCTTCGCAGGACGGAGGGTAGTTGAACAGACAACAATGGAAGAACTTCCAAGGGACTTCCAGACATCTGAATTCATCCTGGACCATGGTTTTGCTGATATGATCACACCGAGAAAAAGTGAGAAGAAACTTCTGGGAGAGCTCTTGAGAATGCATGGAGGCTCATATGACAGCATATGACAGGGTAAAAACGGCGCGCAGCACACAGCGCCCGACAGCCCAGGATTATATCAACGCGATCTTCACGGGTTTCATTGAGCTCCATGGAGACAGACGCTACCGTGATGATGGTGCGATTATAGGGGGACTTGCATATCTCGGCGGACGCCCTGTAACAGTCATCGGCATCGAGAAGGGGCATGACACAATAGAGCGCATGAGACGCTCATTCGGCGCTCCCGAGCCGGAGGGATACAGGAAAGCGCTGCGCCTTATGAAACAGGCTGAGAAATTCCATCGTCCTGTAATTCTCTTTGTCGATACTTCCGGTGCTTACTGCGGCATAGGAGCAGAAGAGCGCGGGCAGGGAGAAGCCATCGCAGAGAATCTCATGACAATGATGGGACTGAAGACACCTGAGATATCCATTCTCATCGGAGAAGGCGGAAGCGGAGGAGCGCTGGCGCTTGCAGCTTCAGACAGAGTCTGGATGCTTGAGAATGCTGTTTATTCAGTAATATCTCCAGAAGGCTGCGCGAGTATTCTCTACAAGGATGCCGCAGAAGCACCAAAAGCTGCGGAGAACCTTCACCTGACAGCCAGCGATGCACTTTCGCTCGGGGTCGCGGAGAGAATCATCAGTGAAGAAGGACTCGGTAGTGCCGCATTCTACGCTAAGCTTGCTGATGAACTGGAACATGAATTGCAGATTCTCGACAGAACAGAGGATCTTACAGAAAGAAGATATCAGCGCTTCCGTGCATTCGGGCGCTATGAAGAGGATAGGAAATGAGCATTTATAAGGAATACTGCACCGAAAGAATTGATGATAACGGGAAACTTCTCAGTATCGACTTTCATTACCCGGAGAACTTCAATTTCGGTTATGACGTGGTAGACAGAATCGCTTCAGAGACACCTGACAAGCGCGCCATGGTGTGGTGCAACACAGAAAGCGAGGAGCATTTCTTCTCCTTCGACGATATTCGCCGCATGAGCAATAAGGCAGCTAATGTATTGCTGAGCGCAGGCATCAAGCGCGGAGACCGCGTTATTGTCGCTCTGAAAAGGCACTATGAGTACTGGTTCACAGCTGTCGCACTCCACAAGATCGGAGCTGTGATGATTCCTGTCACTCATATGCTCACAGCCGATGATTTCATCTATCGCCTTAATGCATCGAATGCTAAAGCAATCATAGCAACACCTTTCAACAATGTGCCGGAGAATGTGCTTCAGGCAGTGGCAAGGGGCGGTTTTCATATAAAGCTGTGGTCCGTACAGAAGGATATAATGGGGTTCAGGAACCTTACCCGCGAAATCGAAGAAGCTCCAGAAACTCTTGAAAGGCAGGAGACGAAGGCTACAGATCCGATGGTCCTTTACTTCACTTCTGGAACGACAGGGTACCCAAAGGGTGTCATCCACGACTACACCTACCCTCTTGCTCATATCGTCACAGCAGCTTACTGGCAGCAGGCAGAGGATAATGGACTTCATTTCACTGTCTCTGAGACAGGCTGGGCCAAAGCATCATGGGGAAAGATTTACGGCCAGTGGCTTGTCGGTTCTGCTGTTATGGTCTTTGATTTCGACAATTTCGACCCCAGACAGCTGGCAACAGTGATCAACAAATATGAGGTCACATCATTCTGCGCACCTCCTACCATTTACCGCTATCTGGTGAAGAAAGGCGTTCCGGCAATGCCGTCACTCAGGCACACAGCCACAGCAGGAGAATACCTCAATCCTGAAATCTTCCGTCTTTTCCAGGAGAAGACAGGACTTGAGCTCCACGAAGGCTATGGACAGACAGAGACAACACTTGTGGCCGCGAACTTCAAAGGCATGCAGGCTGTTGATGGCTCTCTCGGTGTTCCTTCTCCCCAGTACGATGTGCGTCTTATCCTGAAAGATGGAAGCACTCCGAAGTGCGGAGAGATCGGGGAAATCGTCATTGCACCCAAAGACGGGAAAAAGCCTATAGGCGTTTTCTCTGCTTATCTCGGCAATGATGAGCTTTACAAGGAAGTCTGGAGAGGTGGTGTATACCACACAGGGGACTCGGCATGGATGGACGAGAATGGTGCGCTCTGGTTCAATGGACGCTTTGACGACATCATCAAGAGCGGCGGATTCCGCATCGGACCGGGAGAGATTGAAGATATACTCATCTCCCATCCAGCAGTCCTTGAATGCAGTGTAATCGGAGTTCCAGATCCATCCCGTGGACAGGCTGTGAAAGCTATCGTAGTCCTTTCCGAAGGATATGAGCCGACGAAAGCAATGGACAAGGAAATCAAGGAATACTGCAATTCACGACTCGCAGAATACAAATGGATCCGCATCGTGGAATTCACAAAGGAAATGCCAAAGACAATCAGTGGCAAAATCCGGAAAGCGGAACAGCGGAAAGCTGCAGAAGAAAATAACTGACAAAGCGCCTCGGAAACGGGGCGTTTTTCAACATCACTCAAAAGAAAACATCTGCTATTGCATATATAGCAGAAAAATATCTATTATAAATCGGATTATCTCTTAGACTTAAGGAGAGCATTATGGCTGATAAAGCGCTCAATACACGATTTGGGCATACCAAAGCTGATATAGCACAGGACTTCGCAGAGCAGCTGAAGTACAATCTCGATGCTGATGTGTATCACACAACACCGGAAGGCAGATATCATGCACTGGCATATGCCATCAGGGATAGAATCATTCACCAGTGGGATCTTTCCAGGAAGACGCAGAGAGCTAAACACTCAAAGAGAGTGTACTATCTCTCTCTGGAATTCCTCATGGGCCGTGCGATGACGAACAACATCATCAACCTCGGTCTGGAGAAGCCTGTACGCGATGCACTCTCATCGCTTGGATACACACTTGAGGAACTTGCAGATGTAGAGCCGGATGCAGGTCTCGGCAACGGAGGACTCGGGCGCCTCGCAGCCTGTTTCCTTGATTCTCTGGCAACGCTTGAATACCCAGCATATGGTTATGGTATCAGATATAACTATGGCATCTTCCGCCAGCAGATCAAGAATGGACAGCAGGTCGAGTTCCCGGACAACTGGCTCAAGGATGGAAATCCATGGGAAGTGAAGAGACCGGACCTTGTCTATCCTGTATTCTTCGGTGGTGAGGTAAGACAGATCAGGGAAGGCGGCAAGGACTTCTTCCGCTGGATTCCGGAAGAGACTGTCGACGGCATTGCATACGACACACCTATCGTCGGCTATGGCGGCAAGACAGTAAATACTCTGCGCCTCTGGTCCGCACAGTCACCTGAAGGCTTCTCTTTTGAGGAATTCAATTCCGGAGACTATACAGAAGCTGTCAGGAACAAGATCAATGCAGAGACAATCTCACAGGTCCTCTACCCTAATGACACGCTCTACATGGGTAAAGAGCTGAGACTCAAGCAGCAGTACTTCTTCGTATCCTGCTCGCTTCAGGATATCGTAAGGCGTTTCAAGAGAAACGGAGACTACAACTGGGCAACATTCCCTGATGTCGCAGCCATCCAGCTCAATGACACACATCCGTCACTGGCCATTCCTGAGCTGATGAGAATCCTCATTGACAAAGAAGGGCTGGGATGGGACGAGGCATGGAACATCACAGAGAAGACAATGGGCTATACAAACCACACTCTGATGCCGGAAGCACTCGAGAAATGGCCGCTGCCGATGCTTGAGAAGCTTCTTCCACGCCATATGCAGATCATCTATGAAATCAATCAGCGCTTTCTGGACAGAGCTGTCTCCTACTTCCCTATGCAGGGAGAGAAGATTGCCAAGGTTTCCATCATCGAGGAATCGAATCCGAAAATGGTGAGGATGGCAAACCTCTCGATTATCGGGTCACACTCAACAAATGGCGTTGCAGCCCTTCACTCAGAACTCCTGAAGAAGGACATGTTCCCAGAGTTCAACACAATCTTCCCGGAACGCTTCAATAACAAGACAAACGGAATCACACAGCGCCGCTGGCTCCTGGATGCGAACCCCGCTCTCTCAAAGCTCATCACAGATGCAATCGGAGATAAGTGGATCACAGACTATGACAGGATCGCAGATCTGAAGAAGTTCGCAGACGACGCGGCGTTTGTAGAGGAATTCGGACGTGTCAAGGAGAAGGCAAAGGAAAATGCTGCTATCTTCCTCAAGAAAGACAGTGGCTACATTCTCGATACATCAACACTGATTGACGTGCAGGTGAAGCGTATCCATGAATACAAGAGACAGCTTCTCAATGCCCTGAATATCCTCATGATCTACAACAGGATGAAGACGGACAGCCAGTACCTCAACGCATTCCAGCCGACAACATTCCTCTTCGGCGGAAAAGCTGCACCTGGATATGTGAATGCCAAACTCATCATCAAGTTCATCAACAATATCGCGAAAGTCATTGCAAGCGACAAGGATGTAAATGACAAGCTTAAAGTCTATTTCATGCCTGACTACCGTGTAACAATGGCAGAAGCTGTCATTCCGGCAACGAATATCTCTGAACAGATATCAACAGCAGGAACAGAAGCTTCAGGTACAGGCAACATGAAATTCATGTTCAATGGCGCACTGACAGTCGGAACGCTGGACGGAGCCAATGTCGAGATAGCAGATGAAGTCGGCAAGGACAACATCTTCATCTTCGGACACACAGAAGATGAGATTTCAGCCCTCGCAGCGTCTGGATACAATCCTATGGACTGGGTTGAGAAGGATCCTGAGATCAAGGCAGTTATTGACCTTGTCGATTCCGGCTTCTTCTCCATCAATGAACCAGATATCTTCAATGCTCTCAGAGCCTCAATCTTCGGTGGGGCCAATGACAGGTACTACCTCATGGCAGATCTCAGGATGTACCACGATGTGCACGAGAGCGCGATGATGCTTTACAAGACAAGCCCTGCAGAATGGAACAGAAAGGCAGTCATCAACATTGCATCATCTGCAAAATTCTCCTCCGACAGAACAATCAAGGAGTATGCCGATGATATCTGGAACATCAGGCCATGCAAGGTAAAACGTTCTTCGGGAGATACAGTTCTTGAAGATGCAAGGAAAGTACAGAAATGACATTCAGCCTTCTGAGAGCACTCTGGTGATGGCACTCATCACGCTCTCAGGAGGATTGCAGGATGCCTATACCTATCTGACACGCTCTCATGTGTTTGCAAATGCTCAGACAGGGAATATAGTGCTCCTAGCCTCATCGCTCTTCTCCGGTGAATGGAGGAGAGCGCTTTCTTACATCATACCAGTACTTTCATTTGCCTGTGGCATTCTTGTCTCTGCGCTTCTCCAGCACCGCTTCAGGAAACATGATGGAGTACTGCACTGGCGCCATATAATAATCACACTCGAAATAGTACTTCTAACTGCAGTTGCATTCATACCTTCTTCGTTTTCTGCTGCCGCTAATGCAGTTGTCTCATTTTCATGTGCGATGCAGGTCGAGGCATTCAGGAAAGCCAGAGGATATGCATATGCAAGCACAATGTGCATCGGCAACCTCAGATCCTGTATGGAAAGTATCGCTCATTATGTAACAAAAGAAGAGGAGGAAGGGCTCAGGCACGCAGCCTACTATGCCCTGATAATCCTCCTCTTTGCCATCGGAGCAGGTGCAGGCGCCGTGCTAGCCTCAGCATTCGGCTTATATGCAATCCTCGCCTCATCCATGCTGCTTGCGGCAGCCTTCCTATTGATGCTCCGAGGCAAGAAATGATGACAGCCTGTCGTTATCTGGAAGGATGAAAGTCACCATCATCGGGCACCTCCGGAGTGACAGGAAAATATTCACACTTGAAGCTGCTATGCTTCCCTCAAGAGATAATGGATAATCTGAAAGCGGTGCAATTGAAAGCGTCTTGTATCCAGAATCCGCAGCCTTCTCCAGCACATTCTTATAAGCCATGGCAAGCCTTTCCTTTGCATTATCACCGAGGCCGAAATCAATACGGGACACCGTCATCACAGCATCTGTATTCCATTTCCTTATATCCTGAAACTGTGCAAGCGCTTCATCAGTGACAACAGCAGCATCTGTTTCATATGATGAGATATCATCAGCTACAGCTGTCATTGTACTGTCATCAATTGCGGAAATAAGCTCTTCGATAAAACCTTTCTCGATGATTATGTCATCGAGGAGAAACCCGTCCAGGAAGACATAGCTGTCTGTGAAATCCAGAAGAAGTTTCCTCAGCGGCACCCATTCACCTTCTCCTTCTGCAAGGTATGCCCGCAGATACTTCTTGCCGTAATTCTCTACGACACTATTGCGTACACGAACGGATTTATCGAGCCATACTGAACGTATGAGAGTGAAAAAAAGCTCATCATCAAGGTCTTCTTTAGGATTCTCCCTGATCCTCCTGGAGAGGTTTATAAGCATTGAAAGGTCTTTTCTGTTCCGCATGGCCCCATTGTAGCATAGAATGGGGGTATGACTGTAATACTCCTTGCTGCAGGACTTTCAACACGCATGGGAACTAACAAGCTCCTCCTTCCATTCAGAGGAAAGACAATTATCGAAGCAACACTTGAGACTGTTCTCTCATTCACAAAGCGCGTCGTCGTAGTCACAGGACACGAGAGCGAGCGGATCAGAGAAGCGATCAGGGATTACAGCATCACCACTGTCTACGCCGAAGAGTATCTCAGGGGACAGCGATGGAGCACCATAAAGGGTATAGAAACTGTGGAGAATGATGACTTTGCAATCGTCCCTGCAGATCTGCCACTGCTATCCATCCAGGATCTGAAAGGAACAGCGGAGATGCTCAATAGCTATACGATAGCAAGAGCGTATCATGACAGTATTCCAGGACACCCCGTGATGTACAGGAAAGAACACAAGGAAAGCCTCCTGTCATTTGGCGGAACAATGAAGGAATACCTCTCCCTCTTTGAAACAGGAAAATATGAAGGAAGTGCTGGCTGCATATTTGATGCAGATACTGAGGAAAGCTACAAAGCGTTGCTGAAAACCCCGTCCGAACCGGACTGAATCGACAAAAATACTGAAAAAGTCCGTTTCAGGCTGACTTTTTGATGAAAAATCAAGGCCGGCACCTTGAAAGCACCGGCCAGGAGAGAAGAACAGTACGCATTTTGCGCACGTTGCCTTTTCATGCAGTTACAGAGACTTTGCCATCCTGGATAGTCAGATGGATAGTATCTCCTTCAGAAAGCTTTCCTGAAAGCATTTCGCGCGAAAGCTCATTCTCAACCTCGTTCTGGATGCACCGTCTTATCGGTCGGGCACCATACTGAGGATCGAAACCAGCCTTTGCGATGTATTCCTCAACGCTGTCATCCCAATCAAGATGATACGAACGTTTCTGGACACGCTCAGAAAGCATCTCAAGCTGCAGATGGACAATCTTCCGGATCTCCTTGTCTCCAAGAGGATTGAAGATGACAATCTCATCGATTCTGTTGATGAATTCGGGCTTGAATGTGTGCCTGATGACATCCATCACATGCTCATCAGCATGCTCCGGATCTGCCAGAATCTCCTGAGAACCAAGGTTCGATGTCATGATGATGATTGTGTTCGTGAAATCCACGACACGTCCCTGCCCATCAGTAAGACGTCCATCATCAAGCACCTGCAGAAGGATATTGAACACATCAGGGTGTGCTTTCTCTATCTCATCAAAGAGAATTACAGAATAAGGTCTTCTTCTTACAACCTCTGTAAGCTGTCCGCCCTGATCATATCCCACATATCCTGGAGGCGCTCCGATAAGCCTTGAGACAGAATACTTCTCCATGTACTCAGACATATCGATGCGGGTAAGCGCCTTCTCATCATCAAAGAGGAAAGAAGCAAGAACCTTGGCGAGAAGAGTTTTGCCGACGCCTGTAGGACCTGCGAAGAGGAAAGAACCAAGCGGCCTGTGCTCATCGCCGATGCCGGCCTTGTTCCTGCGGATTGCATTGCTTACGGCTTCGATAGCCTTCTCCTGTCCGATGACAGACTGCGAGAGCGTACTCTCGAGATTAAGATATTTCTCCATCTCAGATCCCATCATCTTAGCAACAGGAACACCGGTCCATGCAGAGACAACCTTCGCGATATCATCATCAGTGACCTCTTCCCTCAGAAGCCTTCTTCCGTCCTTCGTGAATGAATTGACTTTTTCTTCTGCTTCCTTGATCTCCTTCTCAAGCTGAGGCATCTTGCCATGCTTGATCATGGCAGCTGTGCTGAGGTCCCCCTGACGCTCCGCATTCTGTTCCTCTTTGGAAAGCTTCTCCAGCTCTTCTTTTTTCTCGCGCAGAGCAAGAATGGCTTCCCTCTCGTTCTGCCATTCGAGATGAAGGACGTCATACTTTGTCTGCATCTCGCCCAGTTCCGTATTGATTTTCTCCAGCCTCTCCTTCGACCCCTGATCCTCTTCACGGGAGAGTGCTTGTTTCTCAATCGAGAGCTGCAGCATCTTGCGGTGCAGGTTATCAAGCTCTGCAGGCTGGCTTTCAATTTCCATCTTTATCTGGGACGCAGCCTCATCGACAAGATCGATGGCTTTATCAGGAAGGAATCTGTTTGTCAGATACCTGTCTGAAAGCACCGCGGCCGCCACCAGCGCCTCATCCTTGATGCGCACACCATGATGCAGCTCATACTTGGGCTGGAGACCGCGAAGGATGGAAATAGTATCCTCAACTGACGGCTCTTTTGTGTATACGGGCTGGAACCTTCTCTCAAGGGCCTTGTCCGACTCAATGTATTTACGGTACTCATCGAGCGTTGTTGCTCCGATTGCATGAAGCTCCCCTCGCGCGAGTGCCGGTTTTATGAGATTAGAAGCATCGGTAGAGCCTTCTGCCGCACCTGCTCCTACAATCGTGTGAAGCTCATCGATGAAGAGAATAATCTTGCCTTCACTTCTTGTCACTTCATTGATGACGCCTTTAAGCCTTTCCTCAAACTCCCCGCGGAATTTTGCACCAGCGATGAGTGAGCCGAGATCCAGAGAGAGAAGACGCTTGTCAGCAAGCGACTCTGGCACATCGCCTTTAGCGATACGCTCAGCAAGTCCTTCCACGATAGCGGTCTTTCCAACACCTGGCTCACCGATGAGCACTGGATTGTTCTTCGTCCGTCTGCAGAGAACCTGCATGACACGCCTGATCTCCTCATCCCTGCCGATAACCGGATCAAGCTTGTCCTCCGAAGCAAGGCGTGTGAGGTCCTTGCAGTACTTGTCAAGAGACTGATAGCCAGCCTCCGGATCAGGTGATGTGATTCTCTGATTGCCTCTTATGGACTGCAGTGCTTTCAGCACTTCATCCTTAGAGACGCCAAGTGCGATGAGGGCATCTTTTTCAGGGCACTCATCAGTAAGGAGCGCAATGAGGAAATGCTCTGCAGATATATATTCATCCTTGAATTCAGATGCGACTTTATCGCATGATCCGAGGATCCTTGCAGCGGAACGGGAGAATGAGACCTGGGCATCGCCATAAAGCTTCGGCAGCGATGAGAGAATCTTCTCCATCGACTGGACGACAGCATCAGGCTGTACACCGAGCTTCTCGAAAAGCGGTCTCAGGACACCATCCTTCTGCTCAGTCAGTGCAATGATGATATGTGCAGGGGTGACTTCAGAGTGCTTCTGGCTGCTAGCATTCTGTGCCGCCTCCTCTATAGCGCTCTGCAGTTTTAAAGTAAATTTGTCGTAGTTCATATTTCACCTCCAGAGTTCTACATCAGGGAATATAATATCGGAGGCGGGAATCGTTAAGTTAATTTCTCAGGCTTTCAAGGTAGCCATTAATCATGGACATCGCTTCATCCTTGCTGAATGACTTGAAGAATGCGATACGGAAGCATTCCAGCTCTGCAAGATTGAAAAGCGCGTCAGAGGCCGCATTTATATCCATGCGACGGATGCTTCCATTGTCCATCCCCTGCCGGAGAAGACGCTTGAAGAGAATTGTGAACTTTGCTGTGCGATGATGGATGACATCAGCAAAATCCACACCGTCTTTCTTTGCAGAGACCATCACAGCCATCAGATTCATCAATGAAAGTTCATTCTCCATCGCCATATCGATGATATCTGAGAGAATAAGCCTTATACGCTCAATCTCATCACCGCCATCAGGGCTCCATGCAATAGCAGAATATTTAGCGAAAAGCCGACCAGTGATGAGCTTCACAGCATAGTAGTAAATCTCATCCTTGTTATGGAAATACTGATAGATTGTCGGGCGTGAAATCCCTGATGCTTCAGCAATGAGCGAAAGATTGGAGTCATGATAACCCTCTGCAGCAAACACTTCCAGTGCAGTGCGGAGAATGTTCTCCTTTCTTTCCTCGTGATCGATCTTTTTCGGCATATTGGAATCATAACACATCCGCACGGAAAAATACACATATCAAAATAGTGTAAAAAACACTAATGCTATAATAAGCGCATGTTTGAGCTTTTAGTGTACATGATAACAATGGCAATAACACCAGGACCGAATACGATACTCTCGATGGCCAACGCTGCCACAGTGGGGCTGAAGAAGGGAATCGGACTGAATGTGGGGATGCTTATAGGCATTACAGCAGTAACAGCATTATCCTGGATGGCCTCTGAGCTACTCTACTCATACATCCCCAAAGCCGAGACTATCATGAAGGCCGCAGCATTTGTCTATCTTATCATTCTCGCACTAAAAATGCTTAGAAAAAGCAATCTCGAAACTGAAGCGAAGAGCGCGTCGCTGCTTGAAGGTATGCTGCTGCAGCTTGTTAATGTGAAGGTCTACCTCCTGGCGCTGACAGCAATAGCGGCATACATAATGCCGGAATCTGAAAGCATGGCGGAGACAGCTCTCAAAACAGCATTGATTCCGATCATATGCTTTGTTTCAGGACTTGTATGGGCACTCGGTGGGGCTGTTATGAAATCGTTCTACGCGAAACACAGAAGATTTCTCTCCATAGTCTTTGCTGCCCTTCTTGTATGGTGTGCATTCAAGGCTGTTCTCTGACTCTTGCAGAGAAACTTTAAGTAGCATAGACTCTCATAGGTAATTGCCTGCATAGCATAATGGATAGTGCATTCCCCTCCGGAGGGAAGGATGGCGGTTCGATTCCGCCTGCGGGTACATTCTCAGAGCGTTTCAGCTATCTCCTCAATCCTCTCAGCTGAAAGTCCTGTAATGGAAGCAATCTCATCAGAAGCCATATTCCTGAGAAGAAGTTTTCTGGCGATATCAGCTTTCTCACTGCTTCTTCCTTCCGAGAGCCCCTCTACTCTGCCTTCATCACGGCCTTTTATCCGACCGTCTTCCATGCCCATTCTGTATCCGGCTTTAATCCCGTTCTCCCTTATGCAGCTTACTGTTGCTTCTATCATCGCATCATCTCCTTTCACTTTTCTAAGACTCTCTCTAAGCAGCGGATTCTTTACAGCCTCGATGTCAGTCTCGAAAAGATCCCTGTAGAAACGGCTGATCTCCGTCTCGATTGTATCACGGTATCTCGAGTTTGCCACCGCAAGAAGCACCCCGGCATCCTTCATTTCCTCTCCATCACTATCTCGCAGCGTAAAGCTGTATACAGAGCGCCCCTTCCCATACGGATCATCATCAGTGATGAATATCACTGCAACATCTGGAGATTCCCCGAATGGCTCGCCTTTCTCAAGGGATCTCACAGAAAGCGCCCCCAAATAGGCTCTCATCCGCCTCTCTAACGCTTTTCCTCGCGTCCTTGTTCGCTCCATCTCAATATTGATGAGTGTACCGTCCTCACACCGCAGGAACATGTCAAGTCTGAATGAGCGCCCTTCCGTGCTGAGAACGTCCTCCTGGGTCTGGACGCTCTCAACACTTATGTCACTCCGGGAAAGTATCGTCCGAACCATGTACGTTGCCGCCTCACAGTTGTCACGGAAAGCGATTGAGAAGGCTTCATCATCAGCAAGGGAGAAACCTTTCACTTCTTCCCGATCCGCATCAGTAATCTGGTATTTTTCCATTGTTTACCTCTGCTTTATATACGCGATAAAATGGATTTCCGGACAACTTTTCCGCTGGAAATACCAAGGAAACATATGCTTTACCCGTTTGCTGCAAATGATGTAATTTATTATTGCAAGCCATTGTGAATCAGGCTTGTCCCTTGGAGCAGGCATGGTAACAATAAAAGAACTTGCACAGATTCTAGGCGTTTCACGAGGTACAGTAGACAGAGTTCTCCACAACAGAGGCAAGGTCTCCCCCGAAATAAAGGAACAAGTTCTGGCAAAAGCAAAAGAGCTTAATTATCAGCCTAACAAGGCAGGTATAATGCTGTCACTGAGGAAGCAGCCTAAGAAAATAGGAGCATTGGTCCCTTCTATTGGCAATCCATTCTTCGAATCTCTCATAACAGGCATGATGAAAGCAACAGATGAGTACAGCGATCTTGGTTTCTCTCTCAGTCTGAAAGAAGTCAAGGGATTCGACAGAATAGAACATCTTGCTACGATAAAAAATCTCGTGGAAATGGAACACTGTGATGCTCTGCTTCTCGCTACTATCGACGATGAAACAATTATTGATTATCTACAGTCAACCAGACTGCCAGTCATTGCTGTCAATTCGGACATAGCCCTGTCCAGGAAACTGTGTTACGTTGGCCCTGACTACTATGCGAAAGGTGCACTTCATGCAGGACTTCTGGATTTAACCGGCGCGGAGGGGCGACGGATACTCATTCTCAAGGGGTCTGAAGCCATGAGAGGTCATAGCGACATAATCAGGGGGTTTAAAGAGACAATTGACAGGAAAAAGCTGAAATGCACAATAGCAGGAATCTACGATACTTATGATGATAACGAGACTGCAGAGCGCATTGTAAGAGATAAGCTTGCCCAAGACAGCACGATAAATACCATGTTCATCACTACAGCAGGAGTCAGAGGTGCTGTGGAGGGTGCTGGTGAGCACAAACTCCTCATATTCTCCTCAGATGACATACAAGAGACGAAGGACCTAATCAAAGAAGGCAAAATCAGATGGACAATCTGTCAGGAGCCATTCAGGCAGGGATTTGAAGCTGTGCGGCGCATGCAGAGCTGGTTCATAGATGGAACAGAACCTGAAAGCCTCTTCACCCAGCATGTCATAAAGCTCGTGGAAAACATCGAGACTTAATTTCCAATCCACTCTTTATGCAGAGAATGATGACCGAAAGAAAATGCACCCTTCATCTCTTCCGTGCAAGATGAAAGGTGCTGCGTCAATAGTGTTCAGCTGACAGCCTCAGAACGGGCACTCGTCGCTGTAAAGCATCGACTTAGGCTGGTTGAACGAGATGTCCTTCACGCCAAGATACGACAGAACAGCATAAAGGGACCTTCCCACATGCCCGAATGCGACAGCCCCGTGGTGCGGATAGTGC
>CASDZV010000051.1 GCA_949285905.1 uncultured Spirochaetales bacterium | reverse complement strand
GATTGGTCTTGGTGCTGATGCTTGAGTACTCTAAGAAATAACATAACTCCCAAGCTGTCCAGCTATTTAAACATCTTGCTTGTCAGCTTGAGTACTCTAAGAAATAACATAACTCCCAAGCATGTCGTTCGCTCTCCTGTCAAGGAGGATATCTTGAGTACTCTAAGAAATAACATAACTCCCAAGCATCAGCATTAGTCCTATCTATAGAAGCCATTCTTGAGTACTCTAAGAAATAACATAACTCCCAAGCATTCTCACGAATACGAGCGCACCTTTTACATCTTGAGTACTCTAAGAAATAACATAACTCCCAAGCCGTATAGAAGCAGTAGCCTTCACCGTTCATTCTTGAGTACTCTAAGAAATAACATAACTCCCAAGCCTCTACAAGTGCTTTAATTTAATGTTTTGGACATTATTCAAATAAAATGTCTGGCTCAGAATAGCTGACAGCCATCGACATCGATTATTATTTTTCTCAAGAATTCTAAGGATTGTTCAGAGACAGATAGGTTTGAATCTACAAGCAAAACAGAATGGCCATGCAATCTAGCCTCATTGCAAAATGTCCGAACTTCGTCTATTGAGAAATATGAGAAAAGATTCAAGATCATAAAGGCCGAGACTTTGCAAATATCATGCATCATGTTCATATACTCAAGAAGTTTTTCAAGCTCATTCTCATAATCATAAGCGAGTGAGAAATTCAGCAATTTTATCAATCCAGTAGCTTCTGCCTCACTATTGGTAATTGGATATGTGAATGCTTCTTTTACTCTCTCAGAATATCGATTAATGTTTGCTAAAACTTCATTCGTAGCTTCATACATATCTTCAGACACAATAAATGATTTCAATTGATTCTGAACTTTAGTGGCAAGACGTTTATCATTGATTTCAAAGCAGATGGGGTCGGTTATAAGCGAAACATTGTTCTGTAAACTTATTTCACTGCCATTCTCCGATAATACAAAGCTGCCATCATCGTTTTCATATTGATTTAGAAAACTCTGCAAGAACCTTCGCATCAGCGGAGGAGAGTCAAAGAACAATGCTGTCATGCTTCCATCGCTGAAATCAATTGAGAATTCAAAATCTGGGTGCACAAGTTTCATAATATCACCAATCTATCTGTAGTATTCAGATATTCAGACTTGAATTCTCCTGTAATATATTGCATTGAAGCATATTGCTTCTCTGTAACTGTCAAGAGCTGAACCATTCCAGATTTCGGGGCATTTGCTTTAACAGCCAATTCCACAGTTTCCACTGCTGTAGGGTTCAAAGACAGTTTTGCATATACAGATTCTTGCAGCATTACAAACCCGTTCTTGAGCAGAAATTTGCGAAATCTTCTATATTCCCGCCTGTCCGATTCTGTTAAAACAGGCAAATCAAAGAAAACAAATGTTCGCATAAATCTAGTTTTCTGTTTCATAAAATGAAATCATCTGTGAATTCCCTGACTCAAGAGAGTCAAGAACACTTTTTACATAAATCTCAAGAGCAGCCATAACTGTTGTTTTCTTTCCTTTTATCATCACGATATCATTGAGTAGGTTGATGATGATCATTTTTGACTCGTGTGAAAGTTCCTCCCCTATCGGAAGAGATAGTACTTTCTCATCTACTAATGGTCTGAATGGCTCCATCAAATCAGAACTGAGATTGAACGAATTGAAAACGCTATGATGAAAGATCCCTAATTGCGTCAGATACCCGTTTGAGACAATGCAACGACTCACTACTGATAAAAGTATTGCATATCCATAGTTCAATGCATCATTCACATACGAAGGCTCATGACGGGAAAACGAATGCCCAAGCAACGCATTAAAGTATACTTTAGCGGCATGAGCCTCCCGGTTGGAAGCGTCCCTAATTTCAACTTCAGAAGCATAATGAAGAACATTTTTCCAACTATCATCTTCTATATGGCGACGCAATACACCTGATTGTTTCCTGATTTTATCCCTGACAATCTCCGCCCAGACCAGTCCCTTGATCTCATCTGACCATTTTATCTGGGAATAAATCTTTGCACTTGTATCATAGCTGCCATGCAGTGGAAGAACCTGCATGGCAGGATTATGTTTATGGTTACATAAAAGAACATTCACCTTATGCTCAAGAAGAGTTTCAAGTAATGCAGATGACACAATACAACCAATATCTTCTATGAGAAGAACAGAAATCTCATCAATCAAAATCCTTTTCGTTTCTGTCCCCCTCACAACTAAGTAGCCCATCTTCGTTTCAAGCCTTGCTCGCGAATTAATGACTACAATCCTCCAGCTCATACCTCTATTTCTTCCATTTTCGTAAAAAGACCAGTTACACTTGAGTCGAATATAAAAACTCTGGCAGATTGTATTCTTGCGCTAACTTTCAGCACCCCAGCACCAGGGGCACCTCCTATTAGTGACAAATCCGCTCCTCCATTCCCCATCCCGAAATATGAAATAAGGCTCTGGATTACTATGCACTGATCTTCAGTTGATAGGGAAATAAACTTAGGTCTGCTTTTTTCAATGAGCTCCGTCTGGCACGATGGACGCTTCATGAACAATGGCAGCTTTGCTTTTTCCAGAAGAGCGTCATACACAAGCAAATTCCCTTCCCTGGAAATCTCATCATGCTCTTCATCTACAAGCAAGTTTTTATCCTGTTTCCTGCGTTCAAGGAATTTCTCGATTTTCTTGATTTTCCGTACAATAGAATCTTCCAGCAATAAAGGCATACAAGATTCAAACAGAAGCTGTCTTCCTGTTTTTCCAGTAATTGCATACTTGAATCCATCAATGGAAATCATCGTATTCTTCAATATCTTCTCTCTTATGATTTCCGGATCTTGCAAGTGAAGCTTGTTTACGCAGTAATCCAGCAAATCCTCCTTCGATTTCAGCTTGAACGAATCGAGAATACTGATCGGAATAAAAGAAACAACATTTTTCTTTTTATCTCGGTACCGGACAAGTGCGAAATAAGCGATTTTAAGACTGTTATATCCTCCATACTTATCTGTCCATGCAACAATTGCACTTTCTTCATCAGAAGATTCAGATATAGCTTTTTTCAAAACAGGATCAGAAGATTTCAAAGGAATAATCCCCTTCTTGCTGCCTTTGGAGACAGGCATCTGATCAAACAGCATACCACCAACTTCTATGCACTGTTTTGTGTAGAGAATATCATTGTGAGACATTTGTTTTCTTACTGTTGCAATTGTCCCATCATCTCCAGCAACCCACGCATTTCTGACATTTGTATCAAATGTTTTAGTTAGATTATATGCGGGATCCCGGTCTCTTCTGTTCGCAATAAAATCCGATGTGTATTTGGTATCAAAAGTATTACCTACGACGATATTCAGATATGCATCTTTTGCATGATGCAGATTATTCAGCGAGCGGAGCTTTATGAAACTATATTTATCACGGAAGTCTGATACATTCCTGGCTTTCGAATAAACAATTCTGGTCTGTCCTGAATAATACCGGTTCAATATATCAGCGACAGCTTTTGCTGACTGGCTTGTTTCTACAAGCTGCCTTGCGATGAAACCTTTATCGTCCTCATCCGAAAGAGGAGAAGATCTGGTTAGACGCTTCAATTTTTCAGATGATATAAGGCCAACTCGATGTAAATGTTCCCAGAACGGTGTCATCTTTTTCCTCACCGAATCATCAATTGGGAAATTATCAGATTTTCTTGCATTCTCCGTTTTCAGAACAAGAACTTTGTTTGCAAGAGAGTCATCATTACTTCTTGAATATGGATAAATATGGTCAATATCATAAACATCAGTATTCCCAATCTCGGCAAGATCGATTGGCTTTCCTGAATACATGCACTTACCAAGCTGAGTAAAATATAGATACAGTTTATCTCTGCGGCTCATTTCAGATTCGCCGTAACTTTCCAATGCATTCACCAGGTTTCTCTCATCTTCTGTCAACTCAGCTTTTGGATTTCTGAGTTTGTTAAGCAAATCATTCTTTCTCGAGATTGTTCTTGCACCTTTCTCCCCTTTTGATCTGGTAACTTCAAGGAAAACCTTTCTAGGTGGGTGTTTCATGATATGCTCAATTTCATCTATGATTTTCAGTGTTTGCCATATCTGACGCTTTACAGCTGGAGATACAGCCAATTCATCAACAATTGAATATTCAAGCTTACCAAGTTTCTCATTATTTCCAGTCTGAGGAGCAAACTCAAAATCAGAACTAAGCAGTTCCATCAGATTGTTCTGAGTTTCCCACATCATCGTGATTATAGACTTCAATTCTCCTGTGGATTTATCCATTGCGGTAATTCCAGTCAGGAATTTCTCAGAAAGTCTTCCCCAGCCTGCATACTTCTTTCTTGAAATCCTAGATATCTCATCAGAAGAGAGAATTGCACCATATGCTTTCCTGATTTTCCGTTTGGCTATATCACCGCCTTCTGAGAATAACGTAAGCCACTTAATTATCTCTTCCACATCAGACAGGTGAAGCGCATTGGAATCAAGAAGATCCTTGAAATCAAGATAAGAAGCAAGTGATGATTTAAAATCGCCATCTATACCTGTAATCTCTGGCAAATCTCTTTTGTCATACCAACCTTCTGAAACGATAAAATTCCGGAACTTAGAAAGACTGACTTTTTTATATTTCATGAACAGTTCTTTATATACGGTCTGTTTCTGTTCAACTGAAAGAAGATTCCCATTAAGTCTAACATTATTGAGCTCATTCAGAACTGTGAACTTTGAATACAAAAGAGAGTTCTTCGGCAGAACATCTTCACCTGGCAAATAAGTACATTTATTTGTCATATTTCTGATAAAGTTCTCGGCAGAAGCATCCTCATCTATCATATTCTTCCAATTCCAAGGCAGAATCTTTCCATCTTTAATTCTGACTGCCCAGCCACTGACAGCCCTGTCATTACGCCCGAGAGGACCAATGTAATAAGGAATCTTGAATTTAAGAATCGCATCCAGTTTCTGGATTACTGTAATACCATTTTCATCCTTTTTAGTAAGAAATGGATAATCTGCAGAAGCTACCCTCAAAATCTCATCCATCTCAGCTTTATGAACCTGATACGGAATCACACTGTTTCTGAAGGAAATCAGAAGCGGAAGGAAATCACCATCATCTATTCTCTGAAGAACTCTCTGGGATATTTCATCATCTGGATTATTACCAATCAGCTTACGGACGCGTTTATAAAACTCATCAGTACTTGTCCGCCTCAGGCTCCTCTTTTTCCCATTATCATGGTCAGCACCAACATAAGAGGCAAAACTACCAGCGTCATCCCCATGGAAGAATGCATCATATTGTTCCGGTGCATGCAATTTAATTGCCAGTTTAAGATTCTTCAAATCCTTATTGTTCAAGTTATATTGTGCAATTTTCGCTTCAGATATAAAGGAGTACCCGGCCATCACACTAACGAGCAGCACCCAGTCATGAACAGCTTTAAACAAAAGAATCAGTCGATACTCATCATCGGATAATGAATCCTCAAAAACAGGAAGAACAAGTTCTTCAAATGAAGTCTTTCCGAATTCAATAGAAGGAAGGTCTTTGTATTGCTCATTATCGAAAAGCTTCTCTGCCTTTACGCTACCTCCGGCAAGTAGCGCGATAAGCTGTGTACATATTTTGCTATTCTCGAATTCGACCAGTCCCTTCAGCTTTTCCTTGCGACCGGAAATGTGCTTCTCTTTAAGTGCTTCGCAAACGGCATCATAATCACCAAATGATATTCTAACTCCATCAAAGACTGCTTCCGAAATCTCAACAATCTCGTCAAATAATGGCTTGGGATCTGTTGCTGCTTTGAGATCATCACTCACTGTAAAAAGGAAATGTCCTCTGTTTTTGAGTATATGGTGAATAGCCAAATACAAAAGTCTTGGGTCATGTTCTGCTTTTCCTGTCCTCAAAGCGTTACGAAGATGAAATATAGTCGGATATTTTCTAAAGAAGTCCTTATCTTTGAATGAAGGATCATTAAAAAGCGAGTTAGGTTGATTAACAGTCTTATCCTCAGGGAAATAGTGGCTATCATTCAACCGCTGGAAAAACAACGGATCAATTTTTGCAATTTCTTCTGCAAACAAT
Source organism: uncultured Spirochaetales bacterium (assembly GCA_949285905.1). GTDB lineage: Bacteria > Spirochaetota > Spirochaetia > Sphaerochaetales > Sphaerochaetaceae > Ornithospirochaeta. The sequence goes on along the minus strand of CASDZV010000051.1, from coordinate 89,484 downwards.
CCCTGAGCAAGCCTTATGCGTTCTTTTCTCCTTTCAAGTCTTCTTCTTGCGGCCCTGTATCCTCTGCGTTCAGCAGCAGTCTGCGCTTCATCAAACAAATGTGATCCCCACATGGATTTGCCGTTGAACTTAAGTACTTTATAAGCTGTATCTGTAACAGCAAACCCTACTGATTCCGTGCCACAATCGAGACCGATATAATAATCTTCTGTGAAATTCACTTGACTGATCCTCCATTTCAAATAGAATAAATGCATAACATAACATGTCCAAGCAAAAACATGTTCAAATCGCCTGAATAGGCTTCCCGCTGTTGGGAGAAAACCACCTTTGGGTGGTTTTATTATGCCTTCCGAATGCAATAACAATTTGAAATGAATTTTTATAGAGATGTCAGAGATTTCACCAATACACTTTTACGAAAGAAAGCAACACCATAGAAAAGAGTCTTTTTCAGGCTCTATACAAAAAGGTGTGGGATGCCATGAACATGATCAATAGCAATTAAAGACAGAAAAGGACTTCTTCCAGTATGTCTTACTTGCAAAACCCAACATCAACAAGGAAGAAACCCATGAAAGGCTGTATCACGATAAAGCATGAGTTGCCATGCTTCTGCGTAACAAAGGAACCGGAACTCGTAAGGACCAGGGAAGGATATCTGCGTGACGATGGGGATCAGTACGGTTCCCGGTCCTGAGAAGTGTCCGGTCTGCGGGAGCCCTATGCATAGGCCTGGGAAGCGGAGCATGAGACTGAATGACATCCTTGCCGCCAATGAGGACCTCTCGGTATGCTACATCCTTCTTGAGCAGTTCAGCCTGGCATACGGTGTGAAGAGAATAACGAAGCTGTACAGAGGCATGAAGGTCTGGATGAAGCTGGCAAGACAGAGTGGAGTGCCAGAGCTTCTTTCCTTCTGCAATACGGTAGAGAAGCACCTTATGGGTATCGTATATCATGCCAAGTTCCCAATCTCCTCCGGAAAAGTTGAGGGAGTGAACAACATGATTAAGACAATAAAGCGGAAATCCTATGGCTACAGGGATACGGAATACTTTTTCCTCGAGATCAAATTTGCTTCAATGAAGGTCCCTATAAATTCAAATCCCACACTTTTCTGCAAAGACCCATAAAAAGAGATTAACAGCTGAGAAAAACAAAGGCAACCTACCGCTGAGCCATTGCTCAGATAGCAGATTGCCACGTTTCATGATGGTCTGGAGACCCACATCCACTTTCAGCCTTTGCTTCCAGTGGCCCAGATTACATCTATTTAGCAGGGGCAGGACTCGAACCTGCGACCTCCGGGTTATGAGCCCGACGAGCTGCCAACTGCTCTACCCTACGTCGATTACTGATAGAAGATACGCATTTACACAGATTATGTCAATAGCAAAATTCTGTATGATCTTGCAATTCTTTCATTTTTTCTGTCATTCGTATGAAAATTGAAAATTTTCTTCAGAATTGCATTTTTATGCATAAAATATGCAAATTATCATGTTCCAAGCCTTGACAAGTACATGCTTTTCCCGGACACTGTGAACTATCTTAATCTTTTCTGTGCTCATCTTCTGCACAGGAAAGAAGATACAGCAAACATATCAAAGGAGGAAGTAATGAAGAAGACTTTCGCACTTGTTGCAATACTGATTATCGCTCTCGCCTTCCCTGTCTTTGCAGGAGGAGCCGGTGAAAGCGGAGGATCACTCCGTTTCGGTACCGGCGGTGACCAGGGAACTTATTACGGCTTCGGCAATGTTCTGGCTCAGAGAATCTCAGCTGAAACAGATACCAGTGTCGTAGCAGTCGTCAGTGCAGGCAGCCAGGACAATATCGAAATGATGGACATGGGATCTTATCAGCTCGGCTTTGTCCAGACAGATGTCATGAGCTATGCATATAACGGAACAAATCTCTTTGCAGAGATGGGGGCCGTCTCTGATTTCTCAACAGTTGCAGCTCTCTATCTTGAGCAGGTACAGATTGTAACTCTTGATCCTAATATCAAGACTGTGGGAGACCTTGCCGGAAAGACTGTATCAATCGGCTCGTCCGGAAGCGGTGTATACTACAACGCACTCGACATACTCGCAGCATACGGCCTCACAGAGAATGATATCAAGCCGACATACCAGAGCTTCGGTGACAGTGTCGATGCCCTCCAGGATGGAAAGATTGATGCCGCATTCGTCGTTGCTGGCGCTCCGACTGTAGCAGTATCAACTCTCGCAACAACACACGATGTGCGCCTTGTGTCCATCGATGATGAGCACATGTCTGTGCTCCTCGAAGCTTCTCCGTATTATACTCCGGTCACAATCGCATCCAGCGTTTACGGCACCGATGATGATTGCCAGACTGTAGCAGTTGGTGCTGTTGTCATCGCACGCGACGATGTGAGCGAAGACGCAGTCTATGATGTTGTAAGCACAATCTTCAATGACAAGGAAGCTATCTCACAGAGCCACGACAAGGGCCGCGAACTTGACCTTGCATTCGCAACCAGCATCACAACTGTTCCATACCATCCGGGAGCAGCCAAGTACTTCGCAGAACAGGGAATCGAAGTTCCCGTGAAGTGAAACTGCTTGTAAAAAGCAACTTCAGGGGGCTGGATGACAGCCCCCTTCTCATGAAAATCCATATTTAGGAGTTCTATTTGAGCAATAAGGAAAAAAATTACATTGACGATTCTGTCGGAACCATGGCCGATGTCGAAGCCGTGATGAAAAAGTACGACAGGGAATCAAACACAAGAGTATGGGAAGGCTGGCAGAAGACAGTCATCCATTACGTCATGGCAGCATTTGCCATCTATTGCATTATTGACGCCATATTCCTGACCACACTCCAGGAAGTCCGCTATTCAGTATTCATGGGCATGATTGTCCTGCTCGGATTCCTCACCTTCCCTGTGAAAAAGGGAGTTGAGCGCGTCAATCATATGCCATGGTATGACATCATCATCACAATCCTTGGTGCAGGTGCATACTTTTTTTATGCAGCCAATGCAATGACTGTCATAAGACTGTCAGCACGTATCATGGCAGATCCGCTTTTCATGATTGTCGGAGCAATAGGAATACTTGCGCTTGTCGAGCTTTGCCGACGCTGCGTAGGCCTCCCGATTCTCTGTGTCGCTGGAGCCCTGGTAATCTACACCCTTGTAAGCGGCATCAGCGCACCACAGCTGATACGAACACTTTTCTATACAGCTAACGGCATCTTCTCCACACCTGTCGGAGTATGTGTGAAGTATATCGTCATCTTCATTATCTTCGGAGCGTTCCTTGAACGAACAGGTGTCGCAGACTTCTTCATCCGTTTTGCCAATACTGCAGTCGGACGCTTCACAGGCGGTCCTGCAAAAGTTGCTGTCGTCGCTTCCGCACTTGAAGGCATGGCTTCAGGCTCATCTGTTGCGAACACTGTAGGATCTGGCTCAATCACCATCCCTATGATGAAGAAAATGGGCTATCGTCCTGAATTCGCAGCAGCTGTCGAAGCAGCAGCCAGCACAGGTGGCCAGATCATGCCTCCGATCATGGGAGCGGCAGCGTTCCTGATGGCAGAATTCACAGGTATTCCATATGGGCGCATCGCTGTCATGGCGATTCTGCCTGCAGTTCTTTACTTCACTGGTATCTTCATCGCAGTCCATCTTGAAGCAAAGAAAAGCGGCATGAAGGGAATTCCAAGAGAACAGCTTCCAAAAGTCAGGGATCTCGTGAAGGATCTGTACCTGCTTCTGCCACTGATAGCACTGATCTACCTTGTTGGATCAAACACATACACAATGGCATACTCAGCGACACTCTCAATTGTCGTTGCCATGGTCGTAGGTATCATCCACAAGATTATTCCTCACTTTGCTGCTACGACAGACGGCGGAGAGGAAGAGGAAAAGGGTGAGAAGCCTGCTCTCTCCTTCCGCTGGATCCTCGACTCTTTCGAGAATGGTTCCAGAAGCTCTATCACAGTTGTTGTCGCATGTGGAATCGCGGGCATCATCTCAGGCTGTATAACAGTCACAGGTCTGGCATCGATTCTCCTTGGAGCTATTGTCTCTCTCAGCCAGGGCATCGTGCTTGTCGCGCTTGTTCTGACAATGCTCTGCTGCATCGTTCTTGGCATGGGTGTTCCGACAACAGCGAACTACTGTATCATGGCAGGTGTCTGTGCACCTATCCTGATTGCTCTCAACGTTGAGCCTGTAGCTGCCCACTTCTTCGTCTTCTACTTCGGCATAGTCGCTGATATAACCCCGCCAGTAGCGCTGGCGGCATATGCAGGAAGCGCTATTGCCAAGTCCGATCCGATGAAGACAGGACTTGTGGCTACAAAACTTGCGATAGCCGCATTCATCGTTCCGTATGTATTTGCGCTCAATCCAGCAATGCTTTTCGTCAATGTCACAAGCGTCTTTGAGATTGTGCAGATCTGCATAACAGCGCTTCTTGGCATTTTCGGCATTGCAGCAGCGCTGAATGGATTCCTCGGACGCCCTCTGCATACAGTGATAAGAATAGTGCTTGCAGCAGCCGGACTGTGCATGGTCATTCCAGGTACCGTAACAGATCTTATCGGTCTTGTTGTCCTCGTTCTTGTTGCTGTATATCAATACGGCATGAAGAGAAAAGAACAGCTTGGAAATGCCTGAAAACAGCAGAGACAACTGGGAACCTCAATCCGGGGTTCCCTTTTTTCATGCATTGAGAAGTTCAGCGTAATCGCTGATTACCGCATCAGCGCATTCAGTGTTCTGTCTCACTGCAGATCCGGCATAAGCCAGTACGGAAAGCCCTGCCCTCTTTGCTGATGTTATTCCAACTGGCGAGTCTTCGATTGCTATTGAAGTATCTGCACTCTCACCAAGAAGGCCCATTGCCTTCAGATATGGCTCTGGATCAGGCTTATGATTCTCAACAAGATCGCCGCCTATTATCAGGTCAGGATAACTCAGAAGCCCCATCCTCTCCAAAGCAGCCTCAAGATGAGAGCTATGGGTTGAGGAGACTATCGCTATTCTCTTCCCATCCTCTTTCAGTTTCCGGAAGAGTTCCGGAATATAAGGAAATGGCCGTATCCCTTCATACTCAGTGTAGTAATCGGGATATGCAGAGAGAAGTGCGGCAAGCTCATCACCAGAGAGGCTTATTGAATACTTCCGGCTTACTGCGGCAGCCGTCCCGCAGACGTCCATCCCGATAGTGAATGCGATGTCCTCATCATCAATGGCGATACCATAATGTTCATGCACAAGGGTTCTGAGCGTCTGGAATGCATAAGGTTCGCTGTCTGTAACGACACCGTCGAAATCGAAGAGAAAAGCTGTTTTTCCTTTAACGATGGATGAGAGTTTCATGGTATTATCATGGCATGGATGCAAATCAGAAGAAAGCCATGAATGGCATTATCAAGGAAACACTTGAAAATCTAGAGGAGAACGGATTCAACGCCGCATTCGTAAATGACAAAGCTGAGCTTATCAATCTTATAAAGTCCTTGGTACCAGAAGGCGCTGTCACAGCAACAGGGGGCTCTGAAACACTTGCCGAGACCGGGATAACAGCATATCTGAAGGAGAAGACAGAGTACATAGCGGAGCGCCGCGATGCCTATAAAGCAGAGTACTATCTTGCCTCAGCCAATGCAGTGACGATGCACGGTGAGATTTATGAAGTCGACGGAAGGGGGAACAGAGTCTCTGCAATGCTTTTCGGACCCGATCATGTCATTGTCGTTGCAGGAATCAACAAGATTGTCCTCGACCTCAGAGCAGCTGTGGAGAGAGTGAAGACAAAAGCAGCACCACCAAACTGTCTGAGACTTGAAAAAGACACACCATGCACAAAGCTTGGCCACTGCGTCTCGCCATACTTTGATGAACGGCATCTCTCCGCGCTGGGATGTACAGCAGATGGAAGAGTCTGCGCTAATTCTGTCATCTTCGCACGGCAGACAGTAAAAGGACGCATTACTGTGATCATTGTCGGCGAGGAATATGGATACTGACACACTCTTTGCACCATATATAGACAAAGAGTACGCATCTTTTTCAGCAAAGCTTTCGAAGAACCACGACCTGCCTTACATCGGCATCAGGATTCCGGTTCTTAGGAAGCTTGCCAAGAATATTGATGATTTCACATTCACAATCAGATATCACGAAGATGTTCTTCTCAAGGGTTTCTGGATTGCATCCAGAAAGATTCCTTTTGCTGAGAAGAAAGAGCTTATCACAAAGCACCTGCCGCTTCTGTCCACATGGGACGAAGTGGACACTCTCGCCTCTTCCATCAAACCTGGAAAAACAGAACTCGAAGATGTCTATCAGTATTTTGTGTCGCTTTTATATGACACAAGGACGATGCCTCGAAGGCTCGGGATTGTAACGCTTATGTCACTAAGGAAGTATTACCCTGAAAAGAAAGATGAGATACTCACAGCAATCACAGCAGCTGACAGCGATGAATACTACATCTCCATGGCTGTTGCATGGGCACTTTCATTCTTCATCATTGATGACAAGAGCGCATCCATCTTTCTCGGGAAAGTATCCCCTGCGACCAAAAAGAGAGCATTGCAGAAACTGAGAGATTCAAGAAGGTATTGACATTCTGTTTCTTTGTATAGTAATGTTGCTATATAAAGAAACAAAGGAGTGCAATATGAATCTTGTAACTAAGGGAATAAATACAGAGAATCTTCCAGACAGCAAAGGCTATTTCGGAGAATATGGCGGCTCATACCTTCCCCCAGAGCTTGAGAAAGTAATGGAGGATGTCGAGAAGGCATATGAGGAGATATCCAGAGATCCGGAATTCATAAAGGAACTCAAGGAGCTGAACGAGCATTTTACAGGACGCCCCAGTCCTGTTTACCACGCAAAGAGACTTTCAGTCGCAGCAGGAGGCGCAGAGATTTATCTCAAGAGAGAGGATCTGAATCATACAGGCGCACACAAGATCAACCACTGTCTGGGAGAGGCACTTCTTGCAAAGCATATGGGCAAGAAGAAAGTCATCGCTGAAACAGGTGCCGGACAGCATGGTGTAGCACTGGCAACTGCGGCAGCCCTTCTCGGTCTCGAGTGCGATATCTATATGGGTGAGATTGACGTGAAGAAAGAAGCACCCAACGTCTCCAGGATGAAAGTTCTCGGCGCACGTGTCATATCAGTAACACGGGGAACTAAATCCCTTAAAGATGCTGTAGATGCTGCGTTTGAGGCTTATCTCAAGGATCCTGTCACTCAGATTTACTGCATCGGATCGGTTGTGGGACCTCATCCATTTCCGATGATGGTACGCGACTTCCAGTCAATCATAGGCATGGAGGCAAGAGAACAGATGATGAGCTACGCAGGCTCACTGCCAGATGCAATCGTTGCGTGTGTCGGTGGAGGCTCCAATGCAATGGGCATGTTCTCCGCATTCCTCGACGATAAAGATGTCGCTCTCTATGGCGTGGAACCTGCGGGAAAAGGGCTTGAGACAGGAAAGCATGCGGCGACAATCCAGAAAGGAACAGTAGGTATTCTTCATGGTTTCAAGTCACTTGTGCTGCAGGACAAGGACGGAGAACCGCTTCCTGTCTACTCTATCGCCTCAGGCTTAGACTATCCTGGAGTCGGTCCTCAGCACAGTTACCTTCATTCTATCGGGCGCGTAAATTACACAACAGCCACAGACAGGGAAGCTGTCGAAGCCTTCTACGCCCTTTCACGCATGGAGGGAATCATCCCTGCACTCGAATCCTCGCATGCTGTCGCATATGCAGTGAAGCTCGCAAAGGAGCTTGGCAAGGGAAAGAAAATCCTCGTCAACCTCTCAGGCAGAGGCGACAAGGATATAGACTTCGTCATGGAGCACTATCCTCTGGAAGAGTATGAGCCTGAGGAGACGCTCAAGGACGGCTATGATGAGTTCCTGAAGCACATTGGCGGCGAGAGGAATTAATCCTTATCCGCAGCTTTCTTCAGAGGCACAAAGCCACGCCCGAGAACCTCATAAGCCTCAGTGACAAAGACGAATGCCTTCGGATCTTCATCATGGATGATTTTCATGATGGCATTCATCTGGTTGTTTGGCACAATGACCAGGAGCATCAGGCGCGTCTTGGAGGTATAGATTCCAGTTCCATGGAATGTCGTGCCTCCATGGTGCAGTTCGGCTATGACACGACGGGAAATCTCTGGCGTGTGCTCATCTGAGAAGATGTATACGGATTTCGCAAGCTTAGTACCGAAATTCATCACAACGAAATTCACGAGCTGCGATGAGAGATACATCGCGATAATTGCAAAAAGCATTGGCTGAAGACCGAGGAATATACCGCCACAGGAAACGACAACTGCATTGAAGATGAACTCCACGCTTCCAACAGATACAGGGAAGTAATGCGCAATGACCTGTGCAACAATATCTGTGCCTCCTGTATTGCATCCGCTCTTCATTGTAAGCCCGATGCCAACACCCATCAGCACACCACCGTAGATTGCAGAGAGGAGTATGTTGATATCATTGGAAGTATCAAGCACCCCCTGATACTCCGTAACCCTGCCTATTATAGTCGTCCAGATTGAGAGAAGCATGGAACCGATAAGAGTCTTGATACCATAGCGCCACCCGAAGACCTTCATTCCAAGGAGGATAAGCGGGATGTTGACGCACATCATGACAATACCCTGATCAAAGCCGAAGAGATAATAGAATATCGTTCCAACACCTGTCGCACCACCTCCGGTGATACGTGCCGGTGTATAGAACAATGCGGCAGCTGTTGCCGCAACTGCAGGGCCGATGGCAAGGTAGAGATAATCACTGACCCTGCCGAAAAGGAAATTCTTCTTTTTCATATACATAACTGTGCCCCCTCTGCAGGGGGCAGTACATCAGCCAACGACGCGCTTGAGTGTAGCTCTGACAGCACCAGGACCTGCAATCATGCTCTTGAAATATTCAAGTACAAGATCGGCAAGCCCGACATCATAAAGATTCACACCGAAAATCTTCTGGTTCGAAAGAATCTCATGGAGCTGATCAAGGCTTCCTGTATATCCGAGCGTGATGCCGCTGAGAGCTTCACGTGCATAGTCAAGAAGAGGATCTGCAGATGGTTCGAATGCATTGCCCTCATCATCTGTACCCATGACGTACCTCAGCCATGCTGCGAAGACAAGCGGGATGCATTTGAGGTTCCTGACATCAAGCTCAGAAGATGCGCAATACGCTTTGATTGTCTCACCGAAGCGGATTGAAAGCTTCTGAGAGGTATCTGTAGCGATACGCTGCGGCGTGTCCGGCATGAACGGATTAGGAATGCGGACATTCACGACCTCATCGATGAACTTCTTCGGATCGATGATGCCAGGATCAACTACAACCGGCAGCCCTTCTGTATAGCCGATTGTCTTCACAAGCTTCACAAGATCTTCGTCCTTCATCTCTTTGGAGATGAGCGTATAACCGAGAAGACAGCCGAATACAGCAAGCGCTGTGTGAAGAGGATTGAGACATGTGCAGACCTTCATTTTCTCGACTTTGTTCACTGTCTCGCGGTCCGTGAAATAAACACCTGCATTCTCGAGAGCTGGACGCCCATTGGGGAAATCATCCTCGATGACAAGATATTCACACTCTTCAGCATTCACAAACGACGCAATGTAGGTATGCTTTGATGTGACCACGACATCTGTGTCCTCATAACCATCAGATGCAAGCATTCCGGCTACGCTTGCGTCCGGACGCGGTGTGATTTTGTCAATCATCGACCATGGGAACGAGACCTTGTCAGAAGCGATGTAATCTGCAAAACCCTGCTCTACATAGCCTCTCCTCACCCATTCTGCAGCAATTGATGTGATAGCAGCTTCAATCTTCTCTCCATTGTGTGAACAGTTATCCATCGAGACAACCGCAAGTGGAAGTTTACCTGCATTGTAACGGCAGAGAAGCAGCTCCGTGAGGCGTGAAAGGAACATCGATCCCTTGCCAGGACCTGCCTCGAAATCTTTCACATAGCCAGGGAAATACTCTCCGGCAGGACTCTTGAGTGCATAGCCCTTCTCTGTAATTGTGAAAGAAATCATCTGCAGGGATGGGGATGAGAAGATTTCCTTGAAACGGTTCCAGGCATCAGAGGGAGTGTAATCACAAGGATAGGCCTCTGTTACAGTTCCTACTGCTTCTTTATCGATAGAACCATCTGCCTTAAGAGTCACAAGCAGCGTGAGATTGTCATACTTGTTGTAGATATCGCTGATGATTTCGTAATCGAAGCCCTCACCGACGATAATACCTTTATCTGCCAGTCCTTTCTCAATCAGTTCCTGCTGAAGTCTTGCCGGGAAACCTCTGAAGATGTTTCCTGCTCCAAAATGCACCCAGACAGGGGCATCATGTGTCTTTCTGACCAGCTCATTGCGATCATAATCAAAGAGCTTGTAGCCCTTTTCCTTCCAAGAGGAGCATTTCAGCCCCTCGTTGCTGAGTTTCATGTTTTCCTCCATAAGGTGGGGAATCCCACCTTGTAATCAGGCATCCGCTTTCCTGTTCGTGAAATACTCCGGGTGCGATTCAATAATCACATCTGTCTCATACTTAAGCTTCGAGAGATGCTCTGTCTCCAGTGTCACAGCAAGCGGGAAATCCTTGAGCCTCAGAGCCTGGACAAGCTCCTCATGCTGCGCGATATTCTTTTCAAGCACATCCCGCGACCCCATGCTGAGAATTCTCATTCTGCGATGGTTTCCTGTCTCCCTGAGAATAAGCTGCCAGATACGTGTCAGTCCTGTTGCCTCGAAGAATATGGAATGCATGTCATCATCTGCGTTATAGAAAGCAACTGCGTCCGTTGCAGCAGCTGCTTCTTTCTGCAGAGCAATGAAATACTCCAGTCTCGTGATATCAGATGCCTTCATGAATTCCCTGTAGCGGTCAATGACGCTCTTCTCAAGCGCAAGGCGGAAGAAGCACTCATCATCCACACGTGAAATATCAATCTTAGACACCCAGCAACCGCGCTGAGGGCGCATGACGACAAGCCCCTCTGAGCGCAGACGCATAAGCGCGTCGCGCACAGGAGAACGGGAAACATCGAATTTCTCGGATATCGCATCCTGGGAAATCTCCTCTCCCGGTTTCAGACGAAGGAAGATGATATCATCTTTGAGATCGTCATAGATTGTCTCACTTGAAGTGCGTCTCATTTACCAAGCCTCTTCTCACTCTTCTCCACAGCTTCCCACAGACCGAGGATATATTCAGCGCCAAGAGCTCTGTCATAGAGTCCATAGCCAGGCATTGAAACCTCTCCCCAGATTGCTCTTCCATGATCCGGTCTGATAGGACCATCGAAACCTGTCTCATAAAGTGCGCGGACCATCTCATAGAGGTCAAAAGATCCATCGGACGAGAGATGGGCAGCCTCCTCGAATACACCAGGTGCGAAATGATGGAGGTTTCTTACATGGGCGAAATGAATGCGCCCAGGAAGCGCACGGATGATTCCAGGAAGATCATTGTTCGGATTGGAACCAAATGATCCGGCACAGAATGTAAGTCCATTGAACGGGGAATCAACAGCTTTCATGACGCGGAGAATCTTCTCCTTGGATGTGATGATTCTCGGAAGTCCGAATACAGGCCAAGCCGGATCGTCCGGGTGGATAGCCATCTTGATGCCATACTTCTCACATACTGGCTGGATAGCTTTCAGGAAGTAAACAAGATTATTGAAGAGTGTCTCCTCATCGACATCCTTATAAGCCTCAAAAAGCTCCTTGACCTTTGAAAGTCTCTCCGGCTCCCAGCCCGGCATCACATATCCGTTGGAATTGTCATTGGTCTGATCGAAGAATGTCTGAGGATCAATTGAATCGACAACCTTCTGATCATAAGCAAGAACAGTTGCCCCATCCGGGCGCATCTTAGCCAGATCTGTGCGTGTCCAGTCAAAGACAGGCATGAAGTTATAGCACACCAGCTTGATATCACACTTGGCGAGATTCTCCAGTGTCTGGATGTAATTCTCGATATACTTATCTCTAGATGGCTTGCCGATCTTGATGTCATCATGAATATTCACGCTTTCGATACCTGCAATCGTAAGCCCTGCATCTTCCACTTCTTTCTTCAGTGCCTGGATGCGCTCAATCGGCCATAGTTCTCCCGCCGGGATATCATATAGTGTCGTGATTACTCCAGTCACACCTGGAACCTGTCTGATCTGCCAGAGTTTGACGGAATCGAACTTGTCGCCAAACCACCTCATTGTCATCTGCATAGATTGTCCACTCCTTTTATCCACTATTCTATTCTAATATACTAGTGTTTTAGACGATGCGCGCTTATAAGTAAAGCAGAAAATATGTCATTGTGCTAAATTAACAAAGTTAATATAGTCACAGTCAGGAGAAAGCTTATGCGTATCACCATCTGCGAGAACAAGATTGAACTCGGACAGCAGGCCGCCTCACTTGGAAGGCACTGCATCAAATCATCAATTGAAAAGCTCGGAAGAGCTAATATTGCATTCGTCACAGGTTCCAGCCAGCTGGAAATGCTCTCTTCACTCAGGACAAAAGAGCTTGAGTGGGACAAGGTCAATGTCTTCCTGCTTGATGAGTTTGTAGGGCTGCCTGATGGGCATAAAGCCTCATCTGAGACATTCCTGAAGGAAAACTTCCTTAATTATCTGCCAACAATAGGATCATTCCATCCTATCTCACGCAAAGCAGATTACAAATCAACACTCAGGGAAATGAACGAGCTTATGAAGGAATACCCTCTGGACGTGGTCTTCATCTGCATCGGCGAGAACGGACATCTGGCATTCAATGATCCACCAGCGGATTTCGATACAAGAAATCCCTACATCGCCGTGGATCTTGAGAGAAGATCAAGAAGACAGCAGGTAGGAGAAGGCTGGTTCAACACAATCGATGAGGTTCCTGGAAAAGCTATCACAATGTCTGTATTCGAAATACTCACATCGCGTCACATCATCTGCGCATGCCCTGACCAGAGAAAAGCAAAGGCTGTGGCGTCCTGTATCTTCGACGACATATCCCCCTCATCCCCTGCCGCATCAATCAGAAGGAGAACAGAGTGCGCACTGTTCCTGGACAGACAATCAAGCTGTCTTGTCTTCGATGATTTCAGAATGCACTGATACAACAAATGCCACCTTTGTAACATGCATAGGTGGCATTATTCTGAATCAGATGTAAATAAATCAAAAACCACACAAAAACAACAGATTAAGCTAGTTACAGAGCAGCAGAAAATCCATTAGCATCCTCAGTGTAGTCATTGATGAGCAAAGGGGGCTCATCATTCATACAGACACTAAGGAGACAGAAACCTATGAAGATCCTACCAAAACTTCTGGTTCTGCTGGTACTGGCACTGCCGCTTGGCGCGGAAAGCCTCCCTGTTGTTACTCTTGACGAAGCCATCGAATCAGCTTCAGAGAACAACATCACGCTTAAACAGGCAGCGATTTCACTGAACCAGAAAATCAGGAATGAGAACAACTATGTCAAGGATTATCTCCCGACATTCGGTCTTTCGGCCACCGCAGACACAGGCTATTCTTTTCCCACTTCAATAAAAAACAAAACCGAATTCAACGGATTCGGCCTTACTCTGGGAGCCTCTGCGAATTTCGAGTACACACTGACAGGTTCTAAAATCACAGGAGGAGCAGCAAGGCGCCTTTCAAAGGAAGCTGCGGCACTGGATTATGAGGATGCCTATGATTCTATTGAGATGCTAATCACATCTTCCTACTGGACGCTTGCAACTTATGACATAACTGCTGCAAACGCTAGAACAGCACTCGAAAGCGCAAAGGAAAGCTATGAGTCAACTGTAGAGATGTATGATGCAGGCATAGTCGACGAACTCACCCTCTCATATGCAGAGCTTGAACTTCACAATAAAGAGCTGACACTGAGAGAAGCGGAAAACAACAAAGCGCTTGCAATGGCATCATTTAAGGCAATGACTGGACTGACTGAAGATTTCCAGACAGAGGAGCTTCCAGAGACAGTCCTTCTCAGCCTTCCTCCAGCAGAAGAGCTCTTTGCTGAATACAGTGAGGCAACACAGGCTATCAGAGAAGCACGGAATGCACTCTCGACAGCAGAGAATACTGCAAAGGAAATGTCTCTGAACCAGTACATGCCGACAGTCTCCGCAAGCATCAGGTACACATACCTCGGTGGAGTCTCCACAGAAAATACGACAATGAGTGGCATAACGCTTCGCAAGGCAGGAGAATATGGAACAGACACACATTCCCTTACAGGATCTGTCACTGTCTCGATTCCTCTCAGTTCCTATATTCCTGGAAGCAGTGCTGATGTTCTGAAGAAGAACTCAAAAGATGCTGTCACGCAGATGGCTCTTGCTCTGCAGGATGCGCAGAACACACTCCTTAGCAGCATCAGGGAAAGCTCAATGACGATCGAGCAGCAGCAGTCGAGTCTCTCAATGCTTGAGACAAACCTTGAGATTGCAGAACACTCATACAAACTGGCTGAAGAGTCATATAATGCCGGACTTCTGTCAGCAAGCGATCTTTCTGAAAGCAGAACGCAGCTTCTCAATGCGCAGAATAATCTGCTTTCAGCACGTCTAGGTCATCTCCTCTCATCATATAGTCTCGCCAATACTCTTGGCATCACACTGCAGGAACTGCAGGAAACATATCCTCTAATGGAAAAGGAAACAGTATAAAATGAGCGACGAACAGAAGAAAACAGTCGAAGAGCCAGATTTCGAAAAGCTCGCAAAAACAACTGCTCCAAGCAAGTTCAACAAGATTATCACAATCATACTGCTTGCAATCTGCATTGTGCTTGCAGCATTCATCATTTTCAGGATGTACTCTGAATCATCAGGACAGGCACTGTCAGCACCTGTTGCGGAGAATCTCACATCATCTGTAAACGTCTCCGCAGAGCCTGCAGCTATAAAGGATTTCGTACGTATATCACGCCTGAATGGAGAAGTAAAACGATCAGGAGACAGCATCGCAGTCTACCCTGATATCTCGACAACCGGTACAGTAACAGAAATTCTTGTCTCACGCGGTGACAGCGCAAAAGCTGGTGATACCATCGCATATGTAGACCCATCCCGTCCCGGTGCTTCTTACAAGATAAGCCCGGTCATCGCAAAAGTGGATGGTATCGTGAATGACATTCCAGTCGCAGTCGGACAGACAGTCTCTGCATCGCAGCCGATTATCACAGTAGCAGGCACTTCAGACCTGGTTGTAGAAGCTTCTGTCCCTGAGAAATTCCTCGGCACGATTGCAGAAGGAATGAGCGCTACAATGGAAACGGTAGCCTACCCTGGCAGACTCTACACCGGAACACTTACATACATCGCTCCGACTGTTGATTCAGTGACACGCTCCTCTGAAATCGAGATTGAGCTCACAGGCGACACGACTGGCCTCAAGGAAGGTATGTATATCCGCCTGAATCTCGAGACAGAGCACATCGATGATGCACTCATCGTCCCTGAATCGGCGCTCGACACATACCTTGGCGATGATATTGTCTACCTTGCAGATAACGGCACAGCGCGCCGTGTCATAGTAACAACAGGCAGTACAAACGGAACAGAGACTGTTATAACTTCAGGCCTTTCAGAAGGCGATATGGTTATAACAGCAGGAAACGTAATGGATGGCACAGCCATCAGCGTCGTAAATCAGGAGAACTAAATGACACTGTCAGAATTATCAGTAAGACGTCCTGTATTCATGACAATGGTCTATCTTCTGATCTGCGTCATCTGTATCGTCTTCCTGCCACGCCTTGACCTTGCACTCTACCCGGATGTTGACCTGCCTGTAATCTCAGTCATGGTCAGCTGCAACGATGCAGGTCCTGAAGAAGTTGAGCTGCAGGTTACGGAAACAATGGAAGATGCCCTCAATTCCCTGCAGAATCTGGATACAATCACATCAGTATCCCGAGAAGGCATGTCCATGGTCATCCTGCAGTTTGACTACGGCACAGACCTTGATGAGGCTGCAGAGGATGTGAACTCCATCACATCAATGATGTCCAGGCGCCTTCCGGACTGGGCAGAGAATCCTACAGTAATCCGCTTCGATTCAATGGGATCGGGATCCATCATGCGTCTGACGCTCACTGGCGACAGAACAGAAGCAGAGCTGCAGTACATCGCTGAAAACACAATCCAGCCGCTTATTGAGCGTGTTGAGGGAGTTTCCCAGGTAAATGTCTATGGCGGCTCACCACTTGAATACAGAGTAGATGTTGACCCGAACAGACTTGAGGCTTATGGTATAACAATCTCCCAGATTTCCTCCATGATAGCAGCCCGCAACATGCAGAGCACAGGAGGGGAAATCACGCAGCGTGGCATGAATTACCAGATAACCACAGATGCCCGCTATATGACACTCGATGAAATCAAGGAGACAATTGTAGGCTACACAGGGAAAGGCACGCCTATTTATCTTCAGGATGTCGCAGATGTTATTGAGACGACAAGAACTGGCGGCCGTCTCACCTACCTCGATGGCAATGAGATTGTCACAATCAATGTATCGAATGAGTCCGACAGCAACGAGACAACAGTCGCAAAAGCTGTGAGGGAGGCACTTCCGGAGATTCAGGCAGAGCTTCCTGAGGGCCTGACACTTGAAATCCAGAGAGATTCCACAGAAATGATTACCGACACGATGGATGAGGTTGTCAACTCCGCTATCCAGGGTGTCATTCTGGCTGCTGCGATCATCTTCGTGTTCCTCCGCGGTTTCAAAGCGACTCTCATCATATCCCTTTCGATGCCTATCTGTATTCTCATCACGCTCATGCTGATGTCAGTGACAGGCATGTCTGTCAACGCTATGAGTATGTCTGGTCTTATCCTCGGCATAGGAATGACAGTTGATGCCTCAATTATTATTCTGGAGAACACTTATACATTCAGGCAGAGAGGAGAGAAAAGCGCAGTTGCAGCTATTCTCGGAAGCAAGAACATGTTCACAGCTATCTGTGCTTCCACACTTACTACAATCTGTGTATTCGTACCTATCCTCATCTACAAGTATGACCTTGGCATGATAGGTATCATGTTCCAGGATCTGGTCATCACAGTCTGTATCTCGCTCTTCTCATCGCTCTTTGTAGCTGTAACGCTTGTTCCTGCGCTCTGCGGTTCTATTCTCAAGCTCAACACAAGAACTCAGAAACCGCTCAGGTGGAAACCGCTGAGAATGATTGACAACGCTATGAACAATGCAGAACTCCGCATGAGGAACGCATATGTAAAAACACTGAACTTCTTCCTCAACAGGAAGTTCCTCCTCATCCTTCTGCTTGTTCTGCTCCTTATTGTGTCAGTCATAAAGTTCGGGGACCTCGGAATCTCCCTCATCCCATCGTCGACAACAGATGATTCAGTCACGCTGAATCTCACGCTTGAAGCAGGCACGACGCAGGATGTGACAAAGGAATATGTCTTCGAGATGGAGAAGAAAGTTCTGGCGGTGCTTCCGGAAGACAGCTATGAGTCAATTCTCACAGAAGTCGGATCATCCAATACCGGCTCCATTGAAATAGACCTTCCTGATATCACATCACAGAAATATTCCATGATTGATATCCAGAACATGCTCAGACCTCTCCTCAACGAGAATCCTGAAGCGCCGTGGCTCTTCTCAAATGCACGTTCAATGACGGGCTCCGGCATCAGTGTCACAATCCACTCAAACAATACAGAGCAGGCATATGATGTCGCAAACGATATCATGGACATCCTCCATACATATGTACCACAGGTCGAGAATATCGATTCAGATATCGACAACGGCGCACCGAAGTACTCAATTGTCATCGACCAGCAGAAAGCACAGGACCTCGGCGTCTCAATGAGCAATCTGATGACAACTGTACAGGCCGCTCTTACAGGTATCACAGCAACTGAGATCTCCACTTTCGATACTGATACGACATATGACCTTGTCGTGAAAGTCGATGAAGACCAGATGCAGACTATTGAAGACCTCGAAGCACTGCAGGTACCGACCACGACAGGAGGAACTGTACGTCTTGATGCTGTCGCGGATCTCGTAGAAGGTACAGCACCTCGTTCCATCATGAGGGAAAACAAGGAACGTATAAACACAGTCTCCGCCACAATCATGGAAGGATACGCAGCAAACGAAGTCCAGGAGGCTGTCGACAAAGCGCTTGAGGAGCATCTGGTTCTTCCAGAGGGCGTAACGCTTGAGCAGTCAGGAGAAATGTCAACATTCCTTGAATACCTGCCGACAATGATAATGGTCATCGCTCTTGCACTCTTCCTGGTTTATGCTGTCATGGCAGCTCAGTTCGAGTCGCTGATTGATCCTCTCATCATCTTCGCAACAATACCTCTGCTGATGATCGGTGTTATCTGGATCCACGTTTTCATGGGACAGCAGTTCTCGCTCTTCAGCATTGTCGGCATCGTTGCTCTTATCGGTACAGTTGTTAACAACGGTATTGTTCTCGTTGACTGCATCAACCGTCTTGTCGAGCAGAAGGTACCTGTAAAGCAGGCTTGTCTGCAGGCGGCATATGGACGTCTCAGACCAATTCTGATGACAACACTTACCACGATTCTTGGTATGATTCCGATGGCGTTCTTCCCTGGAGAAGGCTCGGAGATGATGCAGCCTCTGGCTCTCACATTCACAGGAGGTATCATCACTGGCGCGTTCCTCACACTGCTTCTCTCCCCGACTCTCTATCTTATCTTCAACAAGCACAGGGAGAAGAAGTTCAACGATCCGAATACGCTTACAAACCAGCTCAGAGAATATGACATGAGGCGTCTTCAGCACCTTGATGATTTAATCTGAACCATTCCCCAGCCGGCAAGGCTGGGGTTCTTCTTTTCTGAGCGATACTCAATTTTTCATCATCCTTTTCTGCACAGAATGCAGATTCTCCGATTCAGTTTGCCACATCCATAAAACTGACTTAGACTGAATATGGAGGCGCTGAATGAATAAAGAATCCGTTTCAAGACTTATTGATGCTGCTCAGGGACGCATCCAGTGCGATCTCGTCATAAGAAACGCTCAGGTTGCAGATGTATGCAACAAGGAAGTGTTCAAAGCAGATGTTTACATACTTGATGGCATGATAGCAGGCTTTGACGGCTGCAGGAAAGCAAAAGAAGAAATAGATGCCGCCGGACGCTATCTCATTCCAGGATTCATCGATGCTCATTGCCACATAGAGTCATCTCACCTATCTCCTTCTGAATTCTCAGATGCTGTGATTCCCTGCGGAACGACAACAGTCATAGCCGATCCTCACGAAATCTGCAATGTGACTGGACTTGATGGCATGTCATACATGCTTAAAGCTTCAGAGAATATTCCTCTTTCAGTGTTTCTGATGTTCCCATCCTGTGTTCCGGCCACACCTTTTGAGCATTCAGGAGCAATATTGAACGCAGAAGAGATCGCAGAATATATAGACAATCCGAGAGTTCCAGGACTTGGAGAGATGATGAATTATCCAGGGGTCGCCTCTGCCGACGGCACTGTGATGGCGAAGCTTGAGGAAGCTTATAAAAGAAACAAGAACATTGACGGGCATGCTCCATCGATTACGGGACCGGCTCTCGACGGGTATGCAGCTGCGGGCATAACCACTGACCATGAATGCGAGACACCGGAGGAACTTCATGATAAGGTGCGCAAAGGCATGTATGTGATGCTCCGCGAAGGAACTGCATGCAAGAATGTACTGCAGCTTCTCCCGGGCGTCACAGAAAAGAATTCCAGCCGTATCCTGTTCTGCACAGACGACAGGCAACCGCAGTCCATTGTCAGGGACGGTCATGTGAATTATGGCGTATCACTGGCAATAAAGAATGGACTTGAGCCTCTGACTGCAATAGCGATGGCAACACTAAATGCTGCGATTTGCTACCATCTCTCCGACCGAGGCATGGTTGCACCCAGAAAGCGCGCAGACCTGATTCTTGCAAAAGATATCACAAATGGCATTACGCCTGAAATGGTATTCATAAAAGGAAGGAAAGTTGCAGAGGAAGGAAGGATCATCGCCAAAGCACCACATACAACACCGGAACACGTGTCAGGAAGGATGGATGTGAAGGATTTCTCTAAAGCCAAGCTTTCTCTGAAACCTGGCTCTGATCATGTCCGTGTCATAGACATCATTCCCGGTGGCGTTGTCACAGGAAACGGAGATGCATGGATAAGACGCGGCGATGATGGTGAATGGATTCACGAGAACGACAAAGACATACTGAAACTTGCTGTGATAGAACGCCATCACGGAACAGGGAATGCAGCAACTGCACTCATCAGAGGCTATGGGATGAAGCACGGGGCAGTAGCCACTTCGATTGCACATGATTCGCATAATATCATAGTCATTGGCGATAATGATGATGACATGGCAAGAGCTGTTGAGAAGCTTATTTCAATCGGTGGCGGAATAACGATGTTCAAAGATGGAAGAGAACTGGGAACTCACCGCCTTGAGATTGCAGGACTCATGACAGATCTGCCGCTTGCGGAAGTCACGAAGTGTCTTGATGACATGCATGAGACGGCGGAAAAAGAACTCGGAGTGAATAAGGCAATTGACCCATTCATGACGCTGTGCTTTATGGCACTTCCTGTCATCCCATCATTAAAGCTCACAGACTGCGGACTCTTCGATGTTGATTCATTCTCATTCACTGAGATCGGAATCAAGGAGTGATAATGCTTCTCTGATTTCATTCTCCCTGAAACCTTTTCTGAGGAGGGCAATTCTAGCGCCCTCCCTTCCTTTCTTTCTTATAAGGCTGTCGAGGTAAAGAGACAGCGGCTTGAGATAGATTTCATTATCCCAGGCTTCTGATAAAGCTTCATCTGCAATCTGAAAAGGTGTTCCCTTTTCCTTAAGCCGCATACGTAGAATGCTCTTACCTTCCGGGTTCTTTCTCAACCGGGAACGGATGAAGCTTTCTGCAAAACGCTTCTCAGAAAGACTTCCCTCCTCTTTAAGCCGGAAGATTGCATTATCAATATCATCGCTCGTGCATTCCCTTTCAGAAAGTTTTGCTCGAAGCTCTTTCTCTGTATGTTCTCTTATAGAAAGGAGTCTTAATGCCCGGTCATATGCATCCATGTGTCAATACTACTCAAAACTTCCTCAAGACACCAGAAGATTGCTGCTGAATTAGCAACCATCTGCAAAATAGGGAGCGAAATGCCTGCAAAATAAGGAGTCAAATGTCTGCAAAATAGGGAGTCAAACGTCTGCAAAACAGGGAGTCGTTTGACAAAAAACCTTACAATACATAAAATAAACATATGATAAGATATCTTTCCCGAATAGCTGATAAAACACTGTCCTTCAAGCTCGGATCAAAAGGGGCTGTTCTTGTGGAGGGCCCTAAATGGTGTGGAAAGTCAACCACATGTACCAGATATGCAAAATCAACAATACACTTGCAAAATACCGAAACAAGGGAACAGGACATTGCACTGGCATACACTTCAGCCTCAACATTACTTGCGAAAGATCCCCCATTGCTTATTGATGAATGGCAGGAAGCCCCGATTCTCTGGGATGCTGTCAGAAACGAAGTGGACAGGAGGGACAAATTCGGGCAGTTCATATTAACAGGCTCTGTCTCACCTGTTGATGAGAAAGCAAAATTGGAAATACATCATTCTGGAATAGGACGAATCACTACAATGCGAATGAATACTATGTCTTTGTATGAATCAGAGGATTCTGATGGAAGTGTTTCCCTGTCCGATTTGTTTGAGGGAAAGAGTATAGCTTCCGTGTCTGGGAAAACTCTTCAGGACTATGCATACTATCTGTGCCGAGGAGGATGGCCCAAAGCCATTGGACTTGATCCAGATATAGCACTCGAACAGGCTTATGACTATTACACACAACTCGTAAACACAGATTTTGCAAAAGCAGTCAACGGAGATTACTCAACTAATACATTACAGCGTCTGATACAGTCATATTCAAGGCACCTGAGCACAGCTGCCACAAAAGCACTGATCAGGAAAGATGTGGGTACAGACACTTTCTCAGAGAAGACTTTTGACAGATACTATGAAGCTCTGAAAAAACTGTTCGTCATTGATGACATTCCTGCCTGGAATCCGAACATAAGATCAAAGGCAAGAATTCAGGCAACACCTACACGTCAGTTCTGTGATCCGTCAATTGCAGTAGCAGCTCTGGGGCTGGGACCTGAAGACTTGATAAATGATTTAAAAACATTTGGCCTCTTCTTCGAATCCTTATGCGACAGAGATCTTGCTGTCTATGCCTCATCAATGAATGGGACACTCTATCATTATCGTGACAGCAACGGACTTGAAGCAGACGCAGTCATCCATCTCAGAAATGGGCGATACGGGCTTATCGAAATTAAGCTCGGACGGCAAAGTGATATCGATTCAGCTGCAGATCATCTGAAATCTCTTGCAGCGATAATCGACACGACGTACATGCGGGAGCCCTCATTCCTGCTGGTCATTACTGCAAAGAATGCCGCCTACACCAGACCGGACGGTGTCCACGTAGCGCCTCTTGCATGCTTAAAACCATAAATCATGTGTATACAGAAAATGGCCGGTGATTAGCCGACCATTCTGTTCTGCAGAGAAGAAGCTTTTATCTCTTGGAGAACTGGAAGCGTCTTCTTGCTCCCTTCTGACCATACTTCTTTCTCTCGACCATTCTGGAGTCTCTTGTCATGAGACCAGCTGCATGAAGTGCAGGGCGCAGATCTGCATCATAGTCGACAAGAGCTCTTGCAAGACCATGTCTGCAAGCCTCTGCCTGTGAGCAGATACCACCACCACAGACTGTGATTACAAGATCATACTTTCCAGTAGTCTCTGTAACCTCAAATGGCTGGAGAACCTTTGCTGCATTGATTGCATCAACAAAATACTCCTCGAGCTTCTTTCCATTGATCTTCACCTGGCCGTTACCATCTCTGAGATAAACTCTTGCAACGGAAGTCTTGCGGCGTCCAACACCGTGGCCGAGGTTGATTGACTTATTATCTTCTTTCTTGGTAGCCATCTCGCCTCTCCTTAAATTTCAACAGCAATCGGCTGCTGTGCCATGTGCGGGTGCTCTGCACCTGCATAGATCTTCACGTTGTTGAAGAGCTTTCTTCCAAGTCTGTTGTTAGGAAGCATTCCCTTTACAGCGTGCTCCATCGGATAAGTGGGCTTGCGTGCTACCATCTTTCCATACGGCTCAGCCTTGAGTCCGCCTGGATACATTGAATGGCGATAGTAAATCTTATCTGCCATCTTGTTGCCGGTGACTTTAGCCTTGGCTGCGTTGATGATGATTACGTAATCACCAATTTCCTGGTGTGGAACGTACTCTGCCTTGTTCTTGCCTCTGAGAAGGAATGCAGCTTCTGCTGCTACTCTTCCGAGCGGCTTTCCCTCTGCATCGATGAGATACCATTTTCTCTCAATCGACTGCGGTTTAATGAAAATAGTCTTCATAAACTCAACCTTCAATCATTTTCTCTAAGGCCATGCCTCTCCCTTTCCGGGCAAAGCTCCTTACAGGGACGCATCGATCCGGCGTATGGACCGGAAAGAAACAGGTCACCGAATCCTTAGGCTCTGACACCGCTCTGGAGTTCCCGGGGGAAAGGAAGTTTCATTGAAGATTGCTCTTCGGCTCCGAGGAGATGACGAATTCCTGAGAATATCCTGCATCTTCCACTCATGCGAGAGGATGCGTTTACACGCACGGAATTGCATTATATCGAAGAAGGCATCTCCTTGTAAAGATACCTTTTAGAGCTTTTCAAGAGCTGCGAAAGCTTCTATGAATTTAGCCTTCTTGCCTTTGAACTGGATGACAAGCACTCTGTTGCCGTTGTCTTTCAGTTCAATCTCCTCAATGACTCCTGTCCCATAATTAGCGCTTCTGACTTTGTCTCCAACTGAGAAGGTATTCTTCTTATTGATTTCTTCGCGTGGTTTTGGCTCGCGTTTCTCTTTTATGCTGATACCACTTGCCCAGGAAGGTGTGTTCTCCACATATTCACTGCGGTGGCGCGGTGTGATCTGAGAACCGACAAAGCCCATCGCAGACATTCTGGGGCGCCCTGTCATATAACCTGTATCACCAGAGAGGAGTGACTGGGGAATTTCTGAGAAGAATCTTGTAGGAGTATGGTAATCAACACGGCCCCACATATTGCGCTGTCCAGCGAATGAAAGATAGAGATTCTCGCGCGCACGGGTCATTGCAACGTATAGTATCCGCCGCTCCTCCTCCGTCTCCCTCTCTGTCTCAGTACAACGCCCTGGGATAATCTCATCTTCCATGCCGACAACGAAAACCCTCTTGAATTCCAGCCCTTTCGTATTGTGCATCGTCATCAGCGTTACACCTTCATCATCCCTAGGATCATGGCTGCCAAGCGTGGTTGTGTCGAGAGTAAGCTTTTCCAGAAACAAGGAAAGGGATTCTCTGCCGCTTCCGGATTCTGAAAGAACGGCAACGAGCTGGCCAAGGTTCTCGATTTTCGTCTTCCGCACTGCCCTGTCAGGCTCTTTGTTATACAGGTCATAAATCTGGAACTCTTCCAGAGCTTTATTGAGGACATCCCCAAGATTCTCATCATCAGAAAGTCTCTTCTCAGCATTCTTCCATGCGGTGAGGAATATCATTGTATTGCTGTGAAGGGATCCTGAAGTGGTTGCCGCAAAACTCTCCATTGCCTCCAGAAGATCCTCAGAGAATGAAAGAATCTTATCGACCTTTGCATTTCCAAGTCCTCTTGCCGGCTTGTTTATAATACGGCGGAAACTGACAATGTCCCTGTGGTTCATCAGCAAGCGGAGAATTGAAAGCCCGTCCTTGACTTCCTCTCGCTCATAGAAGCGGAGAGCTCCGATGACTTTATAAGGTATACGCCGGTCTGTGAAGGCCTGCTCAAACGCCTGTGACTGCGCATTTGTGCGGTACAGCACAGCTGTATCATCGTAATCACTGAGATTAAGGATGAGATTGGCGATACGTTCCGCCTCCGACCGTCCAGACACACTGAACATCACAGACGGCTTAGGCCCCTGAAGTCCCTCTGCGCTGATAAGCTCTTTCTTGTGACGCTCCTTATTATGAGCAATAAGGGAACCGGCCGCTGCAAGAATTTCCGATGTGGAACGATAATTCTTTTCCAGTTTGATCTCTCGCACATTCGCAAACGATGATGTGAATGTAAGTATGTTTGTGATATCAGCACCACGGAATGAGTAGATTGACTGATCATCATCTCCGACAACAACAAGCTGTGTGCGTTCTCCGATAAGGCTCTGCAGGAACTCAAACTGCATCCTGTTCGAATCCTGATACTCATCAACAAGGATCATCCTGAAACGGTTGCGTATTGCATCCCCCGCTTCCGGGTGAGAGCGCATTATCTCAGTCGGCTTTGATATAAGATCCGCGAAGTCCGCATTCCCTGAAAGCGCCAGAGCCTCTTCATACTTTCTGAAAAGCGTGGAGAAATCATAGTCAGGAAGAATGCCTGCAAGACCGGGAGAATCCGGAGTAAGACCTCTGTCCTTTGCATTTGATATTGCTTTTACAACTTCTCTCAGCGATTTCTTGTCCAGTGCTGAGACTGTATCAAGCAGTGAAAGCGAATCCGCATCATCATAGATGCAGAAATCCGGAGACAATCCAACAAGAGAGCCATAGCGGCGGAGCACATAAGCCCCGAATGAATGAAAAGTACGCATCTCCAGTCCCGAAAGATCTGTATCAGGAAGCATGGATTCGACTCTGTCCCTCATCTCCCCTGCGGCCCGGTTTGTGAATGTCACAGCCAGTATCTGATAAGGCTTATAAATGCCATTCTCGATTGCATAAGCGATTTTAGATGTTATTGTGCGTGTCTTGCCAGAACCTGCGCATGCAAGGATAAGAAGATTATGATCAAAGTCCAGAACAGCTTCCCTCTGCTCTGGATTAAGTGCTGTCAGATCAGTCAATCAGGACTCCTTCAAGATCAACACCGCGTGTTCTGGTAATACCGACCCTCACTCTGTCACCAGGCTCCATACCACGCCCCATGATCACAGTCAGGCCATCAACATCCGGGGCCTCTGCATAGATCCTTCCGATAGCGAGGTCCTCTCCCTCGATTTTCTCTTCAATAAGTGCTGTGTATTCCTTTCCGACGAAGCGTTCAAGACGCTCTGCCGTGATACGCTCCTGCAGCTTCTCAAGTTCCTTCTGCCAGCGCGATGCCCTGTCATGAGCCTTCTCATGCTCCTCCTCGCCACGCATATCATAAGCGGGGGTATCCTCTTCGCGGGAATAAAGGAATGAGCCCATCCAGTCGAACGAAGCATTCTCTGCAAAATCAAGAAGAGTGTCAAAAGCTTTCCTGTCCTCTCCCGGGAAGCCGAGCATCAGCGTTGTGCGGATGACAGCCTCCGGAAGCGCTGTCCTGATACGATTGATTAATCCAAGATAAATCTCCGGATTGCCCGTCCTCTTCATCGCTTTCAGCACAACTGGGTCAGCATGCTGGAACGGGATATCGAAATATGGAAGGATCTTCTTTCTTTCCTGACAGAGCTCAATAAGCCCGGATGGGAATGTGTCCGGATGTATATAAAGCATCCTCAGCACAAAGTCCCCCTCAAGGGAAGAAAGTTTATCCATCAGTTCAACAAATCGCGAAGGTTCTCCATCATCAGTTCCATATGCACCGAGATCCTGTGCGACAATATTTATTTCATAAATGCCGGAAGCAATCAGACGTTTCGCTTCTGCGATGATTCTGTCCATCGGGCGGGACCGAAGAGAACCGCGGATGACAGGGATAGCGCAATAAGAGCATCTGTGATTACAACCCTCACTGATTTTCAGATATGCCGATCCCGGATAATTCAGCAGAACCTTTCTGTCATCACGCTCTCTCTCAGGATCTGGATACTCTGGAATGAGCAGCTTCTCCCGCCCTTCCAGCACATCTGGAAAGAGCGACAGGTCCCTGTTGCCGAATATAGCATCAGCTTCTTCAAGATCCATATCATGCCCATAGCGCTGGGCAAGGCAGCCAGCAAGAATGATACGCGCATCAGGGTTTGCATCATGGAGAGAAAAGAACGTATCCACTGACTCTTTCTTGGCACTTTCAATGAAACCGCATGTATTGACGACAATGACATCAGCTTCTGTCACATCCTCAGTTCTCTCGTATCCATTCTCCATTGCATATGTAAGCAGGAGCTCTGAATCAACCTGGTTCTTGGCACAGCCAAGGCTCTCTATGTATATACGCTTCACAGCGCCATCGTAGTCCATAGCCTCAGCTATTGCAAGCAAGGAGTCTTTCAGCAATGATTACAGCGTGGAACGGATAATCAGGCTCAGAAGTCTAAAAACTGACAGGACAGAAGCCTTGCTGAAAGCTCTCGGGAAGGCAAAGGAGGACGAACTGTCCGAGGCCGGGATTATACATACCCCGCTTTTCAGGAACATTATTGTCGCGCCCTCTCTCGAAGAAGAGCGGCTTGGGTATTTCTCCTCTCAGTCCCTGCTGATAGTCATCTCCGAAAAAATCGCACTCGAGTGCGACAGCACTACAGTGCAGAACATATTCCTGCACGAACTTGCACATGCACTCGACTACAACCTGCATGGCACGCTCTCCGGGCATTCCTCACAGTTCAGAACCTGCTGCCGTATCCTCGGAGTTGATCCGGATTTCGAAAAGAGCCATGTACGTACCACGCTGACAGACAGCAATGAGAAGAAAGACAAAATCAGAAAACTCCTGGCACTCTCCTCTTCCCCGTTCGAGAACGAAGCGTCTGAAGCGATAAGAAAAGCGAAAGAACTGATGGCCAAGAGCGGAATCTCACTGGAGAAAGATGATGATGAAAGAATTTACATGGTTCCGCTGTATCAGGCAAAACGTTTTCCTTTCTCAATCAGAAAACTACTCGGATATATCTCATCTGTAACCGGAGTATATGTCGTCACTTCATGCACTGAAGAGGGTAAGACAGCAGTGGCGTACGGAAGCCTTGAAGAGACAGAAGCCTCGATTTACCTCTATGATTACCTCACGAATGCCACGGAGCGCGAGATAGCCCGGCTAAGAAGGTCAGGAGAGCATGTAACAAAAGACAGCTTTCTATGCGGTGCGCTCTCCTCTCTTATGAAGAGAACATCTGATGACGCGTCAGATAATGCCATTATAGTCATCCAGGGAAGGAACAGGGCACTGGCAAAGAAGATTGTCTTCCCTGATACCAAACTCTCGCACAGGGCCATGTACTCCCGCGGCGGGGACTGGAAGAGCTACACAAAAGGACAGGGCTTCGGCTCCTCCCTTGCCATCCCTTCATCTTTTGACCGCAAAGAGCTGGAATGAAAATAGGAAATTGATATAATCACAGCTATGCTTTCCCTACAACCGAAAAAGATGCAGGGTACTGTGAAAGTTCCTGCCTCTAAAAGCCAGACTATCAGGGCATTCCTGATCGCATCTGCCGCAAAAGGAACATCAACTATCCGCCATCCCCTCATCTCCTCAGACACGCTCTCATGCATCGAGGCTGTAAAAGCGATGGGAGCAAATGTTGAGATAGATGAAGAGAACGACATAGCATATGTCACATCAGATGGCTTCAGCAGAAAAGAAGAAGTCTTCATAGATGCCGGCAACAGCGGGACGACAACGTATCTTCTTCTGCCAATGGCTGCCTCGCTTTCAGTCCCTGTAACCATCACAGGAGATGAACAGCTGAGAAGAAGACCGACTGCACCGCTTACAGAAGCACTCAGGACGCTGGGCGCAGAAGCTGCAGATGATAAAGGCAAACCACCTGTTCGCGTAATAGGACCGCTCAAGGGCGGGCATGTATCAATTGAATGCAGGACAAGCCAGTATCTTTCTGGACTGCTTCTTGCCTCACCTCTCGCGGCAGGCAAGACTGTCATCGACTGCCCGCTGCTTTATGAGAAACCATATGTATCGCTCACGCTCGGCTGGCTCGACAGGCAGGGCATAAGATACTCGATTTCAGATGACTATCTTCACTCTGAGATTGAAGGTGGCCAGAGCTATAAGCCATTTGATGAATACATCAACGGAGATTTCTCCTCAGCATCGTTCTTCTTTGCAGCGGCAGCCGTGTCAGGGACAGAAGTCACTGTGGAAGGACTGGACAGAAAAGACCCACAGGGTGACAAAGCAATCCTTTCCATCCTGGAAGCGATGGGATGCACTGTAACATGGCATGGAAATGCAGTGACAGTGAAGGGACCTGAGAAGCTCAAGGGAGGGGAATTCGACCTCAATGCCATCCCAGACACACTTCCAGTGCTGACAATCGCTGCAGCGGCAGCAGATGGAGATACGCATCTCATGAATGTTCCGCAGGCTCGTATCAAGGAAACAGACAGGATCAGATGCATGCATGAAAATCTCACCCTTATGGGTGTGAGCGCAGAAGAAGAGGAAGATGGGATAATCATTCATGGCAATGGCAGAATCCATGGTGCATCGTGCAAGGGATACGGCGATCACAGAATCATCATGTCACTCGCTGTCGCTTCAGCTGCTGCAGACAGCACTGTGACAATCGATGATGAGAGGGCCGCTGCTGTGACATTCCCGGCATTCTTCAATCTTCTGGAAACCATCAGGAGGTAGTATGAAAGATTTCCGTTCAGATACATTCACGCAGCCGACAGAGGCAATGAGGAAGGCGATGTACAGCGCCGAGACTGGCGATGATGTCTATGGAGAGGATCCGACGGCAAACCGTCTGGAGAGAATGGCCGAGGAGATCACAGGCAAGGAAGAGTCCCTGATTGTCTCCTCTGGATGCATGGGCAATCTCATTCCTCTGATGATCAAAGGAGGGAGGGGAAAGGAAGTCCTCTGTGCCCCAGAGTCGCATATAGTGCGTCATGAAATAGGAGCGGTTGCCTCGCTGTCTGGAACCCTTCCGGTCCTTGTACCATCAGACAAAGGCATCCTTAATAGCGCAGATGTGGAAAAACACGTACATGGCTATGCGTATGACATGTCAGAGACTGCAATGATAGAAACAGAGAACACGACATCTGGTCTTATCTACCCCATCGAGAATCTCAGAGCTATCAAAGATGTCGCTGAAAGACACAATTTATGGGTACATATGGATGGAGCCAGGATATTCAATGCCTCTGTTGAGACTGGAATTCCTGTCAGCACATATGCAGAGACTGCTGATGATATAACGTTCTGCCTGTCAAAAGGGCTGGGATGCCCTGCATTCTCAGTGCTCTCATCAACACACGAGTTCATCAGAGAGGCAAAGAGAATAAGGAAACTCCTCGGAGGAGGCATGCGCCAGATCGGTATTCTCGCAGCAGCTGGGATATATGCGCTTGAGCACAATATCGAAAGACTGAAAGAGGATCATGAGCACAGGATGGCTATCTCGGAAGCGCTCAGGAAAACAGGCTGGGCAGATGTCAGGATCTCTGAGACGAATATGATATTCTTCACATCGGAGTATCCTATGGCTGGAATTATCAGGGCCTTCAGGGAAAAAGGTGTGCTTTTCCTCGAAGACGGAGGCATGGGGCGCATTGTCACATCGCTGAATGTGACAGATGAAGACACAGAAGAGACAGTGAAAATCATAGAGGAAATGGACACAAGGGAATTTTTGGCATGAAAACAGTCATAGCAGTACATACAGGAACAGGTAACAGTCTTTACATTGCAAAACACATCCCAGATGCAGAGATTCATTTCATAGATGAGTTCCTGACAGGTTCATACACCCTCCCTGACAATACAGACAGGCTTGGTATTGTGTTCCCTGTCTACTGCTGGGGACTGCCATATCCTGTGAGAGAGTTCATCAGGAAATGCCTTGCAGGGAGAGACAATTCAGCTCTCGGTTATGTGTTCGGTATAGCCACATGCGGAGCCTTTCCGCTTTTCACGCTTCACGACCTCTCCGCTTCTCTTGCAGATGCAGGCATCGCCCTTTCATACGGAGCATCCTTCAAGCTGCCGGATGCATATCTTCCGCTGAAAAAGACAGCTGTGACAGAAGCAGAGACAAAAAAGGCAGCTGAAGCGATCGAGGAAAAACTCCAGAGTGTGATCAAAGACATCGAGGAAGAAGCATTGCACATACCTCACCGTGGTCCTGGCTGGAGGCTTATCAGAGCACTCTCCTCTTCTGGCATGAAACCGGGGAAGAACAGCAAACTCAGCATCAATGGCCACTGCAAAGGATGCGGGACATGTGCCTCAATCTGTCCGATGGGGAATATTGCTCTGAATGACATGAAAGCTGTATTCGGCGAGCGGTGCATATCCTGTTTCGCCTGCTACCACAGATGCCCGGAGAATGCTATAGATTATAAAGGTGCGTCCGGCCAGTACAAAGGGCTTGTACCTGTAAAAGAGCTTATAAGGCCGGGGCGCAAGGTGGAGGAACTATGAATTTTGACATCTCTGCGGACCGCCGCAATACAAACAGTATCAAATGGAACAGAGACGCTATTGAGAACATCTCGGCAAATCCTGAAGCAGAGCCATTCTGGGTTGCGGATATGGATTTCTATCCCGAACCACATATACAGGAAGCTGGCAAAGTGCTTGCCGGCCTTGGTATCTATGGCTATCCATCATTCCCGAAAGATGCTTTGGCTGTCTCACACTGGCTGAGAGCAAAGCACAGCTGGATTGTTCCTGAGGAGAAGATAATCTTCGCACAGGGATTGCTTCACGCACTATCTCTGTCGATGAATCTTTTCACAAAGGAAGGAGATAAGATTCTTGTCTGCTCCCCGATGTACAGACCATTCAGGGAAATCACTGCACGCAACAAAAGAGTGCTTATTGAGCACAATCTCAGTTATGATAGCGGACTTTTCCATCTCGACAGGGAACGTTTCGCATCGGAGGCAGAGCAGGCAGACGCAATCATCTTCTGCTCGCCGCAGAACCCGACGGGAATCGTCTTCACAGAAGAAGAGCTCAGATTCGTGATGGAAACTGCCAAAAAGAGGGATATCCCCGTCATCTCGGATGAGATTCACTCAGACCTCGTTCATCCGAATGCAAAACACATCCCGGCAGGACTTGCAAATGAGCGTGTCGGCGCTAAATGCATCACACTTTTCGCACCTTCGAAGACATTCAACATCGCAGGCGAGCATTGTGCGTTCGCTGTCTTCTCAGATAACAGCATGGAAGAGAAGTTCAGAGAAGCGGAGAGCGCTCTCTGGCTTGATGAACCAGGCCTTTCCATAGGGGAACTTGCATATGCGGCATACTCAAAAGGCGGAGAGTATAACAAGGCACTGTGCCGCTATCTTGGCGAGACTGCAAGCGAGATGAGAAAATATCTTGAAGCAAACTGTCCTGGACTGAAAATGGCCAACGGCGATGCCTCATTTGTCACATTCATCGATTGCGGTGAGTATTACCAGAGAATTGAGACAGAAGTCCTGAGCCACCCTGACAGATACAAGGGAGGTGAAGGCGGAGGCATTCTCTCACGTTTCTTCGGCGTTGCCGCAGGTGTTGCCATGAATGACGGCACATGGTTCGGAGATGCATGGCAGAACTTTGTACGCTTCAATTACGGCACATCAAGAAACAGGGTAATGAAAGCCCTTGAACGTATGGTAAGAGCTGTCAAATCACTCTGACAGCATTTCCGTCCCTGTCTACGACAGTGCTTCTCCTCCAGCCTCTTACATAGAGAAGGACGGAGAAGCATTTCTTTTTATATAGATCCTCCATAGCTGAAGCATATGCTGTAATCTGCCCCATGTGCACGCTCTCGTTCATTACCCTGTCTGTTTTGTAATCAACAACAAGGTTATACTCATCGCCAAAGACAAGAAGATCCACAAAACCTTCCAGAACTGAGTTATCTGACGGGTAGTAAAAACGGACCTCAGTACTGCACTCATGCCCGGAAATGAAATCACGGTAGAAATCAGACGCGGCAAAGCCCTGCGCTATCTCATCAAGCGCACGAAGTATCTCATTCTTCTCACCTTCTGTAAGACCTTGCGGGAAAACAAGAGCAGAGGCCTTCCCTGAAACAGCCTCTTCCAGCCTCTGGTGCACCATAGTACCGAATACATCCTGCATGCCATGAGCACTAATGACACTGTCAGATGGAAGAGAAGGCAGCTTCTCTCCAGAAGAGAAATCAGAGCTTTCAGCTTTTGAGGCATCCTTCACGCCAAAGCGCTTATGAGAATAGGAAGGCAAAGAAGATACAGGCTGCGAATACCACAATGTGCCAGCCTCGCTGTCTGAATATCTGTAAAGATCCTTCTCTGCAGCTGCTTCGATTTCATCCTCCCCTTCTTCCCATCCTTCGCGGAGAATATCCAGAAGAGATGTCCCAGTACGCCTTTTCCTGAGATGGGCTGTGATGATGAGATGGTCAATTGCTCTTGTCGTGGCAACATACAAAAGACGTCTCAGCTCAGCTTCCTCCCGACGCTGAGTATACTCGCCTTTTTCACGGAGAATCAGATCCGGCACAGCCTTTTCCACAAGCGATGGTATAATCAGAGGATTTTTCCCTTCGAACGCAATGAGTTTGTCACGCATTGCCTGCCCTGAAGAGCCATGATCGGCATCGGACAGGAAAACAATAGGAAACTGAAGCCCTTTTGAACGGTGAACTGTCATGATCTGCACACCGTCTGTTTCCAGATGCTGTACACTCGCATTCCTGAGCTTCTTCGCCTCCCCGACAAGCGGCCTCAGATAATCGAGGAACAATGGAAGCGGCTTGCCATTGGCATCAAAGCGTTCTGCTGCTGCCCAGATATAGCTGAAATGCTCTGCATAAGGCTCAAGGAATGGTTCAGAATGAAGATATGTGCTGTATCCGCTCTCGTAAAAAAGACGTGTCAGTATTTCGGAAATCCGCCGTCTTCCAACCAGTCCCCTGAGCTCAGCATACAGATCTTTCAGGGCAGCATAGGCAATTCTGTCGCTCTCAAGACTGAATGATGGATCGGAATCGAAAGCTGGAGCATTATCCTGTTCAAGAAACAGCAGCCCCTCATCAGAAATCCTGGCAAATGGAGAACGCAGAATCGCCATATATGACATTCTGTCTTCTGGGTATACGAGAAGCTGGAGAAAAGCGTAGATATCAGACCCGACACCCTCAAGCATCGCAGAGGTGCTCTCTTGTACAGTATACGGAATGCCGAAAAGCCTGAACGCACGCTCTACCGGCATCTGAGGGGCTGTTGTTCTCAGGAGTATCGCGATATCCCCGAAGACCGGACGACGGAACGATTTGCTTCCTGCGGCAACAAGATATTCATCGCCGTTTACAATCTCCAGGATTTTCCTGGCAATGAAGATCGCTTCTGAATCTTCTGTGGGTGCAAGTCCTTCCCCGGTATTATCTGCAGGAATTGTATAAAGCGCCATCTGTGGCTTGACGCCATCTGTGGCTTCCCTTGCCTGTATTGGTTCTGAATCAGCATAGAACGACGCAATACGCTCGCCTGTAAAAGACGATAGCAGCTTCTCTTTCTCTTCTTCCTCTCTGGACATCGAACGCGAGAACACAGAAGCAAAGACTGTATTGAAGCACGAGATGAGATCCGGTTCTGAACGGTAGTTCGCTGAGAGTGAGAGAATGTTGCCGCCCAATGCTTTGATATCTTCTCTCAGGGAGCGGAAGACAGAGACATCCGCGCCTCTGAAGTAGTAGATGGACTGTTTATCATCACCAACGAAGAAAAGTTTGTCAGGATCAATAGATGAGAGAGGAGGAACAGATGGAGAATGAAGCCCTTCCTTTTCAGAAAGAAGATACAGAAGGTCCCGCTGCCTGCTGTTATTGTCCTGGAACTCATCCACCATGATGTATCTGAAACGACGCTTATAATAGCTGCGGACATCTTCATTACTGATGAGGATTTCCCGGCACAGGGTTTCTGTGTCACGGTATGAGAGTTTGCCTTCCGCTCGTTTTTTCATCTGTATCTCGCGGATGAATGCCTCGACAACACGGCTGACAGGCTCTGCGTCAGAGGCTGTCTTCTCCAGTGCATCCAATGCTCTGAGAGTATCAAAATACCCTTTGCAGTCCTCATCTTTTATGAATGAGCGTATATCACTGTCTGCAGCTTTCCTCAGCTTATTGAGATTGAAGGCTGGAAGTGATGAATAATCTCCGGTACGATACACGTCCAGTGCCTTCTGTATCTCCTCATGCTGTCCATTTCCAGGATTCTCTTTATCAAGTGCGGCAAGCGACGAGAAAACGTATGCCGCGCGCTGCCCTTTATAACGCTCTTGGAATAGCGCTATCAAAGCATTGTAAGCTTCAGTGTTTCTCTTTGCATCGAAAGATGTGAGGATATCTGTCTTTTCACTTGCAATGCGCAGGAAGAAACTGAGAATCTCCTCGCTCTTATAGAGTGCGGAAAGAATCATGAATCCTTCTTCCAGTTCTTCCCTTCCCTGCAGTGACTCATACACTGCACGGACAAGATCCTCAGCGTCTCCTTCATCCGTATCCAGCGCAAGGAAATCTCTTGTCACACCGAAACGCATTGAATCTGTCCTGGCTATCTCTCCCCAGAATGAATCCATTGTGGAGATACGGGCTTTCGGGAAATGAAGACGAAGCTCTTCAGCAATGCGCTCATCGTTTTCAGCTGCAAGTGAAAGCAGACGATAAATGCGCTCATACATCTCTGCAGCAGCTTTGCGCGTGAATGTAAGGGTGAGGATCTCGTCTGAATGTGCTTTCCCATCAAGAACGAGGCGTACAAAACGGAGGGAAAGAACTGTTGTCTTCCCGGACCCTGCCCCTGCAGAGACGATTGTCGACGTATCTGACAGAATCGCATCCAGCTGTTCAGGCGATACACTGCGACCTGTTTTCTCAAGCAATTCCGGAAATGTCATCTTACACTGAACCTCCTTCTGCATATCGCTCTGTACACACAGCCTTTGCAGTTGATGTCGCTTGACTGTGCATGCCAGTCCCCACTGGCGATTGAAGATGAGACAGTGGAGAGATTCTCTTTGAAAGTCTTCTCATCAGGAGCGGGGGAAGCTTCAGTAAATGCCCCATCCATCAGCGAAACAAAGTATGCGTCGCACACAGGAAGCGGAAATGACGGATCGGCAGAAAGCAGCAGCTTGTAGAAATGAAACTGATAACTTTTTTCCGCTCTTTCATCCTTTGCGAAGCTTCTGCCTTTTTTGTAATCATAGATGATGTAACCACTGCCATCTTTTTTTATAGCGATTCTGTCTGCTCTGCCATCAACGATAAGCCCGAGTTCCTCGAAAGAAGCACTCAGCGCCTCTTCAATCCCTTTTCCTCCAGGGAGAGATGTGGAAAGCTCATCCATTTTTCTGACGACGGACTCAAGACGTGAAAGATACCGGACACGGAGATAATGGATCAGGAACGGCGTCGGGCGAGAAGCTGAGGGCGGCATGGGACCGAGCGTCCCATCATCCCTGTAGCTCATTCCGTCGCTCCATGCAGCCATCTCCTCATCAAAGAGCTCACTCACGCTTTTCCCGCCAATACGGTAAAAGCGCTCAAGGATACTATGAAGGCGGATGCCAATCTGCATATGGTCCATCTCCACAGGCTCATAAGAAGGCAGGTTGCGGAGTCTGAATACATACTGAAGTGCATAGAGGTATGGGCACTTTGTATAAGCGTTATAAGACGAGAACGAAAGAGGAACAGGAAGAGGCCTCTCCTTCCCTCTTTTCGAAAGAGTCATATCATCAGGGGCGCTACGTTTCCTCAGGGAAGATATAACTGCCCTCTGATACCCTCTCATCTGGACAGGAAGAAGCGTGCACTCCTCTTTCTTCTCCTCTGCTCTGAGCGGGTCAGGAACAGGAGATGCAGAAACCGCACTGTCAAGAAGAGACGTGACAGGAAGTGCAAAGCCCGCATAAGTCTCATTTGATGCGGAAAGCACCAGATGTTCTGTGACAGCGGCATAAAGAGAGAGGATGGTCTCTGTAATATCCTCTTCTTCTCTCTCTTCTGCGAGGGAATAATCTGAGAGAAATGAGGCTTTGCTTACTGTAACAGCTCCTTCCTTGCTGTTCAGTGCGATAATGAACCGGTATTTATACGGCACTGCCGCATCCTGCGTGAACGGATAGACTGCGACACCTTCCGTGCGATTGCGTGGCACATAGCGGAGAAGCGAGAAGTAGTTCAGGAAGAGCGGGAATACAGGAACAGGAGCTGCATAAGACGAGGAAACAGCAGTCTTGTAGTGTGAGATGAAATCAGAAAGCGCATTCATCGTGAAAGAGTAAATATTCTCATCCTCTTCAGAGCCATGGAACTCCTCATCTTTCAGAAGCGATGACATCAATGTATGGACGAGGCCTTCGATTTTATCTGGGTCAGTCTCACTCATCAGGCGGTCAAGTGTGAGACGTAACACTCTGTAATACCCTGCCCCGGCTTCCGCTGGAAGCTTCATATAGCGGTCTCCTCTCCTCAGAGGCGCGCTTGTGATTGAAAAACGCACGGCTTCTGCGATAAACGTTCTCATCTTATCCGGCTCTCTGAAAGGAATAGATGGATTGAGGAAGAATGCTTTCAGAGCATCCAGTGAATATGATGATGTATAGATTTCACTGAGAGCGGATATGAAAGCGCCAGGAGCAGTCGATGACACGAGCACACCTTCCCTGAAATCGAGCGGGATGCCGAAGATGTATGCTTCGTCTTCAATATATGGTCTGAGTCTCTCAAGCGCAGAGACGGAAACAGCTATCTCATCAAGCGTCACTCCGCAATCTGCAAGCCGGCGGATTTCTGCAAACAGAGAGCGGATCTCCCCCTTCTCATTCTGGTAGACGCTGAGGCGGGGGATGGGAGATGAGAGATCATCAGCAACTGTCACATCAGGATGCGATGAAAGAGCATTTACAATCCTGCTCTCCTTAGGAAATGCGGAAGGCATCACAACAGCGTAATGAGCCTCAAGACGTGCTGGTATGCTGAGAGGGACAAAAGAACTTTCATAGAGCGAGGAAGCGGAAAGGAATGCACCATACTCCCGCCTTAAAAGCAGAAGGTCCTCCACTGCTTCTCTGCTTTTCTGTTTCAACGACAAAGCATCATCGAGGTGCGGAAGCATGGGACGGAAAAATGATGGGAGACGGCTCTGCATCTCGGGGTAATCCGGGGATGTGTAGTACCTGAATCTATCATAGAGGATAGTAGAAGCATACGAGGAGAAAATCATTCGGTCGATATCCCCAGCTGGTGTTTTCCCTTTGATTTCACTCATAAATTGAGATGCAAAGCTATCGAATGCGATACAGGAAGAGGCAAGAAGTCCACGTTTCCTTGTCAGCACGTACAGAGAAGAGAACGCCCTTGCACTCTCTTCCGTCGGGAAGACAAGCACAATACCGCTCTCCATCATATCCATCAGATCTGAAAGCTTCCTGGCCATAGGTGAATTATAGGCGAAAACACACCATTGTGATAACCTCACGCTATGAAAAGGTTCTCATTTCCAAGAGGTGTCGCAGTTCTTCTCCTTTCACTCATCAGCTGGCTTGTCATCGGACCTGTGATGATGATTGCACTCAGTGATGCACCAGGGCGGAATGAGTACATACTCATGCACATTCCCTACATAACATTATTTCTCTCCCTTCTGATCTTCTCGAGATTGATTCTCGGGAATACTCTTCGCAGCATGCTCTCAGGAGATGGCAGCAGGTTCCGCTACCGCTTCTCTGTCGAATGCGGCCTCATATACATGATTGCCACAGGAATACTGACACCGCTTTTCTCCGGGGGCATTGCAAGGAACAGTATCGATGTGGGAGAGTATCTATTCTCCTCAATACCTGTTCTCGTTCTCACGCCGATGCAGGCAACCGCCGAGGAAGTATTCTTCAGAGCACTGCCAAAAGGAATTGTCTACGGAGATAAATCTCCAAAGACACTCATAGAAGCTCTCCCGCTGATAGCAGGTTCAGGAATTGTCTTCGCACTCTTCCACAGTGCAAACAGCGAAGTGATCGCAGCCGCTAACTTCATCCTCCCCCTTCTCGCTTACTTTCTCTGGGGCAGTCTGGCGATGTTTATCTCTCTGGCAACAGATGGTTTTGAAGCATCAACTGCGATGCACATTGTCAACAATCTCTTCATAGCACTCGTCATCAACTATTCCGGCTCCTCGATGCCTACAGAAGCACTATTCACAGCCAGCAGTGCAGGAAGCGTTGCAACAATAGCAGAGACGATAATTGTCTTCATAATTGTCTATCTCTACAGCTGGAAGACGGGACACTGCCGCAAAGGCTTCTGTATAAAGTGAAATTCTCAGGACAAGCTGAACCAAACATGATATCATTCCAGCGGGATGAGATAAGGAGTTTTTGTGGCAGGAAAGAAGAAATCAAAAAGCAAGCTGAAGAGACTCTTGATCACACTGGTTGTGCTTATCATCATATTCATCGTCCTCTGCTTCATCACGCCGTCATCCGAAGATAGCAATCTGACAGCATCAGGGGAAATCGAGGGACTGGAACTTCCCTCTCCCGTTCCAGGTGAGCAGATAATACGACACACAGGTTATACGCTCTCATACAACGAAGAGTTTGAAGTTCCGTCATATGTGGCGTATGAACTGACACGGAATGAAGTCTTAGGCGGCGAGGAACGCAGTGACAGCTTCAAAGCTGACAAAGACGTACGGACAGGCTCAGCAGAACTCGATGATTACCGAGGCTCCGGTTATGACCGCGGACACATGGCCCCTGCCGCAGATTTCAAATGGTCTGAAGAAGCCATGAGTGATACATTCTATCTCTCGAACATGTGCCCCCAGAATCCGTCATTCAATCGAGGAATCTGGGCAGATCTGGAAGCGGTGGTGAGGACTATGGCATATGAAAATGAGAAAATCTATGTTGTAACGGGACCTGTATTGACAGACGGACCGTATGAGAGAATCGGAGAGAATGAAGTTGCAGTTCCTAAACAGTTCTACAAAGTCGTCCTCGATTATACAGATCCGGATATCAAGGCAATTGGCTTTGTGCTGCCAAATGAGAACTCAGATAAGTCACTGCAGAGCTTCGCTGTGACAGTTGACGAGGTTGAAGAGATAACAGGTCTCGATTTCTACCCTGCCCTCCCCGATGATGAGGAAAGCATCATCGAAAGCGAGATGCGCATATCTGACTGGAATTTCACTGAATACATCCCTACAGGAGAGAGCACAGACCCTGCCCAGCTTGAATATGTCACCCCTCCAGCTTCGATTGCTGACAAGGTTCTGGATGCTGCTATTGATGTCTTTGTTGATCTGAAAGCCGAAGTCTTTGATTTCCTTGGCATAAGCCCAATTGCCAGAGCAGCCGGGCTTATGTGATGAATAAGAGAGCAAGGTTCTGCAATCCCTGAGTTCGGAAAATTTTCCAACAGGAATCTGAAAAGTGATAAGATACAGCTATGGATGATTTGTTTCAGTTAAATAAGAAAAAACTCGGTTTTGGTCTTATGAGACTTCCAAAAGACGGAAGTGGCAGGATTATTGAAAGCGAAACAGCCAAGATGATTGACTGCTTCATGGAGCAAGACTTCACATACTTCGACACAGCATATGCATACCCGGGATCCGAGGAGGTCTTCAAGAGCGTTATAAGCACAAGGTATCCGCGCGAGAGCTATACAATCGCGTCAAAGATGTCGAGTGGTGCTTTGTCCGATGATTTCCCGCCAGAGAAGATGTTTGAAGAGCAACTCAGGCGCACAGGCCTTGATTATCTTGATTTCTACCTGCTGCACAGCATACAGAGCGAGAATCTGAAGAAATTCGAGAAATATGACGCATGGGCATTTGGGCAGAAACTGAAGAGAGATGGGAAAATCCGCCATCTCGGATTCTCTTTCCACGATACGCCGGAAATGCTGGACAGAATCCTTTCTGAGCATCCGGAGGCAGAGTTTGTACAGCTGCAGATCAATTACCTCGACTGGACAAGCCCGAATGTGCAGTCCGGAGGTATTTATGAGGTCGCGAGGAAGCACAACAAGCCTATCATCATAATGGAACCTGTAAAAGGAGGTCTCTTATCAAACCTCCAGAGTGAACTGACAAAACCATTCGGAAGCGCCACCCCAGCTTCGATGGCTCTGCGTTTTGCGGCAGGTCTGGATGGTATCCTTGCAGTTCTTTCCGGAATGAGCACAATTGAGCAGGTGGAAGAGAACACAAAGATTTTCTCACCGCTTGAAAAGCTCTCAGATGAGGAAATTAAAGCTATAGAGAGCGTAAAAGCAGGTATTGAGAAGCTGCAGGTCATTCAGTGCACTTCATGCCGTTACTGTACTCCAGGCTGTCCTGAGAAGATCGCTATCCCTGATGTCTTCAAGCTTCTCAACGAAGAAGCTGTCATAAGCGACAAGGAGAACGTCAGAGAAAGATATGACACGATGATCCGTACTGGGAAATCAGGGCGGGCCTCAAGCTGTATCAAATGCGGAAAGTGCGAGAAAATCTGCCCGCAGAAACTTCCTATAAGAGAACTCTTAAGCACAGCTGAAAGCCGTCTTGTATAATCCTTGTAAATAATCCTGTTGCCCGGGAATCCGGGCAATTGCTGCATTATCAACAATTTATTCGCCCGGAATTATTTCTGAAAACAAAACCCCGCCATAAGCGGGGTGCTATGCCCAGAGGGGGACTCGAACCCCCATCACCTTGCGGAGACTAGTACCTGAAACTAGCGCGTCTACCAATTCCGCCATCTGGGCAGACTGTTAGATATTACTTGGCTTTGTGATTATGTGCAAGTACATACTTGTTTTCTCTTCACGATATTCAGCCAAAATTCATCTACGAAGATTGCCTCTTACAGCGATTAAAGGTATCCTCATCTGCATGATAAAGATACTCTTCCTCGGAGAGGTGACTGGAAGACCTGGAATCACAGCGCTCAAGAACGGCCTTCAGACTCTCAAGACGGAATATGACATAGATTATACGATTGCAAACGGCGAAGGCATGACAAACGGCTTTGGCATCGGAAAAGCACATGCGCTGCAACTGGGAAAACTCGGCGTGGATACCATCACAGGAGCGGAGAAGCTTTTTTATAAAATAGACATGGTCGATTTCGCGCCGAAGGCCGGATTCATTCTGCGTCCAGCGAATTACCCTCCTCTCTGCCCAGGACATGGATACAGACATGTCACAATCAAAGAGAAGAAATTCGCGATTATCAATCTGCAGGGAAATTCGAACTTCCCACGGCAGAACATCCAGAACGCGTTCTTCTCTGCTGATGGAATTCTCAAGAAGATCAAGGAGACAAATCCTGATGAAATCCCGCTTGTAATCTTCCATGCTGCGACTACGGCAGAGAAAAGGACAATGAAATTCTACCTGGATGGAAGAGCCGCAGCTGTAATCGGCACACACACAAAGGTTCTTACAGCCGATGAAACAGTGAGCGAGAAAGGTACTGCATATATCACAGATATTGGGAGAGTAGGATCGTTCATGTCTGCAGGAGGCTTCGACCCCGAAGGTGAGATAAAGAAGCTGAGATCCCAGCTTCCCATCAGAAGTTCTGAATGCTGGGACGATGGTACGATTCAGGGCGCAGTGGTTTCAATTGATGAAGGGACAGGACAGTCAGTCAGCATTGAACGCGTAATGCGGCATATAGATATCAGGAAACCGGAGAACTCACAGAAAGAATGAAGCAGACAGTCACTATAGAAGACAAGAAAGGCAATCGTTTGATAGCAGGATGCGATAAATCCCTCTGTGAAAGCTGTAAGGGATCGTTCTTCTGCACGTCAAAGAAGGCCTCTTTCGATGTTCTCAACCCTGACAACATCCCCCTTGAAAAAGGAGACCAGGCGGTCATCGACATGCCTTCTGGAAAGACGCTCTTCACAGTCTTCA
This sequence comes from uncultured Spirochaetales bacterium, assembly GCA_949285905.1. Classification (GTDB taxonomy): domain Bacteria; phylum Spirochaetota; class Spirochaetia; order Sphaerochaetales; family Sphaerochaetaceae; genus Ornithospirochaeta. The sequence continues at coordinate 46,424 of CASDZV010000051.1, read as the reverse complement.
TGAGTCTGGGGCTGCCTCTTCTGATGTTTCTGCCGGGCTATGGCATTGGCGCCCTGCTCTCAGAAAGCGAAGGCATAAGACTGCTTACATCGCTCTCCGGCGTTGCACTTGGATTTATAATATCTGCGATCTTTTTTCACATAAGACGCAGGAAATACACACCTGTCATCATTGCCAGAAAGGACGGAACAGAATGAGGAAGATGGTCATTCTGGTGCTTATTGCCGTCGTTCTGTCATCGTGTTCCTTCATCTCAGAGGATGATGGAGAACACACCAAGGCAACACTTCCAGATATCATCCTGGAGAATTCTTCATATACGCTTGGACAGAGCGGGCAGCGTCCTGTATATATTGAAAGCACAAGAATGACGCTTTATTCAAAAGACAACCTTGCGATAGTAGAGAATATTTCTTTCATATCTTATGATGAGGATAATAATCCATCTGTTGAGGGATCTGCCTCTTATGGGGAAATCGACACAGATTCCAAAGTAATGCACCTTACAGGCAACGTCCGCCTCAGGGCAACAGATGGTGATATGATGATAGAAGCCGAGGATCTCACATTCGACAGCGAGAATGAGGAGATTGAAGCAGAAGGAGAAGTGCGTGTCAGCTCTGAAGATGGCACTTTTGCAGGAATCGGATTCAGAGGAGATCTCAGAGAGGAAGCATATTCCTTCTCGGCCATTAAAGAAGGGGTTTTTGACCTATGAGAAAATTGACAGTCCTCCTCATGATACTGCTTTGCCAGGCTTCCCTTCTCTTTGCAGATAACATCACATTCTCAGGAGGCACAAGTTCCGTAGTGCTCCGGGACGGCAGGGAAAGCGTCGTGCTTTCCGATGGCGCGACTGTAAAGGTTGACACGATGACTATCACAGCAGACACCATAACACTCTCCGGAAACGACTGGAGGTATGTAAGCTGCACCGGCAAAGCCTCAGTCACAGACGAATCCAGGGGAATTGCTATCCGCACATCAGCCATATGGTATGACAGGAGTGAGGAGCGCATTCTCATCTCCTCATGGTATGAAATCGACGACACGGAAAACGAAGTAAGCGCGACCGGTGCTTCTCTTGAATATCTTCTCGATGATGAGAAACTGCAGCTGGACAAGGATGTGACACTTCTCAAGAACACAGAAGACAGCGGCATCATGCGCTGCCACGCTGAGAGTGTCATCTTCTCACGTGGGGAGAATATACTGCAGCTGAGAGGTGCGGCCTCCGTTGATTGGGATGGCGACAGCTACGCAGCAGAGGTCATCAGTGTGGACCTGGATACAGACAGCATCTCACTCGATGGCAGGATAAGGGGTACGATTAATGGCTGAGCTCATTGTCAATCATCTCTCCAAGTTCTATGGCAGGAAGCATGTCGTGAAAAACGTGTCGTTCTCAATGTCCTCTGGGGATATCACAGGGCTTCTTGGCCCCAATGGTGCAGGAAAGACGACTTCATTCTATATGATCGTAGGCTTCATCAAAGCAGATGGAGGAGAAGTCATCATCGATGGACAGAACATCACAAGACTGCCAATGCATAAGCGCTCAAGACTTGGACTTGCATACCTCCCGCAGGAAGCCTCCATCTTCCGCAAACTCACTGTCGATGACAACATCAACCTCGTGCTCCAGACACAGAAGGACATGACAAAAACAGAGCGCAGGAACCTGCATGAGAAACTTATCTATGATTTCGGGCTTGAAAAAGTCCGAAGGCAATATGGCTATACTCTCTCTGGCGGAGAGAGAAGGCGTACCGAGATTGCAAGATCGCTTGCGACATCTCCGAAGTTTCTTCTTCTCGACGAGCCATTTGCAGGAATCGATCCGAAAGCTGTCTATGAGATCAAACAGATAATCAGAACGCTCGCAGCGTCAGGAATCGGCATCCTCATCACCGATCACAATGTACGTGATACACTTGAAATCACAACAACCGCACATATAATCTCTGATGGCGAGATACTCGTTTCTGGAACGAGAGAGGAGCTTCTCCACAACGAAGAAGCCAAGGAAATCTACTTCGGCAAGGATTTCGATAAGGAGAGCGAATGATTTCCCAGGGCCTTGACCTGTCGCTCAAACAGGAGCTGAGAATAAGCACACAGCTCTTGCAGACAATGGAGACTCTCTCGCTTTCCACAGAGGAGCTGAGAGAAAAAATCAGGAAAGAGGCCGAAACAAATCCTGCCTTGATCATTAAAGACAGGACCGCTTCCTATGATGAGATTGCCAGTGAATACCGCACAAGAACGGACCGGAGGGAATACTATTCTGACGATGCACCCATCCTCGGCAATGACAAGGAAGACACAAACTGGATGGAAGGGATGGTCAGAAGCAGGGAGACGCTGCAGCAGCATCTGCTTGCTGAACTGGGAATGACCAACAACATATCTGAGCCAGCGAGGAAAACGGCAGAAACACTGATCACAGCTCTCGACAAGAATGGTTTTTTCCCGCTCGCGCCAGAACTGCTTGTAAAAGAAGAAGAAAGGCCATATGTAAGCGAAGCTGTAAAGACAATACAGAGCATGGAACCAGATGGCGTCGGCGCCAGGGACTGGCGGGAAAGCCTTATCATACAAGCAGAAGCAAAGGGCATGAAAGGAGATGAGCTCAAGCTTTTCAGTGCTCTTGTCAATAATGAGCTTGAGAAGATGAAAGCTGGCAAGACAGACCAGGTTGCAAAAGAACTCAGAACAGATAAAGAGGAAATCGAGGCTCTCTATGCTTTTCTGAAGACACTTACACCATTTCCCGGCCGTCGCTATGGCAGTGACTATGATCAGTACATCATCCCGGAGCTGTCAATAAAGAAAGATGAAAACGGCATGCTCAGAATGCAGCTCAACAAGAATGCTCTCCCCCTTGTGGAAATTGATCAGTCATACACAGATATGGCAGAAGAATACAGGAATGACAAATCCAGAGAGGGCAAGGAGACGGAGAAATTCATCAAAGACAAACTCAGTTCTGCATCCGCACTGATCAATCAGCTTGAACTGCGGGCGAACACACTAGAAAAGACAGGGGCTGTTCTGATGGACAAGCAGCGTGAATTCTTCCTCAATGGTCCTAAATATCTCAAAGGCCTGACAATGCAGGATGTCGCTGATGAAATCGGTGTGCATGAAGCCACAGTCAGCCGCATTGCCTCCTCGAAATATATCGATACAGATTACGGCATCTACCCTATCCGCTCGCTCTTCTCGAACAAAGTCGAATCCGACGGGAACGAAAACTATTCAAAGAACGCTGTTAAGGAAATCATCGGAGAGATCATCCGGGAAAACTCATCTGGTAAAGCGCTGTCAGACCAGAAGATCAGTGACAAGCTTGCAGAGCGCGGCATCAAGATTGCACGGAGGACTGTCAGCAAATACCGCAAAGAGATGGATATAGACTCATCGTTTGAGAGAGCAAAATAGGATTCAGGCAATTAAACAAGCAAGGAAGCTGCCGTCTTTCAGGGCGGCGGTAGTTGACGGCAATCTGTATGCCAAGCGTTATCAAAGCTCATGATCTGACTGAAACAACAGCTGAAAATCGATGCATTATATTCATCATTTTTATGAAACAGTTTCATTGAATATTGATTTACATCATTGCATCTAAATACTAATTCATTTTATTAAAACTACATAAACGTTTCATTGAATTTATGAAATATTTTGTTTGACAGCAAGGAAATACGTAGTAGAATTTAAGCTATGAGGAAGGCAGATTCATTCAGAACAATATCCCGGGACATCGGCATAAGCCCCAGTACGATATCAAGGGTCTTGAACCATCCTGAACTGGTGAAAGAATCAACAAGATCTGCTGTCTTCAACTATCTGAGAAAGAACAATCTGAAGCTGTCAAAGCAGAACAGGACACATACAAACACAATCGGACTTACATTCTCGGATCCATCGTCACTGTTCACAGCTGAGCTGATCTCTGCACTTGAGAAGAAGATTGCAGATACAAAATACAATCTCATGCTCTTTAATCTGAAAAGCAGAAGAGATGTCTATGAATACTTCATGGAGAAACATCCGGATGCCTTGAGGAAAATTGACGCGCTCATCATCTCAAGCTCAACACTCTCCCAGACGGGAAGTGAGTTCTTCAGCAGCATCGGACTGCCTGTCGTTCTCGTTCATTCCCAATGCCCTGGGGAACAATGCATCCTCACAAACAACTTCAAGGGCGGAAAAGATGCCGCAGCCTATATTGTACAGCGCGGATACAAGAAAATTGCATTTGTTGCATGGGAACCTTGTGATGAGCATATCAGGGAACGTTATGACGGATTCACATCCGTGATAAGCATTCCCGATGAATATAGAGTGACTTCCACGCTCTCCGCAGAAGGTGGTTACAAGGCCACAGAGAAACTGATGAGTCTTCCAGAGACTCCCGATGCCATATTCTTCTCATGCGATGCCATGGCAGCCGGCGGTGTCAGGTACATGATGGAGCACAACATCTGTGTAGGACAGGATATCGGGATCATGGGTTTTGACAACCTCCCAATTGCGGAGCTGATGGGCATCACAAGCGTGACACAGTTCATTGATTCAGAAGTGTCGATGGCGGTCGATTACGTCATACAGCGCATTGAGCATCCTGACAAGGATTATTCGCAAGATGAAATAAGCATTACACCAAAACTGGTAATAAGAAATTCCCTCAGATAAGAGAAAAAGGAGACAATTATGAAAAAGGTAGCAAAAACAATTGCTGTACTTTGTCTGTGCCTGCTTGCCGCTTCTGCGCTTTTTGCTGGCGGTTCAGGTGAGAGCGGAGACTCGAGAGAACTGAATGTTCTGTACTCTGGAACACCGCAGATTCAGGAAAGAGAGTATCTTCTGAACACGTTCTATCCGGACTTCGAGGAAGAGACTGGAATCAAGGTGAATGTGAACTTCGTGACACAGGCAGATGCCATCACACTGATGGAAACACAGCAGAGCACAGGAAACATCACTTATGATGTCGCATACGTTGATACGGCGAATATGGCTCCATACGTCAATGGTGGCTGGATGCAGGATATCACAGCTATCATTGATAATTCCGGATCAACATACACAACAATGTTCGACCAGACAACAAACAAAGACGGTGTCAGATATTTCGTTCCAAATGCTTTTGATGTCTACGTTCTCATTGCAAACGTCCACGCTCTTGATTATCTGCCAGAAGGTCTGACAGAGGAAGATGTCGTAAACGGCCTCAGCTGGGAAGAGTATGCTGACTGGGCAATTGCGATAAAGGAAGGAACAGGAGAAGGCAAGACAATGTTCCCTGCATCCCAGACAGGAAGCCAGCTGCTCTACCAGATGGGCGGTATGGTCCTTGCATATGGTGGCGTATTCCCTGAGATGAATACAGAGAGTGCAAAGGAAGCCTGGAATGTTATCGCCAAGATGGCAGCAGCGGATGCTCTCTATGCACAGGAAGACCAGTATTCAGCTGTTACAGATCCAATGAATGCTGGTGAGGTATGGCTTGCGTTCTCACACATGACACCAGCCGGTCAGACATATAACGCAGCTCCAAACAGCTTCGTCATCGGTGCAGCTCCTCATGGAGACACAGGCGCAGGAAGCACATCAGGCGCATGGTGCTATGGTATTGTGGCAGGCGCTCCGAACACAGAAGAAGCAGAGGAGTTCATCAACTATATCACACGCCCTGAAGTCAACTACGATGTATGTATTAACAATGGCGCTGCACTCAGCCCGATTCTTGAAGTCGGCGACATCATGACAGATGAGGATGTTCTGATGAGAGCTGGAAACAACATTCTCCAGACAGCGATTGTAGCTGGTGTTCCATCTACAGATTACTCTGACTGGAATGCTGTCAAGCTTCTCTACCACGACATCTTCAATGAAATACTTGCAACTGGAGAAGTACCTGCACAGGATTTCCTGGACAACTGCCAGGCAACACTCGAATCACTGCACCTGTAATTCTCATGATCCAGGAGGGGCTTCCCTCCTGGATTGCCAACCATTAAAAACAAAAGGAGAAAATAATGCAGAAAGCAAGAATCAGCAACGCTGCTGCTCCATACCTTCTGCTGGCACCTGTATTCATTTTCTATGCTCTTTTCTGGCTTACGCCGGTCCTTACAAGCATAAAAGAGGTATTTACTGCCGCAGATGGGTCCTTTTCACTGACTGCAAACTTCCGCTTGATGGGTGAAAGCGATTTGTTTGCAGAAGCGATGATCAATACAGCTGTATTCACCATCGTATCCGTTGTAATTGAATATCTTGTTGCATTGCTTCTTGCAGTGCTTCTTAATATAAAATTCCCTGGATCAAAGCTGCTTACATTCGTATCGATGATACCTATGGCAATCACACCGACTGCAGTAGCTATTCTCTGGAAGACTGGACTCCTAAGCGATGGATGGATCAATTCAATGCTTATATCCCTCGGCTTCACAGATGAGAGAATCATGTTCATGAACATTGAGGGAATCAGAGCCGTCATCATGGTTGTTTTAATTGATGCCTGGACAGTGACACCATCTGTCATGATCATCCTTCTTGCCGGATTACAGCAGATACAGAGGGACCAGAAAGAAGCCGCATATCTCTTTGGCGCGAATAAGTGGCAGACATTCAAAGATATAACACTCCCTGCCCTCAAGCCATCAATAACGACTTCAATCATCACAAGAATGATTGCGGCAATACAGGTCTGGTCAATATCTGTAATGGTTCTCGGTTATTCGAAAGTACCGTTCCTTGTCGAGCGTGTCGCCTTCTATACAGAGGTTATTCCCGGCGTTGATACATCAACCAAGCTGGCATATACCTACTCATTCACAACAACAGTCATCGTTCTTATAGCAACGATTTTCTATCTCAGAATTTCAGGAAGGGGAAAGAAAGCAAATGGATAAATACAGTGCAGTACAGAAGACACTCATAGCACTGGTACTTGCAACTATGGCACTTGCTGTTGCAATTCCAATGCTTTTCTTCATCTCAGTCTCGTTCTCGAACTCTGTTGAGATGTCACAATTCCCGAAAAACCTCTTTGCCTCCGGTTCAGTGACAGTCCGCATCGTTCCTCATGAAAAAGGCAGTTATGAGCTCTTCTACGACTATGGCAGAGGGGATGGATGGGAATCTGTCATCACATCATCGAATGCAAACAGAATGGAAAACCACTTCCTTCTGCAATACGGTGTTGCAATAGATGGGGATGAACTGCTGGATGAATGGGCCGTGACCAGAGAGAACGGGCCGATGGAATTCACATACTCAAAGCGTCCGTTCAACAACTTCATTCAGTTCTTCAAGATTGTCCCGAATGCGGCAAGCGGACTGAAAAACAGTATCATTGTTTCAGTATACACGATACTCATATCGCTCTGTTTCGGCAGCATGGCAGGCTACGCCATTGCACGCTACCGCTTCAAAGGGAGAGAACAGCTTAATGTCGCGCTGCTCGTTGTAAGAATGTTCCCTACTGTCGGCATCAGTGTTCCTATGGCTGTGATCATGATCCGCCTCGGGCTTTATGACACTCTCATATCCCTGGCTATCATATATTCCATACCGAACATCGCACTGACAGCGTGGATCACATCCAGCATCTTTGTAGGAATCAACAAGGAACTGGAAGAGGCTTCCCTTGTATTCGGCGCAAACCGTATCCAGACATTCATGAAAATAACACTTCCGCTTGCATTCCCTGCGCTGGCTGCAAGTTCGATGTACAGCTTCCTGACAGCCTGGAATGACACAATCTCAGCACTCATACTGACCAATGAGAACCAGACACTGTCTCTTGTTGTCTACAATGCCATCGGCTCAACATCAAGCGGCATACAGTATGCTGCAGCTGGCAGTATCGTGCTGGTTATCCCTGCCCTCGTATTCACATTCATCATCCGCAAGTATATCGGCCAGATGTGGGGCGGTGTAGAACTTTGAAAAAAGGAGAAAGAAGATGAGTTATCTTGAACTTAAAGATCTTGAGAAACGCTATAGCAAGAACGGACCACTTATTGTGGATCACATGAACATGAATATCGAGAAGGGAGAGTTCGTCGTCTTCCTCGGGCCATCTGGCTGTGGAAAGACAACAACACTCAGAATGATTGCAGGACTTGAGGATGTGACAGGAGGCGACATTCTCCTTGAAGGCAGCTCAATCATAAATCTCACCCCCAAAGACCGCGGTGTGTCCATGATCTTCCAGAGTTATGCTGTATGGCCGCATCTGACTGTTTTCGACAACATCGCCTACCCTCTCAAACTGCAGAAAGTGCCAAAGGCTGAAATCAGGAAAAGAGTGTATGAAGCTGCGGAAGTGACACAGATTGAGAAACTTCTGGACAGATATCCTGCACAGATGTCTGGTGGGCAGAGACAGCGTGTAGCAGTTTCAAGGGCAATTGTCGTCAATCCGAAGCTTTTTCTGATGGATGAACCGCTTTCAAATCTTGATGCGAAGCTCAGAGTCTCTATGAGAACTGATCTGAGGAACATCCACAACAAACTGGGAGCTACAAGCATCTTCGTCACACACGACCAGAGTGAGGCAATGAGTCTTGCAGACAGGATTTTCATCATGAACAACGGCAAGATTGAACAAGTGGGAACGCCTGATGAAGTCTACCATAACAGCGCCACAAAGTTCGTTGCAGGGTTCATCGGCACTCCTCCTACGAACTTCTTCAGCGTGGAAATCTCAACAGGAGATGGCGGCCTGTATGCAAAGAGCGAGGAAATCAGCCTCAGGATACCGGGAAAGTATCAGGAAGGGCTCTCCCCTTATGTCGGCCGCAGAGTGGATCTGGGCATCAGACCGGAATATATCGAAACGGTGGGAAGCGGCGATGAAGGCACATTCGCAAAAGCAAAAGTGAATTTCGTCGAACCGCAGGGATCTCACTCTGTGCTTATCCTTGATATCGGAGCACATGAAATCAAGACTGAGGCTTCGGAGTTCTCAAAGCTCAAGGCTGGAGAAAATGTCGGCCTGAGAATCAGAGATGACAGAATGGCATTCTTCGATCAGGACACCACAAAGAGAATCATATGAGAGCAAAAGACTACACATTCCTTGACAAGCTTGATCGGGGAATGTATTTCGGCAAGAAATCATACGACAATGCAGGACTATATTCTTACGAAGAAGTGAAGGACAAACTTCCGCACCCCTCTGTCTCTTCTCACCCTGAGTGGAGGGAATGCTATGACTATGCACTGAAGATTCTCTTCAGGAACACACACAGGCCAGCCTCTGGGAGCGGATATGTAAGCAACTTCGTTGATGCCGCATTCAATAAGGACATCTTCCTCTGGGATACTTCGTTCATGACGATGTTCTGCAATCTTCTTCATCCATACATTCCTGGAATCTGCTCGCTCGACAATTTCTACTGCAAGCAATTCGAGGATGGGGAGATTCCCCGGGAGATGGTAAGGGATACTGGCAAGGATTTCCTTTTATGGGTGAATGCGTATGATTCGCCACTCTATTCCTACTTCAACAACCATTACAGTTACCGCGGTCTCAGCAAGATGAAGGATGTCGACTACTCTGAGCTCTACAAGCCGGATCTTGGCAGAACAGTGGGAAAACACCCGTACCTGACTCTCGACAATCTCAACCATCCGATCCTTGCATTCGCAGAGTGGCAAAGCTACCTGCAGACGGGTGACACAGATCGTCTCAGAATGGTATTTCTGCCTCTCCTGCAATACTTCAGGGCATTTGTCTATCACTTGAAGCATGTCTCAGGATTATATGTGACGGACTGGGCAAGCATGGATAACAGCGCAAGAAACAAGGGATTATATCTTGCAGTTGACACATCTTCTGAAATGGTTCTCTTTGCTGATCATCTCCTGAAAATAATGGATGTTCTTGAAAAGTGCGGCAAAGCAATAGAAGGCGGACAAGCTATCAGAGAAGAGCTTACCAGAGAACATGATGAGACAAAGAGTGCTATCCAGAATCTCCTGTGGGATGAGGAGACACATTTCTACTACGATCTCGACCAGAATATGAACAAGATAAAAATCAAGACAGCAGCAGCGTTCTGGACTATCATTTCCGGCGTAGCAGGTCCTGAGGAGCTTGAATGGCTGTGCCGGTATCTTAATGACGAAAAGACTTTCAACAGACTCCACCGCGTACCATCACTTGCCGCAGATGAAAGTGCTTATGATGGTGAGGGAGATTACTGGAACGGCTCTGTCTGGGCTCCGCTGAACACTATGATCACTATCGGGCTGGAAGAGAGAGGCGAATATGAACTTGCTCGCGTCATTGCCTTAAATGATACTTCGTGCATCGCTGATATCTTCAAGACAACAGGCACCATCTGGGAGAACTACCCTGCAGATTATCTTAATCAGGGCAAGAGCGATCATCCGGATATGGTAGGCTGGTCAGGCATGGCTCCTATACGGTTCTTCATCAGATATGGTGTCGGTCTTTCACAGGACATGGATGGCAGCCTCTTGTGGAATCTCCGCTTCACTGACAACGCAGAGGAAGTCTCGTGCGAGAACTACTGGTGGATGGGGAAAACTGCAACAGTGAAAGCTGTCAGAGACTCAGACAGCGTTACTGTCATGCTGAAAGGCAAAGAGCCATTCACTGCGAAAATTCTCTACAACGGATCGGTGCACACAGTTGAAGTAACTGACGAAGCTGTCATCAGGCTTTGAGGAGATGGATTATGAACATACTCATCTACGGAGACAGCATATCCACAGGGACACATGGGGATGGCGCATACCTTGATGCGCTTGCTGCTGCTTTCAATGCCACTCTCATCAACAGAGCTGTAGGCTCAAGCGGCACAGCTCTCACAACACCATCATCAATGCTCAGCCAGCTTGAGAAATATGATGACAGGAATGCGGATATTGTCATTGTCTGGCATGGTTCCAATGACTGGTACTGGGGAACTGATATGGAAACATTCCGTTCCGCAGTGCGTGAAGCCGTTGATACCATCAGGAAACGGAATCCGTACTCTCCTGTTATCTGGTTCTCCCCTCTTTCATATCGTTACGAATGCCCGGATGGCTGCAGCATCAAGGGCGAAGCTGCAGAGACAAAGAACAAAGCGGGCTATACTATCCTCGATTACACAGCATCTCTCAAGGAAGAGGCTTTCAGGAATAATTTCCTCTTCCAGGACATCTCATCACTTGTGCAGATCACACGTTACAATGAGAAGAAATATCTGGAAGATGGCGTACATCCTTCCCGGGCGGGATATGACATAATCCAGAAGGCCATCATACAGAGTGTGGAGAGACTCCTCTCAATTCACAAAGGGGAATTCCATGAATCTTGATCTTGGACCTTATATCAGAAAATACGGAAACGTCGGCGAAGCTCTGAATGAGGCTCTGCAGGACCACGTGTGCGAAAATCTCAGGATAACTCTTCCCGCGGGGCATTTTCCTCTTGAGAAAATCTTCTCATTCTCCTCTGCCTCAATCACACACGACGACGGGAGCGGAGAAGACGCACACAAGACAAGTCACATCTATCTGAAGAATAGAGCAAAGGTGACACTGGAAGGGACTGTCAATGAGAACGGGGATCCATGTACAGTCCTCATTGCATCCAATGATATGATTCCGCAGAAGCGTGAATGCTCATTCATATGGGCAGAGAACTGCCCAGGGCTCCGGATAAGGAACCTGCATTTCACAAGAGATAACAGCAGCTGTTTCTCTGGCTGCGTCACAAAAATAGAGGACAGCTGTGTGCATGTCCGTCTGAAAAAGGATTACAACCGTTCATCACTGCCACTTTACTGCATGAACAAATACAAGGATGGCTGTCTTACAGGTCGCAGTATAACAATCGGTTTTGACTGCCCCACAATGCTTGAGGAAGGCGCAGATGGCATATTCACATTCAGCGACAAGGAAATTGCCGCACATCTTTCCGAGGGGGATGAGATAGCGTTCAGGCAGGCAGGACTTACAGATTTCGCGCTCTTCTTCGGACACTCTGATAATCTCATACTCGAGAATCTCCGTATCGATGATGCCTCTGGATATGCAATCCTGACTGAGGATTGCCACAACATCGATGCAGAGCGCGTTGTCATCGCGCCAAAGCCCGATGAAAGAGTATCAGTTTCGCGTGATGGCTGGAAGATATTCCGCTGCTCCGGCACGGTCAATGTGAACAAATGTCATTTTGAAGGCACACGCATGGACGGACAGAATGTTCATACAAACTATGTGCTTGTGACCTCTGTGTCAGGAAACACAATCATATGTGACCTGAAATATGCACCGACACCAGTGAGGGAAGGTGCATGGCTGGAAAATGACCAGACAGGAATGAAAACAAGAATACTCTCATCGCGCATGATATCATACAGGTTTGAGCAAGGCAGGCAATCCGCAAATCCGACATCCGGAAGAATTGTCCCGGACAGGAAAAGCAGAATCAACAGCTATGAGATTGCCGTTGAGAATCCCGCTGGAATAAAAGAAGGCGACATGCTTCTGATCTCCTCAATGGTTCTCGATGAATATCATTGCACAGAATCTGTTTTCAGAAACATCGCCGGCTGCGGACAGATAATCAAAGCACGCAGAGCACTGATTGAAAACTGCAGATACGAACATCTGATGTGTCCGGGAGTCCTTGCAGGCGCTGAAATCGACACACATCGGGAAGGAATGGTACCAGAAAGAGTGGAAATACGAGACTCAGTATTCACAGACTGTGGCTCGTACCCCCGTTATGGGACTGTCGGGGCAGGAGCAGTCGCAGCAGTTTCGCAGGGAACAGACGGATTGAGCTGCAGAAATCTGATTTTAAACAACAACCAGTTCATAAACTCCGGCAGGGGTATCGAACTGCATAACACAGGAAATTTCATCATGAAGAACTGTTCTTTTGACTCAGTAGATGAGGAAATTCTGATGACAGAAAAAGGAGGAATAAAGTGAGAACAGAACTCTGGATTGAGAAGCTGGAAGAGATATACAAAGACAAGGCAGTTGCAGAGACGACAGCAGCCAGAATCAAGACAATAGCTGAGCACGTGAAGATAAGCAGCACAAGAAAAGCTCTTGATGAGAAAGACGCGATTCTCATAACTTATGGCGACAGCATCAACAAAGAAGGAGAAAGGCCTCTAAGAACACTATCCGCTTTTCTGAAAGCATTCGTGGGTGATTCAGTCTCGACAGTTCACATACTTCCGTTCTTCCCATACACATCTGACGATGGTTTCTCAATCACTGACTACTACACAGTCAACCCTGATCTTGGTGACTGGAATGATATCTCAGAGATTTCGAAAGACCATTACCTTATGATTGACTCTGTTGCGAATCACGTATCAAAACAGAGTGAGTGGTTCAGAGAATATCTGAAGGGAAATGAAAAATACAAGGATTTCTTCATCGAGGGTGACATAAATGCAGATTACAGCAGCGTGACACGCCCCAGGACAACTCCTCTTCTGACGCCTTTCCAGACTGCAAATGGAGAAAAATACATCTGGACTACGTTCTCTGACGATCAGATTGACCTCAATTACAGGAATCCTGATGTACTGATAAAGATCATCGAGGCGTTATTCACCTACGTTGCACACGGTGCGCGCTTCATCAGGCTCGATGCAATCGGGTTCATATGGAAGGAGATGGGCACTTCATGCATGCATCTTGAAGAGACACACGCCATCATAAAACTGATAAAGCTGATACTAGAGGATACAGCTCCCGGCGTCATGCTGATCACAGAGACCAATGTCCCTCAGAAAGACAATATCAGCTATTTCGGAGAGAACGGGGACGAAGCTGCGATGGTTTATCAGTTTCCTCTACCACCTCTTGTGATGCATACAATCATTACAGGCAATGCATCAGTACTGACAAAGTGGGCAAAGGAGCTCTACAAGCCTGTTGCCGGAACATGCTACTTCAACTTTCTCAGCAGCCATGATGGGATAGGACTCAGGCCAACAGATGGAATTCTTACAGATGAAGAGAAGCAGAATCTCGTCGATACTGTGCTCAGGAATGGAGGCCGGGTGTCATACAAGACAAACACAGATGGCAGCCAGAGTCCATATGAACTCAATATTTCCTACATCGATGCGCTATCTGGAGAGTATGACAGTGATGAGATAAGAAGAGGGCGCATGATAGCAGCAATGGCAATTCTCTTCTCACTCCGTGGTGTTCCAGGAATATACATCCACAGCCTTCTAGGCACGAGAAACGACTACTATGGAATGACGACATCTGGAATACCAAGACGCATCAACAGGGAAAAACTCGATGCTGAGAAACTCGCAGAAGAACTCAGAGACCCAGCATCAATGCGTTATGGGATTTATTCTGCTATCAAGCACATGCTTGATGTAAGAAGAGCAGAACCTTCTTTCTCTCCATTTGCTGAAGAGGAAGTCCTGGAAACTGACCAGCGTATCTTTGCTCTCAGGAGAGGCAAGGATCTTCTTGTACTCATCAATGTAAGCAACAGCCAGGTTGAAATTGATAATCTGAATACAGCAGGCATCGATATATTGACCGGCGAATCCGTAGAGGAGAACATAGCACTTTCACCTTACCAGGTGAGATGGATCAGAAAGAGCTGACACGCGTATAGAGAAGGGGCTCATGGCCCCTTCTATCAGCATCGGACATACGCTGTGATCACTTTGATCTCGCCTTCTTCTGACCTTACCCTGTACTTTCTCACAGAGGATGGTATGATGAACGTCTCAGCATAGTGGACATGGAATGGCTGGAATGCCTCATCGGGGCTTTCAATGACAGCTTCCCTGCCCTCAACAAGATTGCAGACATGCATGCTGTCCCCCATCTCTATTTCATAAGATGACGAGGTTGTGTAGCGCTCTGTCTCAATGAATTCCAGCGGATGCAGCCCTGTATGCTCCTTCATGAAGTCATCGTGTTTCTCAAGCGTGACTGACTGATGGACGAGGTTATCCATCACCCATCCTGTCGTCCTGTCAAACTGGATATTGTTCATGCCATGCTTTATGTGTATAGGACGCGGAAGGCCATCAAGCCCGAGCCTTCCCCAGTCCCAGAGCTTGAAAGTGAAAATATACGGTGTTGCGCTGATTTCGAGCACCATCGTATCAGAGCCGGAACAGTGCACAGTACCAGCTGGTATGAGAATGTGATCGTGCTTCTTGACGGGAACTTTATTCACATATTTCTCTGCGGGGAAAAGTATCTCCCCTTTCTCAGCACGTTCAAGGTCCCTTCTCATCTCATCCTTATCCACCCCGTCCTTGAGCCCTATGTAAACACAGGAATTCTCCTTGGCATCGAGAATGTAATAGCTCTCATCCTGCGTATAATGCATGCCGAAAGTCTTCTGGATATATTCAGTGAGAGGATGAACCTGCAGAGAGAGATTCTCTCCATCCATCGTATCAAGAAAATCAAAGCGGATCGGGAACTCCCTGCCGAAACGTGCGATGTTCTTACCTCCTAGAAGAGCCTTGGGACATGTCAGGATCATATCCATCATCGGCAGCGAGACAAAAGATTCACCGAATCTGAGGTTGATACAATTCTCTTCTGGAACACCATCAAAGCTCCATGCATAGTTCTTCTCTTCAGGAGGCAAGCCACATA
Organism: uncultured Spirochaetales bacterium; assembly: GCA_949285905.1. Classification (GTDB taxonomy): domain Bacteria; phylum Spirochaetota; class Spirochaetia; order Sphaerochaetales; family Sphaerochaetaceae; genus Ornithospirochaeta. The sequence goes on along the minus strand of CASDZV010000051.1, from coordinate 30,770 downwards.
CATGCTTCATCCACTGTCCGCCCCATACCCCCGGATCGAAATAAGGCTCCATCCTGAATGGTTTTGTACTTGCCTGCTTCATTGCTGAATAGAACGATTCGCGGGAAATCATCTTCGGCGCGTCATCATTGTTGGAGTCCGCTATGTAATCCATATGAGGAAACAATCCGTCCTTGTGCCTGTCTGCTAGCCTCCACTCTATGAAAAAGCCTCTCTTTATCTTTGCCAGCGCAGCATCTTCAGGATTATCGGCAAGCCAGTTTGTCCCTCCTGCTCTGTATCTTAACTGGCATTCCCATCTGTTGAGATCGAAATAGATGAGAAGATCGCCTTCTGTAATCAATGAGGCCCCTGTTCCTATGACAAGAACAAGTCCATCTCTGACAGATGATATTTCATCGCGCAGTTCTTTCAGTTTCCCGGGGTTGAATGCAGCCTCGATACTCTTCGACGTCATGTAAGCAAATACTCTGTCCTCTGAAAGATAGTCACGGAAAATATCATCAAGTTCTGCGTAAGAATAGAGTGCAGAATCTGAAAAGACAACAAGCTCCGGGCAGAGGGAAGACAGCCCTTTCCTGATCTTGTTCTTATCGACGCCCGGATAGAGGTCGCAGACAACAACAGAAGCATGACGCTCTCTGATGGTATTGCATATCCCGTCATATCCGCTGATAACAGCATTATCATGACCTTCGACAGCTGTCATCGGATGAAGGTCATAATTGTTAAATGTATGGTACTCGTACATTCTCACTCCTTATAATTCAACGGTGTATTTATATCGGTCCGCTGGGTAGTAGCAGATTGTATACTCAAGGATTTTCTCGCCCGCATAGCTTCTGCGCGTCCGTTTGAAGACAGGCATTCCTTCCTCAATCTCAAGGAAAGCTGCGACAGAAGCTGGGCAGGCAGCAGCCTCAAGAGTATCTGTAGCTCTAGTCACTGTGATGCCAAGTTTTTCCTTAAGGTATTTGTAAAGCGAATTCCGATACAGATCTGCTTCAGCTGGAAGCTTCCATGATGAGGCAATATATGTTTCTGAATATACAAGAGGAATGCCATCTGCAAGCCGGACACGCTGGAGAAGGAAACAATCCTCTGTACTAAGAGCTGAAGCGATGTTCTTCTCTGGTTTCACATATTCTGTCACGCAATATGATGTAGACATAGCAATACCATGTTTTGCCATCTCCTCAGAGAAAGGGATGACTTCCTTCAGGTTCTCATTGATTTTAGAGAAGACGACTTCCGTGCCTTTCCCCGGATGCGGAGAGATGTAGTGAAGATCTGCAAGGTTGCGAAGCGCCTGGCGCACTGTGATACGGCTGACATTGAACTGCTCCATGAGCTCACGCTCACAAGGGAATGCATCGCCATGGCTATATTGGCCATTCTCTATTTCTTCTCTGAGAATCATCTCAAGCTGGCGGTAAAGAGGCTGAGCACCCCGACTCCGGTCCAAAGTCTTTGTCATAAATTCCTCCGGAAATATCCATATAAGCCCTGGAATATCCTGAGCGACGTATTATCCTCAGTCATGATAGAAAGTTCCGGACATGTTCTGGCAAGCGGGGAGATGAAGAATTCCAGCGATTTTGAAATCTGACCTGCAAAAACAATCCCATCAGGTCTGAATACATCGATATAAGGCTTCAATGCTGCAGCGATATTCTCACCGAATGCTGAGAAAACCTCCAGGGCTTTCCCATTGCCTGCCATAGCTTCCCTGCTTAATGTCTTGCCGTCCAGATACTTGCCGAAATATGCAAATGCCAGCTTCTCGAGCCCGCGGGCTGAGATATAATCATCGATTATCGAATCTTTGAAAGGCTCATTGTATATCCAGCCATTAACGGGCAGGCCGGGAAAGACTGAAACACATTTTCCGTTCTCAACAAACGCGGAACCTGCCCCTGTCCCTATGACAAGAGCTAAAAGACGGCGATATTCAGAAACAGCCGCATAACCTTCTGCGAATGCCGTGACATCATGCATGAACAGCATCGGAACTGCTTTGCTGACAGCTGAATCCAGATACGGTGCGATGCCTTCTTTGATAGAGAGACCAAAAACAGAGTCGTATTTCCCAATCCCTTTCATCCAGCTGATGCCGTTTGAATAATCAAACGGGCCAGGAAAAGAGAACCCTATACCATCGAGTTTGCCACATTCTCCGGCTTTCTCATTAATAACAGCGGCAATGGTTCTGAAAATCTCCTCACTGCTTCCACAGCTGTGGGAAGGACACTCCCCCATCTCACCTTCCAGTCCAGCGTTATTATCAAGAAGCCCGTATTTTATATTCGTGCCCCCCGCATCAAGCATAATGTAACTCATAATCCTGCCTAAATGTTATAACATTATAATCTATCCCTTCTTCTGCTCTGTCAACATTTTTCTCTTATGGAAATCCTCATACATCAGTTCATTCTCAGACACTGCAGGCAAAATACATCCAATATTCTTTTGTGCTTTCCCGGATGCTGGGTTACAATCTAGTTAAGAAAGCATTAATGAAAAGGAGGAAAGCCTATGAATCTTACATTCAGAGGAATCGGATTTACACCCACCGATGAAGACAAGGAGTTCCTTGACAAGAAGCTAAAGAAGCTTTCATTCGCAGATGATTATCTGCATGATCTCGATATTGTAGCAACAAAAGAGAGCAAGGGCATCGGGTTCCATCTCGAGGCCACACTGCACTTTACATGGAAGAAGGAAAAGGCTGTATCTCAGGATGCTTACGAGCTGTATGAAGGAATTGAGCTCATTGCAGACAAGATACAGGCTGCCGCCAAGAAAGAAAAAGAGAAGACAATGAAGCTCTAGTCTTTTTCTCTCTCAACCCGGGCTGTCATGATAGGCAGCCCTTTTTTATGCTATACTCGGGATATGAAGGAATTCACCGTCCTGGATCTGCTTGATCTGGATCTGAAAGAACACAACCACCTGCAGCTCACATGCATTGCGGGACGCTCGGGGTTATCAAGGGCTATCAAGAATGCGAAAATCGCCCGGCCTGGCCTTGCTCTGGCTGGATTCTTTGTCAGTTTCTCCGGAAACAGCATCCAGCTTTTCGGCAGAAGCGAGCAATCATATATAGATCTCCTTGAAGAACGCAATGAGTATGAGAACATCGAGAAGCTCTTCGATTATGATGTCCCATGCTTCATATTCATCGGCGACTACCATCCATCAGAGCATTTTGTGGAACTGGCGGAGAAGAAAGCGACTGCGATACTCTCCACCCCGCTGGAGTCTTCAGATTTCTCCAGACGTCTCTATTCACAGCTGGATGAGGTATTTGCCGCGACACAGACCATTCATGGTGTACTTGTCGAAGTTTATGGCATCGGAGTTCTGATCACGGGAGACAGCGGGGTTGGAAAGAGCGAGACAGCGCTGGAGCTTATCGAGAGGGGACACAGACTTATCAGCGATGATACAGTGAAACTGAAGAATATCTCGGACACATTCCTCGTCGGTTCAGGAGAAAATCCGATGCTTGCCCACCATATGGAAATAAGAGGACTGGGAATCATCAACCTGACAAATCTCTTCGGCGTCGGGGCTATCAGGGAAAAAAAGCAGGTGGAACTATCTGTCTATCTTGAGACATGGGATTCAACAAAGCAGTATGACCGCATCGGGGATACGCTTACAGACACATTCCTTGGCATTACAATTCCAAAGATTGTGCTTCCAGTCCGCCCTGGCCGTAACGTGCCTATCCTGATCGAGACAGCCGCTCGCAATGAGCGACTGAAAAAGCTCGGCTACTACTCTTCCAGGGAATTCGACCAGAATGTCATGAAATGGCTGGAAAGCGAGGAAGCCAGACGAATGTATTTCACAAGTGATGACATAGGCTACGAAGGAGAAAGCGGAATTGATAAGTAAGGAACTGGAAGTGCTGAACAGAGCAGGTATCCATGCCCGCCCGGCCTCTGAAATTGCCAAGACCGCATCCACTTTCTCATCAGAGATTTTCTTCGAGAAGGAGAATATGAGAATCAATGCCAAATCCATCATGGGAGTCATAACACTTGGAGCAACGTACAAGACGAAACTTCTCTGCACATGCTCCGGGTGCGATGAGAAAGAAGCGATGGATGCACTATCATCGCTCTTTGAACGGAGGTTTGAACAGTGAAGGACCTCACAGAACGACAGAAAGAGATTCTGTCATTTGTCTCATCATACATACTTGAGAATGGAAAATCACCGACCCTCAGAGAAATCGGTGAGAGTTTCGGATTCTCACATAATGCCGCCCGTGATGCAGTGCTTGCACTTGTGAAAAAGGGTTACCTTGAGAAAGGCGCGAACGAGATCAGATCACTTTCATTTCCTCTCGATGAACGGCTTGAAAGAGAGAACGCGCCTATACCGTTCTTCGGGAAGGAACCATCGCTTAAGAGCATTGAAGAGAACAATACAGAAGAAGTGCTGTATGTTCCTAGAAGGATTGCAGACAGCAATGCATTCGCATTCCGCGTGACATCTGAATCGATGAGGAATGCCGGGATTCTTCCTGGAGATATCGCAATATTGAGGAAGGCAGATGGCATGCCCCGCAATGATGAGATTATCCTTGCCTCATACTCAGATGACGAGGAGAAGATGGAGCTCAGGCGTTTTCATCCCATAGGAAACGGCTATGCTGAGCTGATTCCGGACAATGATACGATGGGGATCATCAAAGTGATGCAAAGCAATCTGATTACTGCCGGGGTACTTACACACATCAGGAGGAGTTATGAACCACATACTTCTTGGACCTGAGGAAGGGCTCAAGGCTGACTGGCTTGCTGAAGAGAAGAAACGGATACTCTTGATCTATCCTGATGCTGAAATACATCAGATATTCGTAGGAGATGACAAAGGAGAGGATCTGGATGCAGCGCTCTCGCAGCCATCGCTGTTCTCGTCTTTCCGTTTCGTGATCATCAAGCAGTACGAGAACAGGACAGCTAAGGACACTTTTGACAAAGCCCTGATAGACTTTCTTTCATCTGGCGATGAATCTGCTGAGTTCGTGATTTTCTCCCAGGAGAAATCAAAAGCGAAAATCAATCCGAAGATCGCAAACAGCAAGAATGTGAGCATCCAGACATTCTGGGAAATGTTCGATAACCAGAAACACGACTGGATTGTGAATGCATTTGCGAAAGAAGGCTTCGTTATCCGGGGAGACGCTGTCGAGGAGATTCTCTTCTCCGTCGATAACAACACTCAGGAGATGAAGAACCTTGTCACATCGCTCTCGCTTTTTTTCCATGCGACAGATAAGGACAAAAGAGAAATAACAGCTGAGGATATCGAGAAGTATTCTCTCCAGACCAGAGGAGAGGACGGCAATACGCTCTTTCAGGCTATTGCCGCATGCGACACGGAGCACGCGTCTTCAATCATCGCATCTTTAATCACATCCGATTCCCAGGCTCCTGCAAGAGCATTCTCAGTACTTGTGACGAAATTCAGGATGCTTGAGAGCTTCGAGAAGCTGAGAGCAAAAGGCATGAGTGAGAAAGAAGCCTTCGAAAACGCGGATGCACTCTCCCCATACCCGGTCTTCTATCCGACAAAAGGAATAAAAGGCCGCGATCAGAGCACATTCAGAATCGCTGCAAAGAACTACACGCTCTCTGACACAGAGAGAATCATCAGATACCTAGGGGAAATGGATGGCAGAATAAAAAACACCAGCACAGACTGGCTTTCAGTTATCCTATCATCGCTTGTAGTGGATATCATAATGAACAAAGGGAGGGAAAGCGGACTCCGGCTCGACACGTCGCCGCTTGATATTTCCATCTAGAAATTGAGTTTATGAAGCACACGCTCTGCGACTGTGACTGGAATTGAAGCGCCTTTTGCCAGTTCTTCTGGAGATAACGAAAGAATCGCTTCCACAGATCCATACTTCTGCATGATACGTTTTGAGCGCTCAGGACCGATTCCATCTATTGATTCAAGAAGGGAGAACGAAGCCTCACGGCTGCGCATTCTCTGGTTGAATGATGTGGCGAAGCGATGGCATTCATCCCTCACTGCAATAAGCACTCTCAGACCTGGATTGCTGTGCTCAAGAAGCAGCGACCCCCTCTCTCCGGGAAAGACAATCTCCTCATGTTCCTTGGCAAGCCCCACAACAGGGAAGTCCAGTCCGAGCGATGAGAGGGAATCAAGTGCCGCACTCACCTGCCCTTTGCCACCATCGACCATCAGCAGATCCGGCATCTCCTGCCCTTCATTCATCAGCCTCTGATAACGCCTTCCCACAGCTTCCCTCATAGACTGGAAATCATCAATCTTCCCATCCAGGGACTTCATCGAGAAATGTCTGTACTCCTTATTGGAGGGATTGCCATCGCGGAACACGATGAGAGATGCAACAGTATATTTCCCTGACAGCTGAGCGATATCAAAGCCTTCAATATGCCGGGGAAGCCTATCAAGACCAAGCTCTTTCTGCAGGACTTCAAGCGCAGGAGTGTTGTCAAGTTCCTTCAGCCTCTTCTCAACATCGCGGGAAGCATTCTCCGCAGCCATCCTCAATATCCTGTAATGTTTCCCCTCCTTGGGAACTGAGATATACACAGGGGACTTCAGCTCTTCGTTGAAATACTCAGACAGCAGTCCTGTATCAATATCGCAAGAGACGAAAATCTCCTGCGGAAGCGTATCCCCATCACTGTAGTACTGTACAAGAAACGAGAAGAGCGTCTCCGTCTCATCTCCAAGACACTCAGCCCTGTAAAGCGCTTTCCCTATAAGACGCCCTGATCTGAACTGCATGATTGACACAGTACAGAGATAGCTCCGCATCTCAATTGCGGCATAGTCACGGCTGTCTGCGGAAAAGTCCTGGACCATCTGATTCTTCTGCATCACCTGAAGTGCCTTAAGCTGGTCACGCTTACGTGCGGCGGTCTCGAAATCCAGCGCCTTCGAAGCCTCCATCATCTCCTTCTCCACCTTCCTGATCATCGAAGAATCATCACCGGAAAGGAAATCCTCAATCTGCTTGATGTAGTGACCGTAGTCTTTTTCCGTAACAGCACCGATACATGGTCCGGAACATTTGTGGATATGATAATACAGACATGGTGTCTTCCTGGCCTTCAGAGATCCGGAACAATGCCTTAAAGGATAATTGTCCTCTACCATATCAAGGTAAGTGTCGAGTCTCATACCATCAGGATACGGACCGAAATACTTAGAGCCATCTTTTATGACACGGCGCGTCTTGTACACACGGGGGAATGGCTCTTTTGTAATGCGTATCACAGGATAGCTCTTGCCATCTTTGAGGAGAATATTGTAATGGGGATTGTATTTCTTTATGAGATTATTCTCGAGGATGAGCGCTTCATACTCATTGCCGGTTATGACATAGTCGATATTCACAATCTTCTCTACAAGCGCAGCTGTCTTGGCATTGCGGTTGGGAAGGAAGTATGAACTGACACGCCGTTTTAGGTTCTTTGCCTTGCCGACGTAGATAACCGTTCCTTCCTTATTCTTCATCAGGTAGCAACCGGGGTTTTCCGGTAGCTGACGTGCGATATCTCTTGCGCTCTCTGCCATAGCATGAGAATAGCTTCACCAAACATCTTTGGCAACGCTATAATCACAGCATGGCAGCATTGGAAGAACTATTGGAATCATTCCCGGAAAATGAGAGGAACGCATTCAAATCACTTTTCGAACGCTATCATTTCACAGAAAGCCAGAAGCTGGAGATACTGAAAGACGAGGCTGATCTCAGACAGTGGAGAGAACCGTCATTCCTGACAGTCGTAGCTTACCCCGCCCTTGATAACCGCAAGGACGGCAGAAAAGGGGATGCCTACATCAATATGATGCGGGACTATATGAAAAATCTCCGCAGCAATGAGACCGATTACTCATCGTTCACCCCAGAAGTCCATCCCAGACTGAAATACAGGACAGTCCTTGTGGATAAACCAATTGTTCCAGGCCGCTGTCCTTGCCCTGTCGACGGAGAGAAAACACGTTGCTGCAAGCTCACGACAATCGATCCTGTGGAACAATGCGCATTCTCATGCTCATACTGCTCTGTACAGGCTTTCTACAGCGAGAAAGAGATACATGCTGTAGACAACCTCAGATCTAAGCTTCTGACTCTTGAACTCGATGAGAATGTATGGCATATCGGGACGGGGCAGGCCTCTGACTCTATTCTTCTCGGAGATGATTATGGCACTCTTACAGCTCTCTCTGCTTTTGCAGAGCAGCATCCCCAAATCGTCATAGAACTCAAAAGCAAGAGCGAACGCGATGTCTTCAAAGGGAAGAAATATCCAGAAAATATGATTTTCACATGGTCTCTCAATGCACCTACTATCATAAAAAAGGAAGAGCATCTCACAGCTTCCCTTACAGGGAGAATCAAGAACGCCGAGCGCGCAAGAGATAATGGCAACCTCGTTGGATTCCACATCCATCCGATGGTCTATTTCAGAGGCTGGAATGAGGAGTACCCGGAAATTGCAAGGACAATAGAAAAGTATTTCTCTCCTGAAGATATCTGCATGATCAGCATAGGAACACTTACATTCACGAAATCGCTTCTGAAGAAACTCAGGGAAAATGGCGAGGAAAGCAAGGTCCTTGAGATGGAACTGACACCTGCTGCCGGGAAGTTTTCCTATCCCCTCTCTGTCAAGGAGAAGATGTTCTCAACTGTCTATAACTCATTCAGCAAAGAATTCAGGGACAATATATTCTTTTATCTCTGCATGGAGGATCCATCGCTGTGGAGACCGGTTCTTGGAAGGGAATACCCTAATGACAAATCTTTTGAGATGGACATGAAGCGGCACTATTTCGAGAAAATAGGCGCCCTCAGAAACTGACATCTCAGCCTCAGAATGCTCTGTGCAGTAGCAAGCTTCGACTTACTTGCATAACTCTCTGTGTGCTATAATAAACACATGTTCCTTGAAAACGGTAAAGTACGACTCCATTATGAAGTCTCTGGCAGTGGAATACCGCTGATAATGCTCCACGGAAGTGGAGAGGATATATCAATATTCGAGAAGTCGCTCCCTCTTCTTGAAAAGCATTTCACTGTCTACAGAATTGACTCACGCTGTCATGGGCAGAGTACAGAAAAGGCACCTCTGCATTACGATCTCATTGCTGATGATGTTTACCGTTTCATTATTCTTCTTGAACTCGGCAAGCCTATTGTGTACGGCTTCTCAGATGGTGGCATTGCCGCGCTGATGCTTGCGTTCACACATCCGGATTCAGTACGCGCGATTGCGACAAGTGGCGCAAATACAAGCCCGAAAGCGCTGAAGGCTCTGTACCGATTCGGATATAGCAAGCTGTCTGTATTCACATCCGATCCCAAAGCCCGCATGATAGCAACTGAGCCTGATATCAGAAAAGAGGATCTGGAGAAAATAACAGTGCCTTCTCTTGTGATGGCTGGAGAGAAGGACATGATAAAAGAAGAGGACACGAGATTCATCGCATCCTCTATTCCGTCATCGCGATTGCTGATTCTCCCAGGAGAATCTCACAGCTCTTACATCACAGACTCAGAGCGCATAGGAGAGATTCTCGTGGAGAACTTCACAGGTGAGAATTCACTTATTTAGCTTTTCAAGAAAAATCTCCCGTTCCCTCTTTTCCAGCGGACACTCTTTGCCTTCAAGCATCACGCGAAGCGCTTCCATCTCCCTGCCGGAGAAGCTTCTGCCATTGAGTTTATGGTTCTCAAAAGCCTCTGTCGCAATCGGACAGACCTTGCGGATAATCTCAAGCATGATTCTTGCGTACTCACGGATCTCATACTGTGCATGCCCATCCAGACGAAGCTTGAGGAAGTGGAAGAGATTGTGAAGATCTATTTCCCAGTAGAACTCTGTGTAAAGCGAGAGAGGGAGATCGATTCTTGATATCTCTCTGGCGATGCCCATATCCAGCATCTGATGATAATTCCCGAATGCACGTGCTGCATCCTCTTTCATCAGGCTCTGCACCTTCTCTGCTGTCTCCTTGTCTACAGGCTCTGAGGCACGCCCCTGCTTATTATCCTCACTCTGCAGTGCTATGTGTTCACATTCGGGGATATAAACCTCATCCTTCATGACAGAATAGCGTCCGGAAATCTCATTCATCCTTGCTGTACGGTGCCGGGTCCACTGGCGAGCAACGAAAATAGGCATCTTCACATGGAAAGTGAATACAACCTGCTCGAAAGGCGATGTATGATCATTCCTGAGAAGATAGTTGATCAGCCCCTTATCCTGTCTGTAGGTCTTTGTGCCTTCTCCATAGCTCACCCTTGCACTCTGCACGATACGCTGGTCAGAGCCAAGATAATCCACGAGACGGACAAAGCCATGATCCAGCACTGGATATTCTTTGTCGAGGATTTCCTCTGCTTCCGGTACAATACAATGCATATAAAACTCCTTACTAAACAAATCCCATGCGAGAAAGCGCCAGAAGCGTTCCGCCGACAGCTGCAGTCTCTGTCCTGAGTATGCGCTTTCCTATAAGCATTGGGGAATACCCCGCTCTCTCAAAAAGTCCGACTTCCCGGTGTGACCATCCGCGCTCCGGTCCGATAGCGAGCACGACACTGTTTCCAGCAAGCACTGCCTCTGAAAGAGACATAGCTCCTTCCCGATTATCCAGGAGGATTTTCACATCCCCGTCAGCTTCTGCTATCGCATCATCGAGTGACTGCGTTATGGAAACAGCGCTCACTCCAGTAAAACCTGACTGCATCGCACCATCGAGGAGGATGTTCTCATACTCTCCTTCTGTATATAGAGATGCACCGAGGTAGCTTTTCTCTCCCAGATCGGATACTGGCAGTATGAGCTTCCTTACCCCCATCGAGACAGCTTCCCGCAAGATACGCCGCATGCAGATCGGCCGTACCTGTGCAACTATCAGAGTGAGGGGATAAAGCCGGGCGCCATCATCTTTTGCAGTGAATGAGAGCCTGATGCCTCTCTCTTCCATCGCTTCAATCCTCGCCTTACCCCGCATACCATTCACAATGCCCGCCCGGAATGAATCACCTTCATTCAAATGCAGTACTTTCCTGATATGCTTCGCCCTCTCATCAGAGGAAGGAAGGAACAGCTCTCCATCTTTCAAGAGAATGATATTCACTTGTCCCTTCCATAGAGGTGTGCATAATACTTCAGCCCCTCAAGTGATTTTGTCTCAAGATCCTCTTTGTTCATATGCCATGACCAGTTAGACGTACCGCATGTAGATGGAACATTCATTCTCGCATCAGAACCAAGGCCAAGGATATCCTGCATCGGGAAAATCGCATAAAGCGCAGGAGATGCCATAAGAGCCCTGATAGCCTCCCACAGCACTTCATCATCAGAACACTCGAAGTATCGTCTGACATAGTCTTTCATTCCGTCATCAAGCTCTTCATACCAGCCCCTGGTCGTGTTATTGTCATGAGTACCTGTATAAGCAACGGAGAGTTTCTCGATATTATGAGGCAGATAGGCATTGCCTGTCTGCCAATCACCTTCATCAAAAGCAAAAGCAAACTGCAGAATTTTCATGCCAGGGAAACCATTGTCCATTCTCAGTTTCTCAACTTCAGGCGTGATGACGCCGAGATCTTCTGCAATAATCGGAAGGTCACTGCCAAGCTCGCTTCGCAAAGCATCGAAAAGCTCCTGTCCCGGGCTCTTCACCCAGTGTCCATTTTTTGCTGTCGTCTCGCCCTTCGGGACTTCCCAGCAGGCTTCAAAACCTCTGAAGTGGTCTACGCGCACAATATCAAAAAGCTCAAGGTTCTTCTTGAAACGGTCAATCCACCAGCGGAAGCCTGTCCTCACATGCTCACTCCATCTGTAAAGTGGATTACCCCATAGCTGTCCATCTGCTGAGAATGCATCTGGCGGGACTCCGGAAGATGCTTCCTGCTCGCCGTTCTCATCAATCTGCAGGAGCTCACGATGTGACCACGCATCGGAAGAATCTCCTGCTACGAATATAGGGATATCACCGATAAGAAGTACGCCATGTTCATTCGCATATGCTTTCAAGTCAGTGAACTGCTTGCAGAAGAAATACTGGAGAACAACGTATACATCTATTTCATGCTTCTTTTCCCTGCGGACCTTCTCAAGCGCCTTCTCATCCCTCATCTTCAGGCTCTTGGGCCAGGAGAGAAACCATCTGGAATCATTGTACTCATCCGCAAGGACCTGGAAGAGAGCATAATCCTCAAGCCACCATCCTTCCTTTGTCCTGAATGTCTCAAAATCCTTGTTCCCTCTGTTCTCCTTGAGGAAATTCTCTGCAGCACGACGGAGCATCGGCATTTTCAGCTTACGCGCCTCTCCGTAATCAACGCGTTCTGAGGGAAGCGCCTTGTCCATCACATCATCAAGCTCAAGATAACCATCAAGATACAGAAGGCGTGGGGAAATCATCAGTTCATTACCGGCAAATGCAGATCGTGCGGCATAAGGACTGTCACCATAACCTGTGGGCCCCACTGGCAGCATCTGCCAGAGCCTTACGCTGTTTGATGATAGCAAATCAACAAACTTGTAAGCGCTCTCCCCAAGATCTCCGATACCATAATCCGATGGAAGCGATGTTATATGAAGCAGAATACCTGCTTTTCTAGTATTTAGATCAGCCATACGAAGAGTATACCCTCAGAGAAGACAGAAAAAAAGAGCTTATTCAGCACACGATTTTCCCCAGTGAAGGATGCAGTCAAACAAGCTTGATGACAGACCTCTTCTGCATATTCAGCCAGCTTTTCTTCCAGGCATGAGTTTTGAAAACCTCTGCTCAAAGACATCATCAAGACTTTGCTATTGCATGCTCTGTCATGGTATAATAGCAGAAAAAGGAGAAAACGGATGAAGCTTATTCTTTCAATCATACAGACAGCAGATGAGACAGATACCGTGCAGGAGCTGAACAAGAAAGGCTTCTTCGTCACGAAGCTTTCAACAACCGGTGGATTCCTGAAAGCAAAGAACACAACACTGCTGATCGGTACAGAGGACGAGAAAGTCGATGCTGTGCTTGAAGTGCTCAAAAAGTATGCGGGCCACAGAATGCAGCTCAGCCCTGTATCTGGTGCGGATATGAGAATGTTCAATCCAGCAGGGGCAAATATGGTTGAAGTCCCTGCCGGTGGATGTGTTGTATTTGTCCTCGATATCGATAAAGCCCAGAAGTTCTAATCAAGATACTGTGTCTTATCATCAAAAACGCTGAAATGCACCATGACGCTTCCGTTCACCGAAAGTTCAAGTGCATCTTCCGAGAATGTCACGGCAGTAGCTTTCATCATGCTGCAGAATGAATCGAAATCAATGTCGGTACATTTTGCGGCTCTGACGTAGTAAGCTGCATTCCTTGCATAGACTCTCAGCTCTGAAGAAGCAATCATGTCATCATATGGAACTGCATCCCCGCTTAACCAGATAGCCAGATAACCTTTACCTTCCCTGAGGAATATCCAATGCCCGTCAATTCTGCATTCTGCGAATCTTGCGCGCGGAAGATAGAGATGAGTGAAAGGCACAGGATGATTCTCTGGTATATTGTAAACAGCACCAAGCTCACCATGCCTGACTACTATCGCAGGCATTACTCCGTTTCCGTTCCAGTATCCAGGCCTCAGCTCTGCATCCTCTGAAGTTGTTCCAGGGTGATTCGCAAAGACTACGGCCTCTGCAGATAGCGCGGCGGACCACATATGCTGCTGATAGCCATAAACACCACTCTGGAAGCATGATGTGCCATGGAAGCATTCATTGATGGATTTGACGAATCTGTTATCTTCAGCATCAAGCGAGTCATCATCAAGAACATTCTTCCAGCGTATGAAAGCTGAATCTGTTCTCGGGGACTCAACAGCTGTGAGCATATAGCTCTCATTTTTCTCAACGGACACCATTGCGTTGCCTGTGCTATAACGCTTCTCGATATTGCTGTGCATGCGCTCAGCAAGGCCTTCCGGCATTTTGTAGCGGCTTGTAGCAAGATAAGAGATCCAGCCCTCCCCATATGCATAAGGCGATTCTTCATCGACAGCATTTATCAACGAAGAGACGGCCTCGCGGAATGGGTAGATGACACCGCGGTACACTCTGCCCATCGGTGCGATGACCGCTCCAGAGAATGTACTGTCTGCAAGCATCTCAAGAATCCTGTCAGTAGCTTTCCATGCTTTAGCGGCAATTGAAGGTTTGCAGTAATCTATGACATTCAGCAGAACTGCGAATGTGACGCACATATATGTTGAGCTCAGGAATTCCTCATAGCCGCTTTCAAGCACATCATCAAGCCATTCATCAACCCGTCTCTCCCCATATGCATGAAGCTCGCGTCCTGTCATTCCAGCTCTCGGGAAATATTCATCAGGATACAGCGCTCCTGCATCGCAGGCAGAGTAATAGAACATAAGCGCATGGTTCTCTGACCAGAAGCACATACCATCTGCGCCCTTCATCGTCATCCAGTAGCGGAAATTGAGAAGCGCCTCCTTCGCGTCTGCCTTCAGTTCTTCAGGAAGACCATATTCATGTATATATCTCAGAAGGCCGCATACGAGGAAATCTGAGCAGTCACCACGCCTCTTTATAAGGTCGATATCATTCTTAAGGTACTTGTTCTCATCGGGACGAAGCTTGTTCAGGTAATGCCTTGCAAGAGAAGAGAAAATAGCAAAGCCATGGTCGCCGCGGTCCAGCATCTCAAGATTTGCAATACGCTCGATGATGTCCCTGAAATGAGCCTCGCTGTTGCCACGGAACGGAATGAATGATGGCCTGATACGCTCAGAAAACTCAAATCTGCGCGTCATTCCATCAATTGTTACCCCTGTTCTCTCAATGCCTTGAGGAATTTCAGCACATTCCTTTCTGGAAATATCTTCTCTCCTGCTGAGACTCTGTTTCTTGCAGTAATCATCTGTGGGCTGTGCATATTCAAGCATAGCACCATCCGGCGCAGGATATGGGAACACAAGCTTGCCTTCTTCTATTTTGATTCCATCAAGGAATGCTGTGTTCCCAGCATATGTTTTTTCTGCATTCTCATCTGGGATTGTCGTCATGATTCCGTGGCCCGTGACAATCTGGAAAGCAAGCATGTTGCGCGTGTCGCGAACACCGAGATTATCAGAGAGGAATACCACATCATTCCTTCCCTTCCTGAGGTGCATCCTGAAACGCACACTCTCAATGGGCTTGTAGACAGGATGCTCAATCTCGGCAACAAGACTTCCATTCAGATAGGCACCTGTGGACATATAGCTCCAGAGAATAGCATCCACATCCTGCTCATCATCACTCAAAAGCGTTGTAGCTACATTCATCCTCACCCGGTTGAGAGTTGAATAGAATGATGAGTGATCCACAAAGATGTTACCATGTGAGTAGTATGGTCTCATTCCCTGTGGCAGTCCGGGAAGCTCTGCCGGCTTTTTCTCGGAGATAGCCTTGCGCAGTCTTGCTTCAAGACGAAGCTGATTACGGTCTGTCAGGTCAGTTTCGTAATCCTCTGCATAAATTGACGAGACATAGCTCATCACAAACCCATCACGATTCAATGCACGCATATGACCTCAAAATATATGGGGGCCTGAGCCCCCGATGATTCAACCTTTCACCGCACCGGCGGTCGAGCCGCTCATGAAGTTCTTGTTGAAGATTATATAGATAATAAGCATAGGTACAACAGCGATGGAAGCACCCGCGAACATTACGTTCCACGCGGCTGCGCCACCACCGGTGGCCTTGAGCATATTAACACCGACTGTGAGTGGCCGGAGGTTATCTCTTGCCATCGTGAAGACCAAAGGCATGATGTATTCGTTCCATCCCTGACGGAATGAAAGGAGCGCAATCGTTCCCATGACAGGCTTCAGTACAGGAAGGATGATCCTGATGAATGTCTGGAAGAACGTACAGCCATCAATCTTGGCTGCCTCATCAAGCTCACGAGGAACAGAATCAACAAATCCTCTTGAGAGGAAGATGTACGTCGCCTGTCCCGTACCTGTTGATATAAGGATAATCGGCAAGAGGCTCTCATTAAGGTGCAATGCAGTAGCAAGCTCATAAAGCGGCCTGATTGATACAGAACCGACGTTGATGAACATGAATGCTACAAAGATTCCATATATGAGATTCTTTCCAGGGAAATGGCTTCGCGAGAACACATAGCCAGCCATTGTGGATATGAAGAGCGAGATAAGCATGACACAGACAGAGATCATAACACTGTTCCATGTGTATGTAGCGAATTTCGCGCCAGTCCAAGCCTGGACATAGTTCTCAAAATGCCACTCTGTCGGGAAGATATTAGATCCACCAACAAGAAGCTCTACATTGCTCTTGAATGATCCCAGCACGATGTAAACGACAGGGAAGACGGTAATAATACCGAGGATAAGCATCAGACACCAGATGATGAACATCACGGTTTTCTGCTTTCCTGACATTACAGCTCTAGATTTTTCCATCTTGTCCCCCTTACATCACGTCATCGAGCTTACGTGCAATACGCTGGTAAGCAATCGTAACGATACCGACGATGATAGCAGCGACTACAGAAAGCAGAGCGCCGTATCCTATCTGAGGCTGTGTCATATTTGTCAAACCGGAGCCGAAGATCATGTTGTAGATATAGAGGAACATGACCATCGATCTGTTGCCAGGACCTCCCTGCGTGAGAACCATGATAGCTTCATAATCCTTGAACGCACCTGTGATCGCAAGCATGAGAACGACCTTCAGGATCGGGCTGAGCATTGGAAGTGTAATCTTGAAGAATGTCTGAACGCCATTGGCGCCGTCAATCTTTGCAGCCTCATAGACATCCTCGGAAATGACATTCATACCGGTGATGAAATAGAGCATGTAGTTACCGAAACCGCCCCATACAGCCAGTACTGTGACGGCACTCATGACATGTTCAGGACTTGTAAGCCACTGCACAGGAGCATCCATGCCGAGAGCCATGAGCATGCCATTGAGAATACCATTCTGCGTTGCAAAGATGAATGTGAAGATCATACCGGAGATTGATGAGCTTATAACCGTAGGCATGAAGTAGACAGCACGGAATACCGAGGTGCCTCTGATCTTCTGGTTCAGCAGGACTGCAACGACAAGGGCAAGCGGGATAATGAATACAAGTTTGTAGAAAGCATACTCGAATGTATGCCCGACACTTGTCCAGAATGTTGTATCAGAGATCATTCTCGTGAAGTTCCTGGTACCGGTGAAATGGGCCGTAAAGCCATTGTAATCATAACAGACGTATCGGAACATCCACAGGAATGGATAGATTGAACAGATCAGAAGCAGGAAGACGACAGGAGCAAGCATCAGCATAGCAGCTACTCTGTCTTTCTTGTCTTCCTTCTTGACCAGTTTTGGTGCTTTGTTTTTCATCTGTCCTCCTTTTTATCGAATAATGGGGAGCATGAAGCTCCCCTTCATGGTAGCGCCGAAGACTATTCTGTCAGATACTCCGGTGTACCAAGGTTCGGATGCAGCGGATCGTAATCCTTGATTACAAGTCTTGTTGCCGAACCGGATGCCACGTCTGCGTCAAGAGCTTCGTTGTAGCGTGTGTTGAGATCGTTGATGGCAGCATCGATATCAACATAGCCCTGGACAGCATTCCAGAATACTGTGCGGTAGTCATCTCCGGAAAGGTTTACAGCCGGTGGTGCTGGATAAACAGTCTCATACGGCTTGAGGGAGAAGTCTGCGAGGCGTCCTGTCTTGGAAGAATCAATTACAGATGCCATATATTCTGTTGATGGGAGAACATATCCTGCTTCAAGGTATCCCTTGATGAAATCTTCAGACTGGAAGAACTCGATAACCTTCCATGCCTCTTCAGGATGCTTTGTGGAAGAGATGATGCCCCAGCCCTTTGATGGAGTTGTGATAAGAGCGCCCTCTACCTCTCCTGTGAGTGTAGGAACCTCTGCAACACCCCACTCGAATCCCTGGACAGGAATCTGCTCTGTGAATACTGCTGCTTCCTGTGAAGCGTTTGACCAGAGAGCGAACATTCCGACAGAGAAGAGAGCACGCATGTTATCTACACCCTGCTGATCTGGGTATGCGATATTCTCTGTGAAGAATCTTCTGCCAAGCTCAAGAATTGGCTTATAGCCGGAGAAATCATAGCGGCCGTTCACATAGTCATAGTAGTAAATACCAGACATCTGTGCAGACATCTCGAGAAGTCTCTCGAACGGGGAAGCGTTTGTGAATCCGATTCCATAGAATCTGCTGTTTCCCTGAGCTGTGATGTCAGCAGCCATATCAATGTAGTCTTCAAGCTTGGAAGGAATCTCTGTATAACCACACTGCTCGATGAGGTCCTTGTTGTAAATGACACGTACACCTGATCTCATTCCTGTAGGAATCCAGTAGACGTTGCCATTCTTTGCGTTTGTTCCCTCATAAATCTGGTTATACGGGTCATTGACCTTCTGATACTCAGGAGACTCTGCAATGAAATCATTGAGAGGCATAGCAAGACCTGTATCAACAACCATGTTGATAGGAATTGCGTTGATACCTGCGACATCTGGAGCTGTACCACCACCGAATGCCATCTGGAGCATATTGCGGAAGTTATCAGAGATGATTGTCAGGTTGATCTGGATATTGTCAGTATTTGTTGCATTGTACTCTGCAACCTTTGCCTCAACATATTCCATATCGTGTCTGTCTTCTGACCAGACTTCTATAACTGTCTTTCCTTCTGAAGAAGCTGACTCACTGGATCCGCCAGCGAATACAGGTCCAAGGAAAAGTGCAAGGATAATACCTGCAAGGAGAAGCGTCTTTGCTGCTCTTTTCATTCTTTCCTCCTTTGAATGTATATCAATCATTTTAAATGCTAAAAGCGGTTTGAAAAGAGAAAAAGGACATTTTCCAGTCTGTACAGGACAGATTCAAGTGAAATAAACTATACTTAACACATGGATACGCCTTATCTGACAGCAATACTCGCCGATGATGAGCCAGCCATCACAGAGGGACTGGCCTCGCTTCCTGTCTGGAAGGAACTCGGCATCAATGTAGTCGCCACTGCCGATTCCGGCCCTTCTGCGCTTGAGAAAATACTCTCCTACAGACCGGATTTCGCCATAATGGATATCATGATGCCGGGAATGACCGGGCTTGATGTGCTGGAGAAGCTTGCAGCAGCTGCAACTGACACAGATATCATTATTCTCAGCGGATACGGCAACTTCGAGTATGCGAGGAAGGCGCTGAAATTCCAGGCCAAGGCTTATCTTCTGAAACCTGTCGATACAGACGAGCTGAGAGACACGCTCTCAGACCTCAGGAAGCACAGGCTGTCAGCCCACGGAGAGGATGCGGTTCATATAAGCCGCTCGACTCTCAATGACCTCGCAGACGGAAAGCTGCTGAACACATCCTCCGCTGCCGCAATGATCACATCGGATCCTGAAGGGCTCTCTGAAGGACCGTGTTTCGCAATGGTCTACGCCTTCCGGGACAATATGAAGGAAGGGACGCTGACAATACTTGAAAATGCCACAAAAGGCCTCAGGCGCATTCTCTGGAGCAAGGATCAGAAGACACTCCGCGCTCTTTTCGGGATTTCTGAGAAAACGCCATTCGAGATAGCGGAATCTGAACTGAAGGCCCTGAAAGAAAATGATATGCCTCTTCCTGTGATAGCCATCGGGAAGACTGTCGAGAGAATCGGACTCTCATCATCTTCATTCGCAAGTGCGGCACTTGCACTCTCGTATCAGCTATACGATGAGAATGGAAGAATCTTCACTGCAGATACCATTGCCACAACCCCGCCAGAATACAAACCAGATGACAGGGATGTCGAACCGCTTGCCCAGGCAATCCTTGACAACGATACAGAAGCTATCGTGGATTTCTGCGGCGTCTTCATCAAAACACTTCTCGGGAAAACGCTCCCGCCACCTAATTATGTATACAGCATCACAAACTGGCTTATAAGAGAAGTCGGGAAACGCCTCTCTCCGATAATAAACGACACATCACTTCTGCCCGATGCCCCTGCGATAACAGAATTCAAGACAATCCCTGCACTGGAACAAGGACTGGCCAGGCTATTCAAGCATCTTGCTTCTTACATTGCTGCTGTCTACGGAAAAGATGTGGCGGAACTGAGGCTTGGAGAGAAGAGCGATGATGAGATTATCCAGCGGATGACAGAATACGTCGATTCACACCCTGAAGAGCAGATCAGGCTTGAGGATATCGCAGCTGAAGTGAATCTGAGTCCATCATATGCTGCTATCTACTTCAGGAAAAAGACAGGAATCACACTCAGGGAGTTCATACTCCAACGCAAGATGGAAGATGCCAGACGGCGGCTTCTGGACCGGAATGCATCTGTGACGGATATCGCATACACTCTCGGTTATCATGACTACCGTTCATTCTCCAGAGCATTCAAGAACATTACAGGCATGACACCGTCCGAGTTTCAGGAACAGAACACACAATGAAAGCATTCCGCAATCAGCCAATCATCACGAAGATGAGAATCATCACAGTGACAATCATTGCCGCCTTCTCCCTGATTCTTCTCATCTCATTCCTCGCATACTGGCTCCTTTTTTCCAGGAGAACGATGGAAAACAACACTGAAAGAAACGCATACCAGACTGCTAACACATTTGATGCGAATATCAGGAGAATCACAGAGAACTTCGTCACAATATTCGGCACAGAAGAGTTTGCGATTGAAATGACAGATATCATAACACCCGGGTCTGATACTGTCAGGAACAGAGTGTTTGTGCAGGATGAATTGCTGCGGCTTGCCACATCAGGAGAACTGGTGACAACAGCCCTGATGTACGACACAGTCAACGATACAGTCTATACACTCTTCCGCGATGCCATCGTGCCAGCGCGTTCGCGTGTGCTCTGGGATTCTGAGCTCTCTTCCCTGGATGGCATATCCATCCTTCCGGAGCGTCCTGGTCCCCTCAGAGGAGGAGACACAGCCGTGCCTCTTGCTTTCCCGCTTGTCTTCAGATATGGCGGTGCGACAATTGCGAAGGCAGAGAAAGCGGAACTCATCATCATCGTGCTGTTATCACCAGATGAGATAAGAACACTCATCGGGCCAGATGCAACACTTACGCAGAACGGCATGCTCATCTTCGGAGAAGAATGGAATCCTGATCTCTACAGCTTTTCAGTCACCCTGCCCTTCTCAGCCATCACACTTACAGATTATGCGGACTTGCGGGCTCCTCTCAGGGATCTCATAGAGACTGCTATTGTGGCAATATCTGTATCAATGCTTGCAACACTTATTCTGGGAGCGCTTTATTCAATAGCAATAAAAAGCTATGTGACAAGTCCTATCAGCAAGCTCAAGAAAGCTGTCATAGCAATTGAGGACGGGAATTATGATGTGAAGGCAGATTTCCATGGCCGCGATGAACTTGGAGACCTGAGAGACGCGATGAGTCTGATGGCACATACCATCAAGGAGCAGATCCAGGCTATCAAGGAAGAGCAGGAGAAACAGACAAAAACGGAGATGAGGCTGCTGACAGAGCAGCTGACACCGCACTTCCTGTACAACACACTTGAATGCATACAGCAGGAGATTCAGACAGGAAACAGCAGGACTTCTTCGGAAATGACACGCGCTCTTTCTGTCTATCTGAGAACAGTACTTGCATACGGCAAAGAGACAATTTCAATCAAGAATGAGATACAGCATGAGATGTCTTATATAAGAATCATGAACGGGCGGTACCGGAAAGACATCGAATACCAGCATGCGGAAAGCGAAGAGATACAGAATGAAGAGATATTGAAAATGGTCCTGCAGCCGTTTATCGAGAATTCAATCAAACATGGCTTCGGAATCGGAGATGGAAACACATGGGTCCAGCAGCCGCTTATAACAACATCCTTCACTCTCCTTGACGGACGTATCCGGATGGAAATCTCAGATAACGGCCAGGGTTTCGATGAAAATCACTTTCTTTCAATAATGAGAGGAGAAGAGGGGGAAGGACATATCGGAGTGAGGAACACATACCTGCGCCTCATTAAATTCTATGGGGAGGAGAATGTTGCTGTGAACATATCCTCCATCCCCTATTACAAATCAACAATCACTATCGAAGTACCCGTCCTGAAACAATCAGCGGAATGAGATCACAATGTTCCATCTGATGAATTTCTCCGAAAGCCTGTAGCGCGGCATCAGTTCCGGGCCACAGGAAGCTGAACCGATTCCGCTCTGGCGGTAATCAAGATGCACTTCCAGATTTCCGGAAGTTTTCAGCTCATAGTTATGCCGTGCCTTCTCCAGCTCTGCAGGTGTGTAATAAGAAGCATTGAAGCTGAATGGTGAAGCGGAATGAGCGGACACAGGTCCGACAGAGAGCTCTGTCACTCCATAGTGACTTCCATTCTCCTGCGGCACTATATAATCCTCATGCAGCTGAGAGACAGGACATGTAAAAGAATCGATGCGTGAAGCCCTGTGCTTGTCTACATAACTTTCATGCGGCCCATAGCCATAATAGGAGCAGTTCTCCATGCTGTCCGAGATGAAGTGGAAGTATGCGCCGAAACGTGGGAGGAACGGGAATACCATATTCCGCTCTGTATCGACAGAGAGGTGTATTTCCCCTTTCCCATTGACGGCCATCACGACATTTCCTTTCATGAACGGCTGTAAAGAGACAGCAGCAAGATGGAAGTCGAAGATGATTGTAGCAAGAGAACCATCGCAGGATCCTTCCGCTTTCACGGCCCTCGATTCCGCCCTGTCATAGTTCATCTCTTTCCAGACAAGCTTGATTTTCCTGTCGTTATCTGTAGGAGCTCTCCAGAGCGTCCATTCCATCGGTGAAGAAAGCCGCTCCTTGCCACAGATGCGCACAGACGTGATGACAGCTTTCCTCCTGTCGATTGTATATTCAAAGTCTTTGCCGGAAATAACAAAGCACTTCTCATCCTCTTCAAGTCTGACTTCGCCTGATGGATATACAGCGTCTTCTGCATATTCTCCATCCTGTATCTTCAGCTGGTCAAAACCGAGTATGGTTGAAGCCGGCAGCAGCGGTTCATCCTTTACCGTGCGATAGAAAATATTGATGTATGCATCACCTTTTCCAAGCTCCGGGACAGTTATGATATGTGTCTCAACCTCCCCTGCCGGTGCACAAAGCGCGACAACACCCTCTGACAGAAGCTTTCCATGCTCTTTCACTTCGTATACAGCCTCAAGATCCTCAAGACTCTGGAATGAGTAATAGTTTCTGAATGAGACAGCTGCCCCATGCTCTGAGAGATATTCAATATTCGCGCGGACAGGACGAAGCACATTGCCATACTCAAGAAGTCCTGTATGTGGCCTTCTGTCTGGGTATACCAGACCATCAAGGCAGAAATTGCCATCATGAGGGAACTCCCCGGCATCGCCGCCATAGTGATACATCGGACCATGGACAGGATCCTCTCCCTCGTATGTCGCATGGTCACACCACTCCCACGCGCAGCCTCCCATGATCTCAGGATGTTTGCGGATCACTTCAATATATTCCTCTGCATCCCCTGGGCCATTGCCCATTGAATGGATGAACTCACAGAGGAATGCAGGTTTTGTGTGCATCGGGTTGGGGAAATAGTTGTCCATGAAGACCGTATCATTGTACATGAAGCTGTCGACATCGAGATAGGAGGCATCAACATCCACATCTCTTGCAACAGAGTGCTGAGCACCTTCATAGTGGACAAGGCGTGTATTGTCCCGCTCTTTAACCCACTTCGCTGTCTCGACAAAGCATTCTCCATAGCCGGATTCGTTGCCAAGAGACCACATGAAAATGCAAGCCTCATTCTTCAGCACTTCGACATTCCGTTCATTGCGGTCGAGAATCATAGGCAGGAAGCGCCTGTCGCGTGCGATTGTATCGAAATTCCACTGATGCGAGCCACCAGCGAGATGCGAGACACCATGGCACTCCACATCAGCTTCCGCCACTACATAGAAGCCGTACTCTGAGCACATCTCATAAAACCAAGGGTAATCAGGGTAATGGCTGGTGCGGATCGTGTTGAAGTTATATGCCTTCATCATCTTTAGGTCCTCAAGCGCATCTTCTTCTGTGACAGTCGCTCCTGTTTTAGGATTGCTCTCATGTCTGTTGGCTCCAAGGAACTTCACAGCCTTTCCATTGAAATAGACAATGCTGTTCTCAATCCAGACACTTCTGAAACCAGTCTTCTGCCTGATTACCTCCCCCGGAACGGAGAGTGTCAGAGTATAGAGATATGGGTCCTCTGCACTCCAGAGGTGCACATCCTCAACATGGAAAGAAACAGCAGAACCATTGCTATAAGCTCTTTCAAGCACATTCCCGTCTTTATCGCTGAGTGTGACTGCAATATGAGGATTCCCGCTGATTGAATCAAAAGTTACATTCAAGTCACCATGCATGTCAGCGCGGACTGTATAGTCAACAATATGCGCTTCAGGACGGTCGAGAAGATGCACAGAACGGAAGATACCCGACCAGCGCAGTTTGTCCTGATCCTCAAGATATGAGCCATCAGAGTACTTCAGTACAATCACTGCAAGCCTGTTCTGCCCATTCTGCAGCTTATCTGTGACATCAAATTCTGTGGGACTGTGCGGAACCTCGCTGTAGCCAGCAAATGTGCCATTGAGATAGACAAAGTACGCGGAATCAACTCCTTCGAAATAGAGATAGTATCGCCTGCCCTGCTCCTTGCTTTTCTCAAAATCCTTGATATAAGCACCTGTAGGGTTATCTACAGGAACATATGGCGGATCGAACGGGAATGGATAGTTCACATTCGTATACATCTTCTGTACATACCCGAGTGATTCCAGAGAAGAAGGAACAGGGATTGTATCAAAGAGAGAGGCATCGAAAGATGGTGAGATGAATGATTCATCGACATCTTCCGGAGATGGATAGATCCTGAACTTCCAGTCCTCACCTGAAAGATTCATCACTGCAGAATTGCCGGATTCATCTTCCGGCATGTAATATGCCCTGCTTTTCTCTGCGCCGACATGCTGCACAGAGAGGTCTTCATAGTATTTCTCAAGCTTCATACCCAGATTCTAGCACACGAAGAAGACAAGATTAATCAGGAGAAGAGCAATCTCACATGACTTGCAGCACAACCGGGAGTATTTCTGAATCTCACGTGACATGCAAGCATAAAATACACAAGATCGTTCCTGTCCTGTCGAATCACATGACTCTAACGCAACAGGCGCAAAGAAAATGCCACCTCTGGAGCAGAATCTGCCCTGTAGTGATTGACGCTTTAGGCTAAGATAGGAATATGGAAGATTATATCGTCAACACGCTCGCTCCAAAGCTCCGTGGCGATGGAGGATGGGTAGAATTCGTATCCTATGAAAACGGAAACCTCAGGCTTATCTTCAGGGGTGAATGCTCCAAATGCCTGATTCTCAACAGATGCACAGCCTGGATGGAAAAAGAAATCCTCAGGGATCTCGGGGAGACTGTACACATCGAGGCAATCCGCAAGAAGCCCTATTTCTGGGACATGGCATAGGAGGGGGAAATGGCATTCGTAGAAGTCATCAGAAGAAGTATGAGACCGGAGGAATGGACTGACCTCAGGTATTCATGGCTCAGAAGGGGGTTCATCAAGGACAAGGTGGAGATTACAGACCTCCGTATCCGGGATGCCCGTCAGATCAGCGAAGACAAGTTCGAATACTATCCGGAAGGATGGAGGCCTCTCGTCAATGGCGATATGTACTTCACTCCAGACGGGACAGCATTCATTGAAGGAGAAATCACTGTTCCAGAGTCACTGCGCTCTGAGGAGCTCTGGCTTTATCATCACACAGCAGCCGAGATGCTCATCAAAGTCAATGGCCGCTATGCTGGCGGTATAGACCCGAACAGGGACAGAATGCTCCTCTCTCCTTTCATCGGCCCGGACGGAAAGGTGAAAATCGAGATTGAAGGCTACAACAGGTCAAAGCCAGATGATGAGAGAAACCCTGAATCAATGGCCTCGCGAGGATGCAGACAGATCTTCACAGGCATGTATGTCGTCACGCTCCGCAAGGATGTTCTTGGCTTGTATTATGATATGACAATGCTTATTGACGTCACGAAGTCGAAGCACTTCGATGAAGATGCCAGAGCATATATCGCCAAGGAACTCAATGCGGCGCTGAACTACGTCAACTTCGACACATTCGAAGGTGCAGACAAGGCCCGCGAGCACATTGAGAAGCGAATCTTCCAGAATACAGATTTCCGCTCATCTGGAAATGTCGCGCTCATCGGGCACTCGCATCTTGATATAGCCTACTACTGGAGGCGCATCCATGTTGTCGAGAAGAATGCGCGCACAATTCTCATCCAGATGAGGCTGATGGATCAGTATCCGGACTTCCATTACACACATACGCAGCCATATGTATATGAGACGCTGGAGAAGTATCATCCGGATCTGTTCGCGGAACTCCAGGAGAAAGTCAAAAGCGGCCAGTTCGAACCAGTTGGAGCTATGTATGTCGAACCAGACTGCAACATTCCATCCGCAGAGAGCCTTGTAAGACAGTGTCTCTATGGACAGCACTATTACAGAAGAGCCTTTGGTCTGACAGTGGATACAGCCTGGCTTCCTGACGTATTCGGCAACAGCTGGATTCTACCGCAGATTCTCAGGAAATCCGGTGTGAATTACTTCATCTCAAACAAGATGAGCACCTGGAATGATACAAACCGCTTCCCTCATAACAACTTCCTCTGGAAAGGCCTGGATGGAACATTGATTTATGCATGTGTTCCTCCTACACACTTCATCACATGGAACATGCCAAGCCAGATCATGGAGAACTGGGATGCGTACCAGGACAAGGAAAGAGGCGGTGCAACGCTTTCGATGTTCGGCTATGGAGATGGTGGCAGCGGTGTCACGGAAGAGATGATTGAGATGATGCATCGCTTCGACAAGCTGAGCCTCATGCCGAAGACGAAGCATATGAGAGCTGATGAGTATCTGCACACGAACTTCGATGGCAACGAAGAGCTTTCCGTATGGGATGGTGAGCTGTACCTTGAGATGCATCGTGGAACATTCACCACGAAATCAAACCTCAAGGCTTATAACAGAATGCTCGAGTCCAAATTCAGGAGCACGGAGATTGTATCGCTCATCAGAGCCAGGACGGGAAAAGCATACCCTGCAGATGAGATCCGCACGGCTTACAAGAAGTTCCTGCTCAATCAGTTCCATGACATCCTCCCAGGTTCTCACATCAACCCTGTTTACGAGGATGCAATGGCTGATTACCGTGAAGTCGACAGCTCGCTCGACGCTATTCTCTCCGAAAGCGGCGAGAAGTACTTCAACTCGCTCAACTGGAAGAGAAGCGGTGTACATTTCATTGAAAACGATAAGGGCGGCAGCACACGGCATGGGAAGAAGGGATACTTCTCCTACCCTGCTATCGACGCACTCAAGACGGGTGTGGCTGAGGATAAGACAACAGGAGATACATCATGGCTTAAAGCAGATGGCCTTTGCGTGACTACTCCATATTACTCAATCACATTCAACGAGGATGGATCTTTCAAGAGCCTCAGAGATGTGAAGAGCGGCAGAGAATGGGTGAAGGGCGGTTTCAACAAGCTGCACCTCTTCCAGGACACTCCGGGCATGTACGATGCCTGGGATATCCTACCGAACTATGATGAAGTCGAATACAGCCTTAAAGTCGAGAAACCACTCTCACTCGACAAGGCAGACAGCACAGTCGCAGAGTTCTCCGCAGTAATGAAAACACCCGGAGACAAGAGCACGTGGAAGCTTGTCATCAGAGTATTCTCCTCATCTCCTGAGATTGAGACTGAGCATATCGTTGACTGGGACGAGAAGCACAAGCTGATGAAAGCAGAATTCAGCTGCAATGTTCTTTCTCGTGCACTCATCACTGATACAAGCGCAGGTTATGCTTCCAGAGAGACTCACAGGAACACCACATGGCAGCAGGCAAGATTCGAGGTATCAACACACCTCTGGACAGATTTTGCTGAAGCTGACGGTGGCGTTGCTGTCATCAACGAAGGCAAGTATGGCCTTGGTGTACAGGAAGACGGATTCTCTGTCAGCCTTCTCAGGTCTAATATCAGGCCGGACATCATGTCTGATATCGGGCACCATGATTTCTGTCTCACAATTCTTCCTCACGAAGGAAGCGCAGTGGAAGCTGGTATCAACAAGAGAGCAATTGAGTACAACACACCACTTGTGAGAACGGCTGAAGAACTTTCAGCAGACTGGGATTTCGGTCCGCTCTACCTTGAAGCTGCAAAGCTCTCTGAGGACGGCAAGAAGATTGTTTACCGTCTCTCCGAACAGGATGGAAAGAGAGGAACAGTGAAGCTCGGCAGAAAGGTGGAGACCCTGAACATGCTGGAAGATCATGAAGGATGGGTGGATACAATCGACTACAAGCCGTTTGAGATTATCACAATCGCTGAAGAAATCTGATTTACGCTGCAGGGAAACCTGTAGCTGTCTATTGAATACAAACGAGGTGAATAGAATGGAAAAAGAAACAGAGAGAAGGTATGCCCAGTGGCTTGAGAATGAGCTCTTTGACAGTGATCTCAAGGCAGAACTGGAGGCTATCAAAGGGGATGATGAGAAAATCAACGACGCTTTCTATCGCGATCTTGAGTTTGGAACAGGAGGACTGAGAGGAGTCATCGGCGCCGGAACGAACAGAATGAATGTCATGACAGTTGCAAAAGCAAGCCAGGGCTATGCTGAGTATCTGAATGAGACATTCCAGTCACCATCTGTGGCCATTGCTCATGACAGCAGAATCAAATCGGACCTCTTCTCAGAAACTGCTGCATCTGTTTTCGCAGCAAACGGAATCAAGGTATTCATGTACCCGACGCTCATGCCTACTCCATCGCTTTCATTTGCAGTACGTCATCTTGGCTGCTCTGGCGGTGTTGTCGTAACAGCCAGCCATAACCCCGCAAAATATAATGGGTACAAGGTCTATGGACCGGATGGCTGTCAGATAACCACAAAAGCTGCAGAGGCAATACAGAAGGCAATCAATGGCATCGATATATTCTCAGGAATCAAACGCATTGACTTCAACGAAGGCATCAAGAGTGGCAGAATTGAATGGATAGGCGAAGAAACTGTGAATGCTTTCATCGATGCTGTCTCAAATGAGTCACTGCTGAAAGACAATGATGGTGACAAGAACCTCTCCATCGTATACACACCGCTCAATGGCGCAGGATTGAGGTGTGTGACTACATGCCTCAGGAAGAATGGCTATACGAATATCCATGTTGTGAAGGAACAGGAGAATCCTGATGGCAACTTCCCGACATGCCCATACCCGAACCCGGAAATCAGAGAGGCTCTGGAGCTTGGCTTAAGGGATGCAGAAGCTACAGGCAGCGACATTCTCATCGCCACCGATCCGGACTCTGACCGCGTCGGTATTGCTGTCAGGAACACAGAAGGCGGATACACATTACTTTCAGGCAACGAAACTGGCGTTCTCCTTCTGAACTGGATTGCATTGAGGCGCAATGAGATCGGCGCAATGCCAGAAAAGCCTGTTGTAGTTAAGACAATCGTCACAACAGACATGGCAACACGCATTGCTGAGCACTATGGCATCGAAATAAGGGAAGTTCTCACTGGATTCAAGTACATAGGCGAACAGATTGGTCTTCTTGAAAAAGACGGGGAAGCAGACAGATACATCCTCGGATTCGAGGAAAGCTATGGCTACCTCACAGGAAGCTATGTACGTGACAAGGATGCTGTTGACGGTGCCATGATGATTGCTGACATGACAGCATACTACAGGAAGAGAGGCAAGAGCCTTCTGGATGTTCTTGCAGAACTTTATAAGACATATGGTTACTTCTACAACACACTCCACAGCTATGAGTTTGATGGTGAGGCAGGATTTGAGAAGATGAAAGCCATGACAAAGAAGCTGAGAACAGAACCTCCTGCTTCTTTTGCCGGTAGCCAGGTTGTTATCTGCAATGATTATCTGAACTCTGTCTCAACAGACAAGAATGGCAATAAGACAAGAATCGAACTGCCTGTTTCTGATGTAATGAAATTCATCACAGCAGACGGCATTTCCGTAGTTGTCCGTCCTTCCGGAACAGAGCCGAAACTGAAGATTTATTTCTCAATCCGCTCTGATGACAAAGCGAAAGCTGCCGAGAAGGAGAAAGAACTGAGAGCAGAAATCGAGGCATTCCTCGGAATCTAAGACAATCAGACAAGGCAGGGACGCATTGTTCCCTGCCTCTATTTTTATATTTTTTCAGATACTCATGCTACTCTTAATGCTCTGGACATCACCAAGCGAAAGACCTGAGCATTCTGCAATAGTGGCAAGAGGAATCGTACCGGTGCGAATCATATTCTTCGCAATATTCCTGGCCTCTTCCTTGCGTCCGACCTCCAGTCCTTCTTTCCTGCCGGTCTCAAGCCCGGTTTCAACACCTTCCTTACGTCCGGTCTCAATGCCCTTGTTGTAAATCTCACGCATTATTGGTCCCATTGCTTCTCTCTCCTCCTTGTCTTCTTTGGCCTCTGCCGCCTTTCCCCTGAGATCAGTATAATACATCTTCCCCGGATCGGGACACATGAAGT
>CASDZV010000050.1 GCA_949285905.1 uncultured Spirochaetales bacterium | reverse complement strand
TTAACATATGGCAGAGCAATATGATGCCTTTCGTCCTTCTGATTTTCTGCTTCTTCTGATGATGGTTACGTCTGAAATTGTCACTTTCTGTCCTGTTTTCACTTCTCCCTCCTAAATTTTACCGCAACGGAAAATGACCTCCAATACGTTTTGGAGAAGAAATTTCAGGATTTTTAGTGCCCAGTTTAGTGCCCACCCCTGTTTTCAAGGGTATCTGGCAAAGAAAAAAGGCTTACCTAATTCCTTATCCGGAATAGAATAAGCCTTAATGGGCGATGGCAGGATCGAACTGCCGACTTCCACGATGTCAACGTGACACTCTCCCGCTGAGTTAACCGCCCGAACAGTGGCATAATAGCATCAAGATTAATCAGTGTAAAGAGCAAAACTAAAAAGAACCTTCGATGAATGCCCATAGAACCGCAATAATGACAGAAGGAAACAGATTCGATACCCTGATATGCTTATCCCAAACCATGTTTATTCCAACAGTTGCTATAAGCACTGAACCTACAAATGCAATTGCAGATATAGCCTCTGTTGTCATTACAGGCTTCAGAATGCCGGCAAGAACAGTGAATGTCCCCTGAATCAGAACTACAGGAATGAATGAGAATAAACAGCCCTTCCCTTTCGTGATAGTCAGCAGAAGCACGAAAATCAGGTCAAGTATCGATTTCGCATATAATACGGAATGATCTCCGTAGAGACCTTCATTAATGGGTCCAAGCACTGCCATAGCTCCAATTGAGACAATTAGAGATGCCGACACAAATCCATTTACAAATCCTGCTTCATCATGGCTTCCGGTTTTTGCTTTCAGCCACTCTCCGAAATTCGTCATATGTTTTTCTATGTTCACTGCTTCACCAATGACTCCTCCGAGTGTCAGCGAAGAAGCAAGCATGACAGAACCTGATGTAGACAATCCTCCATCTGAGAGAACAAGCATTCCAG
Organism: uncultured Spirochaetales bacterium; assembly: GCA_949285905.1. GTDB lineage: Bacteria > Spirochaetota > Spirochaetia > Sphaerochaetales > Sphaerochaetaceae > Ornithospirochaeta. The sequence continues at coordinate 24,954 of CASDZV010000050.1, read as the reverse complement.
ACATAACGCCACCTACACCAATGAAAAAAGTGGCTAATCCGCTTGCAGAGAGCATCGTTTCCTGAAAACGCTCAGAGAATATACGGCCGAATGTCAGACCAATCAAGCCACCGACAATAATGAAAACTGCATTTATAATCGTACCAAGCCCAGGCATATCCTTAATTCCAGACTGCCTTCTTATACTACATATGATGAATCTGTTCCATCGTCATTTCCGAGACGACTTAACTACTTCGTCAAGACGCTGAAGAAATGCAGCGACATCCTCATCTGTGATTCTATGATTAATAAGCGCAGGTTTACGAAGCAGAGCAGTAATGCCACCAATAAAGAATTCCATCAATACAACATTGATTTTCTCACTGAGATTCACTCTCATTATATCAGAGAAGATTACTGCCATCTTTGTTTCAAATACCTGGAAATAACTATCCTCCAGACCGGCCTTCTGCATATTTGTAACGAAATTCGTCTCTGAAAGATCAACATAAAGCCGTTTCCAGAAATCATAACCCGTGCGGATTTTTCCGCATCTCAGATCTGCTATAATCCTGTCAAGAACATAACCGAAATGCTTGACGAGAATATCTTCCTTAGATGAAAAATGACGATAATAAGAGACACGGGAAACAGCAGCTTTATCTGTAATCTCAGTGATTGAAATACGATCAAAAGCCTTCACATCCAAGAGCCTCAGCAAAGCTACTGCAATACGTTCCTCTGCGACTGATTCTTCGGGCATGACCCCTCCCATGGCCATATCGTACCATGACAAGAGGCATCAAACAATAGGAAATTTGTGCATTATCATCACTATTTCCAATCTTCACATTCTCTACACCGCGTCTTTGCCATCAAACAACAATTGTATTGTAGACTGCTATCAAGGAGAAAAACCATGATAAGAAGATTATTGCCAACCGCTATTCTCGCACTATGCGTTGCATTCCCGGCTGTTGCCTCGGACATTCCGGATTTCATACCTGCTATATCCGTCTCAGGAAGTGCCACAGTCACAATGAGTCCAGATACTGCCTCGTTCTCAATAACCTCATCGTTCACAAAACAAACCACAGAAGAAGCAAGGAAAAGCACCACCGAAATGATTGGTACAGCTGTAGAGATACTTACAAAAGAATTCGCAATACCTGTTGAGTATATAGAGACATCATATATCTCTGCATCTCCTGAATATGTCTGGAAAGATGATGAACGAATCCTTACTGGACAGAAAGTATCTCAGTCGATTGATGTAAAGACCCATGACCTTGATTCAATAGGCTATATTTACACAAGACTGATGAGTCTTGATGGCATAACACTGTCAGATGTATCTCTGGACAAGGAAGACAAGAGTGCAGAATACAGGGAAGCCAGGATGAATGCTGTAAGAGATGCTTATGACAAAGCCTCTGCGTATGCCGAAGCTGCAGGTATTGATGTAGGGAATATCCTCTCGATTTCTGATAATCAATCATATACGGCTCCTTTGTACCGTTCCGCAAATCTGATGCTCGCCTCCGCTGATGCCGCAGCATTTGAAAGCAGCCCTACCGAATTCTACAGTGGAGATATCTCGGTTTCTGCAAATGTCTCAATCGTCTATGCCATAGCGCAATAAATAAATCAAGGCGGCTTATTTAATTACTTGTATATGATATATTTATGTCAATCTATCTAATTAGTAAGCCGCCAATACATTCATTTTCCCACCATCGATTCGAAATTTGCAGTATTATTAGCATATGGTGAGAAAAGCCAGGTTCAGAGGGGCGTGGTACCCATTTACGAAAGAAGAAAATGAAGCTATTACAGGCAAACTGGACAGCTATGGAAGTGTTAAAATCGCAGTTCTTCCCCATGCAGGTCTCATCTTCAGCGGCAAGCTGATACAGCCTTTTTTCGAAAACATTCCTCAGGAAACAAAAAGAGTCATTATCCTCTCACCTTCCCATTATTATCGCATTCAACCAAATACCATCATCACATCTGACTTCACTGCTGCAGAAACTCCTTTCGGAGAAGTTGAGTCAAAAAAGCTTGAATGCATCAATGCAATTACTTGCAATCAGATAGTAGCTGCAGAACATGGAGTCGAAATGTTCTTGCCATTTATAGGAAAGAAGGAATTATCTGTATCATTTGGTATCATCAGCTCAATAAGAACAGCAGAAGACGCCGCCATTATTGCAAATCTCATTGCTCCGATTCTCGATGACTCAACTGTTCTGATAGCCTCCTCGGATTTCACGCACTATGGGAAACGTTTTGAATATACACCTTACAAAGAAGATGCATTGGAAAAGACAGTCGAAAATGACAGAAGATGCGCATCACTTCTTGCAGAAAACAGAGGAACAGAAGCTTATAGAACATTTTCAGATTCCACTATCTGCGGCATAGCACCTGCTTCTATTGCCTCGGAAATCGCTCGGATCAAAGAATACATTGGCACTGTTGTTGGTGAAAATGATACATCTGCCTCGCTTACAGGAGATGAGGAAGATTTTGTCTCATATCAAAGTGTCTTCTGGAGGAAATGATGGAAAATAGCGAGAAAAGAAAACTTCTGCAGATAGCAAGGAAATCAATAGAGTCCTCGTTCTCAGGGGAAAGTGTGGAAATTCCAGCTTCAACTATCAGGAGAGGGGCATTTGTGACACTGAATAAAAATGGCAATCTCAGAGGCTGTATCGGATACCTTACAGGCCTGATGCCACTATATGAGGAAATATTCACCCTTGCCCGATCTGCAGCATTTGAAGATTACAGATTTCCACCTCTTCGGGAAGAAGAGCTTGTGAATATAACAATAGAGATTTCATTGCTCACTGAACCGGAAGCAATTGCAGACATTGACGGGTTCAATTTGGAAAAGGACGGTATTATTCTCTCTTTACATGGACGGCGAGCAGTATTTTTACCGCAGGTCGCAAAGGAAACAGGATGGAGCAAAGAGGAACTGATGACTGCACTTTCGGAGAAAGCTGGATTTCCAGGCAACGCATGGAAGGAAGAGAAAGCCGAGTTCATGACATTCCAGGCGGAGGTTTTCAGTGAAGATCAGCTGTGACTTCTGCTTCAGGCACTGCGTAATCCAGGATGGAGAGCTCGGCTGGTGCAGAGAAAGAAAGAATGTGAGCGGAAAACTCACAAGCGTGAATTACGCACACTTTCCAGCAATAGCAGCAGATCCGGTGGAAAAGAAACCGCTCTACCATTTCCTGCCCGGTACGTTAACACTCTCAATAGGTGCAGCAGGCTGCAATCTTTCATGCGACTTCTGCCAGAACTGGGAGCTTAGCCAGGAAAAACCACGCGGAGAGCATATCGAAAGCGATGAGCTCATCTCATTTGCACTGCAAAATAAATATCCTTCAATCAGTTTCACATACTCAGAGCCTCTTGTCTGGCAGGACTATATAGCAGAAACAGCATTGAAAGCAAAAAAGCATGGAATAAAGACTATCATGGTTTCCAATGGAAGTTTCAGCAGCGAAGCACTTGAACGCCTTGTCCCCTTAATCGATGCTTACAATATAGACCTGAAAGGAGATAGCGAATTCTATCAATCGGTCTGCCATGGAAAGATTGATCCGGTACTTAACACTATTTCATACATATCAGGAAAAGAAAAGCACATAGAAATAACGACGATGATTATAGAAGGTGTGCACTCGCCCTCAATGATTGAAAAACTTGGAACATCACTCAGAATGGCTGGAATCAGTGTCTGGCATCTGACAAGGTTCTTTCCTCATTATAAAATGCTAGATAGAAAACCGACTTCGGAATTATTTTTATCGGAAATAATAAAAATTGCAAAGAATTCTGGTATTCCATATATTTACCCCGGAAACAGTTCCCTCTCCTCTCCTACTATCTGCCCCAGGTGCAAACAAATCATCAGGAAGGGACCTGGGACAACAATAAAGGACGGAAAGTGTCCTCACTGCGGAGAAAGCATCTACGGCCTCTGGTAATCACCCTGCTTTTCTCTGCAGATCAAGATACACTCTGAAGGCATCCAGCTCATCCCTGAGAAGCAGATCACCGTCTTCGACACGGGAATCATCGGGAAGCAGAATCCAGCCTCCATCATGATAATGGCTTAAGAATTTCGGCTTTGCCATAGAGGAAAGGCGCTTTGCATACAGCGTTACATGAATGTTCGCATAATCCTGATGCCAGAATTCTTCCAACGTATTTGATGAAACCATCAATCCAAGCTCATCGTGAGCTGCCCTTGCTGCACAATCCCTGCTGTCTTCGCCATCTTTCACCAAGGAAACTGGTACTGAAAAGGAATATGCATTCCCCAGCAGTGTCATCTCACGTCGCCTTGCAAGGAGAATCCAGGCACTGCCATCGTATCCGGTCGTCCAGAAAAGAGTTCCAGAAGCGTTGTAATCACACCAATCAAGCATTTTTCACCTCCATCTATAATCTACTTCTTTCTGATCAGAAGTCGGTATAGAACAGATGGATAATCTTGTAGGTACGGTGCAGAAAATAGAGATTATGTGTTATCCTCTCTACATGAATTTTTTGATTGCTTCAGACATACATGGCAGCGAAGACGCGGCAAGAAGAATCTCAGAGCTTTACCACAGCGGTGAATTCGACAATCTCCTCCTCCTTGGAGACCTTCTTTATCATGGGCCACGCAACGACCTTCCTCAGTCCTATAACCCGAAGGCTGTAATCGCTATACTATCAGAACTTAAAGACCATATCATAGCTGTACGAGGAAACTGCGAAGCTGAAGTCGACCAGATGGTGCTCCCGTTTCCTGTACTGGCAGAAACCGCGATTATTTTCGCTGATAGTTTGCGAATATTCGCAACACATGGACACATTTATACACCTGAAAAGCATCCGGAAGGCATTGATGCATTCTTTTATGGACACACGCATATTCCAGAACTGGAAAAACGCAATGGCGTAATTTACCTCAACCCAGGCTCTGTTTCAATTCCAAAAGGAGGATTTACGCCGAGCTATGCTGTCTACAGCAGCGGGGAAATCTGCATAAAAGCACTTTGTGACAACTCTACGATGTTTTCACTGCGGGGAATGATAGAGTAACAATTACAACGCCATTCTGTTCCCCGATTGTCACAGACCCTGAATGAAGTTCCATAATCTGATAGACAATCGGGAGACCGAGTCCTGAGCCCCCGCTGCTTCTGGAAGCATCCCCTCTAGCCCATGGCTCAAAGAACTGAGGAAGAGGTGACGGAAGATGCCCGCTGTTGCTGATACAGACAACAGCCATGCCATCTGACTCAGATATACTCACAGAGGGTTGAGTATCAGGCGTGCAATATGCAATTGCATTGACAAGAACTTCCTTGAAAGCCCGTTCCAGAAGAACTGGATCTGCTTCAATTGCCACCTCACTATCAGGTATAAGAGAATAAATACCAAGCTTGTCTGCAACACTCTGGAGGATTTGAGTGATTACGGCAATCTCCTTCTCAACCTTGACATCCGGAGACATGAGATATGAATAATATGCAACAGACTGAATACGCTGCATGAGCGTGTCATTCTCTTTCTTCATGCTCTCGACAAGACTGTTATCAAGCGGGAAAACCCCATCAAGAGCCCCATTGATAAGTATATTAAGGCTTGTAACAGGCGTATTCAGATCATGTGAGATATTCCTGATCCATTCTTTTCTCGATTGCTGATGACGGGAAAGATCCTTGCCCAAAGCAGTAATGGAAGAAGCAATCTCTGCCATCTCTTCTGTACTTTGCTTAGGAATATTGACATCAAAATAGCCTCGGGAAAGCAAGGACAGAGAATCCTGTATCTCTCTTACACTCTTGGCATTCAGTTTTGACACAACAGCAGCAAGAACCGCTGCAACGATAAACGCCACTGGAATGGAAATAAGAAAGGCAAACAAGAGTTCCTTTGTTGCGAAAAGTGTGGGTCTGTAATAATCAATTCTGTAAACGAGAACATCGATGTATCCAACAGTTTCCCCATCAACTGCAATGCGGATAGTTCCTGCAATGTCCTGATCAGCGACAATTGCGGGAAGAGAAACAAGCATCGGCTGGGCCTCCTCTGTTTCGACAATCTCAGCTCTTACAGGAATACCGGTTCCAGGGAATGTCACAATTTCTATTGTATAGCTCGGCGCTGGCACCTCGATGTCTGTATACTTGATTGAATTCTGATAGGAAAGTGAGAAGCGGCTCAGCGCTATATCAGGGCTGCTCATGCTTCTCCTGGCTTCAGGAGATGGCATCTGCACACCTGCCGGAGATGCGCCAAGGGACAGGACAAAACGCCCCTGACTGTCTCTGACCAATAAACCTGAAATACGCTCTGATGTGCGGGAAATCATCATATTCATCACATTCTGTCCCTCTGCGTCATCAATATTACCGATAGAAGATTCCAGAGCTTCGATGAAATCATCGAAAACCATGTTCTTCCAACCGGAAGCAGCACGCACATTACCCACAAAGATAACCAGACACTGCACCGCAATAACAGCGAAGGAAATCAGGATAATTGAAAGAAAGAGACGGACAAACTGATGACGGATCACACTATGCCTTCTTTCCAGAGAAGCGATAGCCATAGCCTCTGACAGTATCTATCCATGAACCAGGCTTAAGCTTTGCTCTGATGTTCTTTATATGAGTATCAACAACACGCTCGTAACTCTCAAAGCTGTAATCGAAACACTCTGCAAGAATCTGTGAACGCGTTATGAGATTCGGAGAGTTAGAAGCAAGATATGATACGATACGCCACTCAGCTGCTGTCAGAGAGATAGGATTGTCATTGACTGAAAGAACATGCTCATTGTCATCAATGACCATGACGTTATCACCATCCTTATATGCAGATACCTTCTCATTTCCTGTCTCTGATTCATCAAGACGGCGGAAGAGCGCCTGAATCCGCAGAACAAGTTCCTTCGGACTGAAAGGTTTCGATATATAGTCATCTGCTCCGAGCTCGAATCCGAGAATTCTGTCAGATTCCTCAGTCCTTGCGGTGAGGAAAATGACAGGAAGACGAGGCAGAGATTCCTTGATTTCCTTAACAAATGAAAAACCATCCCCGTCTGGCAGCATGACGTCCTGGATCAGAAGATCAGGAACACGTCCGGAAAAGGCTGTCCTTGCTTCCGCAAGAGTCGCAAATCCCACAGCCTCATATCCTGAAATGGAAAGATACTGCACTACACCGTTTCTAATTACATCATGGTCTTCCGCAATGTATATCAGCTTCATATCAAAGAGTTTCTCGTAATGAATTGAAGAAGGCAATAAAAATGCTCAAAACTTCACATGAAAAACAGAATGACAAAACATACAGTCAGAGGCTATCATCGTGGAGTGAAACGAATTGGCGATGTGGCAGTAATCATTATATATATAATCGTTTTCGCGCTCTCCCTTAAGACAATCGGATCTGCGGGAAATGTCCTGGTTGTAGAGACAGAGAACGGAAGATATGCCTACTCGCTTTCTGAAAACGGAATTTACAGTTTCACAGGTCCTCTTGGTACGACCGAAATTGAAATAAGAGATGGGAAAGCGCGTGTGATCTCATCGCCTTGCAGAAACAAGACATGCATGAAAGCAGGCTGGGCAGGCACATTGTGCTGTCTGCCGAACAGAATCGTTGCAACAGCAACTGGGGAAGGAGGTGGTGTGGATGCTATCTCGGGATAGAATCTGCAATCTTGCAGCCCTCTCGCTTTTTCTAAGCGCCATCGAACTCTTTATACCCCGCTTCCTGCCATTTTTCCGTCTGGGACTCGCCAATATACCGCTTCTTATGGCTCTCTCTCTTGATATCAGGTCATTCTGTGTTCTTGCTCTTATGAAAGGTATTGGCACAAGCTATACAGCGGGAAATCTCTTCTCGATATTCTCAATTATCTCAATCCTGCAGTCCCTTGCATCCGGAGTGACAATGCTCGGGCTGAGCAGAGTCCTGAAAAAACACATTTCGATTTACGGAATCTCTATATCAGGCGCGCTAGTCAGCACACTTGTACAGCTTTCTCTGGCATCGCTTTATGCAGGCTCCGGTGCAATGGCATTCATGCCTGCCATGCTTGCTCTTTCGTTTCCCTCTGCGCTGATCACAGCTTTCATTTCAAGAAAAATCGTGGAACCTGAATATAATCCAGACATCCACGGAACTGGAAAACACAATGGTCTGAACATTGCACTTCTAGCAATAACAGGTGCCGCAATAATGATGACAACTGCATTGCCACTCCTTCTTCCTGCCCTCCTGCTATCGTTTCTGCTCCAGCATCTGGCAGGGCGCAAAATAAAACTTCTGCCACATATTACAATGCTGGTATTCATAGTACTCTCGTCGCTTCTGGTTCCTGAAGGGGAAGTTCTTGCAACAATCTTTTCATTTCCCATAACAGAAGGTGCTCTCAGGGACGGTCTTTCACGGAGTCTGAGATTGTCAGGAGGCATTGCACTTTCTCAGGCTTTTTCCCAGTTAATCAAGCCAGAGAGAGGAATTCCTGGAAAGACACTGACTATTTTCACAATGCTTTTATCATCATTCAGAAACGCAGAAGGCAACATATGGCAGAAATTCACCAGCGCTCTCACTGCAACGAACACGGAAATTAACCCAAATACCCAAATTAATATTCCGATATTCACATTAATTGCTATTTCATCATTAATTGTTATCTTATCAATTGCCAATTGCGTCTTTTTCTGAAAGCTTATATGTTTATTTTGAATAGGATGATTGACAGGCAAAGATGATTTTACTATAAATCTTTATCGATAAGAAAGGAGCAATTTATGGCAGAAGTCAATGAACTCTTTCCTGGACAGCTCGAACTCCAGGAGATGATCGAGAGAACAAAACGTGCCCAGCTTATCTATGCGAACTTCCCGCAGGAGAAGGTTGATGAAATCTTCCGCGCGGCAGCTATCGCAGCAAACAACGCACGTATCCAGCTTGCCATCGATGCTGTCGAAGAGACAGGAATGGGTGTCATCGAGGACAAAGTCATCAAGAACCACTTTGCAGCAGAGTATATCTTCCACAAATATAAGGATGAGAAGACCTGCGGAATTATCGAACATGATAAGGCTTTCGGTATTGAGAAGATTGCGGAGCCAAAAGGTGTCATCTGCGGCATTATCCCGACAACAAACCCTACATCAACAGCAATCTTCAAGTCACTTATCGCGCTCAAGACAAGAAATGCCATCATCTTCTCACCGCATCCAAGAGCAAAGAAGTGCACATGCGATGCGGCACGCATAGTCAGAGATGCAGCAGTAGCTGCAGGAGCACCAGAGGAAATCATCAACTTTATCGAAGAGCCATCAATGGACAAGACTGACTATCTCATGAAGCATCCTCTTGTCAACCTGATTCTTGCAACAGGTGGCCCGGGAATGGTCAAGTCAGCATACTCCTCCGGAAAGCCAGCTATCGGCGTAGGCGCTGGAAATACTCCGGCTCTTCTCGATAAGAACTGCGATATCAAGATGGCAGTAGCTTCCATCCTCATGTCCAAGACTTTCGACAATGGTGTTGTCTGTGCTTCCGAGCAGTGTGTCATCGTGCATAAAGACATCTACTCAGAGGTCAAGAAGGAGTTCAAGGAACAGGGCGCACACTTCCTTTCAAAGGAAGAACTTGCTCTTCTCGAACCAATCATTCTCGACCCGAAGAGAGGATCAGTCAATCCGTCAATTGTCGGACAACCTGCTTATAAGATTGCAGAGATTGCGGGTTTCAAGGTGCCAGAATCAACAAAAGTACTTATCGGTGAAGTGAAGAGAGTCGCTGTAGACGAGCCATTCGCACATGAAAAGCTCTCCCCGGTTCTCGGCATGTACTCATGCAACAACTTCGGAGAAGGCGCTCAGATGGCGGCAGAGCTTATCGCGCTCGGCGGATTCGGACACACATCAGTTCTCTACTGTGACGAAAAAGAGCAGGACAAGATCGATGCTTACGGAAAGGCTGTGAAAACAAGCCGTGTTCTCATCAACATGCCTGCATCACAGGGCGCTATCGGCGACATCTACAATTTCCGTCTGGAACCATCTCTCACACTTGGCTGTGGCAGCTGGGGAAACAACTCGATTTCCGAGAACGTAGGTCCTAAGCATCTTCTTAACGTCAAGACCGTTGCAGAGAGGAGGGAAAACATGCTCTGGTTCAGACTTCCACCAAAAGTGTATTTCAAATATGGCTGTCTCCCTGTCGCGCTGCAGGAGCTTGAAAACAAGAAGAGAGCATTCATTGTTACAGATAGTTTCCTCTTCTCATCCGGCATGATTGACCGTATCACAGAGACTCTTAACGGCCTCGGAGTTGAGACAGAAGTCTTCCATCAGGTAAAACCGGATCCGACACTTGGAACCATCAATGTGGCTATGGAGCTTATTAATGCATACAAACCGGATGTATTCATCGCTGTAGGTGGCGGCTCACCAATGGATGCAGCAAAGATCATGTGGCTCCTTTATGAGCATCCGGAAGTAAGTTTCCAGGGCCTTGCACTGAGATTCATGGACATCAGGAAGAGAATCTATTCCTTCCCGAACATGGGGAAGAAGGCAGAGCTTGTCTGTATTCCTACAACATCAGGTACAGGATCTGAAGTAACACCATTTGCCATCATCACAGATGAGAACACTGGCATGAAGTGGGCTATCGCAGATTATGCGATCACACCATCAATGGCCATTGTCGACAGCGAACTTGCTATCGGCCAGCCAAAAGGCCTTACAGCTTCCTGCGGTATCGATGTTCTTACACATGCTCTTGAAGCTCTTGTCTCATCGATGTGCACAGATTACACAGCACCGCTTTCACTTGAGGCTGCAAGAATCATCTTCAAGTATCTGCCTCGTGCATATGCCGATGGAACAGATAAGAAAGCAAGAGAGAAAGTGCATGATGCAGCAACAATGGCTGGTATGGCATTTGCTAATGCATTCCTTGGAATCTGCCACTCAATGGCTCACAAGCTCGGTGCCGCATTCCATGTACCACACGGAATGGCAAACGCACTGCTTCTGACAAATGTCATCCGCTTCAATGCAAATGACACACCGACAAAGCAGGCTGCGTTCCCTCAGTACGAGTATCCATCTGCTATATCAAGATATGCCCGTGCTGCTGATTACATCTCCATGGCTCTCAACGATACAAAGAATACAGATTATATCGTTACCAACTCCAAGATGAGCATGGAAGAGAAGGTACAGGTGCTTATCGAAGGCATCGAGAAGCTGAAGAAGGAACTGAACATCCCATCTTCAATCAAGGAATGGGGCGTAGATGAAGCTGAGTTCCTCGCACAGGTTGACGATCTTTCAGTGAAGGCATTTGACGACCAGTGCACAGGATCCAACCCACGCTACCCGCTTATCAGCCAGATCAAGCAGCTTTACCTCGATTCCTACTATGGAAGAGAGTGGAAAGAGACAAACTAAGTCTTGCAAGAGCCTGTCTTCGGACAGGCTCTTTTCTTGTTCTGATTTCAAAAACTCAGCAAAAAGTATAGATTCTTGATATGAATAAACGCTACCTGAAACTATTTCTCTCCACACTCCAGATCAGTGCATTCACATTCGGAGGGGGTTATGTGATTATCCCTCTGATGCGAAAGACATTTGTCGGGAAGCTTAAGTGGATTGATGACCAGGAAATGCTTGATATGACAGCCATAGCACAGTCTGCACCTGGCCCGATTGCAGTTAATGCGGCAATACTTATCGGTTACAAAACAGGTGGTATCATCGGAGCGCTTTTAAGTATTACAGGCGCAGCGCTTCCTCCTCTTGTGATAATCTCAATTATCTCATTATTCTATCAGGCATTCAGAAGCAACAGATACGTCTCTCTTGTAATGACGGGGATGAGTGCTGGCGTTGCTGCAGTAGTTGTGGATGTTGTCATATCAATGGCATGGGATGTTCTCAAAGCCAGACGCCTGCTGCCAGTATTGATGATGCTTATCACATTTGTGCTTGTCGCATTCTTCTCGGTAAATATCATTCTTCTGATAATCGCCGCGGGGATTATCGGCTATATAGACTACAGAGCACGGAGGGGAAAATGATACTTCTTGAACTCCTATGGTCATTTATACAGATAGGGCTTTTCAGCATAGGAGGAGGATATGCCGCGATGCCTCTTATCCAGCATCAGGTTGTAGACATCCACAGATGGCTCACGATGCAGCAGTTTTCAGACATTATAACAATCTCCCAGATGACACCTGGCCCAATTGCAATAAACAGCGCAACATTCGTCGGTATACAAGTAGCGGGACTTCCCGGTGCGCTCGTTGCCACTTTCGGCTGCGTATTACCTTCTTCGATTATTGTCATGTCTCTTGCCTTCATATACTACAGATACAAAGGGCTCGAAGCAGTACAGAGTGTGCTGAAAGGACTCAGGCCAGCTGTTGTGGCGATGATAGCTTCCGCCGCCCTTTCTTTATCAGCTATGGCCTTTGAAGGCAGCGATGGAGTGAATGCCGCTAATATCATAATATTCTCAATTGCCCTTGCAGTACTCAGAATCTGGAAAATAAACCCCATGATAGCGATGGCTGCTGCCGGCATCATGGGGCTCTTTACAGGATTGATCTAATCCTCAGCTATCAAGTGGCATCTCCTGGTATCCGATCATATCGGAAATCGATGCACCAGGAGCAACCATAGGATAGACTTTATCATCGGTGGGGATGATTGCCTCTATCACAACAGCTTCATTGAGCGCAATGGCTTTCCTGAGCACTTCCTCCGGATTATCTTCAGGAAGAATTCTCATCCCTTTCACGCCATATGCCTCGGCAAGCTTCACCCAGTCAAGAGGGGTATCAAGCGTTGTCTCTGAGTAATGGCCATCATAGAAGAGTGTCTGCCATTGTCTGACCATTCCAAGTGCATGGTTGTTCATAATGAGAATCATGACCGGAAGACGATAACGGGAAATCGTTGCCAGCTCATTTGCATTCATCCGGAAAGACCCATCACCTGCAATATTGATGACTCTCTTATCAGGATGTGAAACCTGCGCACCTATAGCAGCACCTGTTCCATAACCCATCGTTCCCAGTCCTCCCGATGTGAGGAAATGGCGTGGCTGACGAGAATGAAGGAACTGAGCTGCCCACATCTGATGCTGACCGACTTCTGTCGTGACATACCCATCTTCTGGGAAGACTCTGTCCAATGCTTCAAGAATCTCCCTGGAACGGGCTGCATCGGAAGCGACTTTCACTGGGAATCGCTTTCTGCCACGTCCGACTGTTTCCATCCATTCCTTATGGTTGAGCTTCTTGCCAATCATCTCAATCAGCTTTCTGAGTGCGACGCCCACATCAGCAACGACATGAACAGAAGAAATGATATTCTTATTGAACTCCGCAGGATCGACATCAATCTGCAGGATCCTCGCCTGCTTTGCGAATGTTGAACCATTGGAAATAACACGATCAGAGAAACGCGCTCCGATGACTATCAGAAGATCGCAGCGGTTGATTGTAAGATTTGAGAGCCTCGTTCCATGCATGCCGATCATACCGGTAAACCGCTCTGAAGAAGAGTCTATTGCTCCAAGACCCATAAGGGAGGACCCTACAGGTGCATCAATCAGCTCCACAAACTCTCTAAGCTCTTCTGCTGCGTCGGAGCGGATAACACCACCTCCGATATAGCACATAGGACGCTCTGCGTTCACAATAAGGCGTACAGCTTCTTCCAGATCCTTCTCCCGCAGTCTTGCGGAAACCGGTTCTGGTTCTGAAACAGGCTTGTTCTCAAACTCATACTCGCCTACCTGAATGTCCTTGGGCACATCAATAAGCACAGGACCAGGCCGCCCTTCCTTTGCGATGCGGAAGGCCTCTCTGATTGTATCAGCAAGATCCGCAATATCTTTCACAATATAATTATGTTTGGTAATTGTGAGAGTAATACCGCGGATATCAACTTCCTGGAAGCTGTCACGTCCAAGAAGCGAAAGGGGAACATTGCCTGTAATGGCTACCATCGGAACAGAGTCCATATAAGCAGTTGCAAGACCAGTCACCAGATTCGTAGCACCAGGACCGGAGGTTGCGATGCATACACCGATTTTCCCTGTTGAACGGGCATACCCATCTGCTGCATGGCTTGCCCCCTGCTCATGTGCAGTGAGAATATGACGTATTCTTCCACGGTTCTTATAAAGAGCATCATAGAGCGGAATAACCTGCCCCCCAGGATAACCGAAGACAGTATCAACACCCTCCTCTATGAGACATTCAACGATAATATCAGCACCTGTCATTTTCACTTTCAATCCTCCAGAACAATTGCACCCTGCCGAGCCGAAGTCACATGCTTTGAATATCTGTAAAGATATCCTGTCTTGATCGGACACTCATGAGGAACAAGCTTCCTCTCGCGCTCCGACAAAACAGCTGGATCGACAACAAGATCGAGCTTGCCTGCAGGAATGTCAATGGAAATCGTGTCTCCTTCCTCCACCAGTGCAATAGGGCCGCCGGAAGCAGCTTCAGGAGAAACATGTCCGATAGAAGCACCGCGTGTTGCTCCTGAAAAACGTCCATCGGTAATCAATGCAACTGTCTTATCAAGTCCCATTCCAGCTATAGCAGATGTAGGACTGAGCATCTCACGCATTCCAGGTCCTCCCTTCGGACCTTCATAGCGGATGATTATCACATCTCCCGGCTTTATCTTGTTGCCGAAAATAGCGGCAATAGCTTCTTCCTCGCTATTAAACACTCTCGCAGGTCCCTGATGCACAAACATCTCCGGAGCAACGGCACTGCGCTTTACAACAGCACCTTCTGGAGCGAGTGTTCCCTGCAGAACAGCAATACCGCCTGTCTCTGAATACGGGTTATCAATTGGTCGTATGACCTCAGTGTCTGTATTTCTTGCCTTAGCTACAGACTCCCTTATTGCCGAGCCAGTGACAGTAAGAAGAGAGAGATCCAGGATGTCTTTCTTTGCAAGTTCCTTCATCACAGCCATTACACCACCAGCAAAATAAAGGTCTTCCATATGGTGTGGCCCTGCTGGTGCCAGATGGCAGAGGTTAGGAACCTGAGCAGAGATATCATTTGCCTTGAAGATGTCAATTTCCACTCCAGCTTCATGTGCAATTGCAGGAAGATGAAGCATTGTATTGGTAGAACAGCCAAGCGCCATATCCACTTTAAGAGCATTGATGAATGCCTTCTCAGTCATGATCATGCGTGCAGTGATATTCTTCTTCAGCAGTTCCATCACCTGATACCCCGCCTCCTTGGCGAGTCTCAGCCTCTCTGAATATACAGCAGGAATAGTGCCATTGCCAGGAAGTCCCATCCCGATAGCCTCTGTAAGGCAGTTCATGGAATTGGCTGTATACATACCGGAACACGAGCCACATGTGGGGCAAGCGCTGTTTTCCCAGTCCATGAACTCATCATCATCCATTGTACCGGCAGCATGGCGTCCAACGGCCTCGAACATTGAAGAGAGCGACATGCCTTTTTTATCACCACCCTTGACGTGGCCGGAGAGCATAGGACCGCCGGAAACGAAGATTGAGGGCAGATTAAGACGGGCTGCGGCCATCAGCATTCCAGGAACAATCTTGTCGCAGTTGGGAATGAAAACGAGTGCATCGAAAGGATGTGCAGTTGCCATGACCTCAATCGAGTCAGCAATAAGCTCTCTGGAAGCGAGCGAATACTTCATTCCGGTGTGCCCCATCGCAATACCATCACATACACCGATTACAGGGAATGCTACAGGATTTCCGCCATTTTCCCTTACACCGGCTTTGACAGCATCTGCAATAAGCTGTAGCTGCATATGGCCTGGGATGATCTCATTGTAAGCACAGACTATTCCGATTGTCGGCATTGCAATCTCGCGGTCCGTCCATCCCAAAGCCTTCATAAGCGATCTATGTGGTGCTTTTTCAGCTCCGGTTTTCATTCCATCAGATCTCATTTTATCCTCCTGATTATCTCGTCTCCGCACCCGGCAGTGCCAACCCACTCATCACCGGAGAGTGCAATATCCTTCGTCCTTACACCATCTCTAAGAGCTGAAGAGACAGCATCTTCAATTGCTTTTGCCTCATTTTCCAAAGCAAAGGAATAACGTAGCATCATAGCAGCGGAAAGTATTGTCGCTATGGGATTCGCAATATCCTTTCCTGCTATATCAGGTGCAGAACCATGAATCGGTTCATACATACCGAAACTGTCATTTCTGAGAGAGGCAGACGCAAGCATTCCGATTGAACCTGTAATCATTGAAGCCTCATCGGAGAGTATGTCACCAAACATATTCTCAGTCAGGAGCACATCAAAGTGCTTCGGATCCCTGACAAGCTGCATCGAAGCGTTATCGACATACATATAGTCAAGTTCGACATCGCTGTAATTCTTTGCGAGATCAGATACTGTCTCTCTCCAGAGCCTTGATGTCTCCAGCACATTTGCTTTATCAACAAGCGTCACATGGTGGCGACGGAGTCTTGCAGCTTCAAATGCCTTCCTTGCAATTCTCCTTATTTCATCAACAGAATACCGCATCACATCAAATGCACTGCCATCGGGATTTCTTCCCTTCTCTCCGAAATAGATTCCGCCTGTGAGTTCTCTTACAACAAGAAGATCAACACCATCTGCTATGACAGAAGGCTTCAATGGCGAAGCTGAAGACAGTTCCGGGTATATGACAGCAGGACGCAGATTACAGAAAAGGCCCAGACCGCTTCTCAGGCCAAGGAGCGCCTTCTCTGGACGGAGCGAGCCTGGCACATGATCCCATTTCGGCCCGCCAACAGCACCAAGAAGAACTGCATCAGATGCAGCTGCAACAGCAAGCGCATCCTCTGTAAGAGGAACACCATGTTTATCAATGGAGATACCGCCTGCATCAATTTCCCTGAAAGCAATGTCATGCCCGTAAATCTCTGCGATTCTGTCCAGAACGCGCACCGCTTCGCGCACTATATCCGGCCCGATTCCATCACCGGGGACCAGTACAATATTCATATTCATCAGTAATTCTCCTTGATATAAGGAACAAGTCCTCCAGCTTCTATAAGACGCTGCATGAAAGGAGGAAATGGCTCTGCTTTATATGTCTTGCCAGTCGTCTCGTCGGTAATGACACCGCTTGAGAAATCCACAGAGACCCTGTCTCCTGCCTTTATTTCCGCAGAAGCTTCCGGGCACTCGAGAATCGGGAGACCGATATTAATCGAATTGCGGAAGAAGATACGCGCAAACGTCGTAGCAATGACACAGCTTATACCAGATTCCTTGATCGCAATCGGAGCATGCTCGCGTGAAGAACCGCATCCGAAATTCCTGCCAGCTACGATAATATCTCCACGCTCAACATTTTTGACAAAAGATGAATCGATATCTTCCATACAATGTGAAGCAAGTTCCTTCCTGTCGGAAGTATTGAGATAACGGGCCGGGATAATCACATCCGTATCAACATTATCATCATATCTGAATACTTTCCCCTCAGCCTTCATAACCAACCTCCTCTGGATCTGTGATATACCCCGTCACAGCACTGGCGGCAGCAGTCTCCGGAGATGCAAGATACACTTCACTCTTCACATGTCCCATTCTGCCAACAAAATTACGATTGGTTGTCGAAACACAGCGCTCCCCTTCTGAAAGAATGCCCATATAGCCACCAAGACATGGGCCGCAAGTCGGCGTTGAGACAACACATCCTGCTGAGACAAAGATATCAAAGAGGCCTTCATGCATCGCTTCCAGCCATATGCGCTGCGTAGCTGGTATAACTATGCATCTCACACCTTCTGCTACACGGCGGTTCTTGAAAATACGCGCTGCAGCTTCAAGATCTGAAAGACGTCCATTGGTACAGCTTCCAATTACAACCTGGTCAATTCTGATATCCTTTCCTTCTTTTGCGCTATGAGTATTCTCAGGAAGATGAGGATAGGAAACTGTTGGAACAATATCATCAAGATTGATATCTATAGTCTTCTCATACTCAGCATCAGGATCTGAATAGAATATCTTTGGTTCTTTTGCACCATGACTCTTCAGGTACTCCAATGTAAGATCATCAACGGGGAAAATACCGTTTTTTCCTCCAGCTTCAATTGCCATGTTCGCAATCGTGAAGCGATCATCCATTGAGAGAGTATGTACCCCTTCACCGGAGAATTCCATGGCTCTGTAAAGAGCGCCGTCAACCCCGATCATACCGATAATAGTAAGTATGAGATCCTTTCCCGAGACATGCTTTCGGAGCTTGCCTGTCAGGTTGAAACGGATAGTGGAAGGAACCTTGAACCAGGCTTTTCCAATAGCCATGCCGGCGGCCATATCAGTAGATCCCACACCGGTTGAGAACGCACCAAGAGCTCCATATGTGCACGTATGGCTGTCTGCGCCGATGACAGTATCACCTGCTGTGACAAGACCTTGCTCTGGAAGAAGTGCATGCTCAATTCCCACTCTTCCTACTTCGAAATAGTTCTTGATCTCCTCACTCTTCGCAAAAGCCCTGACACAGGCACACTGCTCAGCTGCTTTTATGTCCTTGTTTGGCGTGAAATGATCTGGAACAAGCGCTACTTTTTCCTTATCAAATACATGGCTCTTGCCGAACTTCGGGAATTCCTTTATGGCGACAGGGCTTGTGATGTCATTGCCTAGCACCATATCAAGATCTGCCATGATAAGCTGTCCAGGATGAACCTCTTCAAGACCAGCTGCATGGGCGAGAATCTTTTCAGTCATCGTCATAGCCATTACTCGACCTCCTTATCTGTGTGTCCGACAAGCATATCGTTATCAAACGAAAGCGTAGATGTCTTATTTCCTCCTGAAATAGAGGACGAACCACCCTCCAGCATGCGGTTCACTGCGTTCAGACAAGCGAGGATAGAAGCTTCTATGACATCGGTTGAGACACCGCGGCCCCTGTATACACCAGTTCCATCGGAAATCTTGACAAGTGCCTCACCCAATGCGTCACGATGTTCTGTCACAGCCTGA
This sequence comes from uncultured Spirochaetales bacterium, assembly GCA_949285905.1. GTDB lineage: Bacteria > Spirochaetota > Spirochaetia > Sphaerochaetales > Sphaerochaetaceae > Ornithospirochaeta. The sequence goes on along the minus strand of CASDZV010000050.1, from coordinate 5,885 downwards.
AGCTGATAATCATCGAGAGAGAACGGGTGATGGATAATCTTCTCAACTGCCCTTAGAGATGCATATACAGGACCGGTGCCGGACGCGACACCTTCAACAATCTTATCTCCATTCTTAAGGGCTATACATGCAGTTGAAGTAATTTTATTTCCGCTGTTGACAACATAGGATGAAAGCGACCAAGTCTGTTTTGCAACAGCTTCTGTTGATTCTGCAAGCGCTATGATATCACGGTCTGTGACGTTCTTTTTCCTGTCACAGAGATTCTTGAATTCCTCAAACAGCCTTGCAAGCTCGGCCTCTGGGAGAATGTACCCAAGCTCCTCAAGTTTTTTTCCGAAAGCATGTTTTCCGGAGTGCTTACCGAGAACATAATTTGTTTTCACGACACCGACGCTCTCTGGAGTCATGATCTCATATGTCTTTGCATTAGCCATCATGCCATGCTGATGAATACCTGATTCGTGAGCGAAAGCATTATCTCCGACAATAGCTTTCGATGGGAAGATACGAACACCAGTGATGGATGAAAGAAGACGGGCAGAGCGGCAAAGCTCTTCTGTCTTGATATCTGTATATGTGTCGTAGATATCAGGGCGGGTCTTCATCGCCATCACGACTTCCTCAAGAGCAGTATTTCCAGCGCGCTCGCCGATACCGCAGAGCGTACATTCAATCTGTCTTGCACCTGCCCTCACACCTGCGAGACTGTTTGCTGTTGCCTGTCCCAGATCATCATGGCAATGCATAGAAATAATTGCTTTATCAATATTCGGGACTCTGTTCCTGACAGCATTGACCATCTCTGTGATATCAGCCGGAGATGCATAGCCGACTGTATCAGGAAGATTGATTGTCGTGGCTCCTTCATTGATTGCAGTCTCAACGACACGGCACATGTAATCAAGATCCGTGCGTGTCGCATCTTCAAGGGAGAATTCGATATCCGGACAGAGTGAGCGCGCATATCTGACTTCCTTCCTGATCCGATCCAGAGCCTCTTCTCTTGTCATCTTCAGCTTATACTGCAGATGAAGGTCTGACGTTGCAAGGAAGACATGGATACGTGGCTTATTAGCTTTCTTCACAGCATTCCATGCAGCGTCAATATCTTTCTCGAGAGCGCGGGCAAGAGATGCAACAGTGACATCATCCACTGCTTTGGCAATAGCCTCAACACTCTCGAAATCACCAGGGGATGAAATGGCAAAGCCTGCCTCGATAATATCCACGCCTAGCGCTTCAAGCTGCCTTGCTACCCTGATTTTCTCCTCCAGGTTCATGCTGTAACCAGGAGCCTGTTCTCCATCGCGAAGCGTAGTATCGAATATATAAATCCGCTCTGCCATCTTTTCCTCCGTCGTTATTTCTTCAGCCAGCTCATCAGTGACCTGAGCTTCTCTCCGGTCTTCTCAAGCAGGGATTCCTTCTCCATTCTCTTCACTGCGTTGAAGTATGGGCGCCCTACCTGATTCTCAAGGAGCCAGTTGCGGGCAAATGTGCCATTCTGAATATCTGTGAGAATGCCCTTCATAGCTTTCTTTGTCTCATCAGTGACTACCTTCGGACCAGAGACATAGTCACCATACTCAGCAGTGTCTGAGCAGGAATAACGCATGAATGTGAGGCCTCCCTGATTTATGAGATCGACAATGAGCTTCATCTCATGGCAGCACTCAAAATATGCCATCTCTGGCTGATATCCTGCTTCCACAAGTGTGTCAAAACCAGCTTTGATCAGATGAGAAACGCCACCACAGAGAACAGCCTGCTCTCCAAAGAGGTCTGTTTCTGTCTCTTCCTTGAACGAAGTCACAAAAATGCCTGCCTTACCTGCACCGATAGCTGCAGCATATGCAAGTGCGACTTTCTCACTGTCTCCTGATGGATCCTGATTCACAGCAATCAGACAAGGAACACCCTTTCCTTCCTGGTACTGGCTACGGACAGTGTGCCCTGGTCCCTTTGGAGCAATCATGATGACATTGATATCCTCTGGAGGAACAATCTGCCCAAAATGAATATTGAAACCATGAGCAAAGGCAAGATACATGCCCTTTCTGAGATATGGTTCAATTGAAGTATGATAAAGTTTTGCCTGCTTCTCATCATTTACGAGAATCATTACGATGTCACAGCACTTCACTGCATCTTCAGTGGTCATGACCTTCAAGCCAGCCTCTTCTGCTTTTGCCCAGCTCTTGGAGCCATTGTAGAGACCGACAACAACATCAACGCCGCTTTCATGAAGATTCAGCGCATGGGCATGCCCCTGGCTGCCGTAACCAATGACCGCGACCTTCTTACCCTTGAGACAATTAAGATCTGCGTCCTTCTCGTAATACATCTTGCTCATATTACACCTTCCTTATCTGTCACCTTCATCGCCGAAGGTTGTTTCCGAGATTGGTCTTGCACCACGTTCAAGAGCCGTGATTCCTGTCCTGACAAGCTCTACAATGCCATATGGCCTCGTAAGCTCCAGAAATGATTCCAGCTTATCCAGAGATCCGGTAAGCTGCATCGTCACTGTAGTCGGAGTGACATCAAGAATCTTGGCCTTGAAAATCTCTCCGATCTCAACTATCGAGCCACGGGAACTGTCATTTGCTTTGATTTTCACAAGAACCAGTTCTCTCTGAAGAGAGCCATGTCTTGTCATCTCATAAACCTTAATCACATCAACAAGCTTCTCAACCTGCCTGATAATCTGCTCGACTATCTGCCTGTCCCCTGTAACTACGATTGTTATACGGCTCCTCGATGGATCTTCCGTCTCTCCGACGGAGAGAGAATCAATGTTGTAGCCGCGGCGCGAAAAGAGCGCAACGACTCGCATCAGTACGCTTGGACGGTTGTAGACTAGAATTGCAAGTGTGTAGCTATCCTTCTTCTCATAATCCATCTCAAAACCTCCATAAAAGAAAAATGCCCGGGACTTTTTATACCACGGGCCTACATCAGAAAATGCTAAACCGTGGTTAGCATGTAATGATGAGTACAGATAGAAGGAGAGCTGATGAAATGGATGAAATATTTCCCTTCATAATGTCTCCTCCTTGATTCGATTTACCTTCTTATACGGCATGTGCATGGAGTGTGTCAACAAAGGATAAGTTAAAATTGCAACAATATTCACAAAACTGCATACGCTATTTTTTCTTGACAAGAGCCCAGATTATCACGCCGCAAAGAAGGCACATGATGAGGGCTTCCATCAGATGAACCTTGAGAAAAACGCCTCAGCCTTTTCGTCTCTGTCATCACCGCAGTAATTGAGAACATCAATTCCCAGCGCCGCTGCAGCTTCTGCGTTCTCCTTGCTGTCATCAATGAAGAGTGTATCATCATACTGAAAACCCTCGCTGGAACAGATTATGCGCCAGAATGAGCTCTCAGGTTTTGACATATGGATAAGGTGCGAAGCATAAAGTGCATCAAAATGCTCCAGAGGTTTTTCCGGGAAACTTTTAATGTAATCCCAATGAGGGGCGAATGTGTTTGAACCGACAACACACCGATGGCCTTTCTCGCGAAGTTTATCAACTATTGAGAGCATGAATGTGTTGATACGTGGATGGAAGTAATCCCTGAATAGATCCGTATCAATCTTCACCTGATACTTATCCTCCAGATGACGGTAATAATCCGATGGAGCCATATACCCATCCATTAATGCCATGTCATAGTTGGCGTAATCACGCCTGATATCATGATAATCAGTGCCCACAAACTGAGCTATCTGCATCAGTGTGCGGACTTCAAGGAGTATCACTTCTCCCATGTCAAAGATAAAAAGTTTCATGAGCACAGTATAACACGATCAATTTCAGCATTTCATATGCAAAAAACTGCATGAAAATACACTGTTCATGTATTCAAACTTGACAGCATAAAAGGTATACTGCCATCACTGGAGGTACAAAAATGAAGAAACTTCTTTCAGTTTTTCTTGTAGCGTTACTCTCTCTTGCTGCTGTTTCAGCAGCAGGGTCCCAGGAATCCGGCACAGACAATTCCCTGCAGGATGTTCTGGATAAAGGCACTTTTATCCTTGGTCTTGATGACTCATTCCCGCCAATGGGTTTCAGATCTGAAAGCGGAGAAATCGTAGGTTTCGACATCGATACCGCAAAGGAAGTTGCAAAGCGTCTTGGTGTTGAACTCGTCACCCAGCCTATTGATTGGAATTCAAAGGAACAGGAGCTTGCCACAGGCAATATTGACTGTATCTGGAATGGATTCACAGTGACTCCAGAAAGAGAGGAAGTGATGATTTTCTCAGAGCCATATCTGAGAAATGCACAGGTTGTTGTTGTAAGAAACGACAGCCCATATCAGACTCTCGCAGACCTTGCGGATGGCACAATCGGCGTCCAGGCCGGATCCTCTGCGCAGGAAGCAATCGATGACACTCCGGATTTCAAGGCTTCACTTGATGAAACTATTGAATTCAAGGACAATCTTACAGCTCTTATGGATCTGGAGATCGGGGGACTTGATGGCGTTGTAATGGATCTTGTAGTTGCAAATTACAGCATCCAGACATCGGGAAAAGACTTCAGGGTCCTTGACGAAACGCTCACACAGGAAGAGTATGCTATCGGTTTCAGAAAAAACGATACAGCGCTCAGGGATGCAGTCAACAGCGAACTGGAAGCGATGGCAGAGGATGGAACACTTGCCGCAATCTCTGAAAGCTGGTTCGGTGATGACATTACTGTTGTAGGTAGATAAGGAATAAAGATGCAGGATTTGATAATTCAGATGCTTGAAGGGACAATAACGTCGCTGAAGATTTTCTTCCTCACGCTTATTTTCTCCCTTCCGCTTGGATTTGTAGTCGCAAAAGGCCGGATGACAAAGATAACACCTATCAGATGGATTGTGGATCTCTACATCCAGATCATGCGAGGCACTCCTCTTATCCTGCAGCTTATTTTCGTTTACTTTGCCCCGTTCTATGTGTTCGGGGCATCGTATGACAGATTCACTGCATGCATTGTTGCATTTGTCATCAACTACAGTGCCTACTTTTCCGAAATTTACCGTTCTGGACTCCAGTCAATTGACAGGGGACAGTACGAAGCTTCAAAAGTTCTGGGATTCACGAAGGCATATACCTTCTTCCATATAATTCTTCCGCAAGTCATCAAAAGGATACTCCCAGCCCTCGGCAATGAAGTGATTACTCTTGTAAAAGATACGGCACTTGCCCAGACAATCGGCGTTGCAGAGCTCTTCCGCGTCGCCCAGACAGCTTCCTCAAGAGAATTCTCAACGGTTCCGATTTTCATTGCAGGCATCTTCTACTTCGTGATGAACTACATCGTCTCTCGCCTCTTTGTCGTCTGCGAACGGAAGCTTGAATATTACAGGTGATAGAATGGAAACAATGATAAAGCTCACAGGGCTCAGCAAAGCATTCGGGGACATTGCGGTTCTGAAAGACATCTCCTTCACACTCGACAAAGGCAATGTACTATCAATAATCGGTCCGTCAGGATCAGGTAAGTCAACAACACTGAGAATCATCACCCAGCTGGAGAGGGCAGATGATGGTACTCTTGAAATAGCAGGACAGAGGCTCTTTTCATCTGTAAATGGAAAAGCTGTGTATGCGAAACCAGAAGAAGAGAGGAGAATAGGTCTCAAAACAGGTCTTGTATTCCAGTCATTCAATCTGTTCCCTCATTTCACAGTGATGAGGAATATCACAGAAGCGCAGCGTGCTGTTCTTCACAGAAGCAAAGACGAAGCTGAGGAGAAAGCTTTGACGCTACTCAGGAAGATGGGAATAGAAGACAAGGCAAACCAGTATCCGTATCAGCTCTCTGGCGGACAGCAGCAGCGTGTTTCTATAGCACGAGCACTTGCGCTCGACC
>CASDZV010000049.1 GCA_949285905.1 uncultured Spirochaetales bacterium | reverse complement strand
TGAGATCATAGGGGAGGAGGAACGACTGATCGGTGAGATGAAGGATACAGAGAAGGAGCTCTCCGCATTCCAGCCTCCTTTCAGGTTCAGGTATCCGTATCTTGCCATGATGAATCCTGAGAGACTCAGAGTCTACAGAGAGGACATAGAGCAGTATGTTGCTGCTTTGAAGAAATAAAAAAGGAGAGAGAATAATAAGGAGGTTATTCGATGATGAAAAGAATCAGTATCATTCTGTTGATGCTTTTGGTACTCTGCTCATTTGTTTTCGCGAGCGGAAAGAGTGAAAGTACATCTGATTCAAGCGATGAAGAGATTGTTATCACATACGCATTCTGGGGTTCTCCGGATGCAATCGGAGTAGAGGCGGATGTCATTGCAGCATTCGAGGCCAAGTATCCGAATATTCATGTTGAGCCAGTTGTCTCCGGATACAATGATTATCATACGAAGCTTCTCACGATGATTGCTGGCGGCTCTGCACCTGATGTCATGAGAATATCTACACAGTATCTGCCAGACCTCGCCAGCTCCGGCGGCCTTCTGGACATCGGTGCAGAAGCAGAGAAGCGAGGGTATGATCTGTCAATGTACTACGAGGAAGGTGTAGAGGATTGCTCATACAACGGAGTCTGCTATGGACTTCCATGGGGAACGGCACCTGTTTACATGCTGGTCAACGTAGATATGTTCGAAGATGCTGGTATTCCGCTTCCTTCTTACGATTGGACAATTGAGGAGTTCGATTCACTTGTCCGTGCACTTTCAAAGGGTGAAGGCGAGAACAGGCAGTATGGATTTGCAATGGAAATCCAGTCCGATCTCTATCCGATGTATCCGTACGTATGGGCAAATGGCGGCGACCTTCTTGACGAGACAAAGACAAAGTTCACATTTGATCAGCCAGAAGCTTATGAAGCTATCCAGATGATTGCGGATCTCTATCAGGATGGATGCATGCCTCCAGAGACTCTTATGGTCGGAACTCAGACAGCGTCTGTACCTTCTTGGTTTATCAATGACAAAGTCGCTATGTTCCAGGGAACTGCTGCAAACATCCTCACAATCCAGCAGTCTGGAAAGCGTTTTGAAGTATGGCCGCTTCCATCACAGCCAGGTGTTCCAACCACTGTTGTAAAATCCAATGCGACAGCAATTGCAAAGGATTCCAAGAATCTTGAGGCTGCATGGCTCTTCGCGACATTTGCCAGAGGCGATGAGGGTGAATCCTTCTATATGGAGGCTAAGCGTGTACCACCATCACTCAAGGGTGAGAAGTACTGGGATCTCTATCTTGGCGATGGCGAGTATCCTACAAACATCCAGGAGGTGACAGATCTTGTCTTTGGAACTTATGGACGCCTTGCTCCTGTCAGAAGGGGATATCTTGAGCTTGAGCAGATGATGACACCTATCTGTCAGAACATCATGCTTGGCAATGCTACAGCTAAGGAGGCACTGACGGAAGCTGCACCGAAGGCACAGGCGATTCTGGATAAATCAAATTGATTCTGTAGCGTTCTGCTTCTGAATGACGGCCAGCAGCTTTTCAGCTGAATTGCAAAGGAAGCTGCTGGCTTTTTGTATATTGGAGTTTTTATGGTAATAGATAGACGAAAGGAAGGACTGGTTGCAGCTGGAATGGTTGCGCCGAATCTTATTGGTTTGATGGTTTTCATGGTAGTTCCTACTGTGATTTCCATATTGATGAGCTTCACAGACTGGAACCTTCTCAATACTTCAAGCTTTATTGGTTTGTCGAATTTCAAGGAAGCATTCTCAGATCCGCTGTTCTGGAAAACGCTTAAAAATACAGTTGTGTATGTTTTCTGGAAGGTGCCGTTCAATATATTCATTTCTCTTGTTCTGGCTGTTCTTATAAACCAGAGAATGTATGGAAGGACATTTTTCAGAGCTATTCTCTTCCTTCCTATGATTGCGTCTTCGGTATCTGTCGCTCTTCTCTGGCAGCCATTGTTCGATATGTCCAGCGGTATGCTCAACAAGATTCTCACAACAATAGGACTACCGCCATCAACCTGGATATATGATCCGAAGACATCGATGATGAGTGTCGTTATTGTAGCTTTATGGAAAGAGATTGGTTATTACATGGTTATGTTCCTTGCCGGATTGCAGTCGATACCTGGCACATATTATGAGGCTGCCTCAATTGATGGCGCCAGCGCTGTGAGGAAATTCCTCTTCATAACAATACCACTGATCTCTCCGACAACATTCTTTGTCATGATTATTTCCATAATTGGATCGTTCCAGATATTTGACCTTACAACAGTTCTTACTGCAGGCGGTCCTGCGAATTCGACGAACACACTGATAATGTATGTTTATCAGGCTGGATTCCGTTTCTTCCGCATGGGGTATGCTTCAGCGTTGTCTACGATTCTTTTTGTGATAGTCCTCATTTTCACCATCATCCAGGACAAGCTATCCAAGAAGTGGGTCTTTTATTGATAGGAGTCATGCTATGAACGGATTTAATACCGGAAAGTTTATGTATAAATGGAACAAGTATCTTCTCACATTGTTTTTTGTTTGTGTGACAGTTGTGATGCTTTTTCCTCTCCTCTGGGCTTTTGCGACTTCGCTAAAGACAGATCTGGAAGTGATTGAGTCTCCTTATTCTTTTATTCCTGCTTCTCCACAGTGGTCAAACTATAAGGAAGTCTTCTCGATTATCCCGTTCGGGACATACTTCATGAACTCAGTATTCGTATCTGTCCTGACGATTGTGATAACACTTGTGACAAGCATCCTTGCCGCATACGTGTTCGCAAGGCTGAATTTCAAGGGGCGTAATGCACTTTTCATGCTTTATCTGGCAACGCTGATGGTTCCCAGACAGGTTGTGTTAGTCCCGAATTTCATCATAATGCGGCATCTCGGATTACTGGATAATCTCTGGTCTCTGGTTCTGACAAGTTCTTTTACGGCATATGGTACCTTCTTCCTAAGACAGTTTTTCAAAACGCTTCCGATAGATCTTGAGGAATCAGCCATTCTTGATGGACTTGGATATTACAGGAGGCTTTTCCAGATTGTTGTGCCATTGGCAAAAGCTGCTATCATAACAATTACGATCATCACATTGCTTAATACATGGAACGATTTCCTGTTCCCGCTTGTTTTCATCAATAGTGATTCGCAGAAGACACTTACAGTTGGTCTTTCGCTTCTGAGAGGCGATTATGATACAAGATGGAATATAGTAATGGCTGCGACTTTGCTTTCGATATCTCCGCTTGTGGTATTTTTCTGCTTTGCGCAGAGATCATTTATCGAAGGAATAGCACTTTCTGGAATTAAGGGATGATTGCGGATGAAGATAATGATTATAGAGGATGAGGAGATTGCTGCTGCGTATTGCGCTAAATGCATTGCCTCATATGGTCATGATATCAACATTGTAGCAGTATGCCGTGATGGGGATACGGCAAGGGAGAAATTCTCTCTTCTGAAGCCCGATGTCATATTTGCCGATATAAGGCTCGGCAAGGATAACGGGCTTGATCTTATCTCAGAGTTCCGCAGCGAGGGATGGAACGGCAAGCTGATAATAATGAGTGTTTACAACAACTTCGATTTCGTCCGCAGGGCAATACATCTCGGAGTTGTTGATTATCTCCTCAAACCTGTTTTCAAGGACGATGTGTTCAAAATCCTGGATTCTCTTGTCCTGTATTTCGACAAGCAGGGAGGGCCGGCATCAAAGATTGCGGACATAAACAATCTGAATGTCCCGCAATATCTTCATAAAGCCCTTGAGTTCATCAGCCTCAATTATGGTAAGAAGTTCTCATTGAAGGAAATCAGTGATAACAGCTGTGTTTCCGGTACTTATCTGAGTATGGCGTTCAGCAAATATCTTGGAATGACGTTTGTTGAATATCTGAATATGTATAGAATAGAGATAGCGAAGAACATACTGATGATCTCTTCTGTGTCGATCAATCAGGTTGCAGAGCAGGTCGGAATACCGGATGTCGTGTATTTCAGCAAACTGTTCAAGAAGTATACTGGTATAACACCAGGTCGTTACAGGACTGAATTCAACAGCAGAACAGAGGAAATAGAAGGGCTGAATGATTGAGAGTAAGAAGCACATCTGGTTCGACAAGCCTTCTGTATTCCTTCTGAGCCTTGTGTTCATTCTTCTTATGTTCATTCTTGCTGTTGTGCTGATTATCGGTACGGAGGTCTCTGATTCCCTTGAGCAGTCTGTCATTGATGGCTTGTACAGCCAGCAGAAGTCGGTGGCTGATGATATTGATATGGAGATGGTGAAGACATTCGCCTCCCTTGTGAGTCTTATGAATCCTGCAAACCTTGATGATCCGGAGTATCGGGAGATATTCTTTCATGAAGCACGGAAGACTTATACAGGGCTGAGAGCTATATCAGTTTCTGTTTATGATACTCAATCTCATGAGAAAGATATTTTCAGTGATATGGGCTTCATACCCAAGGCGATTGGTGAAGGTGTCAGGGCAATTGACTTCGAAGAAGATGCGATAATCAGTATCGGCAGTCCGTATCAGGACAGTGTCGGACTTTTTTCCTTACAGCCTGTGTATGTCACATTCTATGATTATCATAGGATATATGTACTGTCTTTCGAGCTGAATATCTCAGAGATCTTCTTCAACTCAGTCCAGACAAAAGTGTTTCCGGAAGAGTATTACTCCGTCGCACTGTATAATGCAGATGGGCGCCTTCTGGAAGTGAGCGGGAATTATCTGCAGAAGGTGCATCCAACTCTCGATGATGCTGCTCTTCTTAATCTCTCTCACTCAGAACGCCTGCAGCTCAATTCATCAGGTCTTGTGAATGATGAAGAGGGAAGAACAATTGTGATGACACCGAGTGAGAGCGGGTACATCATCTGCGGAACACTTGCAGATGCTTATATCGATGATGTTGTGCGCCCTATATTGGCAGTCATTTTCATTGCAGGTCTTGTAGGTTTGGTCACAGTTCTGATTCTTGCCATGCTTTTTGTCAGGTACAGGAGACTTGAGGAGAATCAGATACAGATGCAGATTGATACAATCAGGGCAAAGCTTGATCCTCATTTTCTGTTTAATTCTCTGAATTCCATGGTCGGACTTGTATCAACAGGCAAGGATGAGGAGCTTATTGATGGAATAAGGAATCTTTCCCAGATGATAAGATCCACACTTGAACTTGGCACGTATGTCACGCTCTTTGATGAACTTGAATTCATACGAAGCTATATCGAAGTCCAGTATCTCAGATATGGTGATATCTTTGAGTACAGGTGCAATGTTCTTGATGAGGCTTTGCTATATGAGGAGATTCCTAAATTCACGATACAGCCGATAATCGAGAACTGTTTTGTTCATGCAGTCGCTCTTGTCATGGATAGTGACAATAAAGTCCATATTTCATTGACAGTGCAGAAAGACTGCCGGGACCTGCTGATAAACATAGAGAATGATGGCCCTGTAAACGAGTATGAACTGGAACAGATGATTGAGAGGCTTGGGAATAACAAGAACACAGGGCGCCAGAAAATCGGACTTGCATTGATAAACCGCGAGCTTAAGCTGCTGTATGGAAGAAAGTATGGTCTTTCCATACAGCGCACCCGTTCCGGTCTTATAGTTTCAATCAGGCTTCCTTCTCATCGCTGAAGCATGAAAGCCTGAGGTAATCAAAGAACGCATACTTGCTTTGAGAGCGAAGATCATTGCATGTAAGGCAAATAAATGAACCTGTGAAACCTATCGGTTTGTAGAAATCATCGCTGAGGCATGTGAAATCGAGCTTCGTGTCCAGTGTATGCCAGACTCTCTCATCTAAGCCTTTGAAAGAGAACGTTATCAGTCTGCCATCACACTCTGCTTTCAGACACACAGGTCCATCAGGGCATTTCTGTTCGTCCGGCATTGAATATTGACGCTGCAGAAAACAATTGAGAGAAACAGTTTTCTCTCCTTCATGATTCGTGCTGATAGCAAGATAGTACTGGTTCGATTCGTTGTATCGCACAACCATTCCCGCCATCTCCTGATAACACGTAGGATCAAAGATGACGGATGTCTCTGCGATCCATCTCATTTCAGTAATCCGTTTGCCAATGATCTTCTGGTTTCTTGATGCCGGTGATTCTCCTCCTTTGATTGCAAGAAATCCTTGTTTGCAGAATGCATTATCATCAAGGAAATTACGTCTCAGGAACTGCAGCTCCTCTCCGGCTGTCTTGTTGTCAAAGTCTTCCTGCCATGTGCTGCAGGCAGCTTTCCCTCCTGTCAGGTTGTATATCATATCATCATCAAGATGCGGCCAGTCATCTTCTCCCCAGTATACTGTTGCAAGAGATGTTTCCCTCCCAAGTGGGCATCTGGCGGAATACTGCTCCGGCCGGCTGGACAGGAATGCCATCAGCCATTTTCTCTCATCAACAGGGCAGAAGCTTGCGTGTCCTGCTTTCTGTAATCCGCTGTGGCAGAAGCCCAGAGGATTGCTGGAAATCGATGCCTTCACAGCCATTCTGTCTTTTGCCTGGGAAAGAAAAGGTGCTGTGTGTTCTGCAGTTTCATATGGGCCTAGTATCGAACGGCTTCTTGCGATTGTGACACTGTGAAGATATGATGTGCCACCTTCTGCAAGAACAAGATAATACCAGCCATTCCGTTTATATAATCTTGGACCTTCGGTTGTTCCTATATATGTGCCTTCTGATATTTTTGTAACAGGCCCTTCTGGTATCTTTGTCTCAGCGTTGAGTTTCTGGATTACCACGCCATCGAAATTATTTTCTCCCGGCCTGTAATTCCACAGCATGTTGAGTATATAGGATTTTCCGTCATCATCATGGAACACCGAGGGGTCAAAACCGCTCGAATTCAGGTACACGGGTTCTGTCCATGGGCCATGGATTGATTGGGATGTGATCAGATAATTATGCGTGTCCTTGAATCCCTGAGCATTCTGAGCAGCTTTCTCAAACTGATTCACGATAGTGTACACAATATAGAATCTGCCTTCTTTCTCATTGTATGAAAGATCAGGAGCCCAGATTCCTCCGGATTCCGGGACATGGTCCAATATCCCGCCTTCCGCAATAAGCCTTGCTGCCAGTTTCCAGTCATGCAGATTCCGGCTTTCGAATATCTGTATTCCCGGAAACCACTCAAATGTTGATGTCGCTATGTAAAACATATCCCCATGCCTGCACAGGCATGGGTCTGGATTAAAACCTCTAATGACAGGATTATTGAATCTCATTTAGTTCCTTCTTGCTGATTATCACGATGTGATTCTCAGTGCTTATGTCATGCCATTCTCCTCCGTTGTATTTTTCCCCGGAGAAGTAGTCTGTCCATACACTCACAGAGCAGGGTAGATATACCTGCCTTCTCGTGGCATTGTTCTCGAAGAGAGGCGCGACAAGAAGCGTGTCACCGAACATGTATTCATCATCAATGTGCCATGCTGTTTTGTCTTCCGGGAATTCAAAGAAAAGACTTCTCATCATTGGCCATCCGTTCTCACATGATGATTTTGCCTGCCCGAGGATATATGGCATCAGCTTAGAGCGGAGTTTTACCAGTTTTCTGAATTCATCCATGAAATTCTCTGAGAAATCCCATGGTTCCCTTGGAGGGTTGCCATGACACCTTGCATGGGAAGTGAACATTCCGAAAGCAAGCCATCTCAGATAAAGATCCTCTGAAGGGGTTTTCACAAATCCCCCTATATCATGGCTCCAGAATGTGAATCCGGACAGTCCGAATGACAGCCCTCCTCGCAGAGTTGCAGCCATTGCCTGATTGGTGTTCTCCGCATCTCCTCCCCAGTGCAGCGGATAACGCTGGCTTCCGGCCCACGCGCTTCGTCCCCAGATAATCCTGTTGCCCGTTGCCTGTTCCGTTATGTCACTTACAGCTTTGTTGTAACGGAGAGGATAGATGTTGTGTTCATATAATCCGCTTCTTCCGTTTGAGTAAATTCCATGGTATGGAGCACCTTCTCCGAAGTCTGCCTTTATGACATCGATGCCCAGATCAAGAAGCTTTTTGATTTTCTCCTGATACCAGCTGACGGTCTTGTCATTTGTGAAGTCAAGAATAGCATCCTCTGTCGGAGTCTCCGAATCAGGATCCATTATCACCAGCTTCTTCTCAATCAGCTCCTTGTAGTATTTATTCTGAGGAGTGAAGTAGGGGAGCTGCCAGAGACTTATATGGAAACCGTCTTCATGCAGTTTCCTGATCATTGATTCAAGTTCAGGAAACCTTGACGGGGAGAACTCGAAATCACAGCCCCAGTCTTTTTCAAACCACCCTGTATCAATATGTATTACATCGCATGGTATGTCATACTGGCGAAGTTTTTGGGCAACCTCTTCAATTTGCTTCTGCGAGTTATAACTTATTCGACCCATCCATAATCCAAAAGACCATTCCGGGAGCATCGGACTTCGTCCAGTGTAAGCCGTATACGTTGACAGTATTTCCTTTGGAGTTCCTGTGAAAATGAAGAGATCCATACAGTTCTCGCTGGAGAATATTGTCTGGACACCATCGTATGAATGGCCGAAATCAAAGGTCATAGGGCAGGAGGAATGCACAAGGCAACCATAGCCTTTGCTGCTCATGAAGAATGGGACAGGTTTGTACATCTGTGATGTTGAGACACCTTTTGGATCGTTTGATGAGATGTCTAGCTGCTGTCCTCTTTTATCCAGTCTGGTAAAAGACTCTCCGCAGCCAAAGAACTTCTCATCGTGACTTATGAAGCTTGAGAAGGCGATTTCCCTTCTCTCTGAACCTGTTTGCTGCAGGAAGCCGCAAGGAACAGGATTATCATTCATTATTCCTGTTTTCTCAGAAATCGATACAGTCCTGATTATCTCCTTCCCATCCTTCGTTATTGTGAGTATAAATGGCTTGCGGGTCAGTTTGACTGATATTTCCCCTTTGCTGTATATGATTTCCTTCTCGTCTTCACTTATCTTCCAGTTCTGCATCATGGAAGTATTGATATTGACTCCGTCCTGCATTATCAGAGGAACATCATGTGTCGTTGAAAGTCCTGTTTTCTCGGCAAGGAAAAGTAGTCTGATCACATCATTCTGCAGCGGGATAATACGGAATCTTATTATCTTATCCTGCCCGTAATCATCAGGGAATTCCCAGCCTCTGGCCTCCTCAAAGGGTAGCATTTCCTGATTGAATGATAGCCTGAGCTTCCTTCTATGGCGTTTGCAGACTATCGTTCCTGACATGCCGGTGGCATCCCAGGAAGCGATTTCCGTGAAAAAGAAGTAATTAGAATTTATATCAAGAAAGTCCTCGCTGACAGAACGCGGCTGATTTAACAGATTGTCATTCATTTCCCTGCTTCCTCTTTTTTTCTTGAAATATATTCTTCTATGCCTTCTCTGTAGACTCTGAGTCTCTCAGGATTCATCATGGCAAGATACGGATACCTGAACCTGAAAGGAGGCTGGAATGCGGAGAGCTCCTTCTCTGTATCCTTCATCTCACCGATCAGTCGTTCCTCCTCCCCTATGATCTCA
>CASDZV010000048.1 GCA_949285905.1 uncultured Spirochaetales bacterium | reverse complement strand
TACAAGATGGGTGTGGATACAATCATGACTGACAACCCGAGGCTGCTTATCGAGACAGCAAGGAAACTCGGAATCAGATAAACAGGGGAAGACTTTATGGCTAGCAATGTCTATTTCACAAACTTGAGAACAGGATTCAACAACTCCCTTCTGGACAAACTCAGAAGAGTGATGAAAGCCGCAGCATTCGACAGCATTGATTTCGAGGATCACTACGCAGCTATCAAGCTTCATTTCGGAGAGCCTGGGAACCTTGCATTTCTCAGACCGAACTGGGCAAAGACTGTTGCAGATGAAGTGAAGGCAAAAGGCGGAAAACCATTCCTCACCGATTGCAACACTCTCTATGTCGGTGGCAGGAAGAATGCGCTCGATCATATGGATACAGCAATGGAGAATGGCTTCTCTCCCCTTTCGACAGGCTGCCAGATCATCATAGCAGATGGCCTTAAAGGCACTGATGATGTTGAAGTGCCTGTAGATGGGAAATATGTCCATGAAGCTAAAATCGGAAGAGCCATCATGGATGCAGACATCATCATCTCCCTCACCCATTTCAAAGGACATGAAGCCACAGGTTTCGGCGGTGCCCTGAAAAATATAGGAATGGGTTCCGGATCAAGAAGAGGCAAGATGGAGATGCATGCAGCAGGAAAACCTGTCGTTATCGCTGAAAGGTGCATCTCATGCCATCGCTGCGAGAAAATCTGTGCACATGGCGGTCCTGTATTCACAACAGGAAAATGCGTCATCGACCATGATAAATGCGTAGGCTGCGGACGATGCATCGGCATCTGCCCGAAAGATGCGATTGCAGAAGGAACAAGCAACTCCAATGAAATCCTGAACTGCAGGATGATGGAATATGCAAAAGCAGTCCTTCAGGACAGGCCATCGTTCCATATCTCCATCGCTATTGATATCTCTCCAAACTGCGACTGCCATGGAGAGAATGATGCCCCGATTGTTCCTAATATCGGAATTTTCGCTTCTTTCGATCCTGTTGCCCTGGATCAGGCATGTGCTGACGCTGTGAACAGGATGCCAGAGAACCCGAACACAATGCTCTCAGAAGCAGAGCATGGACACCATGATCACTTTGATGATGTACATCCGGACACAAACTGGAAACAAGGACTTGAATATGCAGAGTCAATTGGGCTTGGAAGCCGGGAATATAATCTGATTGAAGTGAAATAAGCAGAGCCCTCGACGAGGGCTCTTATCATTAAAGTGTTGCAGGATCCAGATTTGCCTGTTCAATATCTTTAAAATACCTATACGTGGAGACTTTCAGCTCGTCGCATGCGCTCTCATCGCATACGATAATTGCCCTCCGGTGCATCTGGAGTGCAGAGCAAGTCCATGCCTGCGAAACACCATCTTCCACTGTATGCTTCAGAGCGCGGGCTTTATTGTGGCCATTCACGAGTATGATGACTTCCTTTGCATCCATGACTGTCTGAACACCGACAGTCAGTGCTGTTGAAGGCACATTTGAGATATTCCCACCGAAGAAGCGAGAGTTCATGACCTTTGTGTCATAAGTGAGCGTCTTCACTCTGGTGCGCGATGCAAGCGAGCTGAACGGCTCATTGAATGCGATATGCCCATCAGCTCCTATGCCGCCCATAAAAAGATCGATACCGCCATATGAAGCAATCTTGTCCTCATAGCGCTGGCACTCAGCCTCCGGATCCTCGGCATTTCCATTGAGAATATTCGTATTCTCAGGATTGATATCGATGTGATCAAAGAAATTGGTATGCATGAAAGTGTAATAGCTCTGCTCATGATCTCTTGGCAGACCGACATACTCATCCATATTGAAAGTAACTACGTTCTTGAATGAAATATATCCAGACTTATTGAGCTTGATCAGCTCCTTGTATGTTCCCAGCGGTGAAGAGCCTGTAGGAAGTCCAAGGACAAAAGGACGCGACTCCCCCTTTCTCTCATGCTCCTTCATACGCATTGCAATATAACGTGCCGCCCACTGCGACAGTTTCTCATAATCCGGTTCGATAATAACTCTCATAAATCCTCCTTTTTCAGAATACCATTACAGACTGTTCATAGCAAATTCTATCATATAGAAACTACAATATAGATTTTTTCCCTGAACTATGCTCGATTCGCAGCCTCAGAATTGAAAATGAATGCCAATATGAATCAATAGCCTCATCTCTGTTGGAGGGAATATCATCAGGAGCATAACGCTTTGCAAGTTCTTCTATATATTTCCGCTTCTCCTTTTCATCCTCGACAATGCTGATACGTCCAAAGACAATTACACTGCGGTAATGTGTAGTGTATTCCAGAGGGATCACATCATTCTCCGCAACTACACAAAATGAAGCTTTATCATATTTGTCGATTGCATCAATTTTATGACCAGTCAGAGCTGAATGGAAAATAATGGATGAATCAGAGTAGACATAGTTCAGAGGAACAGCATATGGGTATCCATCATCTCCCAGAAGAGAAAGCACACCATATGAAGACTCTTTCAGGATTGTTTCTATCTCATCCGAAGACAGCCTCTGCTTTATACGTCTCATTTCGCGGAACATTCAAGCCTCCTTTGTGATAATCCCGGATGCCACGACGGCATCACCATCATACACAACAGCACTCTGTCCTGGTGCCACGCCTTTTGCAAAAGATAAGAACGAAATGCCCATCCCTTCATCAGTTCTCCGCACATGTGCATCCAGCAATGAAGACATACTTCTCACCTTCACGCCGTAAATCCTGTTCTCATCAAAATCCTCAGTAGCGCCATAGACGACATTCTCCGCTTTGATTACAGAGGAATGTGTACTTGGTTCAGTACCGACTATGACCTTGTTCATCCCAGGATCCAGAGCGATGACATAAAGCGGCTCAGAGTAAGAGACCCCAAGCCCCTTCCGCTGCCCGATTGTATAGTGCCAGAAACCATTATGCTGCCCTACAACCTCTCCATTTTCGAGGATAATATCGCCAGGCATGTCTTCCGCAGCAAGAAGATCTGTATAATCACCGCCATAGAAATCCTGGCTTTCTGACTGTCCCTCTTCATGGAAGCCTAATTCCTCATCAATCTTACGCACATCTGTTTTAAGATAATCTCCGAGAGGAAACATCACCCGGGAGAGCTGCCTCTGTGACAGTCTGGAGAGAAAATAGCTCTGGTCCTTTTTCTCATCCTTTGCTCTCAGAAGTCCGAAACGGCCATTTGCGAACTGCCTGACACGGGCATAATGCCCCGTTGCGAACATATCGAACGGGAGAATAGAAGCCGCATATTCGAGCATGGCGCCGAATTTGATTTTCTCATTGCACCAGATACATGGATTAGGGGTTCTGCCATTCATGTACTCGCTTCTGAAATTCTCAAGCACAGTACTTTCAAATAAAGCAGAGCAGTCAACGACATGATGCCTGATACCGATTTTATCCGAAACTTCTCTGATTTTCTCGAGATCCTTTGATTTATCAGGGCTATAACAGCTATTAGCAGACATCGGTGCCGGATATGGAGAATCCTTCTTCCAGATCAGCATCGTAATTCCTTCTACATCATATCCTTCATTTTTCAGAAGGTAAGCAGCAACAGAGGAATCAATTCCTCCAGACATTCCGACAAGTAGCTTCACAAGGAAAATATTATCACAGGGAGGAACAGGACTGCTACTTGTTCTGCCTCATTGGAATCTCTGCAGTAAATATACTTCCAAGTCCTTCTATGCTTTCGACAGATACAGAACCACCATGCGCTGTTACAATTTCTTTGACAATCGAAAGTCCGAGACCGGCTCCGGAAGAATCCATGCTTCGAGATGAATCCACTTGATAGAATCTGTCCCAGATTCTCTCCAGGTGGTCACGGCTTATACCAATGCCATTGTCTTCAACAGCGATGACAGCCATTCCTGATTTCTGTGTTATGCGAAGTATCACCCAGCCATTGTTTCGGCCATAATTAATCGCATTAGCCACAAAATTGATGATCACTCTGGCTATCATGCTCTGATCAGCTTCCACTATCATGTCCTTCTCTGCTTTCAAAGATAGTGTTATGCCTTTCTTCTCCGCCTGATCCTCCATTGCAGAGAGTGTCATCTCACCCAGTTCTCCAAGATCGAAAAACTCAGGGTGCAGTTTCAGCGTACCTTTATCCGAACGGGCTATCGTCAGCAGCTCACTGACAAGTCTCGACATCTTCTCCCCCTGATGCGAAATGACAGCAAGAGAATCCTTCATTTTATCCTCATCTGCTGTATGGGATGAGGCATACTCTGCCTCTGCAAGTATCACAGCAATCGGTGTTCTCAGCTCATGGGATGCATCCGACGTGAACTGCTTTTCCTTTTCGAAAGCACTTTCAATGCGATCCATCATACTGTCAAAAGCTGAAGCCATGTCATGTATCTCATCATTTCCATTGCCAAGCCCTATACGTTTCGAGAGATCATCTGAATCTGCAATCTCCCCCGCAGTCGCGATGACAGCATCTGCAGGCTTGAACGACCGACGCACTATGATGTAACCACCTAAAGCCGCAAGGAGCACAACAAAGGGAAGCAGAATCAACAGCAAAACCTGCATGGATGAAACGAATGTGCCCATGTCATAAGCTCGGAAAACACCACGTACAAATGTTTCCGCACCAAGCTCTAAATCAAGATAATACCATGAACCCTTCTCACTCTCCGGATACTGGAATACACCATTAACGAACGGAGAAGAAGGAGCATCCTCAGGAAGCAGCCCCATGATCATCTCACTGTTCTGCCAGATGGAAAGATATACTCCATCATCGAAGAAATCCAGATCATCTGTCCAAATTCTGCCATCTCTCACATATATGTCTTCTCTTGCGTCATGAACAACTTCTTCAAGATCTGAGAGTGCTTCACGTCTGGCAAAAATACCACTGGCGGAAAAAAGAATGACAGAAGCGATGATTACAAGAAAGGCCATCCAGATTGTATACCAGATCACAATTCTCTTCTTAATTGTCATGTCCACCTCCGCGGATGATGTATCCAGAACCACGGATAGTGCTGATAAGCTTCACATCCTCTCCGTCGTCTATCTTCTTTCGTAGATAGCGGATATAAACATCGACGATATTCGACTCCCCATCATAATCCCAGGACCAGATATGCTCTCTGATACTCTCCCGGCTCAGCACAGTCCCTTCATTACGCATAAGATACTCAAGAATGGCATACTCCTTTGAGCTGAGGTCGATTTTGCGTCCACGCCGTGAAGCTGTATGGGAAAGCGTATCAAGTGAAAGATCCCCTACCTGGAGAATCGGTGATGTGTTTTTACCAGGATTTCTTCTCAGGAGAACTCTTATTCTGGCAAGAAGTTCCTGGAACGAGAAAGGTTTCACAAGATAATCATCAGCACCAGTATCGAGTCCTCTGACCCTGTCACTGACAGCATCCCGCGCTGTAAGGAAAAGAACTGGAGACTCCCCTCCTTCACTGCGATAACTTCTCAGAACATCAAACCCATCCATGCCTGGCATCATCACATCAAGAAGGACAATGTCATAATTGGTGTTAAGCATATAATCCAAAGCTGTCTTGCCATCAAAGACACTGTCCACAGCATAATTCTCATCTGCAAGACGCTTTACTATAACTTCATTGAGATCTTTCTCATCTTCAGCCACAAGTATACGCATTCTTATTTCTCCAGGATTATTATCATACAAAAACATTAAAGACAGATTAGAATTAACACATTCTTTTCATTACAACAAAGAAAAAAGCGGGCATTTATACAAAAGAAACTCTCCGACATTCTTATTCCGTTAATCAATCATCCGCAATAGTACAAGATATTATCGCTGAAAATACAGCAGGACAGCAATGAACAATCATATTAATTCTTTAATATATAATGAAATAAAAATATTTCGAATATTTTGATTCCAAAGTGTTGACATACATCTGTGTTTTCTGCAAAATAAACATCGCTTGTGGGAGTAGCGAAGCTGGTTATCGCGCTGGCCTGTCACGCCGGAGATCGCGGGTTCGAGCCCCGTCTCTCACGAAGAAAGAAGCTGCGAATTTTCGTAGCTTCTTTTTTTTCTACTCTCAAAACCGGAGTGGCAAAAAACCGATAACACACAAGGAATTCCTCCCCATTTTGATAATTATTGCATTGTGAGCAGTAATGCCGGGAATGCATGTTATCATCAATGATGAATACAACGCATCGGGAGGAAGAAAGTCATGCCGAGACTGATTACCACCACCAAGTATGATTTCGCTCAGCTGATTGAAAACAATTGGCTATATGTCGACAAGACTGAATATGCGTGGCGTCTGATCAGCAATCCAGCGCGTACATTCTTCTTCTGTTCCAGGCCGAGACGTTTCGGGAAAAGTCTTTTCGTCTCAACACTTGAATGTATCTTCGAGGGCAGAAAAGATTTGTTCAATAATCTTTATATTGGTTCAACAGATTACGACTTCAAGCCATATCCTGTGATCCATTTTGATTTCTCGGATCTGGAACTGACAAGTTATGAGGATTTCCGTGCGAGCCTTCAACATGCCATCATGTCCCAGGCGGAAAGGAATGGCATCCAAATCAGGTTTTCCACCCCCGGTATAATGTTCGATGATCTTCTGACTGCCGCTGGCAGTGAAGCCGTGGTTCTGATTGACGAATTCGACGCCCCTATTACACATACCCTATCTCACACAGGCAGAGAGGAACTTGCTGAGAAAATCCTGCAAACATTCTCCGCATTTTATTCAAAGCTTAAATCAAATGAAGGAAAGATACGGTTTCTTTTCATTACCGGTATCACCAAGCTTGCAAACATGTCTATTTTCAGCCAGCTTAACAATCTTATTGATGTCTCAATGGATCAGGGCTTTGCTGCAGCTTTCGGATATACACAGCAGGAGCTTGAGAGGAGCTTTTCAGAAGAAATAGACAGGAAACTAGCTTTGCCAGACTGTCCATTTGCTTCAAGACAAGATTTTCTATCCGCACTCAGGACATATTATGATGGTTACCGC
Source organism: uncultured Spirochaetales bacterium (assembly GCA_949285905.1). Classification (GTDB taxonomy): domain Bacteria; phylum Spirochaetota; class Spirochaetia; order Sphaerochaetales; family Sphaerochaetaceae; genus Ornithospirochaeta. The sequence continues at coordinate 88,700 of CASDZV010000048.1, read as the reverse complement.
TTCTCAAACAATGACGCGCCGTCCTTCTTGCCAGCACAGGATGAACTGCATGAACTGGAAAACTCATATGGACCGGCTTCGAAGATTCCAAGCGTGTATAATCCTGTATCAATAGGCATGTACTTCTCTCAGGATAATCCATCATTCAGCAACTGGTGGGATGAGACTGGAGTCTCAACTCTGGCAGTTGAGCTTGCAAGGAGTGTGAACCTGCTTAACATTGTTGAGGAACCTGCCGTCGCACCGCTATCAGCATTCAAGACTTTCAATCTGTCATCTATCACATCTGCAAATATATCCAGGAATGGAGTACTTACACTGCTTTATTACACAGGCTATCTTACACAGGATGGGACAAGCACAGGACCGCTGAGACTCAAATTCCCGAACACTGAGATTGCCAGCTCTTTTACAGAGTCCCTCGTCGCCAGATATGCAAGCTCTACAGATTCGGTGCAGACAGCCATTGAAGCTGGACGGAAGGCATTGAAAGATGGCAATACTGCAGCTTTCATCGAGCAGCTGAGAAATTATCTTTCATCTTTCAGCTACGAGCTCTTTGACTCAGACAGAGAAAGGCAGTATCAGCTTCTCTTCCTCTCCTTCTGTGTCGCAGCCGGTCTTAAAGCAGAGGGTGAAAAGCATACAGCAAAAGGTAGGATTGATGTCTATGTCGAATCAATCAGGCATGTTTACATCATCGAGCTTAAGCTGAATGGAAGCGCAGATGAAGCTATCACCCAAATACATGACAAGGGTTATCCGGAATTTCTCAATGCACCCTGGAGCAACGGGAAAACTGTCCATCTGCTTGGAATCAGCTTCTCTTCCCAGAACCGCAACATTACAGACTGGAAAGAAGAATTGCAATAAGCCCGTTTGATATTTACAGACTCATTATAAGTCCAAAGCAGTCAACGACCTTCATGACAAGCCTAAGGCTTGGATGTGGGTGTTTTCCCCTCAGGTTCCGTTTCCGGTCTGTCTGTGGCACTCCATCCATACGGGTGATTGACTGCAGCCTACCCAGGCTTCTGGATTAGGGTAATGCAGTTGTCGCGGATGTTGATAGTGGCATTCTTATGTAAAGCTTCACATAAGAAATTATGTGAAATTCAGCATTTTTTCATAGTTAATGAATAAAGCTCAAGTTATTTTGTAATCGCGTCTCAGCAGAGCAAGGATTTCACTTTTTCAATATCAAGATTCTGATAGTTCTTATTATTGGCTTTAGATATCCATGATATGACATGGCTGAGCCTGTTTTTCATACTAGGATGGGGATCAGAGAAACCTCCCGATGGCACATCTATAAAGGCTATGAAGAATCTCAATATTCCAGCCCCTTCACCTATTTTAACGGCAAACTTATCTGCAGCATATTCAGACCTCTTTCCTCCGATAAGGTAGCAGACGTAATGGACACTGTTCATTATACCATTGATAACCTTCATAAGCAGGAAAAAGACAAGCCAGATAAAATATGTACTCAGATGTACCTTTTCCCCCTCCTTTGGGGCAAAAGATGAAACCAATAGCCAGGGAAGCATAATGACACAAAAGAGGAGGAAAAAATTCGTTTGAGCTATAAGAGCCGCGGTAACATCTAGATGTGCAATATGTCCAAGCTCATGAGCTACAACTCCCCGTAAAAGCTCGGGATCACTTTCATTCAGAGTCCCTGTATTAATTGCAACCTTGTTATGGGCAAAGGCAAACGCATTGAAATCTTTATCAGAGCAGACATAGAACTTCATCCTCAACGGAAGGCCCCATGCCTTTCTTCTCGCCTCTTTCAGCACCTTTTTGCATTCCTCAAGAGCCTCTGAGGATTGGAGAAAATACATCTTAGATGAGAAGGAAAGCCATACATTAATCCGGCAGAAAATCCACATAATGACATAATAGGCGAAAACATACCCCGCATCACAATGATTAAGAAAATCAACAACCTTCCGAAAAAAAACTACATAAGAAGGAAAAAACCGTGATAAAATTCCCGCCGCCTCAAAAAGGGGGCACAGAAAGTAATATTCAAGTTCCAGATAGTTTGACACAACATAAAAAATAGAAAAACCAACAATAGTCATAACTACCATATAGGGACGGAGTATAAGCTTCCAGTAACCTTTGAATAACAGCTTCCAGAAAAAAGAGATTATAAAAAGAATGGTTATGGTGCCAACCATATAAATATCAAGAAAATTGAGGATCCCCAATTTCTCTAAAAACGCATGGATATATGTAAAACCTATAAAAACACAGAAAAACAACACGCCCATAATACGGGAAAAAACGTTATTGAAAGCAGGATATCCTAGCATATTAAGAATTCCCGCTATAATTCCAAGAACCAGAAAGAACACAATAAAGGCTAGCAGAGCTGATAGTATTTTCCTCGACCATCTGCTTAGATAATTTCCACCACATTTATATTCTACAGCCATATACCCCACCGAAATCAAACAACGTTTGTGAGATTATCACATAAAAATAATCATAGTTCTAGAATGTGCCTGATATAAAAGAAAAAGTTTTATCTCATGGTTGAATGATTCTGATTTCCAGGCAACCCTATATGTTTGAAGTCAATATCTTCAGAATATTCTTGAATAAGTGCACAGAATTATGGATAGAATTCCTTCTTCCATATATCTGAATCTCCGGTCAGATGCTTCAGCATAATCAGATATGCATATAAGGATTTTTCGATTTTCAACCTCATATTTCTTGTACAGCAATGGTATTGACGTGAAGTTCAATAATACAGTCTCGAATAATTGGCGTAGCTGTTTCTCAGATGAGTTTTATGACTAATTTTCCATAATTATTATTATCACCATGAAGCAGCAAGTTGAACGAGGAAGATTCCTTTCAAGTACAAAGAAGTTATACTTTTTATTGAGATTCTTCATAGTTAATAGAATAGAATCTAGGATAAGAGCTCTCAGCTTGCAGTCAAACTCATAAATCCTCTTAAGCCATGAGACGCTTCTGTTTTTGAATGGAAGGAAATATGCTGAAAAGCGATAGTAATTAACACTCTCAAGGAATCCCAAAGCTATCGGATTATCTATGATAACACCTTTTTCATCTAGTGCTTCCAGCTACTGATTATATGAGAAAAATGGTTTTTGCTGCATAAAAAAAGGAAAAAAGGAAAATTTAGGGAAAACGGCTATTTTGACAATCAAAAATCCCTATGAGATAATCAAATAAGAGGCCAATACCTTACTATTTCATTAGGGTACGATCCAGGAAGATAGAATCCGCAGCGGGGATTCATATTCACATCGTACAGGTTTCTGAGGATGATGTGATAATGAATCTAGGAATGGAAACAGAAACACTTGAATATAAGAAATCCACAGGAGAACTGAAGGAAGCAGTCATCTCCATTGCTTCCATACTCAATAAGCATCAGAAAGGAGAGCTTTACTTCGGCGTTCGGAATGACGGCACTCCCATCGGACAGATAGTCAACGAAAAGACTCTCAGGGAAGTAAGCCAGGCCATAGTGAATCATATCGAGCCCCAGATATTCCCATCTATCACATCCGTTGTCATCGATGGCAAGGACTGCATCCGTGTCTCATTCGAAGGATATAACACACCATATTTTGCATATGGCATAGCTCGTCTCCGGGTTGCCGATGAAGACCTGATGATGACAAGGGAGCAGCTTGAGAGCTTCTTCAGAGGGAAACAGACAGAAGACCCTTGGGAGAAGCAGCTTTCAGCATTCACTGTCGACCAAGTTGATGCGAATCGAGTGAAGACCTATGTCGAACGTGGGGTATCAGCAGGACGTATTCCATTTGGATATACCGATAAGAAGACAGCCCTCGACAAGCTCATGCTCATATCCGGAGACAGAATTCTCAATGCCGGAATGGTCCTGTTCTGCGAGAGCCTTTATGCAGAAGTCCAGCTGGCTATATTCGCTGGCAAGGAACGCCTCACCTTTCTCGATATCCAACGGGAAAGAGCTCCAGTATTTGAACTGGTAGCAAAGGCTGAGAGATATATCGCAAGCAATATACGATGGAGAGTTGAATTTGACGGCTCTCTGCAGCGCAAGGAGATACCGGAGATTCCAATGGATGCTGTCCGTGAGGCGCTAATGAACTCCTTCTGTCACAAGGACTATGGAGCATGCCAGTCCAATGAGGTGACAATCCATCCTGACCGTGTTGAAATCTACAACCCAGGAACATTCCCCGCAGGATTATCTCCTCAGGATTTTATTGATGGTAATCAGCGTCCAGTGCGCCGCAATCCGCTCATCGCTTCTATTCTTTATTATTCGAAGGATATTGAGAGCTTCGGTACAGGGCTCAAGCGTATCGTCGATGCCTGCAAGGAAAGCAACTGCAGATGTGAGTTCGAAGTGCAGAAATCAGGATTCGTTGTTATATTCTATCGTCCTGAAACTGAATCAATGTCATATGAGCAGATAAATGAGCAGATAAATGAGCAGATAAATGAACATGTAAAAACAAGGGAAAATGAATTGATTGCTTACTTAAGAAAAAAGCCATCAGCAACTTATTCAGATATCGCGTCAGAGCTTAGTATTTCATATATAACAGCAAGACGTTTGATTCAATCCCTGCTTGATGCCGGGAAGATCAAAAGATTCGGCAGTAAAAAGAAAGGTGGATGGAAGCTCCTTGATTGATAGGTATCATCTGCAGCAAGGGAAGCAAGAGGTAAGATGAGTTCATATTAACCTCATTTACCATGACCGATGACATAACGATGCGGATCTCTGAAATCAGCGAGGAGGTCGGCAGGCTTTCTGTTCTGCACCAAGAAAAGCATTATAAGAATCTGATTCCCTCTTGTTGAAAATAAAGGCTTTGTACTTAATAGGGAGCTTCTTCACAAAAATCGTTGTCAAAGCCATAAGTTTTGACATCTCTTCTCTTCCCATATTCTGATAAGGAGGTTCTCTCCTGATTAAAGGACTTGTGTGAACTGCTTTGCGTGGATCCTGCCCTAACGATACTAGCCCTTTCTCAAAATAGTCAATTTAATCATCAATACAATTATTCTGGTCATGAAAGACAAGCGTGAGACAATATATGGGATTTGAAGCGAGCTGCATATCAAAGTTGCCAGCTTCATCTATCATTACCGAGAGAGTCTTCATTGTACCCGCCTTATAAAAAAATGCCGAAGGATCCCTCCGGCTGCTAGTCAGGCGACTACATTTAAAGTGCCCTGTTCGGCTCTTCATCCAGATATCTGAATGCCTCCCCGACCTACTTGTAATATACACGATATCTGAAGGAAAAACAATCACAGTTTTGTATTCGGCGATTCCAATTCAAATGACAAAATAAGTGCACTGCCGAAGAAAACAGGGAGAGCAGTAACTATGACAAACAGGTGAATCTGAACCGTTGCAGTATCTCTGGCAACACCTGTTACAATCGAATCAGCCCATGGTCAGCGAATAAAATGAGGTAATTATGTATAAGCAGCTGACCAAGGAAAATAGGATACGGATATATGAAGGACTGAACAGGAACGAGAGCCTGAGCGAGATCGGACGGGCAATCGGGAAGGACAGGATTGCGGTATCAGTTTCCTGTTAGTTCAATCCAGTTATCTGGGGTATGCTATTAAAATTAAGCTTGTAAACGAGTTCCCATTCCTTCCTATTATGTAGTCTTACCCACTACAAACAGCGGAGAACCTTTTAAAAGAATCTGAATTCATGGGACCTATGGAAAGTATTAACGTGTTGCCCAGAGTATTCTGGCGCTGTACGGCTTCTTCAAACTCATTTTTCCCAGAACTCTCCATCTTCAGGTGTAGGCTAATAGAGAATCCGGCTGGATTATCATTCCTGCATCATATCTTCCAGACTCATGACGGCGCCATCATATTCAATGTCACCCATAAATGAGGAAGTAATTGACTCAAGTGTTGTAAGTGCATTCACCGGAGCAAATGAGAGAAGAGCGAACTTCCCCTCCTCTCCTTCATACTGATACGCACCCATGTAACTTTCCGGACCGAAAGTGTACAGGATCATTGCCATCTTCTCTGCAAGTGCTGAACTCAGACGCACAAGCCCTTCCTCGAATGTCTCATATTCAGTCACTACAGCAGTTTCAGGATCAATAGCAACACCGGAGGCAATTAAATCCTGAACTGCAGGCACATTCACATCCTGATCTGTAATGAATACAGACCAGATGCCGTTTTTATCATCTTCAATCTCAATTGCATTTGCAGCTGCTGATGAAATAGCAATGAAAGCAACAAGCAATAGTGCAAGAATTCTTCTCATACCAGGATTTTACACAAAAGCCATCTTCATTCAAAGGGAGAGAAGGGATATTCCCCTTTCACTTCTTCGTAAAGCTGCAATGGATCATCGGGAATAGCTGTGTATTCTTCAATACCGAAAACTTCTGCTGCATTTTTTCCGAAGATCCCCTCAAGAAGAGACTCTGAAGCCCCTGCCATACGCAGCTCATAGAGAAGCTTCAGCATTCCGGGAAGACCAGGGATGCCTGATGCTCCCTTTTCCTTGTCTTCAAGCGTATGAGGCGCATGATCTGACTCAGCCCAGTCGATTGTGCCATTCAGAAGCGAAGAGAAAACCGCGTTCCTGTCCTCCTCGCTCCTGAGAGGAGGATTCATCTTCAGATAACGGCTATGATCCAGTGCATCATCCTTATTCAGAAGCGCATGGTGCGGTGTAGCGCCCATTGTAATCCGGAAAGATGCCGTCTTACGACTCTCGGAGACAAGTGCAATTGTTGAAAATGCAGAGACATGACAGATATGAAGCGTTCCTTTAAAGCCCGTTTCTTCTGCAAGTGTGATAAGATCCCGCACACTCTCTGTCTCTGCTTCTACAGGCCTTGCCAGAGAATGTGTCTCCCATTTCCCGGGGACGAAGAAATCCTTTTTCATCAGCTCTTCTTTTTCTGCATGAACAGCAAGGACTCCTTTATACCCTGATTCCACAAGTGTCTGGAAAACGCTCCGCTGTTTATCAATGCCGATTATCCCCATATTCCCTGTAGACTGGCCTGCGAACATCTTCAGCCCGACGACAAGAGGAAAAAGCTCGGAGTGAAGTTCGACCATCGATCTTATCTGATTCCCATCTGCTGTAAGTCCTGCATAAAGATGATAAGACACACCTGTCTTCTCCGCAGCTTCTCCTCCATCGGCAAGTCGGGCAAGGATTGTATCCCTGTCCGTGCATGCTGGTGATGTGTTTGGCATATCAAACAGATGCGTGAATCCAAGGCGGGATGCAACAGTCATCCCATGCAGGATTGTCTCTTTGCTGCTCTGTTCCCAGTCTCTGAGATGCACATGGGGATCAATCATAGCTCGGCACCGTTCTCCTTGAGCGTATACCATGTGAAGAACGTGCCTTCCTTGCATGGAAGATGTCCTCCACAGACACACTCACCGCACATGCCAATACCGCACATCGTATTTTTCTCCATCGAAAGATAGATACGCTTGTCGCTCATACCCAGATTCTCAAGAAGCGTGGCTGCCTTCTCCATCATCTTCCCTGGTCCTACGATATAAGCAGAAGTATCACCTTCGATATCTTTGCTGGTAATAGTATCAAGAACACGTCCAGGCTTTCCGTCATCCGGCACCGCCTGATAGCTTCCAAATGATCTGAGGACATCCTCCAGAGGATCTTTTCCATCACTTCTTTCGGCAAGTCCTACACGGATATCCATCAGCGTACCATCTTCCTTGAGTTTCTCACCTATGAGAGGAAGGACAGCAGCACCGGTGCCTCCTGCTATCAGAAGAGCTTTGTCAGATTTTGTATAAACCATCGGACTTCCATAGAGACCTCTGGTATATATGGTATCTCCGACATTCACACCAAAAAGCGCTTCAGTGAATTCTCCTCTCTTTTTCACAAGGAATGTCAGAGGTTTGTTCACGGCTACTGAGAATGGCTTCTCCCCCTTCCCTGGAAGCCAGATGAAAGCAAACTCACCTGGCTTACAATCCATCTCTCCGGAAAGTGTGATGACCATGACAGATCCGTTATGCATCTCCTTTGAAAGAACTGTATGAGGGGTATACTCCAGCTTATTCTCCATTGAGAGAAGAGGAGAAACATCCCCTCCTGTCTTCATCAGAGAGAAATAATGCTCCCATTCAGTTGGCATGACACGCGAAAGCGCGGAACCGATACCAACGCTATCTGCTCCAGCTTCAAGCATGGCTGTCACATCGCATGGCCTAGTGACTCCACCCATTCCAAGGATGATAGGCTCATCTCCTACAGCTTTTCGTATTGCCCTGATGGACCTGAGAGCTTCTTCATTGACCCACTCGCCAGATGCCCCGCCTTTTCCTCCAAGCTTATTGTTGAGGATAGGTGCTCCTGAGTGTGGCTCTGTATAGAGTTTCGGTCCTACCGTGTTGATTGCGGCAATGCCATCGGCACCAGCATCAATCACAGCCTTTGCAATGGATCCTATATCATCGACATTAGGTGTGAGCTTGATAATAAGAAGCGCCTTTCGCCCAGGATAAGACTCAGTGATAGCTTTCACATATGACTCTGCAATAGTCTTGTCACTACCGATGGAAGCACCGAATCCTGCAGCAGCATGGGGGCAGGAGAAGTTCAGCTCAAGCATATCCGCATATGGATCGAATGCTTTAACAAGTGTTATGAAATCCTCAGGATTCGATGCAGAGAGCGAGATATTCAGAAGTGCTCTCATTCCGTTTCCCCTGATTTCCCTTATCTCCGGAAGAATAACATCCATTCCAGGATTTCTGAGACCGACGGAATTGCCGAAATTCCCTACAGAAGGAGAGCAGACAATCGGCTCCCTGTTACCCGGGTTCGGAGTAACCTGAAAGCTTTTTGTCGTGATGATATCCACGCTTGTTATCTTCTTGTCAAAAAGTTCAATAAGCTCCTTCTTAGTCGTAGCAACACCCGACACTGTAGCCAGTATCGGGTTCTTCCTGAGATGGTTTTTCCTGAGAGTGCTGATTTCCATCAGAGAGACACCTCCGCAAAGAGCGAATGAACAGCATTCATGACTCTGTCCAGCCAATCCTCTGGCGCACTTCCTTTCTTCCATGGATGAGTGAGACCTGATGATGAATTGATTCTTGCAAGCTCTGCCGGGTATCCTGCACTCTTGAGCGCGGCCATAACATCAGAGCCGCTTCCACCTTGAGAGCCAACACCCGGAATGAGCATCGGGATATCCCTGTCTGCATAGTATGTGGCAATCTCTCCAAGTTCTTTCATGCTTGTAGCACCGACAACTGCGCCGACGCCTGGATGCTCTGAAGCCCAGTGTGCAATACGATGCGCTACTGCAATATACATCGGGTAAAGCTCTTTCTCATCCACAGCATCAAGCGTGATTGTATTCTGCAGATCTGCAGCTCCCGGGTTCGATGTCCTGTTGAGGATATAAACACCCTTGTCAGCGAAAGCAAATGGCAGCACGGAATCAGTTCCCATATATGGAGAGACAGTCACTGCATCAGCTTTCCAGCCATCAAATGCTTCCTTCGCATAGTTCTCACTCGATCGTGCAATGTCACCGCGCTTACTATCAAGGATTACAGGAACACCGGGAAAGTAATTGTCGAGAAGATCCATGACATCGGAAAGTGCAAGAGAACCGGAGAAATCCTCTTCGCGAGGATTGTCGAGGACAGCATAATACCCGATATTTGGCTTGAATGCTGCAGGGGAAATTCCCTCCAGCCTCATGCGATGGAATATCTCCGCAAAGTATGTGCTGAGCCTTTCCCTTGCCGGTGCATCTGATTCAGGAAGAACAGAAAGCACAGGATCGAGACCCATACACACAACATTCCCTGAAGCCTTTGCACTCTCTCTCAGGAGATCGATATAACTCATTCCTTCACCTCCCTTGGCCAGCCTCTCTTCTCTCCCCATCCGAATGGATCCTCTCTCCATTCGTGAAGGACATCAGCATCGTCTGAAGAGATGTATTCGGTATCACAAGCTGTACGGATCATCGTGTCATAGGAGAGAATGGTGTAGAAGACACACTCCGGATCCAGTGCACGGAAGGCATCTACAGAAGCCTGTAAACCATATGTGAAGATAGCAAGACAGAGTGTGCAGTCACCATCTGCCTTCCTGATAGCCTCAACAGCTTTCAGCGATGATGAACCTGTAGAGATCAGATCCTCAATCAGCACAACCTTCTGCTTGTTGTAGCCATCTTTGCTGATTCCTTCAATCTGATGTCCCAGTCCATGGTCCTTGGAAGATGAACGTACATATGAAAGCGGCTTGTAAAGCATATCAGCAAGGCTGGTAGCATGAGGAATACCAGCTGTAGCAGTCCCCGCGATGTTATCACACTTCTCACCTGTGGCTGAAAGCATGTCTGCGAAAGCATCGCGTATCAGTGCCCTGTACTTCGGAGATGAGAGGAACATGCGGTTGTCATTATAAATCGGCATTCTGTAACCAGATGCCCATGTAAACGGCTTTGATGGCGAGAGCTTGATAGCTCCGAGCTCAAATGCTCCCTTGGCCAGAATAGGGCCATAATACTCAGTTATTTCGTCAAGTCTTTTCATATTCATCTCCTATTTTAACAGTTATGAGCGTTTTTTCCAGATTTCCTTGAAACTGTGGAAGCGTCCGCAGTATGCACATGCGAAGTGTCCATCCGGCGTGCGGTAGAATGAAGCCGGTACGCCTTCCCCGTTTACAGGATTGGAGATACATGCTTCATTCTGACAGCAGAGATCGTCAAAGTTGTAAATACGTGGAGGCATATGTGTTCTGTATTTCTCTGCGACGCGTCCATCTCTGATGATATTCAGTGTGCAATGGGGTGCTACAGCTGCCAGTCTCTTGAGGTCCTTGCGCTCAAGCGGCCTTGCACCAGGGCGGAAGATAATTCCCTTGTACTGCCCATCAGATCCTTTGGAGACCCATTCACCGCCACGGCCGTCATCGAGGCCCAGTATCGATGAGATGAGACGCATATGGGAACGTATCGCTCCCGGATCATCTCCTTTGCAGATATGATCAATGACAATACCGTCAGTAATCGGACGCACACCCTCAGAGTAATTCTTTGTCTTCTTATCTGTGGAAGGTTCCACCTGGATGATATACTCCTCAGTGCGTCTGTCAGTCACATGATCTCCAGGGACAGGAATATAATCATCGCCGATCTTGCCTCCAATAAGAGAGAGCAGCACTATGCGGCAGTACATGCCGTTGATAGCCTGACGCTCCCAGGCATTGAGAGGTGTCTTATCCAGCCATGTAGGAATCGTGGGGTGCTCTTTGTGGCGTGGTAGCGGATGATAGAACCTCGTATCTTCCTTGAGGTATGGCAGGAAGTCACGTCGGAATGTGATTGCCTCACGGAGTATTTCCTGCTTCTGCAGGATTCTCTCACCCATTCTCTCAAGCTGTGGACGCGTGAAATACCAGAGTCTGGCAGGATTGCCGTTCTTCACATACTCTTCAATGGAAGAATAAATAGATACTTCGAATCCGTTTTCCTTCATCTTCTCGATGTAAGATTCAGGCATCATCAGTTCTTCAGGTGCGATGAGATCGACTTTGACGTGGTCGAAGATTCTCAGCCCATCTGCTTTGGAGTGCACAGTGCGCCCATGATACAGATCGCCAACAAGAGCGACATGGATTGAATCAAAATCCATGCTGAGGTCTTCCAGGAATGTGAACTCATCCAGAAGCTCCTGTGTCGGATGCTCATGCTTGCCATCTCCTGCATTGATGAAAGCCGGACGATAAGGCAGATTGTTTCTCTCCGCATACTCCGTGCATTCCTCTGAAAGCCATTTGGTAAGGCCCTCCACCTTGCTCCTGACAATGAATATTGAGTTGTGGTAACCAGAGAGCATATTGAATGTATCTGCATAGCTCTCGCCTTTGTTTATAGAGGAAGAGGATGAAATGAGCTCTGAAACCTTGACATGGTGGAAATTGGCAGCATTCCTGAAGGATTCCTTTGTTCTGGTGCTGTCCTCAAGAAAGACTTCGTAGATACCGAAATCCTTGTCATTGATACGGAATTCATCCATCACTTTCTCATCACCGGAAATGATGGCATCTTTCAGCTGCTTCACTTTCTTGAAAAAATACCTGCGCTCATTAATCGACAGATCGTCTATGATATTCAGCGATCTCGATGCGAAAACATTAGCCATGGCCTCTCCTTAATAAAAAAGCCGGACAATGCCGGCAATTATTCAGAAACAATTAGAGTAAGGGGTTGCGATTGAAAACCAGTATGCATTACACATCATCCCTTGCCTCCGATAGCGTAGGATATCAGAAAGGATGTGGTGCTGTCTACAATATTCGTGCATGCAGCATTCCATATATTTCCGGATTTTTCACTTTCCACTATTGCAGAATGCTCGGGGCTGCCGCTTGGAGATATCCAGAACATCCTCAGCAGCATGGGCAGGGGCAGCGGTCTTGAAAAATCAGACGAAAGCCTTGTATATCACGATAAATGGATAGAAGACAATCTGCAGGAATGACAAATCAGATACCTGCATGAGAAGAACATGGCGGACGATGAAGAATCCAGCAACAATACATGCCTCAACTGCCAGGAATCTTATGATATCCCGCTTGAGGAGCTTCCATGCATGATCGATAAAACGGTCAAGGAAACGCTTGTTGACAGGCTCTCCCACTGCACAGAGAAATCTATCAACTGCCTTCTCGCCAATAATCACGGGTTTTATTCCAAGCGATCTTATATATTCAGCCAGCCCTCTTTTGACGCTTTTTTCCTTTATGACCATTCTCATGCAAGGAATTGTATGCTTATTCGTTAGAATTTTCACAAAGCGGAAAATAGCCAATCCCGTTGACAGCAGAAGCAGAACAGCACTCACAACACAGCTTGGCAGCAGGCCGAACGGAGGAAACACAATAAACAAAAGAGCAAAAACATAGAGAATGAGATTGAAAAGCGAAAGGGAAAGACGTCTGTAATGAACACGGTCAAGAAACTGCTGAACTTCCCACTCAATGACAGGATCGATTTTAGATGCAATGCTCTTCACTATTTTCCTGGCAGCTGGTCTGGCAGCATCTTTTATTGCATTGTAAACAACACTGATAGCAAAGGCATCATCAACCAGCCCTATCACAGGAATCATATCCGGGATTACATCGACAGGAGAAAGAAGATAAAGCAGAGCACCGGCAATCATCACATTATAGGATGCAGAATGGTTCTCCCTGAAATACTTCCACAAGAACAGCACTTTGTCCCATATAGCAGCTATAGGCCCCTTGCGTTTGGAATCAAGATTATCATCAATCCTCCTGATATCGTGTTCTTTGAAACACCTTCCATACTTATCTGCCCGCTTTAATATTCTTTCCTTTGCAGACTGGCTCAGTCTGTTGTCGAATGCTTTAGAATCTTCCAGATCATCGAAACTGATCTCTTCTTCAGGTTCATCTGCCGTAATTCCCATCAGATTGTCATAAAGAGACCTGAGGTCTGATGGAATAGATGCCCTGAGCTCAAGTTTCTTCTCTGTCGTGAATGATTTTATTCCCTTGATAACAGAAGCTATGATGAATCCGATCACTGCGATATCGTCAGCAAGACCTCCAAGAGGTATGAAATCAGGGACAGCATCCACAGGAGACACAAGATAAATGACAGCAAGCGTTGCCATCACAGCATACTGAGCTCCCCAGAGCGCAGGGTGCTTTGCAATCTCGAAAAGAAGTCTTGCATTGTCCCAGATTTCCCCTAGTTTATCCTTGTACTTTGAATCAGCTTTCTTCTCGGCTTCGAGGATTTCTGCCTCAGAATATTCTCTTTTCGAGAAGTTTCGCAGAAATCTTTTTATCTTGTCATCCAGTCCATTATTTCCGTTCCATTTCATAATTATGAGCTACGATAGCTTTCCCCTCTCTGAATTCATTATTATCTTCATTTATGGAGGAAGAACAATGCCAAACAGAATCATGCTCAACGAGACTTCCTATCATGGAAGCGGAGCAATTAATGAAATCGCAACAGAAATAAAAGCAAGAGGATTCAAGAAAGCATTCGTATGCTCAGATCCGGATCTTGTGAAATTCGGAGTTACGAAGAAAGTGACTGACGTCCTCGATGGTGCAGGTATTCCGTATACACTTTATGATGATATCAAGGCAAATCCGACAATCGAGAATGTCCAGCATGGTGTGGAGGCATTCAAAGCTGCGGGTACAGACTGCATCGTAGCAATCGGTGGCGGCAGCTCGATGGATACAGCCAAGGCTATCGGAATCATCATTGCGAACCCTGAGTTCGAAGATGTGAGAAGTCTTGAGGGCACAGCCCCCACGAAGAATCCATGCACACCGATTATCGCAGTTCCTACAACAGCAGGAACAGCGGCAGAGGTAACAATCAACTACGTAATCACAGATGTGCAGAAGAAGAGGAAATTCGTCTGTGTCGATCCACATGACATGCCCATCATCGCAGTTGTCGATCCTGATATGATGTCAACAATGCCAAAAGGCCTGACAGCATCTACAGGCATGGACGCGCTCACACACGCCATCGAGGGATACACTACAAAAGCTGCATGGGAAATGACAGATATGTTCCACCTCAAGGCTATCGAGATCATCTCACGCTCGCTGAGAGCCGCAGTCAAAGGAGAGGCAGACGGCAGAAAGGACATGGCTCTTGGCCAGTACATTGCAGGAATGGGATTTTCCAATGTAGGCCTGGGAATTGCTCACTCCATGGCTCACACGCTTGGTGCTGTATATGACACACCGCATGGAGTTGCATGCGCTATGATGCTTCCGATTGTCATGGAATACAATGAGGACTCCACTGGTGAGAAGTACAGGGAAATCGCAAGGGCAATGGGTGTGAAAAATGTTGACGCAATGTCACAGAGCGAGTACCGCAAGGCTGCTGTAGACGCAGTAAGACAGCTTTCCAAGGATGTAGGTATCCCTGAGAAACTCGAAGCTGTAAAAGAAGAGGATCTCGAATTCCTTGCAAAGAGTGCCGCCGCAGATGCTTGCGCTCCCGGAAACCCGAAAGAAGCTTCTGTCGAGGATTTCAAGACACTTTTCAGAAAAATCATGAAATGAGAAAGCTGAAGGATCTGGTCATAAGCCAGGTCCTTTTTTATCAAAGGGTCACAAAAACAATAAAATAATTTCAATCCGATTATGCAATGAATTATTTGCTTGCTTGTTTTATTCTGTCTGAAAAGAAAACAAAAATCTGGCATATGGAAATCACACATATGCCGGATATTCTCATTCTCTGCAGATTCATTTGAAGAGGTTACAGTTCACTCTGCCTTGATTACTGCAGACACAGATGAAACACCAAGTGATCTGCTGCGTTCATCAGGCTGGCCATTTCCAGCGGAGATCACAAAACTCTTCGCATCAAAAACTTTCTCACCATCATTATTTATATCGAAGAAAGAATCTGGAGAAAGATCAAGACGCACTGTCTTCGTCTCATTTGCTTCAAGATGAATGCGGCAGAATGCTTTGAGAGAATGATTAGGAACAGCAAATTCAGAATCACTCCTGACGTAGATCTGTACAACATCATCGGAGGCGATGCTGGAAGAATTAGCAGCACAGACCTCGACAGAAAGTCCCTCTCCTTCTCTTATGGAAGATGAGCCAAGTTTCATATCACTGTATCTGATAGAAGCATATGAAAGGCCAAAACCGAATGGATAGAGCGGTTCTTTCTCAATATACCTGTAAGTCCTGCCTTTCATGGAGTAATCGCAATAATCAGGGAGATCTGCATCGGAGGAATAGAACGTAACAGGAAGCTTTCCAGATGGACTTGTTTTCCCAAAGAGAATATCAGCAATTGCCTTTCCACCAAGTGCACCAGGATACCATGCATTGATCACAGCAGATGCATGCTCATCTGCATACCTGAGATCCATAGCACTGCCAGACATCAGCACAAGAACAATCGGAGTACCTGTCTCAACAAGCGCTTCAAAAAGTTTTCTCTGATGAGGAGGAAGCATGATGCTTTCCTTGTCGGACTCTTCTGCCTCCACCGTCTCATCCAGCCCCAGACAGAGAATAACAACATCGCTATTCTCTGCGACAGTCAGGGCTTCGCTGAGTCTGTCATCAGGACGTGTGAGATCCTCAACCCGTTCATTGACAAGATGGCAGCCATCTGAATAGTAAACGCGGGTCTCTGTATCTTTAAGCTCCTCCTGGATTCCCTCAGAGACTGTCCAGAATCTGGAAGGAGTACCATGATAGTTGCCAAGAAGAACTGCACGGCTGTTAGCGTTCGGCCCGATGACACCTATGGTCTTTATCTTGTTCTTATCCAGAGGAAGGATTCCATTGTTCTTAAGAAGCACGATGCTTTCCTCAGCAGCACGAAGAGATACAGCAAGATGCGATTCCTGCTCAACAACTGAGTATGGAACGTCCTTCCATGGATCCTCATCATCGAACATTCCAAGAAGGAACCTTGTAGTCATCACCCGGATACAGGACTCAGTTATTGTCTCCTCAGAAACAAGACCGACCCTGTATGCCGGAATAAGATTCTCATACATGCATCCGCAGTTAAGGTCACAGCCTGAGTTAATAGCAAGCGCTGCAGATTCAACAGGGCACTTCGTAATCTTGTGGTGCATATGAAAGTCCTTGATAGCGGCACAGTCAGAGACAAAGTGCCCCTCAAAACCCCATCTCTCACGCAGCAGTTTTTTCATGAGGAAGCTGTGCGCACAGCAAGGTTCTCCATTTGTGCGGCTATAGCCACCCATCACTGCCTCAACATGGGCTTCCCGCACAAGCGCTTCAAAAGCGGGAAGATATGTCTCAAAAAGATCTTTCTTGGAGACAATGGCATTGAATTCATGCCTCAGCTTCTCAGGTCCGCTGTGTGCAGCGAAATGCTTTGCGCAGGCTGCGGCTTTCATCACCTCTCCATCCCCCTGAAGAGCCTTGACAAACGCTACACCAAGGCGCGCTGTAAGATACGGATCCTCTCCATATGTCTCCTGTCCCCGGCTCCATCTCGGATCTCTGAATATATTGATATTAGGCGACCAGAATGTGAGGCCTTTGTAGATATCGCGGTCATTGTGATGACGAGCCTCGTTGTACTTGACGCGTCCCTCGAGTGCTATGATATCTCCGATTTCTGTCATCAGCTCTGTATCGAACGCAGATGCAAGCCCGATAGCCTGTGGGAATACAGTAGCAACACCCTCTCTGGCGACACCATGAAGTGCCTCGTTCCACCAGTTATACTCAGGAATACCAAGCCTTTCGATGGCAGGTGATTCATTCAGAAGCTGCGATGCTCTCTCTTCAAGAGTCATCTTGCTGACAAGTTCTTCTGCTCTTTTACGTGCTTTTGCTCTGTTCATTTCTGTTTCCTTAAAGAATATCTGAAGCTATCCAGAACCATTTCCCAACAGGGGTTGTCCAGATTTCCCTATATGTGGCTACACATGCCGGTGGCCAATATGGCACATCCTCATTTCCCCTTGTCTGCACACCAACTGGTATCTCCCCGACTGTCTCACCGAGGAATGCAGAATAGTTCCGGCCATAATTTTCACCTTCACCATAAATAAGGCTCTGTCCAAATGGATTTTTACCAAGTGTCCAGTAAAGCTGCTCCATTGCAATACCTTTAAGCTCCTCATCGCCAAAATAGCGGCCGATGATGGAAGCTGCCTTACCCATAGCAAGATGTATTGCGGAATTTCCTCTGAATGAGAACCATACAGGGAATGCTTTGATGAAATATCCGCCTCCGAGACTTATACCATTCTCCAGCTGCCTGATGTAGTTATCTCTCTCGTTTGCAAGCTTCACATTTCTGTGCGAACGGATGAATGTTTCCTCATCGCCAGCTTCACTTACGTGGAATAAACCAGCAGGAATCATACCATAAGGCGCCGTATACTGCATAAGGCTCTTGAAATACTCACCATGAAGACGGAGAGAGGCCTCCCACTTCGACACATCACAGCAGGATTTCAGAGCATGGCATGCCTCATCAAGCGCCATAGCAAAGATATAGTCCCTGGACTGGTGAGAGAAATGCACGATTGCGCTCTTTGTATCATCACGGTAGAAGAAACCTCTCAGTGGCGCTTTATCACCTGCTTCCTGGCACTTCAGCACGTAATCAATGCTCTCCGAGGCAATATCAGCAAACCACTTATCACCTGTTATCGTATACAGTCTGGAAGAGGCAATAGCAGCTGCAGCATAATACTGCGACAGACTTCCTGTTGTCGTATATTCAAGAGGATGAGGTTCTTCAAGTCCATTTTCAATGAAATTCTGCCATGCTATGCGGAAAAGCCTGACAGCGTTATCACGGCACTTCCATACAACTTCATTGTCGATTGAGGCGAAATACTCAGCTCCATGAGCTTCAACGGCTGAGATAATGAAACCATCAAGAGGATTGGATCTCACATCTACAGTCGGATCATCATCCATATTGCCGATATGGTTGTCTGTCCATCTGCGGATTGCTGAATTCGTTACAATGCGACCATCTCCAAGATCCATGCGGAGAACAAAATCCATTGCCCAGTATGCTTCTTCCGCTATTCTGTCAGCCAGATGCATCTCCTTGCCAGTCAGACGAGGAGTTGCTGTCATGAGAGAATCGAGGATTTCCGCACTCTGCACAGTCTGCTGTGAGACATCAGCAGCATCGTGCCAGCCTCCTGTGAATGGAATCTTCTCTTCGCCAAGAACTGCATAAACATCCTGATGGCATGTACCATGCTTGCCGGGAACAGGATAACCGCAACGCTCACAGAAGAGGAAATTCAGAAGTTTCCATAGCGCTCCGTCAAGCGCCTCGTCGCTGATTTCAAAGAATGTGCTCCTCCAGTCACCGAGCACTATCTGGTAAACGCCTGGAACACTGAATGGTGTGAAATCGAGAACAGAGAACTCGCCACGGCTGTTATTTATCTTCCTGATATCCCCTGAATAGACAGTATTCCCATCTTCATCTTTAAGCGAGAATGTATCCAGAGAAGTATTCGCGATAGCGGTCTTCGGACCGTTGAGAAGGTAACCAGATGTGGAGAATACAGCTGTATTTTCCTTGCATTCCCAGCCAATGACGACATTAGGTTCTGCCTTCTGAAGCTCAATGCCATCAAGTTCGAACCAGAGGTCGGAACCTGTTGTCACTTCTTTGCCATACCGGTGGAAGTTGAAAGAAATCTCACGCATTGCATCATGCGCAATCCCATCAATTTCCCAGATGCACTCATTCCATTCATTATTAATAAGATTGAGCGCATTGAAACCCTCACGGGAATACCTGTCAGGAATCTTGATACACCCATCATTAGTGAAACCGACGCGCACGATAGGACTATGCTGCCCATGGCACTCCGGTTTGATCAGGAAACGGATCCTGTTATATTCCGATGTATCGATATTCCCCAGAGTGAGTGTCAGTATATAGCTGCCGAACGTGGCATATGAACCATTGACAGCATCAACTGCCCTGGCCTCTGTCTCAGGCCATGCTGAAGCTGTAGGATATGTATGAACCTTCAGCTTTCCAGAATCAGAGAACTCGGTTTCCCCTTCTCCCTCAGCTTTCCATACACCAGAGTCCATACCATTCCAGACAGAAAGACGTTTTTCGACGACTTTATGAATATTCTTATAGTCAATACTCTTCGTATCATCTGCCTTCAGCGGAAAGTGAAGGAAAAATGACTGATCAATCTGCTTTCTCAGAGGCTCTCTCATCCTACAGCTCCATTATTTTATTTCAGAATCTCGAAAAGACCTTCTGTCTCCACCGGGATATTTCCTGGAAGGACATTGAGACCGATAGCAGAACGTGCTGGAACATTTTCGGCACCATAGAGTGCTGCAAGAAGCTCACTGCCACCATTTGCAACAGCAGGCTGCTGGTAGAAATCATCCTTGGATGCAACGAATGTGATAATCTTCACAGGCTTGATCTTGTTGAGATCTCCTACATAATCGTTGAGCACTGCAAGGACATTGAGCATTGCATCGCGGGCAGCTTCCTGACCCTTCTCAAGTGCATACTCAGCTCCAAGCTTGCCTGTATATGTCTTATCTCCGATAGCAGGACCGCATCCTGATACATAAACAAGATTTCCGTTGAAAACAACACATGGTGAATAAACACCGCCCTTCTGAGGTGCTTTTGGCAGCTTCAGACCCATTTCTTCAAGCTTCTGATAAACATCCATAATATTTCTCCTTATTTATTTTCTGAGCAGGAACGAACCCTGTTCGCGATTTAACAATTCACCATTCCGGATTACAGGGAATCCAGAGACAAAGACATATTCCATTCCTGTCGCCATCCCGTTCCTGCCGGAGTAATCTGCATTATCGATGAACTTCTCCTTGGAAAAGACGAGGACATCTGCAATTCTGCCTTTGTCCAGAACACCCCGCTCCTTCAGCCCCATTCTTTCTGCAGGAAGCTTTGTCATCTTCATTACAGCTTCTTCATACGAGAGGATATTTCTCTCTCTTGCAAAAACACGCAGAAAACGCGGGAATGATCCGAAGAGGCGCGGATGTGGATTACCACCGCCGTAAAGAGAATCTGAAATGAGCGCTGAGTATGGCAGTTTCGCGACAGCCTCAACATCTTTTTCAGACATGCTGAGAACAATGATTCCGACTTTGCCTTTCTCTTTGACATAAAGATCGCATGCGAACTCTGCCGGATCCGAGTACCCCAGCTCCTCAGAGAGCGACTTGATATCCCTGCCCTGCATGTATCGGTTCTCTGCAAGAGACACACTGCAGATCAGAATTCTGTCCCATCCGATGCTTTCAGCCATATTGTCCCAGCCTGGTGTGGGACCATTCACTGCTGAGACAAAGCGCCTTTTCCCGCCCTCTGTCGCAAGCATCCTCAGCGTCGTGTCTGGATCGCTCTCCATAACCGAAGGTGGTATCAGAGACTGCAGTGTTGTCGACCCTCCGTCATATGGATAGAAATCCACAGTGACAGGGAATCCTTGATGTCGGGCATTCTCTATAGCTTCAATGGCGTCATAAATCAGCTTATTCCAGTTCCTTATGCCTGTTGCCTTGAAATGGCTGATATTCAGCCTGACACCGGATTTCCTTGCGATGTTGATGACTTCATTGACTGACTCCACAAGACTATCGCCCTCACCTCTTATATGAGTGGAGAGTATTCCGCCATATTCCGAGATAGGCTTGACCACATATGCAATCTCATCTTCTGTGGAGTAGCACTCTGGAAGGTACATAATACCAAGTGAACCTCCGAAAGCGCCTTCTTCCATAGCTTCTCTGACGTACTGAGATGCTTTCACAAGTTCTTCTTCCGTATAAGGAGTAGAATTGAATCCTTTCACAGCAGCCTTGATTGAATCAACTCCGGCAAGGAAACCCATATTAAGAGGAAGCTTCTCTCTCTGCATAGCCTCCCGATAATCATGAAACGACCTGAAAGCAAGGCCATCAGGGACTTCTCCTATAACCGGTTCAAGATAATCATAAAGCTGCCTGCGGACAGAATCAGGAGCAGGAGCTGGAGAAAGACCGCAGTTTCCGACAATAACAGTCGTGATACCCTGACAAAGCTCAATCTCGCCATATGAGCTATCACGGAAAGGAACAACATCCGAGTGTCTGTGGATATCGATAAAGCCCGGAGTCACTACCATGCCGGATGCATCGATAATCTCTGCATTTGCTGCAGCAACCGATGGGGCAATCTCACAGATTTTCCCATCTTCAATCAGAAGATCCGCTTTATACCCAGCCCTTCCTGTTCCATCAATAATCTCGCCATTCTTTATAAGATATCTCATACGAGCATCCCTCTGGCTGCAACTTTCTCTTTCCGGAGTTCTCCATTCTCAAGAAGATAGACCTCGTTCTGCATATTGATTGCTGTACATACATGATTCGGTATCAGTGAGATAACCTGCCCCACATGAAGACCTGTATCACCGGAATCGGAAGTGATGATGCCATGTTCCTCGTTCATGCGGCTCAAATGAAGATCAGGATTTCCCTCAACAAGCGCATATCCCGGATAATAAAATGGAGCAATCATCGGCACGACATCTGTCGGGAAGCATTTGGTACCGCCATCAATCACTGCGTATTCTTTATAATTTGTGCTTACTACAGTTGCGTAGAATCTGACAGCAATCTCATCCATTGTCCCTGCATTCTCTTTTGTAAGCATGAAATCCTTGAAGATATACGTGCCAGGACGCACTTCATTTACAAGCCCTGTCTCTGCGGCAAGTATGCCAGTGGGAGTGGATCCTGCACTCACATCAGCAATAGGAACACCTGATTTTCTGATAGCCTCAGCAGTGTCATGCATCAAGCGGCCTTCCTCCGCCGCGGCCAGAGCATTATCCTCAGTAGGCTTTCCTTCAAAGACAAGACTCTTGAAAGTATAAATACCTGTCAGTTTCAGCCCTGGCATGGAAGCTATTCTCTTTGCCAGCTCCGGTGCCTTATCAATCTGTATGCCGGTACGGCCTGCGCCTGTATCAATTTCAAGACGCACTTCGAGAACAGTACCAGCTTTAACAGCTGCATCAGAGAGCATCTGAGCACCCTCAAAGCTGTCAACAGCAAGAATCAGACGACGTATCCTTTTCGAAAGAGCTATTGCACGTTCAGTCCTGGCGTGTCCTATCATCGGGTATGCAATGAATATATCATCGCACCCACCATCTGCCATGACCTCAGCTTCAGAGACTTTTGCACATGTTATACCATCAGCTCCTGCCTCCAGCTGCATAAGCGAGAAAAATGGCATCTTGTGTGTCTTGATATGCGGACGGAGACGGCACCCTGCCGCGCTGACACGCTCCTGCATGGCAACAACATTCTTTCTTGCTGCATCCACGTCAATGACAATGCATGGTGTCTCAAGTTTATCTACAAGCCTTGCATCAAGCATATTCCCTCCTATTTCTCTGGCATTTCATAGCTGTCGGCTATACTTCTGATCATCAATCCTCTCATCACATCACCAGAGGTCGCCCATCCAGGTACAGCACTCTTGCTGAGCGAGACTCTGACACCTTCAGAGGATGTGATATCAAAATAATTATCCGAGAGCACAGCATCGAAATCCCTGAAATCCAGCTCAACGAACTGCGCAAATGCAGATGAACGTACAGTAATAAGATATTCATCACCTGCATCTTCCACATTCCAGCTATAGCGCGGCTTCTGGAAACTGAAGTATTTCGGTTTCACGAAAAGCGTCACGCGCTCATCCTCCAGAACACCATCGGAGAACATCCGCACTCTGGCGAATCTCGTCTCTTTCTGATCGTCTGTTTCGAGGTATTTCGAGAAATTCTCGCTGACAATCTCTTTTGAGCTGAACGGCTCAGCCTCTCCATCAGCTTCAGTGTGATAGACAACATGGAATGATGTGTCTATCAAATCAATTTCCAGATGACGGCGGACACGCTCTTTGCTCTCGTTGAGTATCCAGTATGAGATTTCGGGAGAAAGCTCTTCCTTCTCGCATGCAGAGACTGTAACAGGTCTATAGAAATGGCGTGCACCATAATGCAATGCCTTCCATCGTCCGTAATAATCTATACTTGCCCATGAAGCTACAGGCCAGCAGTCATCCAGCTGCCAGTACAGTGAGCCCATACAGCGGCCACGATTACGTCTCCAGTGCTCAACACCATACTGGATAGCTCTCAGCTGCAGGACCTGAGATATATAAGCGATGTTATCCATATCTTTCGGGTAGAGGTAGTAATCCGAAATATACTGGAAAATCTTGCTGTTTGCCGTTTTGTTCTTCTGATGAGACTCCATCACCTTGCTGAAGATGTTTCTGTCAGAAGGCAGGGAGAACTGTGCAATTGTCTTTGATGACGGGAATGACTGGAAGCCATACTCAGAGCAGAAACGGAAATAATGATTACGGTACTCTGTGAATGGTTTCCCGGAGTGCCACACATCCCAGTAATGCTGATCTCCCCTGTCAATATCGTTGGGGTTATCAAAAGAACCGCCACTGGACGGACTCGACTCCCAGAAGAACGTGTCAGAATCCACATCACGCACAGCGCGCGGGATAATCAGACCGAAAATCTTCGTATAATCAGCTTTGTATCTCGGATGATGGCCACGGATACGCACAGGCTCATCAGCCCACATCCATTCCATTTCGTTGTTGCCGCATATAAGAGCCAGAGATGCGTGATTCTTGATTCTCCTCACATTATCATGGGTCTCTGCAATGATGTTTTTCTCAAACTCATCAGAAAGCGTATAGACATCACAGGCAAACATCAGATCCTGCCATATGAGAATACCGTATTCATCGCAGGCATCGTAAAATGCATCATCGGGGTAATATCCACCGCCCCATACCCTGATACAGTTGAAATTGGCTGCCGCTGAGTCTTTCACAATCTGGTAATAGCGCTCTTTGTCCACACGGGTGATGAGATTGTCCTGAGGAACATAATTAGCCCCCATCGCGAAAATCTTCTGCCCATTGACGACAAAGCAGAATTCATTGCCATGCTCATCGCGCTTTGTGCTCACATCGATTGTCCGAAGACCAATCCTGAATGTCCTGCTATCGACTTCACTTCCTTTGCCAGTCAATGAGACGGAGACGCTGTACAGAGTCTGCGGACCGAGATTATTAGGCCACCAGAGCTCAGGCGATTCAATTTCAATTGATACCGTCTCCCCTGCTTTGCCAGATGCCTTCAGCATGGAACTGTCAGGGCATGTGACAACAATCTGGACATCAGGGACAGATGAAGAGAAGCTCTCAGCTTCAGTTCTGACCAGAAGCGTGACCTTTCCGTTTCCATGCTTCTGATGGATATCTACATCGCTTATACGTGCCTCATCGCACTCCTCAATATAAATCGGGCGGAATATGCCTGCATCAGGCAGCTGCGGTCCCCAGTCCCAGCCAAACATGTAATGGGCTTTCCTCAGATATGCATTGCCTTTGATACAGCCAGTTGAAGCATAGAAGATATCACTCTTCTCATCCATCTCACGGATGTATCGGAGCGATGAGAGGAAGAGAACAGATATTGTATTCTCTCCTTCATGAAGGAAGTGCTTAACATCAAAGCGGTACGTGCGATGCATATCATCTGTAGAGGCAACAGAAGTACCGTTTATTGTAATTTCTGCTAATGTATCAAGCCCCTCCGCGACGAGAAACAGCCTGTCATGTTCCAGGTCATCCGAAGTGACAATGAACGTCCGCGTGTAGAGATAATCATCCATCATCAGCTCACGGGCAGAATATTCATCCGTCCGCCAGAATGGGTTTGAAATCATACCATTCTGAAGCATGTCATTATAAACAGAACCGGGAACCAGAGCATCATGAAACTCCGACTCCCCCTTTTTCTGCCAGTACCACTTTCCTGAAAGATCCAGCTTCTTCATTTTATTCTCTTTTCTGATACTAAGATTGAAGGCAGGGCCTCAGCCCCGCCATTTTGTTATGCCTTGAGTCCGCTTGTCGCCACACCACGAACAAAGTTCTTCTGGAACACAGCGAACAGGATTATGACAGGAAGGACAAATATCATAGCCGCTGCCATCAGACGAGCCCAGTCAACAGAGTATTCACTCATGAACTGCTGCAAACCTAATGAGAGAGTATACTTATCAGGCTTGGAGATGAAGATCATCGGCATGAGGTAATCACTCCAGGCATCAAGGAATGCATAGATTCCGACTGTTGTGAGGACAGGCTTTGTGAGAGGAAGCGCAATCCTGATATAGCGCTGAAGCTCATTAGCTCCATCAATCTTCGCCGCTTCTATCAAGCTGTTAGGCACACCCATGAAGAACTGGCGCGTGATGATGATATAGAAAGCCTTTCCAAGGAATGTCGGAAGAATCAGAGGGACATATGTATTCGTAAGTCCCAGCTTCGAGTAAATCCTGTAAAGCGGAACCATCGTTACTGTGATAGGAATCATCATTGTTGCCATCAGAAGTCCTGAGATGATCTTAGATCCCTTCCAGTTAATCTTCGAAAGCGAATATGCGACCATCGGTGTTACGATGAGCTGTCCCATCACAGAGAGGACTGTGATGAAAATCGTATTTCCCATGTATCTGAAATACGGGATTGTCGCCATAGCTGCCGGATAGTTTTCAGCTACCCACTCACGAGGCAGAAGCTTTACAGGAATGGTGAATGCATCACTGTTTGTCTTGAATGATGTGAAGAACATGACACAGAACGGTGAGATGTAAATTATCACAAGCAGCGCAATCAATATGAAGAACAGGATGCTGCCAAGCTTTATTTTATTGTGCATTAAATTATTCATCATTCGACTCCTGCATTCTCTGTAGTTTTCTTTGTCAGTTTGACCATAAGGACAGCCAGGATAGCAACGACAATAAAGAGAATCCATGCCATCGCGGATGCCTTACCCATCTTCAGGTATGTGAAGGCATTGTGGAAAATGTAAAGCGGATACATGAGGATAGAGTTCTCTGGACCGCCTGCAGCACTTCCACCCTTAACACCGGAATTAGCTGTGACAATGATATAAACCTGCTGGAAGTACTGGAATGCGTTGATGATTCCGAGTATTGCCTGATAAACAAGAACATGGGCGATGCAAGGGATTGTGATATAGAAGAATCTTCTGATAGCGCCAGCACCATCCATCTCCGCAGATTCATAATAGCTTGTAGGCACTTCCTGGAGAGAAGCAAGACAGACAAGCATTGTTGTTCCGACATTCCAGGTTCCCATCAGGACCAGAGCCCATTTAGTATATTTCGCATCCATAAGCCATGCCGGTCCCTGGATACCAAAAATGGAAAGCACATTATTGATGTATCCATAAGTCGGGTCAAACATCCAGATCCAGACCATTGTGGCTGCAATCATAGGAATGACAGATGGAAGGAAGAATGCTGTTCTCACGAATCCCCTGCCCTTGAAATTCCTGGAGACAATTGTTGCTAGTATAAGGGCTACAAAAAGATTCACAGGCGTGGATACGCACACCATGAACAAGGTATTCTTGAGGCTCTTCCAGACCAGCGGATCATGAAAAACATCAACGAAATTCTCAAAGCCCACCCATTTAGGCGTTGTGACAGCATTGAATTCTGTGAAGCTATAATAGAGCGAGGCTACAAGAGGATAAACACTCAATGCCAGAAACCCGAAAATCCATGGAAGAGCAAACAGCAGACCATTTCTGAAATCGCGCTGATGCTGATTCAGTTTCATAGATAACCTCCGTATGAGCTTTCCGGCACAGGAAACCCCGTACCGGAAAGTCTGTCAGATATCTCAGTTGAGATTTGCAGACTGCTCTGCAAGCGCTGCCATTGCTTCCTCCGGTGTTGCTCTGAGAGCATAAACTGTATCGAGAGAAGCGTTGATCATTGAGATATACTCATCGAAATCGTTCATGTCAGGATACTGGACGCCCTTACCAAGCTGAAGTGCTTCGATGAACTCGCCGAATCCTGGCTGTGCAAGGATATCCTCGTCATCATAGAGCTCGATGAGAGCTGGGAGGTTGCCGTTACCGATTTCAATAATCTTTGCACCTACCGGACCTGCAAGCCACTTGATGAAATCCCATGCTCCATCCTTGTGCTCGGACATGATAGGAATGAAGATAGAGTCTGTCTCATAGCGGCTTGATCCGAGAAGCTCTGGCTCAGCCTCTGTTCCAGGAACGAAGCAGATACCATAGTTAACTGTCGAATTGAAGTTCTTCATCATCTGAGGAAGCCATGGTCCATCAAGTCTGAAGAGCTGATGACCTGTGAAGAAC
Organism: uncultured Spirochaetales bacterium; assembly: GCA_949285905.1. GTDB lineage: Bacteria > Spirochaetota > Spirochaetia > Sphaerochaetales > Sphaerochaetaceae > Ornithospirochaeta. Next base: position 60,818 of record CASDZV010000048.1, on the reverse strand, counting down.
ATATCCTGCTCTGTGTATCTGTTTGTGTTAGCTGTAGCGATGAAAGAATCAAGGTTGCTGCCACCGAACTGCTCACGATACTTCACGTTCATCTCAAGAGATGCGAGAACACCTGGATCCTGCGGAGTCGGCTTGCCGTTCTCATCCCACCATGTTCCGCCGAAGCCATAAATAAGCTCCTGGCGAGCTGAAGCATATGGGAAGAGAGGATATCCGAGAACCTCAATGTTTCCATTTGCATCGAGCTTTGTAGCAGCTACTGCCATCTCATACATCTCTTCCATTGTCTTGGGTGGCTCTGTATAACCAGCAGCCTCGAGAAGGTCCTTGTTATAGAACATCTGGATTGAGTATGCATCGATTGGAAGTGCATATACAGATCCATCCATTGTATTTGCCTGAATTGAAGCCGGTGAATAAGCATTCAGATCAAAATTATCTGCTGCGATGTATTCATCAAGACACTCTACAAGGCCATTGTTCTGATACTGGATGACAGAGGAATTAGAAATCTTGATTACATCAGGAGCTTCATTGCTGCTCATGGCAACAATAATCTTCTGAAGGTCTGTGACGCTGAGTCCTTCCACCTTATACTGACTCTGAGATGCATTGTATTCTGCAATAGCCCTCTCATATGTCTCCGCTTCAGCACCAGTGTTTGTATACCAGAATGTGATTACCTCTGGGCCGTCTGCACTCTTTTCCTGCGATCCACCTGCAAATACAGGAACCATAACAAGCATCATGGCGAGAAGAGCCACAAGACCAATAAGCTTCTTGTGCATAAATCCAGTCCTCCTTTGAAAAACTGCAATAAAAAATTTTCAGGATAAAATATCAAAGAAATCCATCTTCAAAAACTTAAAATTTTTCTGATAATCCATCCTTACAACTACCAATCTACCATCAAAAAGGGAGTTGTCAACAAAAATTTTCAGAATTTAACAGCATTTTCTCAAAAATATTAGAATATTTATAAAGAATTTTCAGGATTTCAGTTTTCGATAAAAACCAAACAATTTTTTATTAGTTTTGCATAATTACAAAAAAATATTTGGGATTTGGGGAAATCGTTGGTATAATGACACCATTACTTGGAGGACATATGAAGCATATTAACGACGAAATCAATCTATTCAAACAGCTGTTGACACTTATTGCCGCTGAATTCGGCAATAAATGTGAAGTTGTTCTCCATGACCTCGAAAAAGATTACTCAAGCACCATCATAGATATAAGAAACGGGAATATAACGAACAGGAAGATCGGTGGCTGTGGAAGCAATCTCGGCCTTGAGGTGCTCAGCGGAAGCGTAGTTGACGGAGACCGCTTCAATTACGTCACGACGACAACGGATGGTAAGATTCTCCGCTCTTCGTCGATGTATATCCGCAACACAGAAGGAAAAGTAATCGGATCGCTGTGCATCAATCTCGATATAACAGAGTCTATACAGTTCGAGAGCTTCCTGAAGCAATATAACAAATTCGAGCTGAATGACCAGTCCGAGTTCTTCGCATCGGATGTTGAGAGTCTTCTTGATTATCTCATACAGCAGGCTACCGCAATAGCGAACAAAGACCCGAAAAAGCTCACAAAAAGCGAAAGACTCGATTTCCTGTCATTTCTTGACGAGAAAGGAGCGATGCAGATATCTAAATCAGGGGACAAAATCTGCAAAATACTCGGAATCAGCAAATTCACACTCTACAGCGATCTTGAAATCATCAGGAACAAAGTTGAAGAAAACAACGAGTAAATGGAATGGAAATATTGCAATCCCCGGCTTTGAGGGTTCACCTCATTTTGCCGGGGATTAATTCATGCTAAAGCGATGACCTCTATCTCTACCTGAACATTCTTCGGCAGTGTCTTTACAGCGACTGCTGAACGTGCAGGAAGCACGGGAGAATCCTTGAATGCCTCGCTGTAGACTTCATTGACAGCACCGAAATCTGCCATATCAGCAAGGAATACTGTCGCTTTGACGACCTTCGGCATATCAGTACCGGCTGCAGAGAGCACAGCCTTGATATTCTTGAAAACCTGCTCAGCCTGCTCAGCGGCTGATCCTTCGACAATTGCACCGGTTTCAGGGTTGATTGGTATCTGACCTGAAGCAAAAACCATTCCGTTAGCCTTCACAGCCTGGCTATATGGTCCGATAGCGGCAGGAGCTGCTTTTGTTTCGATTCTCTCGATCATATATCCTCCATTCATACTCTTCACAAACGGAAGCAAGGCAACCGGGGAAGAGAATAATCTGAATCCATTTGCTGTCTCATCAGGTTTGAAACCGAAACCATATGAAACACCTGCAAAAAGTGTACCCGCATTTTCCGCACCATCGAGGTCTGCGAGTGTGTCACCCACCATGAGAGTGCAGCTGCGTTCAGCTCCAAGCTCATCCAGCGCAAGATTTATGATATCGCTTTTTGTGAGATCCTCAGAGAGCGACGACCCCTGGATAGTATCAAAAAGACTGGCAATACCGAGCCGCTCCAGACAATCCCTGACAAGGCTGCGGTGTTTGAAAGAGGCAACGCCAAGCCGCAGTCCCATCGCCTTCAGCTCTCTGAGAACAGCTTCCATGCCAGGATAGAGATGCATCATAAGCTTGCCTTTTCTCTCGTATTCTTCTCTGTAGATAGCAACTGCATCATCAAGAAGAGCCTCATCCAGAGAGAACGCGATAACAAAACACTGTCTCAGTGGAGGACCGACAAAACGCCTCAGATCATCGGATGAGTACTCTCTATCAACGCCAAGTTTCCGCACAGTATAAAGTGCTGTATGGAAGATCCCTTCAGAAGAATCTGCAAGAGTTCCATCGAAATCAAAGAGGACTGCGTCAATCACCCAGCACCTCCATCATCGCCTCATAGGATGAAGAGGAAGAAGCAGCCACTTCAATCCAGTCATTATCTTTACAGACAAGATTGACACGGCCTCCAGCTTCGCGGAGAATGACAGCTCCTGCCGCGATATCATAGATGTGAAGACCTATCTCATAATAAATTGAGCACCTGCCTGCGGCAACATAGCAGAGCGATAGGGCTGCAGAACCGATTGAACGCATATCGGAGACAAGATAATAAAACCTTTCCATCTTCCCGATGTAACCATGCAGCAGCGTATGATGCCGATGAGGAGGGACAAGTAGCGCAAGCGTCTCAGATAGCGGGGTTGTCTCATCAGTATGTATGGGTTCACCATTGAGGAATGCCCCCTCCCCTCTGAATGCGGAGAAGAGCTCATTCTGCCGAGGTACCATCACAACACCGAAAACAAGCTCCCCTTCATCCTCAAAACCAATTGAAACAGTATAGTCGGGGAATGATGACATAAAGTTCACAGTGCCATCTATAGGATCGATGATCCAGCGCGACTGTCTTTTCCCATCAAGCACGCCGGACTCCTCACCTAAAATACTATCTTCAGGAAATGAAGTTCTGATGCGCGAGATTATAATCCTCTCGCATTCTTTATCAGCACTTGTCACATAGTCATTCTCGGCCTTGGCTGTGATGCTCTTTCTGAGATTCTCATGGGAAAGAAGAAATGAAGAAGCTTCCTGTGCAATATGTCTGGCTTCTTCAAAACGTTTTCTGAGAGCTGTTCTATCCATCAATGACCTCTTGCGATAAGCTGCTCGCCAATGACTCTGCAGATCTTCCAGTTGGAAGATGAGAAGCTTTCAGGGGTGACACTTTCCTCAAAGGCATCGATGAGAGTGAAATCATCATTGATCGAAAGGATAATCGCATCCCACTTGTCCTTATGACGGGAATACATAACGGCACCCGCATTATTCAGAAGTGATTCACGTCTGAGTGAGTCATTTACCACTCCGTTTGCAATGATTACTGATATTGAATAATCGAAAATTGAGAACATCTTATCCTTTCCATCTGTTCTCTGCTTCTCCCAGCTCGATTTAATCACTTTGCCAAGATACTCCTTCATCTCATCGTCCGCAGCGGCGATGAACCTCATGAAAGGATTATCTGCATCAAGTTTTGCTGCTATCTCGCCAAGGATTCCAGAAAGATGAAGCTCTTCCGGCTCAGATTCCGGCTTCTCCTCAGATACAGCTTCCTCGCGCTCTGTCATGACAAAGACCTTGCCGCCACCTGCAAGCTCCACAGGCTTTACAAGACCTTTATCAATAAGACTTTCCGTTGTCTCTCCATCCGTAGATACAGTCAAGCCACCTTCAGAAGATGTGACTTCTTCGGCCTCCAGCGCATCTGCAGCAGGAACGGAATCAACAGCTTCATCTCCGCTGTTTCCAGCGCTTTTATTACCAGAACAAGAATCAGCTTTACGCTCAGTCTGTGCTTCCTCGGCCAAGTACTCAGATTCATCCTCTTCAGAATTTTCAGAAGATGCGAACTCCATTTGAGGCTGCTCTGCTTCTGTCACTTCTGCAACGGATTCATCCTGTTCTGCACAGCACTCGGGTACATTCTCATCAGGAACAGCTTTGTATGTGCTCTCTTCTTCACTGGCTGAATCCTCTTCAGTACTGAAACAAGGGAACTCATCCAACTCTGCATCTGCATTCAGAGATGCATCGCATTCCTCTTCCTCGCTCGCCTCTTCTACTACGTCTTCACGATGTACGGTCTCTGCAGTCTCGGAAAACGCGGCAGCTTCCTTCTCCGCCTTCTCGTACTCCTCCTCTTCCTCCTCCGCAAACTCCTCATCGGCAATCTTCTCAGCTTCTTTGAGGTCATCATCACTGAAAAGTTCATCAAGGAATGTCAGCTGATCTGTATCCGCAGAGCTGTCATCTGCATATTCATCATCTTTCTCTGCCTCGTCATAGATTCTCTCCATCTCTGGATCTATATCATCAGCTGTCTCAGTCTCATCTGGATAATCATCATATGAGAATTCGTCCTCATCGAGTTCTCTCTCATATTCATCAGCTTCAGCTTCTGCCTCTTCATCACGCTTGATGATGTCATTTGTAAGCTCATATTTCTCCGCAAGCTTCTCTATCTCAGCACTGCGTTCATAACTGATGCTGTCTTCAGGTATCGTCTCTTCCAGAGCCTTCTCTTTCTCCTCGATACGCCGTTCCTTCTCCTCTTCATCCTCGCTGTCATACTCATACTCATCAGTGATATCATCAGCGAGGACCTCTTCATCTGGAATCTCCTCATCTGCAATCTCATCAGGATCGATGATGGAATCATATTCAGTCGGTTCAGGAATCTCCAGCTGTCCGAAAATCATGCGATAAAAGACTTTCCGGGCACCAGCATCCTCAGAGGCCTTGATCAGGAAATAGGCTGAAGAGGTGAAGACATCATCGCCTATGGCGCGAAGTTCAGAGAAATCATCAGGTTCAACTATCAGTGCTTTATGACCGATGCTCGGCTTCTTGCCGCACTCCTCCTTTCTGCGTTCTATGCGGGACTGGAATAATTCCGGGGATGTGAATGCATTTACCTCTGTAAGCGATGGCATGACTGTCACATCAACCTTGTTGCCGTCAAAAGTATAGACATCTACATTATCAGTCTCCCTGAAAAGGAGTTTTATAGCCTCGGATGTCGCCTCTGTGTATCTAAGGAAGAGTCCTGCTGTCTCCTGAAGTATCCTGAGACTATAGCTCTGTATATGCTCCGAAACAAATGAGAAATACATATCTCCGAAGTGGAGGAACGGATAGACAGTTGCAGGCCATAAGCCTTTAAGCATCATAGCGTGGATATCAACAGTACCAGGATACACTGACAGTGTCTGATACGTCTTCTCTGGAAGATTAGCGGCAAACTCAGGCCGGAAAAGATCAAAATCATCACGCTCGCCTGCAAGACGGGAAACGCGGGTCTCCCAGCCATTCTCCCTGATGATTTCTCTGACAAGATCCTCATCGGAAATTATTCTCTCAGGATCTGCAGCTCTCTTCTGCGCAAGCAGTGTCTCGACCTCTGTTTTGTAAATGGAAGCTTCTTCGGAGAGTCTGTCTATACCTTCAAGACTGCGTTTTATAACCTTATACATCTGGTCAACAAGCACTTCTGATGTTGTTCCGTATGTTTCCCTGACCACACTCTCTGCGCTCTGCATTGCCGCATATGTCATGTATGAAAGGCGTTCAACCCGTTCAATGTCCTCTGCGGGAGGAAAGGCCTCCTCAAAAAGCAGCTCCCTGTACCTGAGTCCGTTCTCCTCTGAGACTTTCCCTGTCTTGATAGCCATGACAGTATAGCATTCAATAGACCTGGTAAGGCGCTTAGTAACATCATCTGCGATGCTCTTGATCCTTTGCCAGTCCTTGTCCTTTATGTTTCTGTTGGAGGAAATACCATTGGAGACGTCGTAATCAGTGCTCTGCACGACAGACTGCAGGAGTACAGGAAGAAGACGGGCAGAAGCAACGGCAAAAGAATCTCTGGATTTAGTGCGAGAGACTCTGCGCTCCTCCCATGCCGCCATCTTAAGCACTTCCAGTGGATGGTATTGACCTATGATGACACCTAGATTACGGAAATCAAGCCTGAGATAATTCAATGCTTCCTGTATGTTCTTCTCTGCTTTTTCCTTACTCATTGCAAGCAAGGACTGAAAATCTGCAAATAGAGGCTCCACTGCTTTCTCCTGATGAGATTATATATGGAATTGTACGATTAGACCACATGCATGTTATTATTAGCACAGGAGTCAAATATGCTGAAAGTCGGAATTATAGGTTGCGGCAGAATCGCAACAACACTGGCAGATACAATGAATCAGATGTCTGGCAGAATCACCATCGAAGCAGTCGCAAGCAGGGACAAGGCAAAAGCTGAAGAGTTTGCTTCCCGCTTTGGCGTCGGCAAGGCTTATGGATCATATGAGGAACTGTATGAAGACGAGAACGTGGACCTCGTTTATGTCGCAACACCACATGCATTCCATGCCAGGCAGATGATTGACGCACTCAATCACGGGAAGAACATCCTGGCAGAGAAGGCATTCTGCATCAACGAGAAAGAAGCAAAGGAAGTCTTCGATCTTGCTGCCCAGAAACATCTTTATGTTGCTGAAGCCATATGGACGCGCTATATGCCTTCACGGAAGATCATCAATGATATCATCTCATCTGGCCGCATCGGACGCGTAACGAGCATTTCTGCGAATCTGGGCTATAAAATCATACAGAAAGAGAGAATAAGCAACCCAGCTCTTGGAGGAGGCGCGCTTCTGGATGTAGGTGTCTATCCTCTGAATTTCGTATTGATGGCAACAGAAGGTGATACGATTAAATCAATGTCCGGAATCTGCGTTAAAAGCAAAGAGAACGTGGACCTGAGGTGCACGATTGATTTCACATTCGCCTCAGGTGCGATGGCAACAATTTACTGTGACTCAGAATGTGTCTCAGACAGGAAAGGCATCATCAATGGTACAGAAGGAAGGATTGAGGTTGAGAACGTGAACAACCCTGAAGAAATCAGGATATACTCAGCCGATAGACCTCCTGTTCTCAAGGAAACTATTTCCATAAAGCATGAAGTCAATGGCTACGAATACGAACTCGATGCCGCGGCCGAAGCCATCAGAGACGGAAAGACTGAACCGGATGCAATGCCTTGGAGTGAAACTCTCCGTGTTCTGCGCCTCACAGATGCGATGCGCTCTGTCTGGGGTATAAAGCTTGGTTCAGAGCTCGAGAACTGAAAGAAGAAGCGGGATTTCCAAGAAGGAGACCCCGCTTTGCTTTTCTATCAGAAACTGTCAGTTTCAACCCATTGTTGAATTAGTGACAGAATTACATAATCTCACCTGCAGAGAATTCAAAACGCTCGTTATTGAGAATCAGAATGCTTGTTCCTGATGCAGACACATCAAGGTTTAAATCAAAAATGAATGTGTGAAATTGATAAACGCCGTCAATTTGCATATGTGTTCCCGAGACATCAAGAGTTCCCCAGAAAGCAAGAACTGTGTTCTCTCCGGCCCCTACTTCTTCAGATAATTCTTCACCGGTAAAAGCATACGGATAATCTGTTCCAGTTCCATCTACTGCCTCTCTTTTTACTTTGGAAATATAATACATCAAAGTTGAAACAAGATTATCGCAAGCCTCTTCTCTTGTGATTGCTGGATCCGCATTCTCCCGCATGAATGCCACATACTCGTCAATTGTACCATTCAGTTCAGGTGCACCTTCTGGTACATTCTCATCTCCACCGGGGGGGGGTGTTATCATCACCACCAGGTGTTTCCTGTCCCTGATCACCACCTGCATTGTCTTTTGCTCCACTGTTAGGATCGCAACTGAAGAGCAGAAGGAAAGAAAGCAGGACCACTGCAATAACCATAATTGTTCTTTTCATAAGAACCTCCGCAATGAGAATGGCAAATATCGAGAATTTCTGCAAGAAAAAAGAGCCCATTCCAGAGCTCCTTTCACCTTAATCTTCAAGACCCATGACTGTCCGTCTGTAAATCTTCAGACCTCGTTCTATGCATTCAGCAGCCATTAACAGTTCCTTCTCTTCGAGAACATAGGCAATACGTGCCTGCTGCTTTCCAAGTCCCGGTGTTACATAAAAACCTTCTGCAGGCGCTATCATCGTAGTACAGCCTTCGTACGAGAAGTCCCGTAACATGAAGATAGCGAACTTCTCTGCGTCATCAACAGGAAGATCGACAACGAAATAGAATGATCCCTTCGGCAGACTGCATCTGACACCAGGTATTCTCTGCATTCTGGAAATCATCACATTGCGCCTATGTTCATACTCGGCCCTTACATCCTCCACATATTCATCTGGAGCGTTCAGTGCAGCAGTAGCAGCCACCTGTTCCACAGCAGGAGGACAGAGCCTTGCCTGCGCAAGTTTAAGCGCAGCTTCCAGTACTTCCCTGTTATGAGTGACGATGGCACCGACACGTGCGCCACACATAGAGAAACGCTTAGAGAATGAATCTATGCAGATTACCCTATCCTGATACTCTGGAAATGAAAGAACAGAAGTAAAGCTCTTTCCATCGTAGCAGAACTCCCTGTACACTTCATCCACAACGAGGAAGATATCATGTTTGCGGCATAGCTCCAGCAGTCCGCGAAGCTCTTCCTGCGTGTAAACGTGTCCTGTAGGATTATTCGGGGAGCAGAGCATGATGCCCATTGTCTTTTTGTTGATGCGCTTCTCGAATTCCGAAAGAGACGGAAGTGCGAAGTTGTCATCGGAGGATGATGTGACAGGACGGAGCGTCACCATCGCAATATTCGCAAATGTCGCAACATTAGTGTAATAAGGCTCTGGGATGATGAACTCATCATATGGATCGCAGAGTGTCATGAACACGAACTGCAGAGCTTCGGAGCCACCTGTCGTGATCATGATGTCATCCTGGCTTACCTTGATGCCATACTTTGCGTAGTAGCGCACAAGGCCTCTTCTCAGTGGCACCTCACCTTCACTGATACCATATTCGATGATGTCTTTATCATAGTTGCGAATAGCATCCAGCGCTTCTTTAGGTGTCTTGATATCAGGCTGTCCGATATTCAGATGAATAACATGGATACCCTTCTCCACCGCGTCACGTGAATAAGGAACAAGACGGCGGATAGGAGAACACTGGAAACCGGAGATTCTGTTGGACATCTGCATAGTTCTATTCCTTCTCAGTCCTGGTTTGTTTCCTGGATAAGCGGAGCACTCGGATTAGCCTGTGAAGTATCGATAAGCTTCTGGATGAAGCGACGGTTATCAAGCAGAGGAGATATCGAGCGTCCGTGATGGAGACGGGAGATAACACGAGCAAAGAGCTCTGTGACATCGGCCTGAACGAACCATTCCTTCTCCAGAAGTCCCTTACCCTGATAAACGGCATTTGTCCCGATGATTCTCCAGAAGACACCTTCCTTGTACGCTGCATCAAAGTTCTCAATTGCATTGCCATTGAAGAACGGGAGGGAGACCATGCAGATAATCTTCTTTGCGCCTCTGTTCATAAGCTCGCGCATTGCGATAATCATCGTTCCTCCTGTAGCAATCATATCATCAGCCATCAGAACAGTCTTTCCTTTGACATCGCCAAGCAAATTGATGCTCTTGATGTTCGTATTCTTTGCATCTCTGGAGACAATGGAGTAATCACGTTCCTTATAAAGCATGGCAAGAGGGCGATGCAGTCCCTGCGCATAGAACTTGTTTCTTGAGACAGCGCCAGTGTCTGGAGATACGACTACAAGATCCGGATCAGAGAAATCTATGAGCTTACGAAGCGCTATCAATGTCTGGTACGAACCATGAAGATTCTCCAGATGACATGTAGTGAACGCGTTCTCGATTTCACGTGAATGGATATCGAGCGTAATGATACGCTCAACACCGAGATTCTCACAGAAATGTGCGAACATCGAAGCTGTCAGAGCCTCGCGGCCCGCCTTCTTATGCTGGCGGGCATAAGGATATGTCGGAAGGACAAGTGTTACAGAAAGAGCTCCTGCAAGCTTTACTGCATGTATTGTCGTAAAAAGGAACATCAGATGATCGTTGACACTCATAGGCTGTGGATCTTCAAGTCCTGCCACCTTGATTGGCGCCGAGTTAGATACATCGTGGATGATATAGACATTCAAACCTCTTACAGGATCTATGATCTCCGCCTTCTCCTCACCGTTTGCAAACCTGGTGTATTTGACATTGATTGTGAAATCAGGGCAATGGAATGCTGTTGGAAGTTTTCCTGTAGGTATCTTCCGGCTGTCGAGGTCATCGATTAAAGTGACCATCTTCAAAAGTTCCTGATCCGTCATATCGTGACGTTTTGTAAGAACCTCCGAAAGTTTTTCATAGCGATCGATGTAGAGACGTCTGAGATGCTTGACAACCTTACCGGTAAAATACTCTGAACCCGGGCCTGCTATGACACCGAGCTTGTGGGGTTTGATGATGCTCATACCGCAACTCTATTACAATCATTTGGGCTTTTCAACATCCCCACACCGCAACACATACCGAAACTTATCAGACCGTGACAGAATAAGGCTTTGCAATATAATCAATTGCATATAATTTTACCGATTTACATGATTTTATACATTTTATTAGGACAATTTGAAACTGCTCAAACAAGCACTGCCATCTTTGGCTTCCCAGCCACTACAAAGACTGAGAGCCTGAAGACTACCATCCATCACAAAATGACTTCGGAAACAGAAGGCACAATGCCCTGGTAAATAGCGCTGAGCCTCTCCATCTCCTCGGCGACACGGGAAGAAATGGACTGAAGCCATTCACGGTCTTTCTCGATACCTAGATTCCCAGTTGTCCCGATGCTCGTACGCTCTGACAGGGCCTTCACGGGATCCTCCCCTTCAACTTTATCTAGATTGAGCCCGACATTCTTATAGCTGTCGCGGAAATTGCCTCCGGAAAGGACTTTTTCCATAACGCGGTCCGTTGCATAGAGCTCAGGCACACATGCTTTGATGAGAGCCTCCGGATGAACTTCCAGCTTGTCTATCATCTCTTTCATGATCAGCACAAGCTCCTCCGTACTTCTGAAACCTTCAAGAAGAGGCTCCTTTGTATCCTGGAAATCCCTGTTATAACCGGAAGGCAGCGCCTTGATGATGCTCTTGACGCGCATAGAGCATGAGCTGATGAGACTTGTACGCGAACGTGCAAGTTCAAGTCCGTCAGGGTTTTTCTTCTGCGGCATGATTGATGAGCCTGTACACAGCTCTCTCGGAAGTGAGAAATAGCCGAATTCCGGAAGGGTGAAGAGCATCAGATCCTGTGCAAGCTTTGAGAGCGTAAGGGCAATATATTCTGCATGGTCCAGAAAGAATGCCTCAAACTTTCCACGCGAATTATTAGCATAGAGGACATTGTTCTGTACCTTCCTGAACCCCATGAGCGACGCAGTATATTCCCTGTCCAGAGGAAGCGTGACGCCATAAGATGCAGCAGAACCAAGCGGGCTCTGGTCAAGAACATCGTAGAGCGACATAAGCATCCCTGCCTCTTCAACAAGCTCTTCCGCAAACGACAAAGCCCAGAGTGCGACAGATGACGGCATTGCAATCTGCATGTGTGTCCGGCCAGGCATCGGCACATCCTTATTCTTCTCTGCAAGACATATAAGCGATGATGCTGCAGAGAGCGTTGCAGAAGAAAGTTTCAGAGCTGCCTCCCTCATATAAATACGGAGTGCTGTCTGAACCTGATCATTGCGGCTTCTACCTGTATGGATCTTCTTCCCCGCATCCCCGAAGCGCGCAGTAAGATAGCCTTCTATTGCTGTATGGCAATCCTCATCAGAGACTGTAATCGGGAAATCATCTTTCTTTCTGAGGACAGCTATCTCATCAAGTCCTTTCATGAGAAGAGAACACTCCTCATGAGTCAGTATACCGATTCTCTCAAGTCCTTTAGCCTGTGCGCCGGAACCAATTAAATCCGAGAGCACAAGTTCCTCATCGTTGATATAATCTTTTCTAACCGTGAAATGCTCCATCATCGAATCGAGCGTGTAATTCTTCTGCCAGAGTTTTGCCATACCGGTAATCTACAGGGTTTTCCATCCTTTTTCCATAGAAAACGAGGGAAAAACTGACAGATCAGAGGGTCTGAGGTGTATAATAAGTATGAGAACTATAGCAATTGCAGCACTGGCTGCACTTATACTTGCCTCGTGCCCTGTCAGAGGCATCAGAACGTATGACGCATTTTACGGCAAAGACAAATCCATGCCGGAAGTTCTGAAGCATGAGATGAGAGACAATGCATATCTGAGGATCATCTTCAGCGAGGATGTCACTCTCACTGATATTGAATTCAATGGCAGAAAACTTGATTACTCAATGTACGGCACAATCTTCAGCATCCCGTTCCCGAAGACACTCCAGAGAGGAGAAAGCGCGATTATCTCAATAACTGCAGAGGATAATGCCGGAAATACGACAAAAGCCTCGCTGAAACTGATCGGCAAAAACACAGATATACCACTTGCCCTGATAAACGAACTCTCTATCAAAGGCACAGCCGACTCGCCTGACAGAGTGGAGATACTCTTCCTTGAAAACGGAAGCTCTGCTGGGATGATAGTCTCAGATGGTCTTTCAGGTGAAGAGAATCATTCAGTCATACTCCCTGACATCGCAGTAAAAAAAGGAGACACGATTGTCATCTACTGGGATCACGAGGCAGAGAGTCCTGATCCGGTTCTTTCGAATGGACGGACGGGATATATCATCAATGGAGAAAGCAGGACAACGCTCTCTGGCACAAATGGCGCAGTGCTGTTATACGATGAGACTGATGGAGATATCATGGATGGAATCATCTACACAACAGGAGAGAGCGAACTCGCAGACGGGTATGGCAACAACAGGACACGGAATGCAGCCATGACTCTGATGAAACTCGGATTATGGGAAGGGGATGCTGTATCTTCGATACTTGTGACATCAAGCAGAGTCATCGCCAGGCTTCCTGGCGCCCAGGACACCAACACAGCTGCAGATTTCTTCATCACAGCTGCCAGGAAATCGACATTCGGTAAGACAAACGAATACTTCCCATATGAGGAATAATGCAGGAAACGGACCCGAAGGTCCGCTTCCAGTCAGAACGAATAGAATACTTCTGCCTCTCCGGTTGTATCGGAAGCGTTCTCTGTATCCTCCAGAATCTCCAGTCCCGGTGCTCCTGAGCCATTGTGCTTTGGCCTCCGGAATTCCAGATGGCTGGAGACAATCTCGATAGCACGTCTTGTCGTGCCATCAGCAGACACCCAGCGGCAAAGTCTGAGACGCCCCACCGTGCGGCACTGCATGCCTTTCCTGAGCTTCTCCATGCATTTGTCGCCCAGGCTGCCCCAGCACTGCACTCCGATAAATACAGTCTCCTTTGCCTTCTCTCCATTCCTGTCCATATAATAGCGGTTGCTTGCGATATCGAATTTGACAAGCTTCACACCATCTGGCGGATCAGAAAGCGGAACACGCCTTGGATCATCCACGAGCGTACCTTCAATCAGAATGCTGTTAAGATCATTCATCTCAATTCCTCCTGCTATATATACGCTGCAAGTGGCGACTTCGGCTAACTTCTGCTAGAATATTTTCATGAAACTTACAGTCTTATCAGTCGGAGGATCTATAATCTCCCCCGACAAAGTCGATTACGCATTTCTTTCATCATTCAGGGAGATGATAGTCTCCTACCTGTCATCGCACAGCTCTGACAAGTTCATCTTAGTGGCAGGTGGCGGTGCACCTGCGCGTATTTATCAGGATGCGCTCCGCAGAATCAGGGAGGATGCTCCAAGTGATATGCAGGACTGGATCGGCATCAAGGCAACGCATCTCAATGCCATGCTTCTCCGCGCTGTCTTCAGCGACTATACAGATGATGATGTCGTCACAGATCCAAACGCTGAGGAGATCTCTTTCAGCGGCAGAATACTTGTTGCCGGAGGATGGAAGCCAGGTTTCTCGACAGACACAGATGCTGTCTATCTTGCAAAGCGCTTTGGCGGCAGGACTGTTGTCAATCTCTCAAACATAAAGAAAGTCTATACAGATGACCCGAGGAGGAATCCCGACGCGAAGCCCATAGACACTATCAGCTGGGAAGATTTCAGGGCAATGGTCGGGGATGAGTGGAACCCTGGACTGAATGCACCATTCGACCCGATTGCTTCCCGCATTGCAGCAGAGAGCGGCATGAAAGTCATAGCCGCAGATGGCAGAAACATCGAGAACACGAGAGCAATACTGGAAGGAAAGCCTTTTGAAGGCACTGTCATCGGTCTTTGATTGACAGAAAATACGGATCCGGATCTGCAAAGGACGCTGGAAACGGAACGGAACGTGTGAAGTCAGGAATCCAGAGGATGTCATCATCCGACGGATCCTGCATAAAGCCATTGTCTATATCAAGCACTTCCATCGCCTCCACAAGAGCATCATACTCATCCTCAGTAAGCACAGGAAAACCAGGATCTCCTTTCGGCGGCACGAACTGAGTCATCAGTGAAAGATAGAAATTCTCCTTGTAATGCTCTGCAAAGTACCGGAGGAATTCAAAAGTGGACTCAAGCTCTCCAGGAAACACAAGATGCCTGAGAAGTGTCCCCTTCATCTTCTCAAGATCCGTCGAAGGATGCCACTTTTTAACAGCGTCAAGGACGGGAATTATGACATCCGCATACTTTTCACGTCCGCAGAAACGCGATGCAGTCCCCTGTGAGAGCGTCTTGCAGTCCAGAAGATAGATATCAATATATGGATCAATGGCCTTAAGCGCCTCCGGCCTCTCGTACCCTGAGCTGTTCCAGACAACAGGCAGCGTGAAGCCTTCTCTCTTTGCTTTATCGAGTGCGTTGATTATCGAAGGAATGAAGTGCGTACCTGTTACAAGATTAAGCGTGGCTGCGCCATCTTCCTGGAGTGAGAGCATCAGATGAGCAAGTTCCTCATCTGAAATGTCCACGCCTATATTCATCCCATCAGAGCCTGAGATCTGCCTGTTCTGGCAATATGGGCAATGCAGAGGACAGCCTGTGAAGAATATCATCCCAGAGCCATGCTCTCCAGTAATCGGTGGCTCCTCTCCCCTGTGCAGACCAGCCCATGCAATACGGACCTTGTCAGATTGCCTGCATATACCTGTTTCAACCCTTCTGTCTACACGGCAGAGATTCGGACATAATTCGCAACAGCTGTAATCCATAGCGTTATCATAGCATTTTACTACTCTTGTTGGTATGTGCAGTCTATTTTAACCGCATTGCAGAATATGGTAAATATTAAATGCCGAATACGGAATGAAATTTAAAGAGATTTTACTATTTCTTCTACTTTCTCAGGAAGCTTCTCCCTGAGGGATCGGAGTGTATACCCATACTCCGGCAATGAGACATGAGATCCAACAATGTCTGTTATGACTTTGACAGCAAAGACAGGTATGGAATGCAGAAATGCAGAGAGAGCAACACCATAACCTTCCATATCAGCGGCATCGCCCTCGCGAGGGACTGTCGCAAACGCACCTGAAGTGGAAAGCACATATCCGGAATTCCTGTCCAGCACAATCTCACGGAGAGTTTTTCCATCTGGAAGCAGAGTCGCACCAGGAGAGAGATGATAGCACGTAAGATCCTGATCGGGGGTTATGACACGACCGAATGAAATACACGCACCGACAGGAAGGCTGCCGAAACTGCCTGCACTACCTACAGAAAACACTACATCCGGCTTATGCTCCGCTATTGCATAAGAAGTGACAGAAGCCGAGAGGAAAGGACCGACACCAGATGCGACTTTGATATATCTATCACTGAATGCTTTCAGCTCTGCTTTATCAGATGCGGCAACAAGAACTTTCACAGCATCCTTCTCCTGATCTCATCCATTACAGGGGACAGCAGCACACCACGTCTTCGTTCCCTTCCCCGGCGCTTTGATTCACGAACTGCGAAGGACGCAATCTGTGTCGCGTGTCCGACACTGCCGAAGAAACTGTTTCCTTTGATAACGAGTCCGAAAAGGAGAGAGGCGAAAAGATCCCCAGATCCAGGAAATGACACGTGTTCATCCTCGTATTGGTACAGCCGTATTTCCTTTCCTTCCCAAGCTGCGTTGCCGCGTCCTCCAGCCTGGAGAGGAATTCCGGTGATGACACCACGCTCTGGCCCGAGAGACCGGAGCACGGAGATCTGGTCACTGATTGCTCTCTGTCCCTGAGGCGCAAACCCATCATCGAGTTCAGTCAGAAGCATAGCCTCTGTGAAATTCGGTGTGATGATATCTGCATTTCTCACGAGCCTCCGCATCTCGGAACAGAGACTTTCATCAACTGTCTGGTAAAGGGAACCGTTATCGCCCATGACAGGATCAACAAATGAAAGCGACGAGAACCGCTTCATCGCATAAAGCACTGTCTCTATCTCCTCAGCAGACGAAAGAAACCCGGAATACACCCCCTCAAATGAGAGCGAGAGTTTCTCAAAACGGCCGATTATCTCCGTCATCGCCTTATGCTCATCGGATACAAAGATATCATCAAAGCCATCGGACTGTGTCGAAAGCAGTGCTGTAGGAAGCACGGCAGTCTCCACCTCAAGCGCCTCCAGAACAGGAAGGACGACTGTCAGTGAAGACTTCGCATAACATGAGAGATCATGAATGGCAAGGACAGCCATCAGATAGCAAGTCCCGCGATAGCAGCACCGAGCGTTGGTGAGTTATCAATTCTCACCATCTCATAATACCGGCCATGTTTCTTCTCAAGAATCTCATCAAGATACAGCCTTGTATAGAACTCAAGGAAAGCTGTCTTGTAGAATGTGGTGCCATCTGCATTGATGACAACCGGAAGACGAGGCTCACTGCCGGCACCGGAGCGGAGTACTGCTGCAGTGAGATTTACAGCAGTCAGTTTTCCGGCTCTCTCTATAACAGCCTTCAGTATCTTATAAAGTGCCGTGGCATCCTCTTCATTGTCTCCGACCGCTTTCACCAGATCGTAATCGCTGTTGTGGCAATCCTCAAGATAATGGCTCATGCGTGTGGTATTAAGAGGAAGATAAGTCTCGAAACGTCTTCCAAACTCTTCTGTAAGGACTCCTTCCTTAACCGCAGCTTTTATGACATGTTCAGCAAATGGCCCAAGATATGCCCCGCTTATCTTCTTCTCAAACCAGTATTTAGATGGATCCTTAGTCCCGCTGACAAACTCCCTGTCCAAGTCTCCAAGCTCGATAGCAAGACACCCTGACTCAACATTGATGATCTCGCGGCCTTCACTGAGAGAGATTTTCCCGATAGCGCTGTTATTCTCGACATAAGCTGTATTAGTACCTGTGCCAAGGATAAAGCCAATATACGATGACGCATAATCCGGGTGCTCTGCTTTTGCGGCAAGAAGTGTCGCAACAGTATCATTGACAACGGAAACGCGTTTTCTGGAAACATCGTGGCCCCTTCTCTGGAGCTCTGCAAGCAGGTTCTTTCCAAGAGGCTTTCCAATGACTTCAGGTGCTTTTATCTCCTTGGAGAAAACAATAGGAATACCATCATGGTCTTCTGTGATAGTGGCAGCATATGAGAAGCAGAATCCTATTCTGTCGCTCTTGTCTATAAGACGCTCGATATTATCTGCGAGAATCGAATAGAACTCAGAAGCGCTGACCTCTTCCTTGACCCCCGGCATCCCGACTTTCTGGAAATCTGAGATTACAGGGTTCTTGTTCTCATCGAACGTGACAAGGCATGTACGGAAATTCGTTCCGCCGGCATCGAGGACTATGACACTCTTTCCGGGTTCGATGAGAGTATCAGGAGATACATATGTTGGAATCATTTCCAGAGAGCTTCCATGCTCCTTATCAAGTCCCTTCTCCATCTCTGACAATATGAAATCAAGTGTTGCCTCCGCATCTACCGAAGCTGCAGAAAGCATATGCTTTGCCAAGAACTCTTCCGTTCTTCCCATTCAGAACCTCCTAATGACTGAAAGCCAGAACAACAGGCTCAGTCTCCATTATTTCGTTATTGACTTTAAGGTTTTCCGCTGTAATTGTCACCGTTCTGCCGCGGCTTCCCCTGACAACAAGTTCGCATTCAATTATAAACCCGTTCTGGCATTTTGCTCCCGTGACCATTATCGATATCTCATAGCGGGAATCAATCGCCTCCCAGTCAATGAAAGGGAAAAAGCGAACACTGCTCTCATTTCCATCCACCATTCGCACAGAGCCATCAAGAATGACATCTCCTGCCTTCAGGTTCCTGCTTTCAAGCTGTCTGCGAAGCTCCTCTGTTGAGAACAGCTGAAAAAGCTGAACGACACTCGAGCCTGTTGCCCTGTACGTAGCGTCATTGCCAAAGAAAGCAAAAGAATCCGCATACGTCGAGACGTCTGAGCGTACAAAAGAAATCATCCGAGGAAGAAGCGAGTCTACCGGAATGACAGTAACTCCCTGCAACGCAATCTGCGGTTTTGCCAGGTTAGAGACAACTGCAGAGAAGATTCCGTCATGCACTCCCTCCATGGCGGTTTCAACACCAGATGCAGCAGTCAGCACAGAGCAACAGAAGACAGCAAAGACCATGATAAAAGCAATCGCTTTCCTCATCGCTTGTCCTCCATTGGAAAAGATTTTAACAATGAGAAAATCTCTCTGCAACGAAAAAACGCTTATTCAGAGCCTGAAAAGGCTGAAATATCATCTCTGGCCTGCTTCTCATCAACAAGATGAAGAAGAATGCCGCCTGCTGCGAACAAAAGAATAAGAGAGAGGATGCCATAGCGCTGCTCTCCGGTAACAAGTGTCACAATACCTAGCAGCAAAGGCCCCACAATAGCTGCGAATTTGCCGAGCATATTGAAAAATCCATAGAACTGAGAAGACTGATGCTCTGGAATCAGGCGGGTATAGAATGACCGTGAAAGCGCCTGGATGCCACCCTGAAAGAGTCCGATACAGACTGCAAGGATATAAAACTGTGTGACGCTGGTCATGAAGAAGCCGAAACATGCAATGACAGCATATCCCGCAATTGCCACAAGAAGTGCACGCTTAATACCTATCTTATGACCAAAGAAACTGTAGAAAAGAGCAGAAGGAAAGGCAACGAACTGAGTAATCAGAAGAGCTACAATAAGGCTCGATGACGGGAATCCAAGAGCTGTCCCATAATCTGTTGCCATGCGTATGATTGTATCCACACCATCGATATAGCACCAGTAAGCGACCAGAAAAAGCGCTGTATGCTTCAGCTTCTTCAGTGAGACAAGTGTTTTTCTGACTGCGCCGAAACCATCGCTTACAGCCCTTCTGACACTGAGTTTCTCACCCTCTGGTTCCCTGACAAAGAAAATCAGGGGAAGCATGAACACTATCCACCAGATGCCGACCATCAGGAATGAGATTTTCACTGCAGCAGTAGCATCTGCAAGGCCGAAAAATGACGGAAAGAGATACATAAGCACATTGATAAGAAAAAGGAGACCACCACCGATATACCCCAGACTATATCCCAGGGATGAGACGAAATCGACATTCTTTTCCGAGGCAACCGACGGCAGGAGTGAGTCATAGAGCGTGTTAGCGCCTGCAAATCCGACATTAGCCACAACGTAGAAAACCATTGCAAGCTGCCATCTGCCAATAGCGACCCAGCTTAGAGAACTTGTCATGACAGCGCCGAGAAATGCGAAGAGAATCAGGAGCTTCTTTCTATAGCTTCCTCGATCAGCAATTGCCCCGAGCACAGGAGCAGCGGCAGCTACAATAAGCGACTCTGCAGAATTGGCAAGCCCAAGGAAGAATGTACTTGTGGCACTATCTGATCCATACGACCAGTACTGTGAGAAGAAAATAGGGAAAAAGGCGGCCATGACTGTCGTTGCAAACGCACTGTTCGCCCAATCATACAAAGCCCAGGAAACAATCTCTTTAGAAGAATTCTTCATATCCCGGATTCTATAGGTTGTTTCCGCTATGAGCAATTATGGGTATATTAGAAAAAGGTTAACTAAGGAGTGAAAAAATGGTAATTGCTTCAACATTTGACAAAAATACAGGAGATGTCTTCCAGCATTTCGGAAGAACGGAAACATTCAGGATCTATACCATCGAGAATGGTAAAGTTATAAAGAAGGAAGATAT
Source organism: uncultured Spirochaetales bacterium (assembly GCA_949285905.1). Taxonomy (GTDB): domain Bacteria; phylum Spirochaetota; class Spirochaetia; order Sphaerochaetales; family Sphaerochaetaceae; genus Ornithospirochaeta. The sequence goes on along the minus strand of CASDZV010000048.1, from coordinate 40,172 downwards.
TGATGCCAGCGAAACCGGCGGCCACTCCGCACTTGCTCCATTTCTTATGGATCATCATGTCGAAGCCCTTATAGCAGGAGGCATCGGAGGAGGCGCGAGAATGGCGCTCTCATCATGCGGTATCACTGTTTATCCAGGAGTTACAGGAAATGCTGACAAAGCTGCAGAAGCATTTGCAGATGGAAAACTTTCCTTTGATCCCGATGCAACATGTCATCATCACGAAGAGGGACATGAGTGCCATCATCATGAAGAGGGACATGAGTGCTCACATCACTGTGCCGATAGAGACTGAACTGCAATTAGTGCTATATTCGTATTATGAAGACTTTTCTCTGGTACGACCTTGAAACATTCGGCCTGAATCCCCGCTATGACAGAATAGCGCAGGCTGCAGCCATCCGCACTGATATGGACTTCAATCAGATCGGAGAGCCTATTGTGCTCTATGCCAGGCTCTCCCCTGATTACCTGCCAACCCCTGACTCCTGCCTTGTCACAGGGATAACACCGCAGGAAGTGAATGAGAAGGGCATGTGTGAAGCTGATATGATAAACACGCTCGTCTCAGAGTTCATGGTTCCTGACACTATCACAGTAGGCTACAACAGCATCAATTTCGATGATGAGGTCATCCGCTCGACGCTCTATCGCAACCTTTACGATCCGTTTGAGCGAGAATACCGAAACAGATGTTCAAGGTGGGACATCATCAATCTTGTACGCGCAACACGTGACCTGCGTCCAGAAGGTATCAATTTCTCCACACTCAATCCAGAGACAAATGCACCTTCATTCAAACTCACAGATCTTACAGCGGAGAATAATATCGAACAGCTGGGAGCCCATGACGCCCTTGTCGATGTCAGAGCGACAATTGCGATTGCAAAACTGATAAAGGAAAAGCAGCCGAAGCTCTTCCAGTGGGCACTGGACCATCGCTACAGGAAAGAGATAGCGAAAGAGATACAGGTGCTCAATCACATTCCATTTCTGCATACCTGTCCGTTATTTGTCTCAGAGCGCGGCAATACACACCCCTTGCTTCCTCTTTTCTATGAAGCTGAGAAATCCGCGGCTCTTTATTGCTTTGATCTCACACACGATATTCCGGAAAGTGCAGAAGGAACATATCAGGAAACGGGAATAATGCGTCTGATGATCAACAGAGCGCCATTCATCGCACCTCTGAACACGCTCGACCAGAAGAGCGAGGAGCGGCTTGGTTTCACAAAAGCCTGGATATTGCAGAAAGCCAGCAAGGCAATCTCCTCACCAGTACTGAGAAAGGAATCGGTGCTTGCTGCAAGAGAACCATACGAGGAAAACGCAAAGGATCCCGATCTCACTATCTATAACAGCTTCCCTTCAGACCATGACAAAGGTGTGATGGCTTCTATCAGAGCGATGAAACCGGAAGACAAGCTGAAAAAGGGCGAACACCTCTTTGATGACGACAAGTATCACAAGCTTCTATGGAGGCAAGTGGCAAGAAACTGGCCAGAAGTCCTGCCGGAGAAGGAGAAGAAGAACTGGAAGAACTTCTGCGCCCTCCGTCTTATCAATCCACCTGTTGAAGGAACTCCGACATATGAGCTTTACATGAGGAGTGTCAATGAAAAGCTTGAAAGCGTTGAGACTGATTACCACGACAAGGAAATTCTCCTGAAGCTGAAGGAATACGGAGAGGAGCTTTTCGATAAAGTCATTAAATGATAAAAGAGTAACTATGTCCGAATTAACAGATAAGCTTGATGGTTACAAAATACAGCTTGAGGAACTCGACAAGCGCCTCTCTGGAGACGCCTTGAGTGACATGAATCTCTACAAGACGCTGATGCAGGAGCGATCGCACTTAGCACCCGTTGTTGAAAAGCTTACTGAGATGAAAGAACTGGAAAAGCAGATAGCAGACTCCAGAGAAATGATCAGAGGCGAAGAGGATGCAGAGCTTGTTGAGATGGCAAAAGAAGAGCTGCAGGCGCTTGAAAGTGAGTACGAGGCAAAAGAAAAGGAATGCCGTATTCTCCTCATTCCGCCAGATCCTCTTGAAGGAAAGAATATAATCATGGAAATCCGCGCGGGGACAGGCGGAGATGAAGCATCTTTGTTCGCTGCAGATATATTCCGCATGTACTCCCATTATGCGGAAAGCAAGCATTGGAAGATGGAAATCATGTCCTCAAGCGAATCAGGCATCGGAGGCTATAAGGAAATCGTAGTCTCCATCTCCGGCAAGGATGTCTACGGTTCGCTCCGCTTTGAATCAGGTGTCCACCGTGTCCAGCGAGTGCCAGAGACAGAATCGGGTGGAAGAATCCACACCTCTGCGATAACTGTTGCCGTGCTGCCAGAGGCGGAAGAGACAGATATAGAGATCAGACAGGAAGATCTGAGAATCGATGTAATGCGTGCTGGAGGCCCCGGTGGGCAGTGCGTGAACACTACAGACTCCGCTGTGCGCATCACACATATCCCGACAGGGCTTGTTGTCATCTGTCAGGATGAGAAGTCCCAGATCAAGAACAGGGCAAAAGCCATGAGAGTCCTCCGTTCCCGGCTCTATGAGATGGAAGAAGCGAAAAAGCAGAAGGAAAGAGCTGATGCACGCCGCAGCATGGTAGGATCAGGAGACAGATCTGAACGTATCCGCACATACAATTTCCCGCAGAACAGAGTAACAGATCACAGAATCAACCTGACACTGTATAAACTTGATTCCATAATGGAAGGCAACCTCGATGAACTTCTTGATGCCCTGAAGCTGGCAGCTGGCGAGGAGGCACTGAAAGAAGCGTGAGAGTCTCGGAGCTGAGAAGAGAACTGCTGAAGCATACAGAAAGCACAGATGCAAGAATTATCATTGAGCTTGCAACGGGGCTGAATGACGTGAAGCAGATTACAGAATCCGGATCAGATGTAAGCAAGGAAGCGGAGAAAAAAGCGTTTGAAATTCTGGAAATGAGGCTCTCCGGAATGCCTATGGCTTATATTTCTGGTGAAAAAGAGTTCTACGGGCACTCATTCCATGTCACTCCAGACACTCTCATTCCCCGGCCTGACACAGAAACGCTTGTTGATACTGTACTGAAATTGGCAGCGGAATCAGAAAGCCCGGAAATTCTCGATCTCTGCACAGGAAGCGGTGCGATAGCAGCCTCTGTCGCATATGCTTTGAAAAGAGATGTGGCATTCTCTGACATTTCGAAGAATGCGCTTGAAATAGCGAAAGAGAATTATGAACGGATTACAGGGCGGAAGGGGGATGGAAGACTAGGATCCCTTTTCATGCCATGGTCCGGAATGCAGTTTGATATCATTGCCTCGAATCCTCCGTACCTTACAGACAAGTGGTATGAAGAAACAGACAAGGATGTGAAAGCAGAACCAGAGAATGCATTCATAGGTGGGGGCGCTGACGGACTTGGCATTATCAGGGAGATAGTGGCCACAGCTCCATCATATCTGAGAAATAATGGCATCCTGGCAATGGAATGCGACTACCGGCAGATAGGAATATGTGGTAGTCTTCTTGAAAAGAGTGGTTTCAGAGATATCCACAGTGTAAGGGATCTTGCAGGTAAGGAGCGTGTGATATATGGCAGAAGACTTTCCGAATAAAGAACTTGTCGATCGCTTTGTGAAGAAAATCATACGCTACTCCGATGATGACAAAGACAAGATTGCAGCCGCTGCTGTGTTTGCGGCAAAGAAACACGGAGATCAGAAACGGAAGACAGGAGAGCCTTACATAACCCATCCGATGGCTGTTGCCGAGATACTCATGCAGATCGGCATGGATGCAGACACTGTCTCTGCAGGACTTTTACACGACACACTTGAAGATACGGACACAACTGAAGAGGAGATAGCGACAATCTTCGGCAAGGAAGTCGGAGAAATGGTTCAGGCCGTCACGAAAATCTCAAGAATCACAGATGAGAAATCAATACAGGAAGCGGAGACTATCAAGAAAATGTTCTTCGCTATGTCAAAGGACCTGAGAGTTATTCTCATCAAACTTGCTGACAAACTGCACAATATGCGAACCATCTCAGGTCTTTCACCTGAGCGGAAGAGAGCATTTGCAGAGGACTGTCTGGATATATTCGCTCCCATTGCAGACAGTCTGGGTATGCAGACAATCAAAAGCGAGCTGGAAGATCTCTCGCTGAAAGCTCTGAAGCCTGAATCATATGAATATATCAACGGGTATCTTCTGGAAAAGAAAGGTGAATATACCGCGTATATCAAACAGGTGTCCAAAGCCATTGCCGAAGCATGCGCAAAAGCAGGAATCACGGACATCGAGATAACAGGACGTGTAAAACACGCCTACTCCATCTATCAGAAAATCAAGAAGAGGAAGAAGGAGATTGACGAGATCTACGACATCCTCGGAATACGCGTCATCTGCCAGACAACAGTTGAATGCTACACAATCCTTGGCGTCATCCATTCCATGTGGATACCAATTGAAGGACGTTTCAAGGACTATATCGCAATGCCTAAAGCCAACAACTACCAGTCCTTGCATACTACTGTCCTTGGCCCGCAGAACAGGCACCTTGAGATTCAGATACGAACTCAGGAGATGCACAAGACTGCGGAGGAAGGCGTTGCGGCACATTGGGCATACAAAGCGGCATCCGGCTCTGAATCAGGAACGTGGAAGACCGTTGATTCCATCAATTATCAGAAAATCATACGCAAGATAAAGACATGGTCCAAGGAGATTGCGCAGAGCGAAGACTTCATGGATGAAATCAAGAATGAGCTTCTGAAGGATTCAATCGTCATTTTCACCCCGCAAGGACATGTCATAGAGCTGCCCGTGGGTTCCACTGCACTCGACTTCGCTTATAAAGTCCATACGGAAATCGGCAACCACTGTTCCGGAGCGCGTGCTGACGGATCAATCATCCCTCTCAACAAGCCTCTTGGGAATACTCAGATTGTCGAGATCATGACAAGTCCCAATGCCCACCCGAACCAGCAATGGCTTGAGTATGCGCAGACAACATCTGCACGCAAGAAGATACGAGCATGGCTGAACAAGAACGAGACGACAAACCTGCCGATTGCACAGCCACAGAAGAAACAGCAGCCTGTGCAGAATCCCGCGATGGAGAATGCAAAGAAGATCATACCTTCGATGCAGGGGCTCAGATTCGTATCCCATGAGAAGAAGGGAACAGTCATCATCGGCGAAAACAGCAACATCCTCTTTGACTTCGCAAAGTGCTGCAATCCAGTCCATGGCGATGACATAGTGGCATACATCACCAGGGGCCGCGGCTATGTCATACACAAGAAAGATTGTCCGAACCTCGCAAACATGCCTGAAGCGGAGGAACGCATTGTGCCTGTTGAATGGGACAGCCAGGAACTGGTCAGACGCTTCTCTGTGACTGCAAAGTTCAACTCAGAGCTCTTCAGCGAGATAGACAATGCCGTCCGCAAACACAACAGTCATCTTATTCAGGGCGCGCTCGACGTCTCTCCAGAAGGCCTTGTCGGAACGTTTACCATCAGCGCAGACAATGAAGAGGCGATGAAGAAGACGACACAGGCAATAAGGCAGATACCATCAATCATCAAAGTGCAGGGCGTATGAGTCAGGCGTCAAGCACTCTCAGAACCTCAGGAAGCAGCTGCTTTTTCCTGGAAAGGACACCGGGAAGGCTGTATGCAGAGTCCTCTATCTTCTCGTAAATGAGATGGGAAGCCTTCTCAAACGGTGTCATAAGCAGGATGGAAGTCTCCTTTATCACATCGGAAATGAGAAGCATGCACCAGTCAAGACCATGTTCTTCCCTGACTTTCTCCAGTGCCTTGAAGTAATCCTCCCTGATATCCCTCACTTCTTCCAGAGTCATCACCTCAACCTGTCCTATCGCAAACCTGACATCTTTCTCATGGTATGTTTTCATATCGCTGAGAATGACAGATTCAGGATCTTTTTCCGAAAGAGAAGCCCCATCTGAGAAGAGAGCACGTCCGAATGCTTCATAATCCTGTACTCCTGCAATCTCACAAAGACGAGACGCCACATGCCTGTCATAATCTGTGGTCGTGGGACTCTTGAGCATGACAGTATCTGCAGTCAGGCCCGAAAGCATAATGCGCCCTGTTACCGGATCGATGTCGACACCCCACTTCCTGAACTGCTCATAGACTATCGTGCATGTGGAGCCAAGCGGTTCTGAGACGATATAGATGGGAGTACGCATCCGGGGAGGTGCAAGGCGATGATGGTCCAGGATTTCCTTGATATCAGCATCCTCAATGCCCTGCACGCTCTGCTCTGCTTCATTGTGATCAACAAGAATGATGGGCTGACGGGGTTTATCAAGGAAACAGCGCCTTGTGACATATCCAGTCCATTTTCCGTTATCAAATACCGAAAGGCCTCTGTATTCACTATCCTGAAGCTTCTGTTTCGCTTCATCGAAAAGCATCGAGCCTTCAATGCCCATATCCTGAGTATACTCCGGGAGGATATCCGAAACGGGTGTTGAGAGCCGAAGCAGACGAAGAGTCTCAGCAGTATCAAGATAAGAGACATAAACAAAGCCTTTGTACGATGAGAAGTCTATATCCATCTTTGTCGGATCTGGAACACCTGTCAGCACAATACCCGGAAGCTGATTCTCTACAGCTGCAAGTATATGCTTCTTTCTATACCCTATGATGAGCACAGGTTTGTCCACTAAACGAGTCAGGCGCGAAAGATAGACATCATATTCCATAGCACCGATCATATATGGGGCGCGCACGATACCACAGTGCCCATGCTGTATATACTCACCTTCGATAACCCGCTCAATATTTCCCTCAGATAGAAGATACCGCTGCCTGACAGCTCCACTGTTCTCCCGGAGGAAGAACCCGTTTATGTCATCTGCTGACAAGAGTCCTTTGAACTCACCATTGTCAATAACGGGAACTACTGAAGGATGACGGCGCTGGAAGATATCGAGAAGAAGATACAGAGGATCGGAAGACGAAACAGAGACAGTTGCCTTCCGCTGCACTTCCCCTACCCGTGGTCTCACATCGCGAAGGAACTGGGGCATCGACAGTCCCAGATCCGAGAATACTTTCTTGGTATTGCTGTTACCAGAGCCAAGCATCGCTGGGATATATTCATTAGCTGAATCGATTCTGTTCTTCAGTACTGCATATGAATACGCTGCACATACAGAGTCCATATCTGGGTTTCTATGGCCGGTCACGAATATTCTCATACATCAATGATAAACGAAAAAACATGAGCTATGAATATTAACTGACCATCAAATCCGCCACAGTGTACATTTTTCTGCCGCATGATGCTAAACTCTTTGCGAGGAGATGAGAAAATGAAAGCAGTCGTTGCCAATGATCACGGCGGAGTCGAACTTGCAAAGACTATACTGGAACATCTGGGGAAGCGGGGCATCGAGGCTGTGTACCTAGGAACTGATACATCAGAGAGCGTAGATTACCCTGATTACGCAGAAAAAGCTGTTAAAGAGTATCGCAGTGGCAGCTACGACTTCGGCGTTCTCATCTGCGGTACCGGCATCGGGATATCTGTATCCGCGAACAAGATGAAAGGTATCCGGTGTGCCCTCCCCCAGAACAGCTACGCTGCCGAGATGACAAAGCGTCACAACAATGCCAACTTCATCGCATTCGGTGGAAGAATTGATTACCCGGAACCTGTAACTCAGATTCTTGATTCATTCATCGACGCAGAGTTCGAAGGAGGACGGCATCAGCGCAGGATTGACAAGATGATGGCACTTGAAGGGAAATGACACAGCCCGGAAAAGCTCTTTGACTAAGAATTCAGGACAAGCCGGTATGGTGAGATTCTCTTCATCAGCCGGCTCTTGTCTATCAGAGCATCAAGCTGCCTTCGATTCCGTTGAAATCGACAGTGTACGTCTTTCCTGTATTCATCTTGATCACAACAGGTCCGTACCCACCGCATTTCTCTTTATCACAGTAAGTTATCTCCTGGATACTGAAGATCTCACTCCTGTCAAAACCTTCCTCTCCTTCCTTTGTTATGACCTGGCTGATGAGAATATATGGATCATATGAGAAAACCCGTTTCCTCTCAGCATGCGCAAAGATGATATAGCTTTCTGCTGTATCGGGGTTGGTACCAGAACTCTTCTCCACAAAGATATCATCCCAGCCGGAATAGAGAGTCATTGCCATATGACGCATTCTCCCATCGCTTCCACGGCCTTTTATGATAACAGCTTTTGCGTCGCCTTCCGTCTCTATACGATACTCAGCATCCGGGCATGGAAAACCATAGGAACCAAGATACACGTCAGCTGGTTTATGGAAGAGTCTCAGTTTATCGGCTCTGACAAGGCCCCGCTTCACAGGGAAATCCGCAAGATCTATCGCACTTGTCCAGTGCATGTCCCCAGAACTGTCAAAGCCAAAGAATGCCCGCCGATAGAGAACATCATTTCTCATACCACTCCACAATATGCTGTTGATCTGCTCTGTCCTGGAGATATCATTCTCCCTGACAACATAAGCTGACGCGCTCAGTCCAGAGGGAAGATCGGATTCCCATGGATAGCGGCTGTTGTATGAAAGCTTTGCATAGCACCATCTTCCATTGCTGTCATCAGCACGCTTCAGGACCTTTCCAGTCCGCAGTTCCATAGTTCCGTTATCATGATGGTTTGCTGTGCAGAGTCCGGGCCCGTCAAGGACAGTCTCCATTGTTTCTCCATCTTCCATCTCTTCCCATATTCCATTCTCTTCCTTTGCAGTCCAGAAAGGATGGTCCTCAGCAAGCTCAAGGCAGAGGAACGCTTTTCCGAGCCAGAGAGGGCTTTCGGCACAGCTGTAACCCTGCACCATCGGAGTGAACGGACCATAGAAACCAAGAACTGGAGCCCCTTCATACATAATGTCATCCCGTCCGAAGAACTGCATCAGCGCGCCTGATGCAATCCTCCTTGCAAGACCTGGATCCATTGATGGATTTCTGAGATAGAAGTTGGCAGACAGCGGCGCTGTGGCTGCATTGCGGTAAATACTGCTTCTTCCCCACATCGTCACATGTCCATTCTCATCGAAGAATCTTGAATACGTCTTCATCAGCTCGTTGGAATTCTTCTCGAATTCGGCAGCAAGGTACGGTTCATTATCATAGCCATACCATCTGCACCAGATCGGGGCATATACCTGGAATGCCCACGCTGAGTAATAGTCAAACGAGTGCCCGTCCCGATACCATCCATCGCCTGCATAATACGAAAGTATCGCCTGTGCATGCTCCCTCATGACAGACCTGTCAATCTCATATCCCATCGCAGAGAGGAAAGCAAGATCAAGCATGTTGAAAAGACGCCAGTTCTGAGTTGCGGTGGTTCCCTCTGCATAATCCTTTATGAAAAAAGCTATCCTGTCCTTCTCTTCATCTGAATAGGTATCCCAGATTTCCTCTTTTGCTGTCATGAGCCCGATTACAATCGCACAGGTCTCCACTGTCTGCTGGTAAGTATGAAGCCCGAATGATGGCAGAGCATCCTTATCCATATCACTGTAGCTGAGAACATACTGCTCATCTCCGGGTGTACAGGAACGGAGAATATGATTCCTGTAATAGCTTCTCATATCCTTGCCAGCTATCACGAGACAAGGATTATCATGGATTAAAGGAGCTGCAATGAAGAAGCTGCGGGCAAGCCCTTCATAATACTCCGCCTGCACCTTCCAGGAAGGTGTGTGGCTGTTAGGATATGTGACCTCAGTCTCATAACGTGGAACGAGGACTGGGGAATCCATTGTCCTTACATTCCTGAACACGCCTTCAAGAATATACTTACCTGCTTCTATCCAGTGTTTTCTGGTCAGTCCTGTATATGGACTCAGACTGAAATCAGGATCAAGTGGCGCAAAATGCATAGATCAGCTCCTTTCCATTCAGAATGAATAGTCCCTCCATGTACCATGAACGAAGTAATCAATGGAAATAAGGGAGAACGTAACAACCAGCTCATTGTTTACCGCATCATAACCGAATCCTGTCTTGAGGATTCTCTCCCTTCGTCCGGAAACAGGAGTTCCCACTGCGAGCGGAGTAATTGAGAGCATCGGGCCGGCACCATTGTTATCAGTACGATAAAAGCCTCCGAGGGATATGATTGTATTAATACCGCTTCCTGCAATCTTGGAGGCTGTTGAACGCTCTCCCATTATTGAGTATCCGAGCTCTATACCGAACATATTGGACTGGAATGGCAGGGGAACAGCAGATGAAATACCCCAGATACCGAGTTCAAGCCTGCCTGTGAGTCCGATGTTCATTCCATACGTGATGCTGATTCCCTTCTCTGGCCATTTATAGCTGCTCTGTCCTATTGCAAGAGACACATCATGGTTATCTCCTGCATTGAGGGACGATAGCAGCAGAAGCGCCATCACTATGATTATTACCTTCTTCATAACCAACCTCAGAAAAAGTATGAGAAACGCATGATATACAACCCCCAGCCCCACTGACTGTCTGGAATGGCATAGATGGCAAACGGCGAGAGGAACTCATAGACAAAATGCGTCGACTGAAACGAGAATGGGGCAAAGCCCATCATCACACACCACTCACTTCCAGGGCGGTATTGCATCCCCGCACTCAGAGTCGGCGCCCATACAGAAGGATTGATGAAAGCCCAGTTGAATGGATGCCTGAGTGTTCTGAATACAGGAGATGAAAGCGAGAAAGACACGCCTTCAAAATAAGGGTCTGTCGGTGCGAGATCAACGGAGACAGAGACGTCAAGGTAATGTTTTTCCCCCATCGGTGAGAAAATCAGAGCAGTCGTGAGACCTCCGTAATTACCCGCAGGAAGTGATACTCCGACAGGCGCGAGAGAATAACCGAATGTCGGAGAAGCATAAAGCGAACATGACAGAACAAGAAGCGCGATTATCAGTATTTTTCTCATCTCAGCCTCCGAAGAATGTGAAAAGGTAGGCGAATATACTGCCCTCCCTGTCTTTGCGGCTCAACGCCTCTTCAAGAGTAATGAGCTCTGCATACTCGCTTATTAATGCGGCATGCTCTTCCATGTTCCTTGCAAGTTCTGGTGAATCTATCACAAGAGCAAGCTCTTCAGAGAGTGTCATCGAACGGAAATTGAAATTCGCCGAACCTATGACGACATATCTGGAGTCGACAATCATCAGTTTCTCATGCAGCAGCGGAAGCACATTCCCCTCCCCGTCATAAATCGAGAGGTAGATAGCAGCACCTGTTGAATCTATCAGGTCGGGAAGTCCCTGATAAATACCACTTGCCGCATAACCGCGGAGATCGACAGGCATGACCATATCGACAGAAACACCCCGCTCCACAGCAGTTCTGACAGCTTTCTTCATATTCTTGTCGAGTGCTGGCAGATATGGGAACATGAGAATGCTCTCTTCTGCACTGCCGAAAAGAGAAGCATACATGCTTGCGATCCCTTCAGTATTCACAAGGTACCCATCATATGGCAGATCCTGTTTTGCCGCTATTGGGAAATCGCTTTTATCTACCTTCTCCATGCTCGCTTCATTCCAGATACCTACAAATGTATCTCTGAGAGCCTCTGCAAGTGATGCGGAATGGAAAATATACATACTGTCGCGCTGTGTGTAACCTTTCCCGGCCCCCATCGAGATGTAATTCATATTCATACCGCCAACGATAGCAATCTCACCATCTATGACTACCATCTTCCTATGGTCGCGAATGACAATAGTGGCCGGATTCAGCAGATGCGTGACAGTAACAGGATTATATTCCACAAGATGTATTCCACTGCTTCTTAAAAAGTAGAGCGGTGTCATGTATTTCTTCGATTCTGTCATATCAAGTGAAGAGACGCCATCCATGACAAAATAGATTCTCACACCTCGTTCTGCGGCTTCCATGAGAGTGTGGTACATCTCCTCAAGCTCAGGTGCATTCGAGCCGAGGAATGTGGTGAGGAGGATATAATCCTCTGCATTCTCAATAAGTTCTATAAGACGCTCCATATAAATGGCACCATCGAAATAGACCTCAGGGTAATCGAGGCTGACATGAGTACCACCTATATGCACAAGCTTCTCTTCCAGTGAAAGGCCCTGAGACAGCTCATATTCAGAAACAAATGGCTTAGTGCTTGTACACGAAACAAGCACAGCAGCACAGAGCAATAATATTATCCGACGCATCTTAACGCATTGTAGGGAAAATAAAAGGCATCGGCAATAGCTGAGAAAAATTATAGCGCCTGATCGTGCGTGGTGTTACTAGTATCACTTCTGTCTCTGGTCGCGCGAACTCCGCGATGACCTGCAGGCAGAGTGCGCAAGGAGGCGCTGGAGGGTCATCATCTGAATAGACTACAAGGCACTCTATACCTATCTTTCCCTCTGCGGTGACGGCTGTCGTAATTGCATTACGCTCCGCGCAGATTGTGGCACCATACGATGAATTCTCAACATTGCATCCAGAGTAGATCCTGCCTGATGATGCAGAGACAATAGCGGCACCTACCCTGAAGCCAGAATATGGTGCGTAACCATTTTCCCGGGCCTTTCTTGCCGCTTCGATTACTATTTTCTCAGAAGGATAATGACCTTTTCTCCTGATCATGTTCACTCCATAGCGGAGACAGTCACAACGTCCTCCGAAGAGAATATTCTCAAGAGCATCGCCATCCTGGAAATCAGGGATTGCTCCAAGATTCTCAATCACAGAATCAGCACCTGCTCTTTCAGCCTCTTCCCGTGATATCGTTGTCAGCATCGAAACAACACGGCATCCGGCCTTTTTCCCGCTCTCTATACCTCCTCTGGAGTCTTCAAAAACAACAGCCTCTTCCTCTCCAACGCCGAGTCTTATCATTGAAAGCGTGTAGATGTCCTTCTCTGGCTTATTCCTTCTGATATCCTCACCTGACGCGATTGAATCGAAATCCGAAAGATTCAGTCCAATGCCCTCAATATTGGCACTTACTTTCCAGGAAGGTGCTGAAGACGAGACAGCAGTCAGCAAACCAGCTTTTCTCGCTCTTCTGACAAATTCTGTACCAGGAAGGGCAATGGAACGGCCTTTTATTATCTCAGGATAACGGCGGCGGAAAAAAAGTGAAGCATCCTCATATCTGTAGTTCTCAGCATTCAGATCATGAGCGGGACCATCAAAGAATATTCGTTCCCCTATCCCCTGATACGGTGCGAAGTCTTCTGCACTCGCCTTTACTCCGATTGATTCAAAATATTCAATCCCGATCTCAATTGAGATATCCTCGCTATCTGCAAGGACTCCGTCCATATCGAAAAGAAGTGCTCTGATCATCGTTTTGCCCTCAGGAAGCGGCCATCACCATTGAGCCCCAGATAGATGTCATCCCCCATGATCAGCCGCCCTCTCAGATAGGTCATAACAACCTTGCCTGTCACATTGAAGCCCTCATAAGCAGAGTAACCTGAAGCTGAATGAATCGTATCCTTGCTGATAGTCCAGCTTGAATCAGGATCAAATAGCGTGATATCTGCATCCGTTCCAACCTCCAGCGAACCTTTCTCAGGATAGAGCCCGAAAAGTTTTGCCGGCGTCGTGGAAAGAAGATTCACTATCTGCGACAGCGAAAGCTTACCACTTGTAAGGCCGAAAGTATGTATGAGCGGCAGCATCTCCTCAGTTCCTGGAATACCGGGATAGATTGTCCGGCAGTCATTGCTTGCAAGTTTCTGCTCGCGCGTGAATGCACAGTGATCTGTTGCGACAACCTGTATCTCACCATTCACAAGGGCTTCCTGCAATGCCTTGTTATCCTCAGCGGCGCGAAGCGGTGGTGTCATCACAAACAGCGAACCATCATCACCTTCCAGCTTCTCTTTTGTGAGGAAAAGATAATGTGGCGTCGTCTCAACAAGAACCTTCACACCATTCATTCTGAGCTTCCTGACGCTCTCCAGTCCCAGCTTCGAAGATAGATGTACAACATACAGAGGCATATCCAGCTCTCCTGCGATAGAGCCTACATACTCAATAGCTTTTGCTTCTGCCTCTGCTGGGCGCAGCGACGCATGATCAATTGGTTTATATGTACCCTTCCAGGACGAAGCGATTGATGTGATAATCTCATCATCTTCCGAGTGGACTGTCACCATCAGCCCCAGATTCTTCGCATCGGAGAAGATTTCTTTCAGCTCATCGCGATTGTCTATAAGATAGCCAACATCTTTATATGTTGTGAAAAGTTTGAGAGTGCCAACACCAGCCCTCTTTATGGACTCCATCTCCTTCTTGATTCCGGAGCGATACTTATAGACACCCTGATGCAATGCATAATCTATAGCCATCGGCACCATCTCACGCTTCCGTTCGTGAAGTGAATCAAGAAGTGAAACTTTGTTGTCATCTGCGAAATCAACGACTGTCGTCACCCCACCGAATGCCGCGAGCCTTGACCCCTCGCGGAATGAGTCCGCTGTCACTGTACCGCGTGATACCAGATGATAATGTGTATGTGCATCGATAATGCCTGGAAGGACACAGAGCCCATCTGCTCTGATAACAGTCGTATCAGAAGGCACTGAGTCATATGAGATAGATGGCGCGACACGTCTGATCTTAGAACCTGTGATGAGAATGTCATAATGTCTCATCCATTCTGTATCAACTACAAGTCCGTTCTTTATAAGTATGCTGCTCATAGTTCTAGGATACTACGACGGCAACGACAAACAAAGAGAAAAAAATGGAGGCCATATTCCAGACCTCCATGAACCATGGGCTGTATTGTCAGCCTTTGACACCGCTCGATACTTCGGAACTCATGATCTGACGGTTGAAGATAATGAAGATTATCAGGACAGGAACCATCGTGATGACAGAGAACGAAAGAAGCGCAGACCAGTCCACAGCCTCTGCACCGCTGAGAGTTCTCAGCTGGAGCTGGAGCGTGTACTTCTCCGGATCAGTGAGTGCAAGGAGAGGCCAGATGTAATCATTCCATCTCCAGCGGAACGAGAAGATAGCAAGAATAGCTATCTGGCTGCGGCAGAGAGGAACCATTATCTGCACAAACGACCTGCCCTCATTAGCACCATCGATTCTTGCAGCTTCAAGAAGCTCATTAGGAATCGAGATGAAGAACTGACGCATCAGGAAGACACCGGTCATTGTACCGACAGTCGGTATGATAGCACCCCAGAGCGAGTTGTAGAGTCCGAGGTTGAGAATGACTGTGAAGCTCGGAGACATGATGACTTCAGTCGGAAGCATCGTAGTCGCAAGCATACACATGAAGAATACAGACAGCCACTTATAATGATACTTAGCAAGTGCATAACCACACATACAGCTCATGACAAGCGTGATGATTGTAGCAAACACTGTAATGAAGGCTGTGTTGTATGTTGCCCTGAAGACATTGTATCTCGAGAATGTGGAAGCGTAACCAGCTACAGACCAATCCTTCGGGAAAAGAGTCAGAGGGAATGTGAAAAGCTCAGAACCCGGCTTGAAGGATGAAAGCACAAGCCATACAACAGGGAATACCCAGATAAGCGCAAACAGCAGCGAAAGAACTGTCTTAGCGATAACTGAAGACTTAGAAACTTGCATCATAATCAGGCCTCCTCTTGCTTAGCATTCATTCTCGTCTGGACAAACGAGATAATAAGCAGAACGACGAACAGGATTATTGACGCAGCTGATGCGTAGCCATGTCTGTTTCTCGTGAAGCCGATCTGATAGATATACTGGATCATGTATGTCGTTGATGTTCCAGGACCGCCATTTGTAAGAGTCTGGACCATGGCGAATACCTTGAATGCGTTGATCATCGATGTGAGAAGAATCATGAATGTGACAGGCTTGAGAGAAGGCAGTGTGATATTCATGAATCTCTGCCATGGATTGGCACCATCGATAGTTGCTGCTTCATAGAGATCGATAGGTATCTGCTTGATACCGCCAAGGTAGATAAGCATGTTGACACCGCACCCCGACCATACTGTGGCGATGATTGTTGTCCAGAATGCTGCACTCGGCTCTGAGAACCAGCCTACTCCCTCCATGCCCATTGATGTCAGAACATAGTTCGCAACACCGAATGACTCGCCGAAGATCCACTTCCATGTAACACCGACCATGATAGTTGAAAGAAGCGTCGGCCAGTATACGAGGACTCTTGTTATTGCGTTTCCCTTAATTTTGTCATCATTGACGAGAAGAGCAAGGAAAAGTGCGGCAATCATACCAAGAGGAACGGAAACCACAACGTAGAGAACAGTGTTCAAGAAGACAGTATAGAACTGTTTATCCTGGAACAGGCTGATGTAATTCTGCAGTCCGACGAAGTCCATGTTACGCCATCCATCATAGTTGGTGAAAGAGTAATAAAGACCAATAACTGCCGGCCACAAGAAGAATATGATAAAGAAAATAATGTTAGGACCACAGAAGAGGAGCGCCCACCCCTGATTATGGTCCAGAGGATTCTTTTTCTTTTTACTCATACGACCTCCCTTTATTGTTAGAGTTTAGCAGAACTGGACTCACATTCAAGGTAATCGTTGCTTCGATAGCAAACAATCACTGCAGATTTTGCTGTTGAGAACAACTTTTCAGGAGATTAGAACGCAAAGAAAGGATATTATCAGCGTATGCAGCTCAGTTACGAAATAAACAAGGAAGAGAGTCTGTCGCACTGGCTCTACTCTGGAATCGGATGCAAAGATGTCAGCGCACCGCTGGAATCATTCTATGCACCTGTGAATATGGGAGAGGCATACGTGCAGATAGTATACCCGCAGCGGAAATGGTTTCTCGCTCATCATGACCTCAGCAGTATCAGAAAGCATGATGGCAATTACCCTTATCTGTACTTCCCTTTCGAAGATTCGAAAGTGAACTTCTCCACCGCAATTAAAACAACAACTCACATCTGGACAAACCTGAAAAGCTATCTTGAGGTTCCTGACGATGATGAATACCAGTTCTCAGTTGCCACATGCGGAGGTTTCAAGTTATGGGTGGATGGAAGTGAAGCGCTGATGTTCACACCATATGACAGGAATATTCCGCACACGAAGCAATTCACGCTCAATCTCCACAAAGGCGCTCACACTCTGGAAATCTACACAGATGAACTTGCAGAGCGCGATGTCTTCTTCTATTTTGACTTCACATACCATGGAGACAAGACAATCATACAGAGCGTGGAGACGGATGCGGAGCCGCAGCTTATATATGAAGCAGAGCAGTTTCTTCTCTCGCTTTCGCTGACAAGAACGACCTACTGTTATGGCGCTGTTGAAGCTGAGTTCGATTCATCGATGCTCACATCCCCTGTGACATTATATGTGGATAATCTATCCTCAGAACGCCTTGCATTCAGAGTAGAGAATGGAATGAGCTGGCTGAAGCTTCTGCCTTACTTCTCTGAACTCTGTTCGAGAAAAGCTTCATTCTGCATCCAGATAGGAGAAGTCACTGTAAAGCGCGACATACTCTTCAATCTCGCACCGCGTCATATCACAAGACTAGAAAGCCATGAGACAGTCGAAGAGCGCAAAGCGGAAGCCCTTGCTTTCACAGCGACCTATGGAGGCGCGCTTGTGCATCAGGCGATGGCAATCATACACCAAAACGGATATGTGACTGAAGAAGCCAGGAGATATATAGAAAACAGCCTTGTGCAGATTGAACGCAAGGAAGACTGTGCGGATTTCGTCCTTGCACCTCTTCTCTGGAGCCTCATCCGGGATAGCGGCAAATACCCTGCAGATCTTTACGAGAGGGCTAAACGCGCTGTTCTTGACTTCAGATACTGGATTGATGAGAAAGGAAATGATGCGATGTGGTATTTCTCGGAAAACCATGCATTTCTATTCCATGTCTCGCAGTATCTTGCAGGTGTACTCTACCCCGATGAGACCTTCTCTGTAAGTGGAAGAAAAGGCATTGAGCAAATGCACATAGGAAAATCCAGGCTCATAACATGGTTCAGGAATTTCAGCTATTACCACTATGCAGAATGGAATAGCGCCACATATTTCCCAGTGGACCTGATAGGGCTCTTCTCGCTCTATGAAGCAGGAAATGACAGTGAACTGAAAGAGAAAGCAGAAAGCGCGCTCAATTACACATTCACCATGATCCGTGATAATACTTTCCATGGCATCATGTCCTCATCATTCGGCAGGGCTTATGAAATGACTGTGAAGGCAAAGGAGCTGAATGAATCATCATTCCTCTCATATGTAGCTACAGGGGAAGGTGAAGCGACACTTTCAAACAGAGCTGTAGCACTCTTTTCGCTCTCCTCATACATACCGCCTGAAACGAGCGTAGAAAAGATCGGGAGCAGAATGAGGATAACAACGGCAGTGAATGGCATGGATCCTGTGTGGATAAAGAATGTGACGACAGAGAACTACACACTCTCATCTGCCATTGCATTCAACCCATACAGACATGGACATCAGCAGCATATCATGGACTGCACGATAGGACGCGAAGCTTCCTTCTTCATCAATCATCCGGGAGAGAAGGCATACAGTGGAGAGAACAGACCTGCTTACTGGGCTGGAAATGGCACACTGCCATTTGCAATGCAATACAAAGCGCTGATGGTGTTGCTTTTCGAAATCGAGGAAAAGGAAGCCGTCAAATACATCCATGCCTATTTCCCCACATGGGTCTATGATGAATGGTCAATTGAAGGCAATAATGTCTTTGCCCGTTCCGGCGACGGATATCTCGGCATCCGATGCTCATCGCTTCCTGAACTGACAACAAGCGGGATGAACAGGATGAGGGAAATCAGAGCGGAAGGAAGCAGACAGCTTGCTGTGATAAGATGCTCTGACAACACAGAAACTGGAAGCTATGACAACTTCAGGAAACTCTTTACAGAGATGAGTATCAGCTACACACCTTCTGAACGGAATGCTGTGGTCAATGATTTTTCCTATGGGCTTTTTGAAATAAGGGAAAGTAAAGCATTCATCAACGGAGAGGAATATGAATGGCGCTCTGAATGCGGTTATGAGAAGAAGCTTTTGGAAAGATAGGCTTCTCTGCAATTACCTGAACATGAAGAAACGGGCCACAGCGGGCCCGTTTTCTGTTGTGTCACAGACGGATCACTCGTAAAGATCACCGTATGTATCCATGAGAGTATCACATGTGATGCGGATAACCTCATCACCAGTAATCTCTCCAGCAACTGCTCTAGCAAGATTGTCGCGGAGTGTGTTGCCCCAGTCCTTACCAATGTAAGAGGATTCGACAGCCTTGTCTCTCTCTGGAGCCACATCTGTTGCATTGAGCTCCTGTACGAAGATATCAAGACCAGGAACATCGTAGTCAACCTCGATTCCCTTGACACCTGGCAGATAGTTGCCGTCCTTGCAGTACTGGATGTAGTTTTCCGGTGTGAAGAACCACTTGATGAACTCAACAGCTTCCTCTTCCTGACCGGTTCCATCGAAAGCATAGAGGAAGTTACCGCCAAGACATGTAGCGACAGTTGTCTTGTAAGGCATGAGAACAGGAATCCACTCGAAGTCTGTGATGTTCTCCATGTAGTCTGTGATAACCCAGTTGCCTGCAAGGTGAGCAGCAACACGGCCTGTCTTGAACATCTGCTGAGCATTCTCTGTTCCAAGACCTGCGGAAATTGATGAATATCCATCCTCATAGAGGGAAAGGATGAAGTCAATGGCTTCCTTTGTCTCTGGGCTGTCAAGAACAAGATGCTTTGAATCATCTGGATCGAAGAAGATTGAACCGAACTGATAGAGGATTGTTCTGATTCTCTGCTGCGAATAATCGATGACAAGAGCATAGTCGAGAGTATCTTCATTAGCTGCCATGACCTGATCAAGAGCTGCCATGAACTCATCCCATGTCCATCTGTCTTCCTCTACGAGAGGATAAGAGACGCCAGCCTTATCGAAAGCTGTCTTGTTGATGATAAGACCAACAGCTGTTGCATTGACTGTACCAGCGATGAGCTCTCCAGTTGCAGGGCTTGTGCCATCCATTGCGAATGAAGAACCTGTAAGATCTCCAAGCTTGCCCTCAAGTGGATATGCAAGATCATTATACTGGATGAAGTGACCGGAACGGATCAGAGCCGGAAGGTCACGAGCCATTGCTCTGTTCTGGATCTGTGTCTGCATATCACCATAAGCGATTTCGTTGATGAAGACCTGGATTCCCTTGTCTGCATACTCTGCGTTGAATCTCTCAACGGCCTTGGCCATTGCTCCACCTTCAAGAGTGTCGTCAGAAAGAAGGATCTCAAGACGCTCCACATCTCCAGAGGACTCTCCGCTTCCCCCTGCCCATACGCCTGTAAGCAGAACAGCAAGCACGAGAAGTGCTGCTAAAAATTTCTTCATATGGCTTCTCCTTTTAATCTTAGTTTGAGTCTAAACCACCTTATACAGCCATTCTACTCGCTTTTTGCCATTGTATTAATCAATATGCAGATTTTTTGCTGACAATAAGCAAGTAATGGCTACACCTTTGCTCCATCACTCCTCACAAAGCGGAAATTCCTTTTCAAGGAATGCAAGATCAAGCTCAGGATAGAGAACGAAGCGCTCCAGAAGGGAAATGACACGCTTCTTTGCCTCTTCCATCACCTCTTCCGGCGCTTTCGCCTTGTTTCTGGAGAGCTCTCCTGCATGCTCTCCTTTTGTAAGCTTTACAGGATGGGCATTTTTCAGCACAAACGCGATAACCGAAGCGACCTCTTCCATCTCAGCCTCGCCCATTCCAAGTGTCGTGAGCGCAGGAGTTCCGATTCTCAGTCCTGATGTGTACCATGGTCCATTTGGATCAAAAGGAAGGGCATTGCGATTAAGTGTTATACCGCATTCGCGCAAGAGACTCTCAGCCTGTCTTCCATTAAGACCGAACGGACGCACGTCAAGAAGCATCAGATGGTTATCTGTACCTCCTGTCGCCACAGGAATGCCTTCATTGACACAAGCCTGAGCCAGATGCTTTGCATTCCTGACAATAGAAGCGGCGTAATCCCTGAACTCTGGTTTCTCTGCTTCTTCCAATGCCACAGCCTTGGCGGCCATCACATGAGGAAGAGGACCTCCGATGACAAGCGGGCAGCCTTTATCAACTGCAGCTGCAAATTCCTTCTTGCAGAGAATCATTCCCCCTCTGGGGCCTCTCAGTGTCTTGTGCGTAGTTGTTGTAACGACATCCGCCCATGCAACAGGATCATAATCGCCTGTGAAAACTTTTCCAGCCACAAGCCCTGCGAAATGGGCCATATCAACCATGAAGACAGCATTATAGCGGTGTGCGATATCTGCCATGCGATGGAAGTCTATCGCTCTTGGATATGCTGAATAACCTGCAAGCAGGATAAGAGGTTTTATCTCAGCTGTCAGGCGCTCAATCTCATCATAATCTAGAAGGCCCGTCTCCTTGTCTACAGTGTAGGAGTAAGCATCGAACATCTGTGCCGAGATATTCTGCCTGTAACCATGTGTAAGGTGTCCACCTGAATAGTAATCAAGACCGAGAAGCCGCTGGTTGTGTGTCTTTTCCCTGATTGCGTTCCAGTCTTCACGTGTCATATCAGATGGGTTTCTGATACCCATCTCCTCCAGCGAAGGCATCTCGACACGTTCGCTCAGAATTGCCCAGTATGCACATAAATTGGCATCTGCGCCCGAATGTGGCTGAACATATGCATGCTCTGCACCGAAAAGACGCTTTGCGCTTTCCACAGCTTCAGCTTCTATCGCATCGACATTCTCACATCCAGCATAGAATCTGTGATATGGGAAACCTTCTGAATACTTGTCTGTAAGCAGATTGCCCATAGCAGCCTGCACAGAAAGCGATGAGTAGTTCTCGCTGGCAATAAGCTTGAGATGCGTACGCTGATCTTTAAGCTCCCGGACAATACGCCCTGCAACGGACGGGGAGACTCTGGAAACAAGGTCGAGAGAAGAAGTATACATGACCATCTCAGGCGTTACAGCCTTTCCACTGTTTATATAATCATTCAATGCGCTCATTTCGTTCCTCCAGATGTGAAGAGGATGCATCGAGCGATATGTTTTTTCAAGACAGTGGCTGAATCATTCGTGTCTTGATTCATAGCAGTTCAGATTACTACGAACTTTTATCTGCCAAATCAAACCAGAATAATCAAAAAATGGACAACCTTCGCATAGGAGCATAAACTGAAAAGCGAGGTAAATATTATGAAGAGAATCATTACTGTAATTGTTTTCATTGTGATAATTCTTCCCATGTCTTTTGCCACCACATACACTTCAGGCATCTTTGAGTTCGAAGACACTTATTCAGCAGATGGAAGCATCGTTCTACTCTCTTGCACACCAGAAGAAGGGCAGACAGTTTTGACAATACCAGAGGAAATTGATTCGAAAACGGTTTCGGGAATAAGTAGTGGCATGGGTTTATGGATAGGAGGATTCCTCCAGTCTGACACCATCGAGGAAATAAGAATTCCTGCTACAGTCACCCGCATTGACAGCGATGCCTTTGCTGAAGCAACTGCTTTACGATACATTACTGTTAGTTCCGACAATCCGAAATACGCTTCCATTAGTGGTGTTTTGTACAATAAGGAAAATAAGACAATTGTATGCTATCCCCAAGCACGTGATAATTCTTCCTTTTCCGTCATCGATGGAATACTGGGAATAGAATCCTATGCTTTTTATGGAGCTGATAATCTACAGAACGTTTATCTGCCAGACAGCATCAAAAAAATCGGTTTCTCTGCATTTGAAAACTCCAGTTTGACTTCAATCAATTTTCCCGAAGGAATGGAAAGTATTTATTCTAGTGCTTTCTTCAATTGCAATTCTCTTCTGAATATAGAAATACCCTCCTCTTTGACATATCTGGGATCACAGGTATTCGTCTGCAAATCATTGGAATCTATTTCAGTAGAAAGTGAAAATCCCAGCTACTGTAGTGTTGATGGAGTTCTTTTCTCCAAGGATATGTCAGAACTAATCACATACCCTTCTTCAAAATCATTTGGAGGAGAATATGTAGTACCAGAAAATGTGAAGACAATATGTGATACTGCATTCTGCTATGCGAGAATTGACAATATCATACTTCCTGGCCTTCTTGAGGAAATTGGATATTCGGCATTCTGGGGCACATGGTTGGAAAGCATCACGCTACCAGCTTCCATTATTCAAATTGGTGAAGATATATTTGGAAATTGTGCATGGTTGAATACCATCAATGTGGTAGAAGGTAGTTATGCTTTTAAGTTTGGCCTTGAAAGCGATTGGGGAAAATACATAACATACATCCCTTCTTGGCTGATGTGACACTACAAGAGCCAGGCATTGTATTGAAAGTTTGCTTTCTATTTAGAAAGCATGTATTGCTTCATCTGTTTTCCATGCAATTGACAGCATTCTGTTACAGCTATAGACTGCAAAAGGCTTTAATAATTAAGGAGAAAAAATGGCTAAAGAAGAAGCAATCGAGGTAGAGGGCGTTGTAAAAGAAGCTCTCCCGAACACAATGTTCCGCGTTGAGCTCACAAACAAGCTTGTAATCCTCGCACACCTTTCCGGAAAGATGAGGAAACATTACATCAGGATTGTCCCCGGCGACACAGTAAAAGTAGAGCTTTCCCCATATGATCTCACAAAGGGCAGAATTGTTTACAGGGAACGCTAAGCTTTAAGAATAATCCAGAGCGCTCCGGCACCACCTGCGGAGAGAGGAGCGCTGCACATCTCGCTTACCATTCCGGATTCACTAAGGACTCTGATCGCAGCATCTCTGAGAACACCTACTCCATCCTCGCTGTGGAGTCCTTTGCCTGTTATTATTGAGATCTTACGTATCCTGTTCTCTGCACATTCAGCAAGGAATGTTCTGATTTCCGATTCAGCTTCAGAAATAGTATCACCATGGAGATCAAGCGTCGCCTGAGGTAGCATCGTGCGCAGCTTCGATATTGTCAGAGCTGGACGATGCTCCTTATTGTCGCCCTTCTCTTTCATAATCTCATCAAAAGTCTTCTCTGCTTTTCTCTCATATGCAGTAAGCAGCTCAGGAAACGCCCCTTTGCTCTCATATGAGGAATGGGAAACAGCATCAGCCGTTTTATTCTCATTGCATGAGGGTACTTCAGTTTTCCTCTGCTCTGGAATCCTGTTGTTACCGAAGACCGACCAGACAGCTTCAGGAGAACGCCTCTCATCATCACTCTCCTTCTTGAAAAGATTATCTGCAGAGAGAACTTCTGCATTCTCTTCTTTCTCAGGCACAGCTTTGATCACAGGCTCTGCTTTGTCAGCTCTTTTACGTCCTCCCTCTTCAAAGCTGCGGAGGATATCTGCAAATGATGATGTAGGTTTATATGGCTCTGAAACACGCTTTGCTTCTTTCTTCTCATTCTGTACAGGGGACTTTTCCTCTGCCTTCCTCACAAAATTCTCATTGCTTCCGAAAATTGACCAGGCAGCTTCTGGAGAGCGTTTCTCATCTTCGCTTTCCTTTCTGAAAAGAGGCGCATCATCGGGAAGGTCCTCGATAATCTCTGTTTTTCCCGCATTTGGAGTTTCAGGCACACTCTTCCCCTCATAACGGGAGAGGATATCGCCGAATGATTTCGTTGGCTTATAAGTGCTCTTAGGAGTTTCTACGCTTTTTTGTTTTCTGACAGGAGTCTTCCCTCTGTTTTCCCATTTGTCGAGAATCGCACCGAAATCAGTCTGGTAAGAAGCAATCTCAGCTTTGCGCGCTTTGGATGGCATGACATAAGGGTTGCCAGTATGCTCATACGCATAAAGGATATCGGCAAAAGATGATGACGGATTATAGCCCTGCACTATCTCAGAGGGCTTCTTAGGCACCGGACGTACTATCTCTTTCTTCCTCTCGGGCTCCTTTTTCTCAACAAGCTTAATTGAAGCAAACGGAGAAAGCGACGCATCATCTTCGCTCAAGCGCCGCTTGATATCCTGAGCTCTAGTCTTCTTGCGTCCCAATCCTCACACTTCCCTGACATCAAGAATTTCGGAGACAAATGGCTTGATAACTCCGACAAGCTCATCCATCGTACAACCTTGCACTTTGATTGTGCAGATTGCATTTGTCGGATCTGTTCCTGCGAATGTACCGAACGAGATGATGTCCAGCCCCTTATCTGCAAGTGCACGGCTGATCTCGGCAATTGTTCCTGGCTTATCCTCGACAAGGAATGAGAGCCGCACTCCGAAGTGGCGTGCACCGAAGAGTTCCAGGAGGATGCGGAACATATCGCTCTTTGTGACGATACCGACAAGCTTTGTGCCATTTACAACAGGCAGACATGAAAGATCCTGATCGCTCATCAGTCTCGCAGCTTCCTCAACTGTTGTATCTTCTGAAATTGTCACAGGATCCTTTGTCATCAGCTTCTTCACAGTCAGCTTTGACAGAAGATATGCCATCTCATGAATGGAAAGACTTGAGGCAGGAGAAGGAGAAGCGTGAAGAATATCCTTCTCTGTAATGACCCCTACAAGATTCTTATCCTTATCAAGAACAGGCAGACGGTGAACTTTCTCCCTCTTCATCAGATCCGACGCCTCTCCTATGGACATGTCAGGTGTGGCTGTAACAGGGTTTCTGGTCATTCTTCTGGCTATAATCATCTCAGGACCTCCTTTCAGGGAAATCAGCAGACTTCCTTTGCAATATTTTACACGCTTATCAACTATATGAAAACCTTTCATGAACTCCAAATTGAAGATGCTTTTCACCAAAACAGGCCAACAGCATGTTATAATCACATAAAAGGGAGGAGGAATGATTACCACTACTCTTGATGGACGGTGGAGACTTACTGCCACATCTCCGATGAAAAGCAGCGGAATTGAGCAAGGCACGGAATGGGAAATGTCTATTCCGGGAAGTCTCCATGATACACTTTTAGAGAATGGACTGATAAACGAACCATATGACGGCAGAGAGCTTGAACGTGCAGAATGGGTAAGAGAATCCACATGGACCATATCACGGACATTCAGCATTTCCAGCATAGCTGACATGCACTTCATCAAATGCGGAAGCCTCTCACCTTCATCGATTCTCATCAACGGGAAGAAAGCAGCAGAGAAAGATGACGATAGCCCGCTTCTTCTCGATATTTCCGGGTATGTGACTGAAGGAAGCAACACAATCGAAATCGTCTTTCCACGCTGTCATGAGCACGGACACTTCCCTGGAGTCTGGCGCAGCATGAAGCTGCTGAGCTCCCCTGATTTCATCATCGCAGGCTCGGAAGCTGAGACAGAACTCAGGAACGGTCACTGGATGATTGATGTGATAATCCCTGTCATTTCCCAGCATGATTCAGAAACTGAATATGAGATAACCATCCAGAACAGGACTGAACGGGGCAGTCTGAGAATCACAGAAGGCAGCGGAGAATATCTGATATCGATAGAAGAGAAAGATGCCTGTCTCTGGTGGCCGGCTGGCATGGGACAGCAGCCTGTCTATCCTGTAAGCATATCTGTCGCCGGTTACAAAGCAAGCCGCACTATAGCATTCAGGACAATATCACTGATTGACAGGAAACTCTTCGTGAATGGAAGGAAAGTGTTCATGAAAGGTGCAGTGCTTTCTCCGCTGAATCTCATTCCATCGCGCACCGATGATGTGGACATCAACAGAGTGTTCCGGCATGCTGCAGAAGCAAACATGAACACGCTTCTTCTTACAGCAAACCATGCGCGGCACACCCTCACAGAAGCGGCAATGCGCTATGGTATCGTGCTCCTTGATTCCAGCAGAAAAAGTGAGCTTCCTGAGCCCGTTGTCTCCTCTTCGTTCCCTTCAAAAGAAACACTCAGCCGCATATGGAATGGAGGAGAACGTAATATTTCTTCCCCTGATGCGGACCTGCACAGCACTGGCACAGGAGCGATTCTCAATTCAGTCGCTTCATATTTCCTCTTCCCGAGAGTGGAAGGAAGCCTTGTCTATCTTTCCCAGGCAGGTGCCGCTATTGAAGCCGGAAGAGCAGCAGGAACAGCAAGAATAAGAGGAGATGCAGGATGCATGCTGTCACTTCTTGCAGACAGCTGGCCTGCTATTGGACCGTCAGCCATAGAGTATGGCGGGAAATGGAAGCTCTTACAGTATTCAGCCAGAGAATTCTTCTCCCCCCTTTCGCCATTGATTATCGATGAAGGGAAATCTGTATCCGTATATTTTGTGAACGATACGATGCAGCGTGAAGAAGCTGAATTCTCCATCAAGCTCCGGGACCTTTCAGGTGCCAAGAAGGATACAAGGGAATATACTGTAACAGCAGATGCCGGCAGCTTAGTCAAAGTCGCAGAACTGCCAATGCACAGAGTAGACAGGACGCGATCTTTTCTGTATGTGAAGATGTCCACAAAGGCCGTTCTCAGGGAACGTACGCTTCTTCTGGATAAACCAAAATGCCTGAAACTGGAGAATCCGCTGCTGAGAATGGAGACTCTGCAGAATGGGCCTCATTCATTTGCTGTCAAGCTGACTGTTGAGAAGCCTGCTTTCTGTGTTGCGCTTGAGTGCGGCAGAAAAGGCATTTTCTCAGACAATATGATTACAGTCCGACCATCGGCAGAGAAGACAATCTTCTTCCGTGCAGAGGAGGACATCACACTTTCCGATTTCACTTCATCACTGAAGGTAATGGATCTTTACAGCGCTATGCATTAAGAAAAAGAGGAGCCGCAGCTCCTCTTTTCATGCGCCAAGATATGCTTTCTGCACCCGCTCATTGCCGAGAAGAGCTGCACCGCTGTCCTGAAGGACGATCTTGCCGTTCTCAAGCACATAACCATAACTGGAAGACTTAAGAGCAAGACGGGCATTCTGCTCAACAAGGAAGACTGTAACTTTATTTGTCTCATTGATCAGCTTGATAGTATTGAATATATCCTGAACGATAAGCGGTGCAAGTCCAAGTCCCGGCTCATCGAGAAGAAGCAGCCTCGGCCCTGACATAAGCGCGCGGGCAATAGCCATCATCTGCTGCTCTCCCCCGGAGAGGGAACGTGTCTTCTGCTTCTTTCTTGCACCGAGAATTGGGAAAAGATCGAACATGTCAGCTTTGCGTTTGCTGATGAGCTCCTGATCGCGGACCATGAATGCTCCCATATCAAGATTTTCCTCAACTGTCATATCTGCAAATACATGCCTTCCCTCTGGTACAAGCGCGATACCGCGGCGGGCAATCAGATCTGTTGTGAGGCTGCCATGATGTTTTGTCTGGCAGATGACTTCTCCATCATATGTGATACTGCCTTCTTTAAGCGGTTCCAGCCCCACAATGGCCTTCAACAGCGTCGACTTGCCTGCACCATTGGCTCCGATCAAGGAGACAATCGCACCCTCCTCAACGCTCATGGAGACATTTGAAAGAGCTCTGATGTTCCCATATGAGACGGAGATTCCGTCAATCTTAAGTATCTCACCCATCTCACTCCTCCTCTTCTCTGCCAAGGTACGCTTCGATAACACCCTTGTCGTGCTTAATCTCATTCGGTGTTCCTTCAGCAATCTTCATGCCGAAATTAAGTACCGTGATATTATCACAGATGTTCATGACGAGTTTCATATCATGCTCAATCAGCACGACAGTCACTCCGAGATTGCGGATTTTATCGACAACAGCCATCAGATGTGCAGTCTCTGCAGGATTCATACCAGCGGCAGGCTCATCAAGGAAAAGGAGTTTCGGCTCTGCCGCCAGTGCTCTTGCAATCTCCAGCTCTCTCTGCTTGCCATACGGAAGGCTTCCTGCGAAATCCTGCGCATGTTCCTCAAGCTCGAAGAAGCGGAGCCACTCCATTGCATTGCGATAGACTTCCCTGTTCTCACGCGCTGCGAAGACATAGCTTCTGACAGCCTGTGCAAACCGGTGATGGAATGGATCTGAACCAACTTTGAAATGCAGTCCCATCATTACATTCTCAACAACAGTGAGCTCTTTGTAGAGCCTGATGTTCTGGAATGTACGAGCAATGCCCATGCGGCTGATTTTCCACGCCGGAAGTCCTGTTATTTCCTCTCCATCGAATATAATCTTTCCACTTGTCGGTTTATCAACCCCTGTAATCTGATTGAAAAGCGTAGTCTTTCCTGCACCATTTGGTCCGATAAGACCTGTCACAAGTCCTTTCTCAACGCGGAAGTCCACATCGTTTACAGCGATAACACCGCCGAATTCCCGGGTAAGATGCTCTGTCTCAAGAATTCTCATGCCTTACCTCCCTTCACGCTTTTCTTAGGCCGGACGAAGAAGTCATGAAGCTTCTCCTTTCTGGTTCGTGGATCGCCATAGCGGAATTTATCGCGGCCAAGGATTCCCTGAGGCCTTGTAAGCATCATGACGACAAGAAGAAGGCCATAGATAATCTGCTTAGCCTGTGCCGGAATGACATTTGTCAGTCCAGTTAGCTGTGGAAGATATGAGATGAACTGTATGATGAACGCACCGAGAATTACAGCTTTTGCATTACCCATACCACCGAGGACAACTGTACATAGGACCATGACAGAGACCATGAAAGTATAGGATCCCGGCTGGACTGTAAGCGTATAAGCCGTCTGCAGACAGCCAGCGATACCACCTACAGCTGCACCAAGCACGAAAGAGCTGATCTTGTACTTGGTCACATTGATACCATTGGACTGTGCCGCGACCTCATCTTCTCTGACAGCAACCATTGCACGACCTAACCTGCTATGTGCAAGCTGCTGGAACAAGATATAGAAAATAAGGACAAAGGCCCAGATAAGGAATATGAATGCCAGCTTGTTGCGGGAAGCGAACTGATAACCGAAAAGAGAAGCACGCGGAATGCTGTTATAACCTACAGGATTGAGGTTAGTAGCCACGTTGCGGATAATTTCTCCAAGACCAAGCGTAGCGATACAGAGATAATCGCCTTTGAGACGGAGCGTAGGGATACCGATAAGCAGTCCCACAATCCCTGTTGCAAGTGCAGCTACAGGGAGGGAAACCCAGAATGAAAGACCGAATGTCTTGCACATGATTGCAGTCGCATAGCTTCCAATACAGAAAAATCCTGCATGACAGAGCGATAGCATACCTGTGTATCCAGTGATACAGTTCTGCCCGATAGCCATGATGGCATAGATACCTGCATATATAAGGATGAGCTGGAAGAAATTAAGCATATCAGACCTTCTCCCTCTCGTTCTTGCCGAGTATACCATCTGGCTTGACCAGAAGGACGATAATGAGAACGGCAAAGGCAACTGTATCCCTCATACCGTTCGGTATATGCAGAAGCGGAGCACCGACTGCTTCAAGAATACCGAGAAGCACACCTCCGATCATAGCACCCTGGATATTTCCGATTCCTCCGATAACAGCGGCGACAAAAGCCTTGAGACCAGTCATCGTACCCATCGAGGGATAAACACGGAAATCAAAAGCTGCAAGGATACCGCCAACTGCGGCAAGTGCACTGCCGATTGCAAATGTCAGCGATATGACTCTATTGACATTGATGCCCATGAGCATGCTTGTAGACTGATCAAGCGATGCGGCTCTCATAGCCTTTCCCATTCTTGTCTTGCTGACAAATGATGTCAGGAGAATCATCATCACAATGGAAACAACAACGATGACTATCTGATGAGGCGTTATTGTAATTGCCCCGATATGAATTGGTTCATTCTCGAACGGATATGGGAAACGACGTGACTGAGTGCCGAAAATCCATGCAGCGCCATTTGAGAGAATGAAAGAGACGCCGATTGCAGAAAGCAGAGGAGCAAGTCTGTTTGCATTTCTGAGCGGCTTATATGCAATTCTCTCAATCGCCATACCCAGAACTGCACAGAAAGCCATGCTGGCAATCATGGAAATGAAGAACGCGATGATTGTCCATACACCCGGGTCTGCGGCTTCTCCACCGGTAAGGGCTGTATAGATAATCAGGCCGACAAATGCACCGACCATGAGGATATCGCCATGTGCGAAATTTATGAACTTGAGGATGCCGTACACCATCGTATATCCAAGAGCAATCAGCGAATAGATGGCTCCCAGCGTCAATCCGTTCACAATGTACTGCATGTAAAGTGTTAATGTGCCCACTTACTCCTCCCTGAGGCTTTTGACAAGCAAACTGTCGGAAAGCATGAGCTCTCCGACAGTAATGTCCTATATTTCGGCTGAATCAGTCAACCTGTACGATATGGCCGTCAACAACCTGGAAAGATCCTACATAAACAGGTGTGATGCCATCAACTTCATAAACACCCTGGCTTGCTACAAGGTCTCCATTAGCTGCAAAGTTCATCGTGCCGTTTGCGCCCTGGAAATCCGATGTTGCTGCGACTTCATCGCGTACGAGCTTCGTATCTGCAGATCCGGCCCTGTCGAGAGCTGCTGCAAGAATATATGTAGCATCGTAGCTGTTTGTGGCGAATGAATCCGGAGCATCTCCATTGTATGCCTCACCATATGCGACCTGGAAATCTGCGAGGATTGAAGAAGCCTCTGCCTGTGCAGGACCGACATAGATAACGCCATCTGTGAAGTCCGGAGCAAGATTGTAGATCTCAGGATCTGAGAATCCGTCACTGGAGAGGAATCTCACATTCACGCCAAGCTGTGCAGCCTGCTCAAGAATCTGTGCATCCTCAACTGTGTAGTTAGGAATATAAATTGCTTCAGGATTTGCAGCCTTGATCTGTGTAAGCTGTGTCCTGAAGTCCTTGTCACCTACCATACATGTCTCTTCTGCGACAACATCGCCACCGAGAGCCTCGAATGTCTCTTTCATACCAAGAGCAAGTCCCTGGCTGTAATCATTCATAGCATAAAGAGATGCAAGCTTTCTGTAGCCAAGTACTTCATAGAAGTAGTGACCTGCGACCTCTGACTGAAGAGCATCAGAAGGAACTGTTCTGAAGACATAGTTGAGACCATCAGGATTTGTTGCAGGCTGTGCTGTGACATCCTTATGTGTTGCGGATGGGGAAATCATGACAATACCATCTTCCTGGCAGCGCTGTGCGACTGCAAGAGCTGGAGAAGTGAAAACAGGCCCAATAATAGCACATACCTCGTCCATGTATGCCAGCTTCTCATAAGCAGCGAGAGCCTTGTCTACAGTACCTTCACTGTCTTCTGCGATCAGTTCAAGCATTTTTCCGTCAATACCGCCATCTGCGTTGATTTCATTGACAGCGAGACGAGCTGCGTTGGAACATCTGATACCGTAGTTTGCATTATCGCCTGTAAGAGGTCCAATGAAACCGATCTTATATGTATCGCCCGAGCCGCTCTCTCCCGAGCCACCTGCTGTGACACCTGCAAGGCAGACAAAAGCAACAAGCAGAAGTGCTATAACTTTTCTCATAAATACACCTCCATTTTCATGAACAGGAAAAAGTTTAAATACCTTATACAGCAAATTGCATAATCATACAATACTTAAACACTGCAGAGATGCAAATGATTTAAGAAAAATGCAGTTTCTATCTGCAAGAAAAGGAAATACGGAAAAGAGAATGATAACCATCGTCAAAAGAGTTTCATTCATTAACGATTCACACCCGGTCAAAACACGAGTATCATCACCTGACATCTTGCCTAACTGGCGGAAAAAATGTATGTTGTCATTCAGCTTATGAGTGATCCTGTAGCTCAGCTGGATAGAGCGTCCGCCTCCTAAGCGGAAGGTCAGCAGTTCGAATCTGCTCAGGATCATTTTTTTTTCGTCCTTATCTTCTCTTTTGTGTTTACAATAAGGAAAGAGGAGAGAAAATGAGAAGAATCTTAATTTTCAGTTTTATCATCCTGTTTTCATTGAGCACGGTTTTTGCTTCAGAGTTCACGGCTCTGGAAGGAACCATTGTCGGAATATCGAAGTATGGCAATGCCTACACAGATATCTCATCAGAAAGTGCAGAGGAAGCGGGTTATGCCCCAGGAGATATGGTCACTCTCACAGTCGGAGATTATACAGCCCAAGCTCCTATCGGAACGAACTACAGCAACGTTGACAGCGGATCTCTTGTCATCGTGACATCACCGGAGGGACTCGAGATTGCTATCAATTATGGTTCTTTCGAGACAGTAGCCTCTGCCTCCATTGGAGAGAGCGTGACAATCGAGATGGCAGAAAAAGGCGGATATGCCGAGGAATATGCAATCAGACAGCTTGAACGCACAGAGGAGCGGGACGATTACGTGTCTGACGCAGTCTTTGCGAATTTCCGCATGATGGATGAAGGAAATATCGCACCGGGCATCATATTCAGAAGCTGCAGCCCTGTCCGTGGCGATGCGAGAGCTCCATATGCTGACAGCCTTGCAAAGGAAGCTGGCATAAAGACTGTCATCAATCTTGCAGACAGCAAGGAGACGATGGAGGAGGGACTTGCTGAAGCTCCGTATTACAAGACACTTGTCGACAAGAACGCTGTCATCACACTCGACATGGGTGTTGATTTCTTCTCGCCTGAATTCACTTCAAAACTTGCTTCTGCTCTGAGATTCATGATTGCAAACGAGCCACCCTATCTCATCCATTGCAATGAAGGCAAGGACAGAGCTGGTATGACAGCAGCGCTTCTTGAAGCTCTTTCAGGTGCTACGATGGACGAAATCATCGCCGATTACATGGAAAGCTATGAGAACTACTACTGGGTTGAGAAGGGATCTGAGCAATACAATACGATTTCAGAGATTATCACGGACTTCTTCACAACAATGAACGGCAGACCTTTCCCCTGGTCAATGGTAAGAACAGTCGCCGAGCAGTACACGCTCAACACAATAGGACTGTCAATTGATGAGCTGGCGGCTCTGGAAGCACTGCTGCAGGGTAGATAATCATTCCGGAGGCTTAACAG
This sequence comes from uncultured Spirochaetales bacterium, assembly GCA_949285905.1. GTDB lineage: Bacteria > Spirochaetota > Spirochaetia > Sphaerochaetales > Sphaerochaetaceae > Ornithospirochaeta. The sequence goes on along the minus strand of CASDZV010000048.1, from coordinate 6,232 downwards.
GTCTCCGGTTTCAGATACCGTTTAATCCCATCAAGAGAAGCGAAGTCCATATAATCCACACCGCCAGAGTAGGTGTTGATTATCATCTCATCTTCTTCGCTTCTCTCTTTCTTCCGCAGAATCCATCCTCGGAGCATCCACATCATAGTCCGGTGCCTGGGTGACATCTTTTTATAATCGAGGCGTCCACGGAGGTGGAAGAACACTGCCCGTTTCATCACGTTGCAAGGGATGATTTTCTCCAGTCTCTTCTCGATGTTTTCCCTATTCACATCAAGTGATGGATCCGCAATTCCGACTGTAACGACAATAAGCTTTGCATTGTCGCCAAGGTTGCGGAGGACATCTTTCAGTCCGAGAACTGAACCTGCGTAGAGACTGCCAAAATGAACTACTGCATCAGAAGATGAAATATCCGCACCAGATGCCTCAGAAGCATTCACGCCAAGCCATGTAGCGAGAGACTGTGCATACTCACGCGATGAGCCATAGAAAGTCGAATATGTGATAGTTGTCATCAATCCACTTTAATACCGTACGCAGCAGCAATTTTCTTAGCCTTAGCAATGCCTTCGTCCAGGAAATAAGCGGACTTGTTACCATGCCGCGTCAGGATATACCCCTTATCTACAAGATTATCCACTGCTTCGAATGAGTAATTCTTCCATGTCCGAAGAGCTGTCTCCTCCCCTTTTTCTTCCTGAAAAGCAGTCAGGTACATCAGCAGAAGCGAAAGCTCTTCGATAATTTCTTCACGTTCCATACCTCAGATTATAGCATGCTAACCAAGTGAAACTTCCATCTTTTCAAGCCTTGCTTCTGCGTTTCGTACTTCTCGTCTTCTTCTCTGGCGCAGAAGAAGCAAGCTCACGAGCCCTTTCCACGCTCATCTCAGCTGCTCTCGCTCTCTCATCTTTTGGAATAGCAGCATTGCGGTCTCCCCATTTTATGTACGCACCATAGCGGCCATTCACAAGGTGGAGAGGCATACCCTGGTAATCTCCGAAATCCTTTATGATACTGCCAGCGGAAGAATCTGCATTTATAATCTCCGCAGCCCGCTCGAGAGTGATCGATGAAGCATTCTTCTGTTCTGCTTTAGGAATAGCGATATTTTTATCGCCCCACTTGATGTAAGCACCATAACGGCCAGAAAGAATCTGCAGCTTCCTGCCTTCATAGTCACCGAAATCCACTAATGCTTCTCTGGTCTTGGATCCTCCGTTTGCCTGGCTGATGATAGCATTCAGATCAGGGTTGAACGGATCAGGCACGGAGATATTCCTTTCACCATATTTTGCATAGAAACCATAAGGGCCTGCAAGAAGTTCCACATCCTCCCCATTCTCATCTTTCCCGATGGACTTAGGCAACGAGACAAGAAGAGATGCAAGCTCGGGAGTGAGATTATTCTTATAAGGACGGGGAATCATGACACTGCGCCCATCAGAGGTCTTCAGATACTTGCCATAACGCCCATCTGCAATCACGATACCATCCGATATCGAAACCTCTCCCCGCCCGGGGAAGAGAATAATCGCGGCATCGCGGTCTGTGAACGTGCCAGGGAAATAGCGCGACTGATCGATGGAAGCCATTCTGTCCTTTCCAGCTTCAGCATCAAAGTAATCTGAAGCGAGATACGGTCCGAACTTGCTGATGCGGATGGAATAATTCACTTCATTTCCATCATTGTCAAACTTGTATGCAAGCCCTGGAATCTGAAGACTTGAGACATCAGACTTCCTGACAGTTGCAGAGACTCGCTGCAGGTCTGAATCGAGACCGGAGAACCCTTCTCTCCCCTTCCAGAATGAATCAAGGTATTCAGTCTTGCTCTCTTTTCCTCCTGCAATCTTATCCAGCCCCTCCTCCATATTGGAAGTGAATGCCGTATCGATATAGCCGGGGAATGTAAGCTCAAGGAAAGAATCTACAAAAAAACCTGTGAATGTAGGTACAAGCTGGCCGCTCTGCCGTACGACGTACTTGCGGTCAATAAGAGTTGAGATGATAGTCGCATATGTCGAAGGGCGTCCTATGCCCTCGCTCTCAAGCTTCTGGACAAGGCTCGCTTCTGTGAAGCGTGCAGGTGGCTTAGTTCTGTGAGCTTTTCCCTGAGCATCTGAAATACTTACAGTCTCTCCGCCAGAAAGGAGAGGAAGAACCCCCTCTTCCTTCTCTTCATTCTCATCGTCCGTCGAGACTTCATAGAGTTTCAGAAATCCTGGAAAACGTATCGTTGTGCCTGACGCGGAGAATGTATAGTCATCGATAGTCAGCAATGCTGTTGTCGTACTCTTCTCCGCCTCTTTCATCTGTGTGGCAAGTGTCCGCTTCCATATAATCGTATAAAGCTTGAGGCTGTCCCCTGCAAGGCCTGTCTCCGAAGGCTTCCTGAAATGATCTCCTGCAGGCCTGATTGCCTCGTGTGCTTCCTGCGCCATCTCGGAAGAGGCCTTGTAATTGCGAGGTTTCGATGAAAGATAATCACTTCCGAAAAGAGCTTCTACCTGTACTCTGGCAGCATTGATGCATTCGGATGAGAGCGTAGGGGAATCTGTACGCATATAGGTTATGAAACCTTTCTCATAAAGCTGCTGGGCAAGAGCCATGACCTCCTTGACGCTTTTGCGCATTTTGCGTGCGGCATCCTGCTGAAGTGTTGATGTGGTGAATGGAATAGCAGGCTTCTGCATCTTCTCCTGATTCGTGACGCTGAAGACAGTAGCTTCCCGCCCCTTGAGACTCTTTGCTATCTCATCAGCCTTTGCTTCATCGAGTACAATTGCCTCCCCTTTGAGGACGCCTGTCTCGGAATCGAAGGACTGGGAAGATGCGACAGCCTTGTCTCCGATAGACTTTAGCTTTGCTTCAAAGGAAGTACCGGAAGCCGTCATCACAGCTTCAACAGAGAAATAATCTGATTCATTATATGCACGTCTTTCCTTCTCACGCTCCACAACGAGCTTGAGTCCAGGGGACTGGACACGACCTGCAGAGTAACGGCCAGCAAGCTTGCGAGAAAGAATCGGAGAGATGCCATATCCCTGAAGACGGTCAACCGCACGGCGCGCCTCCTGCGCATGGACAAGATTCATGTCCAGTTCACGGCAAGAAGAGAATGCATTGAGAATGGCAGACTTCGTGATTTCATGGAAAACCATTCTGTAAACAGGGCACGTCGGCTTCAGAACCTGCATGAGGTGCCAGGATATGGATTCGCCCTCCCGGTCTTCATCAGTTGCAAGCACAAGCTGCTCCGAATCCTTGAGAAGGGTCTTCATCTCTTTAATGAGATCCTTCTTCTTGTCATCAATCACATATTCCAGTTCATAGCCATGATCTACATCAACACCGTACTTTCCTGTTGTGGGCTCAGGTGCGAGATCAACAATATGCCCCATCGATGCAATAACGTGGCATGATGGAGGAAGGAATCTCGAAATAGTCCTTGCCTTTGTAGGCGACTCGACTATTATGAGAGTCTTCTTATCAGGATCAGCTATCAAACGGGACCTCCTATTCTATACGCGTAAGAATGAAGGCATCCCCCTCCCCGGGATTCGGATTCTTGAAAAGCACTTTATCCGCAATCCCACTTCCATTGGTATAAAAGGACATCTTCATCACGCCTTCATCCATATATAAGTCGATACCGGAGACGGTATCAACCACAATGCCGAAGGCGCTTGTCTGAATGTAAGCGGAACTTGAATCATAGTCAATCACAACTTTATCGACACGCCATCGTCCTGGAGAGAATGGAGAAGTGTTGAACCGGTCTGCATTCATCCTGTAGGAAACTCCCTGCGGGGAAGAAGACTCGTAATCAACCCACTGTCCAGCTTCAGGATCATCGAAATCATACAGAGGGAAAATCTTCAGTTCCATCCCATCATCCATGAGCATATAATAATTATGATACTGTCCGACAGAAGAGTCATTTGCTGTCTCTACGCGTATTGCAAGGTTTCTCATCTTGCCATGATTATCATCGTCTGTCATGTTCTTCCAGTAATAAACACCATCCCATGAAGTTGTTGAAGTCTCTGCAAAGGCTGCCTCAAGAGTTTCATTGTCCTCCGTTCTCGCAGCAATCGAGAAACTGTAAGAAGTATCTGATAAAAGATTCTCAACTTCATACGAACGGACTGTGCTATCAAGACGGGAAACAAAATCTTTTCCGGTGTATATATCATAGTAGACTGTACCATCGACCTCATCCCATGAAAGAAGGACCGACGACGGTCTGCCAGTTGCTGTCAACGAAAATGCATAAAGGAAACTGGCAAAAAACAGAAGTAAAACGACACTTATGGCTCTTTTTGTCATTTATCTCACCTTGCGAAGATAATTAGCATGATTAACACACATTGTCTACACATGGCATGATTGTCTCATCCGTGATAATGCCGTATGCTCATTGTATGAGAAAATTCATACCTCTTATATTATTAGCAGCTGCACTTCTCCTCACTGGCTGTCAGGTCACAGAGGATCTGTCAATGGATACCTCGCAATCAGGCAGAAGCTTTACAGATATACACGTAGAGCAATTTTTCATCGATGTGCTTGAAGACTTCGCTGAGTTCCTTCCGGAGAACAACGAGTCAATGATGGACAGTGCTATAAGAGGCTATGCGTCAGAACTTGAAGAAACAGAAGCTATTTCCGATGTATCCTGGGCTAGTCTTGGAGACAACAAATACACTGTCTCATTCAGTTTCAGCGGTATCAGCGAGCTTCTGGAGGAGATGGGAGCTGAAAACCAGAGTCTCTTCACGCTTTCAGCGAACTCAATGTCATTCTATCTGGACATAAACAACTATCCGGAACTCAAAGCTGTCGTGCCATTCCTTGCTGATCAGAATTTTGAAGTCTATGGACCGGAATACAATCAAGGCATGAGCGAAGCTGATTATCTCGACATGATCTATTTCCTTCTGGGAGAGGATGGACCGGAAGCTATCACTAACGGAGTCATAAATATAAATATAGAAGTACCTGGAAATGTTGTTTCCACTGCAGGTTGCACCCAAACAGGTGACAGCAGTGTGTCATACACATTCCCGATTATCGATTTCCTTCTTCTCGGAGAGCCTCTTGCATTCACTGTCGAATGGGAATGACAGATAATCTAACTCATTGCGCAAGAGAACTTTCCATCTGCTGATTGACAAGACCAGCCTCTCTGCCGTAGATTAATGACGCTGTGCTGACACAGCGTAAAACTGACACTTGTTTACTGGAGGGTAAAATCTATGGCAAGATACACAGGTCCTAGATTCAAGCAGTGCAGAAGACTCGGGGTTAATGTATGTGGTCACCCCAAGGCAATGGACAGGGCTAATTCCCCTGCTTTCGCAAAGAGAAAGAAGCCTACAGATTACAGCAGGCAGCTGACAGAGAAGCAGAAGCTTAAGGCTTATTATGGCGTTCTCGAGAAGCAGCTTCGCAAATACTTCGACAAGGCTCTCAAGTCCAGCATGAACACAGGCGATGCGCTTGTCATTTCTCTTGAAAGAAGACTTGACAACGCTGTATACCGCATCGGTTTCGGCAATTCTATCAGACTTGCACGCCAGCTTGTTACACACGGACACATTCTCGTAAATGGAAAGAAAGTTGACATCCCATCCTACCAGATCAGCGTAGGCGATGTTATCTCCCTCAAGGAGAAGTCAAGAAGCAATGAACTCTTCAAGGAGTGCTTCCTCGGACATCCAGCTTTCAATCTTCCATATTTCGAGAAGAACACAGAGGACTTCTCAGCCAAGTTCACAAGACTTCCTGAGAGAAACGAAGTACCTATTCAGGTCAACGACCAGCTCGTTGTCGAGTACTACTCAAGGTAATCAGTCTTCAATAGATGCCTAACGCTGTCCCACATACAGCAAAGGAAAGGAGATAAGGCCTCATTCCACTTTTCTGCCTGTCTCTGGACGCGCACTCTGACGGCTGCCCTCAGGAAAAGGGTGCGAGAAAAGGCAATCGGTCCCGGCAAGAATGAACTGCCGGGATTTTCTTTTCTCTGGATTTTCAGGGGAATTGATACAAGAAGGTATACTTTTTTCACAATTTTCCCGAAAACATTAGCAGAAACATGGACATAACGCGTATATCCTATAGGAGCATGCGACGGCTCCTGAAGGAGGAATACAGTTAAACATGCAGTTCGATGAGAAGACGATGGCGCGCATCCGCAGCCTGACGATGGAGAACGACAGGT
>CASDZV010000047.1 GCA_949285905.1 uncultured Spirochaetales bacterium | reverse complement strand
GGAGCCCAGAATGAAGCTGAAGAACGAGAATACCGCCATGGTGAACATGCCGAGGCAGAAGGCCCTCGCCGCGCTGCGGCACATGTATGTCTCCCACATCTCGTCTTCCTTCACGAAGAAGTACTGGAGGTCGACGGCGAAGGCGAAGAAGGACAGGAACAGTCTCTCCTGGGTGAAGACACCGATGAAACCAAGCAGTGCAAGAAAGCCTGTAGACGCGAACAGATACTTCATTTTCATGAGAAAAACCTCCTATTTAGATATGTTTTTCGCTCTTTATATGAGAAATATATCTCATAAGAATTCAACTGTCAACACCCGTGTTCAACAACTTGAGTCTTGTTGTCTGGCCAGATCGGAAGACATTGGAAGCCACATCGGGATGATATGTCGCGATATAGGCCAACCTGTATGAATCGATTGCGCATGATATGCATTGGGCCTTTGATGGCAGATGTCCATCATTGAATTGTCTGTAATTGCCTTCTAGAGTGTAGAGGCGTTCCAGGGCTTCCGTCCACGCTACTCCGTTTCCCATTTCTTTCCATAAGTACTTCTCTTTGAGTCCATTGATTCCGCTTTTATCCTTTTTCCTGATCAGTCTCAAGGCATTTTCGACTTCCGCGATTGTACAGCTTCCCAATGCAGAAAGCTCCAGTATGAAATCCTCTTCATATAAAATGCACTGTTCCAGAACCGCAGCAGAGGTCGAGCCATACACATCATTGACTTCTGCGATGAATTCATCGATATTCAGCTCCTTTATCAGTGGAACGAAAGCAATCGAAGCGGCGAATCCGGATATGTTCCGAGGCCTTATCAGTTCAAGGAGTTTCCAGAAACGCGGCTCTTCATCGTCCCAAGGGCTCATGCACGTAACGGTGTCACCCGATATTTCCTCGACAGGAGAAAGGAATTCATAGGATTCCTCATATGGGCTTCTCGGTATCATTGATTCGAACACCTTCTCATCAGTCAGGTCTATCTTCCTGATATCGAAACCGGGAGCATATTCCTTTCTGATCATCTTTTCCGCCTTCTCGATGTATTGAAGATGATCCGCTGTGATTATCTGGAAGTCCTGTGCAGGTGAAAGACGGTCATAATCGGTAACCGGCAGATCGTGGTCCGGATTGGTGACCAGAGGTAGACGATTCTTCCGGGAAGACCATATGAGGGTCTTTCCGTACATGGGAGAGGATGCATATTTCCGATTCTCATCAACCGACTGACTGCTCCCACAGGCAAGCCTGTGGGGTTCAGGTGAATAGGCTTATACCATATCCGTACACCATTTTCAGGCTTTGGGACTAAGGCTGCCACCCAGAGCACCATCATGCCGGCCAGGCATCCCGCTGGACACATTGGCGGCCGGCTTCTGCCTTTTCAGGCAAGGAGAGACAGTCAGCTCCCCCAATATTGTCTTTTACTTTTTTATCCTCTACTGTTTCTCCTTCTCACACTCTTATTCCACTGTTAAGCACTCTTTTTCCAGAAAGCCTTATCCTCTCAATCTCCTCTTCATGCATCCTGTTTATGGAAATGAAGCTGTTGATACAATTCATCTCATCAATAATCAGTTGTCCTGTATCATCAAAGGATGCATTGTAAAGGAGAAACGAGGAATACAGGTCTCTTTGTACTGTTGTTCCATCTGAAAGAGAGAACATCCTCTTTGACAGTTTCCTCTTCACATACTCCCCATTAGTGTGATCATACTGAGAAGCTCTGTAGTCATAGGGAACTTCAAAGTACTTTCCTCCGGTTAAAAGGAAGACATCTTTCACATGACTCTGGAAGTATCCGGGACACCGGTTTCTTATCGACTTGCCGAATCTCTTCTTCCTGTTAATCTTACCAGTCTTCTCATTGGCTGTTGCCTTCTTTGCTTTCAGCATGAGCTTTTTTGCATTCCCAGGTTCAGTGATGAAGACATCTCCAAGACTCCTTATATTGTTCACATCCTCTCTTATGGCAAGATGACGGTTAATGGAGTTCTTCCGCTGAAGATCATGAAGCTTTTTCCTTTCTCTGATGTAGTTCTTTGAGAAAGCCCACTTCATGAATCCTTTTCTGACTGTTCCATCTTCATTGAAGTTCTGTGGATTCATCTTTCTTCTTGAGCGGTCGAGCTTCCTCATGAGGAGTTTCTCCAATCGCTCGCTCTTCGAGATTGCATTACCTCTTTCAGCAAGATTCTTGAGAGAACATTCTTTATCAGAAGTGTAAGCAATCGTCTGTGTGCCAATGTCGCAACCAATGACTCCTGTGTTAGGGACGGCATCAAACAACCAACCGTAGCCGGGAGCATGAACCAAAAAAGGGGACGGGACCTGAAACCAGAATCCCGCCGACACGATCAGCCAATAGCCATTCAGTTCAGTTATCTATTCAGTTGCCCATCCTTAT